>JABHEG010000050.1 GCA_018676675.1 Lentisphaerota bacterium
ACCGTAGCTGCCGAGGTCGAGGCGTGGCAACACCACCGGAACACCCAGAATGCAGTGATCGACTGGCAGTTCACAACCGGAAATGCCCGCGTCAAGCTTAAGAGACTGTATCCAACATTACAGATATGACATGACACTAGTTCCCATCATCACGATGCCGCCGCAGGGCTTGAGCAGGCGCTTGATTTCATCGGAGGGAACGGCACCAACTCCCTCACTGAGAGGAAGCTCAGAAACGATCAAGTTTGCGAAGTAGTCTGAATAGGGCAGCTGGTCGAGGGGGGCGAGGTCCACGCAAACACGTTTGCCGTAAAGGCCGGCCTCCTGAAGCATCCGGCGCATCGGCCCGACCGCGGCCTCCTCGCGGCACACGGCATAGACGGTGAGCTCCGTGCGTCGAGCCAACTCAGCGGCAAGCCGCCCCGTCTTCGCCCCAAGAACCAAAGCGTATCCACGTCGGACGCCAGAGTGCCTGACGATGGCTGCTGCCGCGGCGCTGCAGGGATCCTCTTCGGCCGTTTGGAGCGTGGTTGCCGGCTCCTCGACGACGCCTAGCTTCACGCCTCCGGAAGCACCAAAGCAGTGGATTGCCCCGCTGTCCGTGCTGACGTACAGCCGTCCATCTGCGACAGCCAACCCTCTGGCCTTCCCGGTGACCGGAGCGGACCAAAGCTGCTTCCCCGTTACGGAATCGACAGCGACGACCAGATCCTGCCCCCCCGCGATGAGCGTATCTCCGGCAAGTATCAGCGACTCACTGCACTCACACGGCGTCTCCCAGGCGTGGGTTGCTGTCATTTTGGCCCCCGCCTCGTCCCATTGGGCGTCCAGTGTTCTCTGCCGGTCTTCGGACTGTGCGAACAGAGCTTGGGCCTCTGCAAGAGCCTTCTTCTTGGCATCCAGCGCGGCCCGCAGAGGGGGGCGTTTCGCGGTCAGTGCTTTGGTATCGTTGCCGTCGACGGGAAGTCCCGCGATCTGTTTGTCAAGGTCGGCGAGTTGCTTTGCTGCCTGCTTCTCGGCCTGGGCGGCCCGATCGCGGCCACCTTTGGCGGAGCGCAGGTCTCGACCGGCACGTATCCGTTGGTCCCTGAGTGAGAAACGCCGTGTGCTCGGCTGGCCGTATTGCTTGCGGTCCATCGCGGCCATCGTCTTGCCATTTACCGAGTAGGCGAATTCTGCGGCCACGATGACCTGTCGGCCGGGAAACCAGGCGACGCGTTCTCGTGTCTGGCGGTGGTAGCTCATGAGCTCCTCAGTGCCTGTGTAGAGGATGTCATCCGCGATAAGGGCATGGGTGCCTCCGACCGTCTTTCCGAAGCGCATGGTGAACTTGTAGGCCCCAGTCGCTCGTGCGTAAGCAGCGGGGGACACTCGGCCCTGAGGCACGAACAGATCGTCGGCAGTGGCGAGCAAGTAGCCTTGCGGCGAGACTATTGAATCGGTGCTCTCGCCCGTCGTATCGTTGCGCCAGACGAGGGCGCCGGTGTCGGCTTTCATCGCCTGCATGTAGACCCCTTCCGCCGGCCAGATACCAGCCCCACAGTAGGCCGTTCCGGCGTCAACGAGAACGCCTGTCCGGATAGGCCAGACAGAGGTCATCTTCCCATGCCCAAGCAATCGATCCGGGCGTGGGCCTATGCGTTGTTTCCACGCCAACGAGCCGGAACCGGCCTGCAAACAGTACGCAAAACCATCGTCCGATCCAACGTAAACGCGCCCGCCTGCGACGGTGGGAGCGAGACGAACCGGGCCCTCGGTAAATACACTCCACCGCACGCTCCCAGTGGCAGCGTCGAGAGCCATCACACGATGGTCGACACTGCTGCCGAAGAAAACAGTCCCATCCGCAACGGCGACATGGTACGCATCATCGAACTGCACGCGCCCAAGCTCGAGAATGCCCTCAACGGGCACGTCACGCGGCGCTTCCCAAGCCGGCTCCGGAGCGTGCGGTGGCACAAACGTCCAGGCAGGGGCGAGCGGCAACACCAGCTTCTCGACCGTGACGCCGCTGCGCTGGTTGTCGTGTCGGTAGGTTGGCCAGTCATCAGCCCGGAGCAGTATGGTCAACGCAAACAAAACACATCCGGCCGCGAGCAACCCGCGACACGTTACTCCCTGCCCATGACCATGCATGAATGTCGTCGTCATCTTCCGTCTCCCGATGAAAATTCTCGGCCGCTCAAATGACATACACTACATCCACTGCCGGACAACGGCACGGGCACTGCCGCACCCCCTGGTCCGTGCAACCTGACCAACGACGACCCCGTAGAGCGGCATGAACGTTCTTCCGAGAGGCAGAAGTTGCATCTCCCGAGAACGCATTGTATCGTTAGTTGATCATGCTTTACGCCTATCGCGTGCAATGAACGCGCCAAAGGCCCCAGTAAGTCGCCGGAGTCCATGGACTTGACGGCCCTCGTTCGGGAGGGAATAAAGGTGCCAGAACAAGCGGCAGACGATCCTGAGCGGAAGCCTCCCCATAGTCACCGGAGCACTCCGGCCCTGCCTGGTGCGGACAAGACACGCGGAGAGACCGCGGAACCGAGACCAAGCGTGAGCGCCCCCCGGCTGGGGCCTGCCCTTGAAGAAACCGAGGGATGGCTGGAACGCAGCTTCCGAGAGGCCCTGTCGCTCCAGGAACTGCACGCAGACGCCGAGCCCGACCAGTTCCTCTCTCGGCTTCTGGATCACCTGTTCGACCGCCTCCGAGCATTTCTTCCATACGACCGGATTGGGGTCGCCTTGCTTTCGGAGGACGGAAGGGTCCTGCGTCACTGCTGGGGACGCTCAACGGCGCCGGGCCCCGATCCAATGGCCGGATACGCCGCCCCGGTCAAGGGCAGCAGCCTCCAGCGCCTTCTCGCCACAGGGCAACCACGCGTCATTCGCGACATGCTTGATTACCTGAAGAGCGTTCCGGGTTCCAAATCGACCAAACGGATCGTTGAGGCCGGGATCCGCTCGAATCTAACCTGCCCAATCTGCGCTCTGGGCCGCCCCGTGGGGGTCATCTTCTTTTCCAGTTGGACGCCCAACACCTACGCATCCGAACATGTGGACACGTTCCGCCTGGTGGCCGAGCGCATCGGACGCCTGATCGAGACCGGACGACTGTACCACCACGTCCTCACCCTGGGGCAAGCATCACACCAGGCTGGCGGGGAACCGTCCCCGGGCAGAACGCTTCGGACAGACCACGTGGGGTCAACCCAGGCCTTGGACAAACCGTCCGTGCTCTGCCTGGAGCCCGACCCAACCGTGGGGCGAATCTACGAGGAAGTCCTGGGCGAAGCAGGGCTCGAAGTCCTTCTCTGTGCGGAGCTGGCCAGTCTGAACGATCTACTCATCCGAAACCAGCCCACGATCGTGATCCTCTCGACGGTTGCCTGCGGCGGGGCACCGTCCCAGGAACTGCTGGCGGAGATTCGTGCAGCATCTGACGGGGCTGAACCGGGGGTCATACTGACCTGTCCAGAGGAGGAAACCAAGTACCTTGACGCCTGCCTGACATCGGCGGATACGGATGAGTTCCTCCTTCTTCCCTTCCGGCCAATCGAGCTCAGAGCCAAGGCTCGCCTGGTGATGAAGCGACGGCTCATGAGAGGTCTGAAGGCCCCAGCCGTCCCATCCGGGGGCCTGTTTGCGGGAAAGTACCGGATCGACCGGGAGCTCTGCTGCGGTGGAAACAGCTCGGTCTACTTGGCCCACGATATCACGAGCAGGAAAGGAGCCATTCCGGTGGCCTTAAAGGCCTACTCTCCCTCTCCCAAACAGGCCAAAAGCCGCAAGTTCCTCTCCCTTTTCCTGCGGGAGGCCCATCGACACTTCTGGTTGGACCACCCCAACATTGTCAGATTGCTGGACTTCGGCCAGACGAATGGGCTCTACTTTCTGGTTACCGAATACGTGGCAGGCAAGTCCCTGGCTGAGACAATTGTTCAAAGGGGACCGTTGGAGAAACCGGCCCTTCTGCGTCTGGGGCAGGATATGGCCGAAGCCCTGCACTATCTCGACCAGAACCGAATCATGCACCGTGACATCAAGGTCGGGAACATCATGATCGGCACAGATGGCAAGACGAAATTGATCGATTTTGGTCTGGCCCGAGCCGCATGGGATGCAGCACCGGGTGCAGAAGGCACGATCGACGGCACGCCGATGTACCTTGCACCGGAGGTTATCCGAGGGGAACACGACATTGATATACGGACCGATGTCTATGCCTTGGGGATGACCCTGTTCCATGCGGCCACCGGCAGCTATCCCTTCCCTGATGGAGAGATGCATACGCTCTGCCAACACCACCTCACGACCCCTCCTGTCGCCCTCCATGATGTCGCCGGACACCTGCCGGGAACGCTCTGTGAAGTCGTCGACCGCATGCTGGCGAAACGACGGCACAGGCGCCCAACCCCCGAACGACTGAAAAGGGTCTTTGCCCGACTCATTGCGTGAAACGGCCTTCCTGGCAGTGCCCCAGTACGAGTACCAATGGCATTGGACAGCGCCCGCCTGAGACCTGCCTTCCCATCGTGTCCGGTTGACGCACTCCCACAGGTCCGTGATATTCCTCACTGCGCAAGAATCGCTCCTGTGAAGGAAACGGGATCTAAGCCGTATGCGACGCGTTAGAGAGGCATGGATGCAGCTGAAGAATGTGACCCTCGAAATAAGTCTGAAGCCCTTCCGCGATCCCTCTGAACCGGCAGTTCGGGCGGTGTGTCGCCATCTGTTCGAGCAGTGGCAACCGCTATGCCTGCATGCCGATGTCATCTCGGTCCTGCTTTGGGCAGCTGATGGATCCGAAATCCTCGAATACCAAGGGGATCTGGATGCTCAGTTCGAGTGGGCCAGCACGATCGGGGTTGCCAACCCGCGCCGCGAACCCCCGCCCCCGGAAGACCCTAACAGCAAGTCCATCCACAACCACCCGTATCTGTACATGGATGCCCCCCCAACCTTCACCTACGGCTGGCTGAGAACCCTCGTATCCGCTCTGAAGGAAACAGGCCGAGAAATCACCGGCAAACCCATAAAAGTCGGAGAGACTTTCGACCCCGGGCCCGAATTCGCCAAATCATCATTCAAGTATGAACGACATCCCGAACTCTGCCTGGGCAAGACGATGGGCCCGGGCAGTATGGTGTGCTGCTACGCAAGGCTGCATGCCGATCCTGATTCCTACGCCGGATTCCCTGACGGAATTGAGGAAGGGACCCCATTCGGGGCATTCCTGGGGAGACAGTGCCAGACCTTCTTTGCCGACATGGGCTTTGATTACCTGTGGCTCTCGAACGGGTTCGGCTTTGGGCTTGAGACGTGGGGGCTCAGAGGAGCAGTGTTCGACGGAGAGACCTTCTCGTTCGAACGCTGTCCGGAAGTCCGCGATGCTAACCTCGAGTTCTGGAAGTCGTTCCGGGCCGAGTGCCCCGACCTCCCGCTTGAAACACGCGGCACCAACCTCAGCACCGGTATGGATCTGTCGTCGGACGGAGTGCCCCTGCGAGAAATCTACACCGGTGGCTTCGGCCTTGAGCCCCCGCCAAACTCACCGTGGGCCGCTTTGAACAGCGACTTCGGGCTGGAACTTGTCGGCTGGATGTCCCACATCGCGGAGATCCCGGGGGAGACATTTCCCTTCCGCTTCTACACCCACGACCCGTGGTTCCTCAACAGTCCGTGGCTTGATCGCTATGAGCGCGAACCGCATGATATCTATCTGCCGCTCTCGGTCTGCCGGCTGGATGCCGAGGGTAAGCCACGCACCCCGACATCGTTCCTGTTCCTGACCGCGGATGACTCCTACGGAAAGATGCCTGACCAAGTCCCGAATGAGGTCATCCCACACCTGCTGACAGCCAGACGCGATGAACCGGACCAGCCGGGGCCACTCGTGTGGGTCTATCCCTTCGACGAATACCACAATTGGACGTTCGAGGAACCAACTCGCATCGAAGAGGTCTTCTTCGGCGACTGGTTCATGCGTGGAGCCATGAATAACGGTCTGCCGCTTAACACGGTCATCAGTACGCGGAACTTCGTGTCAGCCAGGGCTGCCGCCACAGACACCTTCGCAGAGTCCATCGTCGTCACGCCAGTCCCTGAGGCAGGGGGGGCGTGGGAGGAAGCCCTCCTGGAGCATGTGGCTTCCGGGGGGAAGGCCCTGCTGTATGGCCCAATCGCTCAAGCGGGGCCCGAACTGCTTGACGCACTCAACCTCTCCTGTGCTCCCGCTCTGGCCGATGCTCTTGAGTTGAGTCTGGAGTTGGAACCCGATCTGTTTGCCAGTGTACCGATGGCGCAAGACCTCTTACACCCTGAGTTGCTGTCCGCGGGTGGGATGCATGCGGTGATCGCAAACGATGACGACGACACACGCATCCTGGCCACGGCCTCGCGGGGCGCCCAATCCCGGGTGGCGGCCCTCTGTCGCAGCCGGCCCGGTTGGCAGGGCGGAACGGTCGTCTGGGTGAGAGGAACGGTCGCCTGCAACCCCGAACAGACCAGCGGCCACCTCCTGATCCCTTTCAACCCGACGGTACACTTCGCCGGCGAAGTCCTGATGCGCTACGCGCTGCAGAGCTTCGGCCTCCACATCACCGTTGAGAAGGACTCCGCAGCCCAGGGAAGTCCGGTTCTGACCGTCGCCAGGCATGCGAACGGGTTCTTCCTTTCCGGGTTCACCCGGGACACAACGACGGCACTCCGACTACGCTTCCCGCAAGGGGCGCCCCTGCTTGTCGGACTCGAAACGCGCCTAACGGGGGGACAGAGCCGCTACGCGATGCCTCGAGCCTGGCATCGAGAATGCCGCGTCTTTGTGGAGCAGGAAACCGAGGGCGTCCTGGCGTGTCACACGGTCCGGTCCGGTATGGTTGGGGTCGAGCGGCGGCTGGGCGTGTCCGGGTTGGACAGCGCAACGATTCGCTTCTACCCCGAGCCAGGGACTGAGGCGCGCGTGACGATGATTCGTAACGGCCACCACCCCTTCCTGTCAGGCGAGGCGGTCAACACCGTCATCAGGAACGATGGGTATGGCCACTACATGCAGGCCGACAGCGTAACCGGCGACGTCATGATCTCGTGGTGATCGCTCCCACTCAATTCAGCCGGACTGTTCCCACGGAACGAAGCCATTTCGACTGCTCTTGCCAGCAGAGCCGTCCACAGTGAACAGAACAGTACGGGAGAGATGATCATGCCCGGCACGGGAACACGCCGCCCCAATATCCTGTGGCTGATGACCGATGAACAGCGCACCGACACGATGGGTGCCTATGGTTCACCGTGGGGACAGACACCGAACCTCGACCGCCTGGCCGACGAAGGCGTGCGGTTCAACGCAGCCTACACGCCCAGCCCCGTGTGCATCTCGGCACGTGCATGCCTCCTGACCGGGCTCGCCGCTTCAACGACCGGCGTCCTCAGCAACCATCACATCCTGCCTGATCAAGCCCCACCGTTCCTGACGCGGGAGTTCACCCGAGCCGGGTACCAGATGGCCAGCTTCGGCAAACACCACTACGCCTCCCAGCGTAAGGCGTTCGATCTTGAAGGCGGCATCCACGTCGGTCCCAAAGTCGGTTGCTGCAACTACAACGTGGAGATCGATCCGGAGGAGTACGGAGTCGTGCAGTACGAGACGGGGGCGGTCTGGGAGTGGCTCTTCGCAGGACGATACCCCGGGACGGTCGAGGACACACCCGAATACCAGAATGTCCAACAATGCCTGGAATGGCTCCGGCGACGTGACCCCAATCGCCCCTTCTTCCTTCGCGCCAGTTTCCTGGCTCCCCACACGCCCGTTGTCACTCCTTCACCTTACGACACGATGGTGGATCCAGCCACGATCGGCATCCCCATGGATCGTCCGGGGGCAATCCCCGGAGTTCCCGACGTCGTGGCCGAGCACCTTCAGAAGCACGCAGGATCACATGTCTTGACTGACGAGCAAATCCGGCGAACTAGACAGTGCTACTACGGCTACATGCGCTGCACGGATCACTGTTTCGGCGTACTGACCGAGGCCATGCGGCAGATGGGGGAACTCGAGAACACCATCATTGCGTTCGTCTCAGACCATGGGACGCACCTGGGCGACCATGGCTTCTACCAGAAACAGAGCTTCTATGATGCATCGGCCCGTGTCCCTTTCTTCTTTTCCGGACAGGGCATCGCTCCGTCCGCAACCCTCCAGACCCCGGTGAACACCGGCAGCCTTCTGCCAACTCTCATGGAACTGGCTGACCTGGATGTGCCGGAGGATACCCAATTTGCCAGCGCCGCTTCAGCCGTCAGTACCGGCCAAGAACCAATGGCTGTACCCGTGTTCAGCGAAATCGACTACGGCGTGTGGAAGGGCTACCGGATTGGGGATCGCTACGTCATGATACGGGATGGGAAGTGGAAAATGGGCCTGTTTCGTGATCCGACGGCCCCAGCCCGTTTGCCGGACGATGATGGATTGCTTCTGCACGACATGGAGGCGGATCCCGGGGAGCGAACGAACTTGGCCAATGCCCCTGAGTTCAGCTCCATCCGGCAGGATCTCCTGGCCAAGATCGATGCCTGGGACGCCAGTCGCCCGATCCGTGAGCCAACCGTCCGCACAGCGTCCATGCGAGGAGCGTAGAGGAAAAAGTGAGGGTTTCTTGGGGGGGGCAAACCCCCATCGAACCGTCCCCCCCTATACCGAAGCGCATCGGGAAGAACGTCACCGCGACAGCCACAGCAGCTGCTCGTCCCCCCGCACACACCAGCCTGCCTGAACTGCCGCTCCGGCAAACGACCTGACCCTCTGCTGCGCTCCCTCGTGGAAACGGTTTGCCAGGCTCACGAGTCCTCCTTCAGCCAGAAGTCGGTCTAGCTCGCGCAACAACGCCCTGAAGTCCTCGGCTGTCGACAGAAAATCTCCTCCGACGAGACCGTTGCACACCACCAGTTGGAAGCCTCCTCGGCAAGGTACGTTCATGCCCGTTCCGGCCAGGAAGAGCACACTCTTTCCAACGGGCAGAGCCGCGAGCTCGTCCTCCCGAGCCGGGTCGTGCGGAAGCCGTCGATGCGTAGCCATCCAGACCTCCAGAGGCTCTGCGGTCACGCCAACGCAGGCCACCATGCCGGCCTCGGCCGCGTCGAGGGCATTGGCAAGCTCCAGCGTGCCGTGCCCAACTCCGCAACCGATGTCCAACGCCCGTACAGGGCCTGGTCTCCGGGAACCAAGCCACTCACGCACGCCGGCAAGCTGAACGGGGTACCGACCCGCCCGAGTCCCATGGCGGGGCGGATCAGCCAGCGCGCACAGGAGGGGCACGACCTCATCCGGCCTGAATGTCAGCCGTCCCGCGAAGGAGACAGGCAGAGCTGCCCAGAGATCAGGCAGAGACAGTGGCCGTCGATTCCGTGGTCCCCGCAACGGCCGCTGCCGGGGACCGCACAATACGCCGGGGACCCACGTGACGTGCGGAAGAGCATACTGAGCCACCGTGTACAGCCCATCGCAGAACTCTCCGACAGGAAGGTATCGCTCGTGGCTCTGTCGCAGCCGAGCATCGACAACAACACCGGCGGCCCACAGTGGTACACCGGCGTGGCGCCGGAAAATGGTCAGGCGGCGCGTCCACCGCTGGTTGAAGCGCTGGAGAGCCCGGACAGCGGTAGCAGAGATGGGCCAGGGCATGGTTCCGCAGGGCGTCCCCGGTGAGGTATGAGTGAGTACGGAAGAGACTCAATACGGTATTGTCTGAGCACTGCCGATTCAAGATGGCAATGCACACCAGCGCGTTCCCGGTTGAGCCCCGGCCTCCACGACCGTACAGTAGAGGACGACACCACGTCGGTGACGATCCCGTAGAAAGCGAGAGCCCGATGGTCAACTGCCAACTGATCGAGCGCGCTTACGAGTGCGCCCACATCCGCCGCTGGAACGACCACATCCGGCCGGTCGAGTTCACCGAACTCGACAAGCAAGCGCACAAGATGGTCATCGCCTACGTCATTGCACGCTTCGAAGAGGAGGGCGGTGGGCAAGACATCGACTGGATCCGCCTGATAGAGGGAGGAATTTTCGAGTTCCTGCATCGCATCATCCTGACCGACATCAAACCCCCTGTATTCCACAAGATGATGCGAGAGAAAGGTCGTGAGCTCAATAGGTGGGTACTCGGGAAACTCGACGATGAAATCAGCCAGGTCAACGGAGGATTCAGCAAACGGTTCCGGCAGTACCTGTTCGAGCCCCAATACGCGCACCGCGAGAAACGCATACTGAAAGCTGCCCACTACCTCGCGACCCAATGGGAATTCAATATCATCTACAAGCTCTGCCCATTCGCGTACGGCATCGAGCGGACGAAGGAAGAAATCGAGACGCTTATCGAGGATCACTATGAGCTGACCGGGGTGCAGAGGATCTCGCTCAGCCGCAAAGTCGCCGGATTCGTGAACGTCTGTGGTCAACTCAGGTTCCAGCGACGATGGTCACAGTCGCCGCGGATACCTGAGACGTCTGTCCTCGGGCACATGCTGGTTGTTGCCATCACCACCTACCTGTGCCTGCGTGACATCGGCGCCTCCGACCAACGCATCCAGAACGGCTTCCTGGGGGGACTCTTTCACGACCTCCCGGAGGTACTCACGCGCGACATCACCTCACCAGTCAAGAATGCGGTGGCCGGCCTGGACAGCATCATCAAGGACTACGAGAAGCAGCAGATGGAAGAACGCCTGCTCCCCCTTCTCCCCGAAAGCTGGCACCAAGAGATCCGCTATTACACCGAGAATGAGTTCAGCAATCGAGCCATTGTGGATGACCAGGTGAAGCTCGGGTTGAGCGCTGAGGAACTGGGATCAACCTACAGCGACGCCCAGTTCAATCCGTTGGACGGGGAGGTGATACGCGCGTGCGACCATTTGGCCGCTCTTATCGAGGCCTCCCTCTCCATAGGCCACGGCGTGACCTCCAAGCACCTGACCGAAGGCAGAGACCGCCTGCTCAGCCAGTACGAAGGCCGGAACATCTCAGGCATCGACTTCGGCCACCTGTTCTCCAGCTTCGCTTGAGGAGCCGAGTTTCCTACTCCGTCTCAAGGCTGCGGTAGTAGTCGCTGACAATGTCCCGGTACTCTTCCGAAATCTGGTTAATGTCGACATCGTCGCTGACCGCCCCACCTGTCTTTGATACCGACGCTACCGGCATCGGCAGCACCACCCCGTTCGCCAGTTCCACTTGAGTGTCCTCAAGTCGACGCAGAACGCGCCGGTGCAGGGAGCCGAGCTTCTTCATCTTCTGCGGGGCCATTTCTATGCCGCGCAGCGTTCGGGCAGCGGTGCCCAAACTTCCCGTTCCAAGGTACAGAAGCCGCGCGGTCGCATAGAGAGCTTCCGTCTCCTGACGCAGTTTCATTGGTGTCATACCATGGTCTTCCGTGTGAAGATCGCGCCGGGGCGCCTTCCCGAACATCCCTCCAGATTCAGACTCGCCCCCCAGCTTCCCGCCGCCGGTACTGCGAGCGTCCATGGTCGAATCTTCGTCCTCCGTGACCATGCCCTTCTGGAAGGGATCCTGCGTGCGTCGGGCGTGCGTCTTGCGCCCCTCCAACCCTTTGACGTGGTTCTCCACCAACTCCCCGGTGGCCTGCCCCTCACGACCAGCCCCGCTGCGCCCGGTCATCTCATTGTCGTTGGGGCGCTGATTGCCGGATTTGCCCTTCGCAGAGAAACTCGGCATGGGACCATCCATGATCCCCCACCCCATCTCGGTGTCCGCAATGATGTTGTTGCCTGTCGTGTCCTGGGCCTGCTGCTCCACCGAAGACGCCTGATCAAGCAGATCCCCCACAATGTCCTCCAGTTCGTCAGGAAGCGGGACAAGAGGAATCTCAGGGAACTCGTCCGTGTCAAAACTCTCCATGTTCCAGACGATATTGTCCGGAACATCAGGAAGCCACATCTCCACATCCTCGACCCGCTCCTTCGTGTTGCGAATCGCGTCGAGAATGCTGTCTTCCTTCTGGACAGCGATCTCGATGGCCGGGGCATTCTCACTGTCCAGGGCCTGCTCTACATCCTCGTAGATCTCACGCATCTTGGAGTTGAGCTCGTTGCACACCGGCAGTTCCGGGAACTGGTACAGATCCTGGGCCATTTCCTCCAGCATCTTCGCCATCTCTTTCTGCTCCTCGTCCATCTCCGCCAATTTCTTTCGGGCATCGTCATCCAGTGCCCCACGAGCCGCCAGATCACGCGTCACTTCCGCAATTTGAGCTTGCTTGGCTTCGAGCTGCTCAAGTCGATCCGCGGTCTCCTTAATGACTTCAGCGGCTTCCTTGACGATCTTCTGTGCGTTCTTCATTCGCCAGATATTGAGAATGTCCAAGGCCCGCAACAAGACCCTCAGCGCCTCCTCTTCGCTCTGGATCCCCGCTGCCAGATCGCTCTCCTCAAGGGCCTCGGCGGCGGCCAGCATCTTGCTATATACGTCATCCTTCTCAATCAGGTCATAGACCTGCCGGATCTGCTTGGCAAAGTCATCATCAACACGCTCCTCAATGAGCACGAGGCACTGGTCGGTGAAGGTGATCAGATCATTGGCCAACTGATCCTGGGCTTCGGCCAGGCCGGCCACGACACCAGCGTCCGCATTCGCGGCTTGGGCTTCCTTCGATACCTTCAAGTTCTTGCGCTGTCCCCCGACCATCTTCTGAAGAGCGGCAAACAGGTCAGTCTTTTCCTGGTGATTCTGTTCACGGCCCAGGCTGGTGGGAATCCCGGTAAGCGCAGCCAGTATGTGCGTCTCAAGGCTGACACAGCGAGTCAGCTTCTCATTCACCGTTTCCTCGCCGGCACGATGGGCCTCCTCAAAGACCTCGAGCACCTGGGCCATCTCGTTGTCCACAAGTCCCGAGAGCACGTTGGCCAAGTCCCCCAACGCCGCTCGGTCGGCAAGCAATGCACCCGCAGAGTCGCGAATGGTCTTCTGAACGACCTGACATCCATTGATCTGGCCGCTGGTGATCTTCTTCCCAAGGACCGAAAGCTCCGACAGCCGCCGCGTGTTCTTCAGGTTCTCACGCTGCATCTTGATCAAAGCCAGTAGACTGTCCTTGGCCTGCTGCACCACCTTCTTCTTCGCCTTTCGGCGGTCTTCCGGCACAGGAATGTTGATGTGCACGATCGTTGACCGACCACGGCGACGAACCGCGTCCGGCCCATTGTCCTCAGCCCAGACTCGAAAGCGCAACGTGTCACCTTCCCGCGCTCCGAACGTCGGCAGATCCACAATGAAACGGCCGGCAAACGTGGGACTCACCGCGTCCGGAATGGCGCTTGTTACTTCCTCGCTCTGCTCTTCCTCCAACAACCGCAGCAGACCGACCCGGACCACGCCATGGTCGTCCTCGACGCGAAATGCCAGCGGCACCTGCGCATCCTTGGAGGCCAAAATCCGCTGTTTGGTGTCGACCAATACCACCGATGGCCTCTGATCCAGCACAACCACAAACGGCAGGGAACTGCTCGACTCAAGGCCGCTGTCAGCCGTGAGTTTCACTTTCGGAGCCCCCCCGTCCATCATGCGGAACTTCAGCTTGAATTTGCTCCTCCCGGCCGGCTTTGCCGTAGCCAGGACCGACTCATCCTGCCCCAACTCAACAACACTCAGCCCACACGTGGCCTTCCCGATCAACCCCACCTTCGCCCCCACCGGCACGTCCATGCTCTGCGACTCTTCGTCCAGGCGGAATTGGTCCTGACCCAGGTACTTCGGCGGCACGACCATCGCTTCCCAGCTGTCGAGGCCAGGCGGATTGGTCACGCTGATAGTGTACCAACGTGACTTCGCGTCGCCGCCAGCGACCCTGAACTTGGAGTCGTAGAACACGCCCTTCAGACGACAGAAATGGCTGTCACCAGACGGTGCTTCCTCGCCATCCTCAATGCCCTGGCCGAGTGGGACCTCTTCCGCTTTCCCCTTGCCACGCTCCCAGATCACGCGAGCGTTCTTGGGCGTCGCACCCTCAAAGCGGACCTCGACGTCCACAGACTCGCCACGCAGCACGTTGGGATCCTCCGGGGTAACTGAGATGATGCGCGTCAGCGTGAACGGCTCAAGCCCTGCCATCGGCGCAACCAGTCGCCCCACGGCATATGTCATTCCCCGGGGAGTAAGAGCAAACAGCAGGCCTCCAACGACGCCCATGCCGATCAGACCACGCTTGATCCACTTGAGGGGGTCCTGTGAGTAGAGACTTCGGTGATGGATCCCCTCCCAGTCAGGAGCGACCTCCTTCAAGAGTCCCTCGACAAGGCTGTCGGACTGAGGGTAGCGACCGGAAAGCTGCACGGCATTGATCACGTGGTTATCCACGTCCGGCATGACACGCTCAACAAGAACGGCCATCGCTTCATCGCTGACCCGCTCCTTCAGAACATGACGGACGGCGTAGATACCGGCCCCGATCGTTCCCAACAGGCCCAGCCAGCAGAGCCAGCACAAGAACGTCGGGAGATGGAAAACCAGATCCGCAACGCAGAAAGACAGAACCACGCCTGCCACGCCCGCAACCGCCCCAAGGCTGAACAACCCGCCACGACTGCGTACATACCCTTTCCGCAGCCGGGCAAGGTGGAAGAAGACAATCTCTTGCTGGGTCATCGCGCAGGCCTTTCGCTGGAGCCAAGCTACGCCCCTTTGCTTCGGCAATGAAAAGCGCCACCGGGCCGCTACATTACAGCGTTCCCGGCGCCTGGTCTCTTTGAGCGAGTCACGTGCGACTTTACTATACAGGCGGCCGCGGGCTGATGGCAATCGTTCCCCACATTCCTCAGGTCTGCCTGTAATTCAGAATCCAAACGCTGGTGGTTCCCCCAATGATCGTCCTGGGTATCGAGACAAGCTGTGACGAAACCGCTGCCGCGGTCGTGGCGGACGGAGAGGACGTGCGTGCGAGTGTGATCTCTTCTCAGGTGGCCTTGCACGCGGGATACGGTGGCGTGGTCCCGGAACTGGCTGCTCGAGAACACCTCAAGAACATCGTCCCGGTCGTCACCGCAACCCTCGAACAGGCGGACCTCACTCCCGCCCAGCTCGACGCGATCGCGGTCACCGCCTGCCCCGGCCTTGTGCCGGCTCTGTGCGTCGGCGTCTCGTACGCAAAAGGTCTCGCCGCTGCATCAAAGAAACCACTGGTCGGGATCAACCATTTCCTCGCCCACATATACGGTGCATTCCTCGAAGAACCCAGCCTCCTGGAAAGCCCCGAGACCTATCCGGTTCTGGCTCTCGTTGTCTCCGGGGGCCACACGGCCATCGTGCTCATCCGCCAGACAGGCCGAGCCGATATCATCGGGTCCACACTGGACGATGCCGCAGGTGAGGCATTCGACAAGGCCGCCAAAATCCTCTCGCTGGGGTACCCCGGAGGCCCGGTCATTGACCGCATCGCGAGAGATGGCAATCCGGAGAGCGTTGACTTCCCGCGCAGCTTGACCGGCCGAACCGGCAAGCCCGCAAAACCTGAAAATCGCTTCAATTTCAGCTTCAGCGGAGTGAAGACGTCCCTGCTGTATCGGGTCAAAGACTGCGAGCTCAACGACAGTGAACTCGCCGATGTCATCGCCAGCTACCAGGCCGCGATTGTGGACGTTCTGGTCACCAAGACCATCGATGCGGCCGGAGAATTTGCCGCCCCAACGGTCGTCCTCTGTGGCGGAGTCGCGTGCAACAGCCGTTTACGTGCGAAGATGGGGGAAACAGTCGCGGCGAGCGGACGAAGGCTGGTTGTTGCGGCACCAAAGTACTGTACCGACAACGCCGCCATGGTCGCAGGCTTGGCCCATCACTATGTCCGCCGGGGAGACCAGTCGGGATTCGATCTTGCCGTCCGGGCACGGCTGGCTCCCGACCTCGGCATTCTGCCCTTTGCCCCCGGGGCCTAACGGCAAACGTCTCCTGGAGATCTCTGATGACACAACAACTCAGTCAAACAGTGTCCGCCCTTCTTCTCGCCACGTGCTGCATTGCCGGAGGCGAGCCGATCGTTTTCGAGGTCAGCAACGGCCCATGGGAACGCTTCCGCCAGCCCGTTAGCCTCGCGGTCGCACACGAGTTGGCCGTTGCCCTTGAGGGACAACGCCTCGTCGAGCTCGATGCCGGGGGTGCCCCGGGGGCCGAAGCGCTCCACGCGCTGGATATGTCAACGGCCGACTCCGCAGTTCTGGCCTGGATTCTCCCCGGCATCACGCCCCCGGGAGAGACACGCCGGTTCGCTGTAGTGCCGCCGCTCGCCACGCCATCGCCACCCCCAACGACCGACCTAACCGTCACAACAACAGACGAGGCAATTGTCGTGTCCAATTCCTACTGCGCCGTCAGCCACCCGCTCAAAGGCAACGGTGGATTCCCCAACCAAGTTGTGTACCAGCTCTCCGGCCATGCCGAGAACAGGCTGAAATTCCTGGACCGCCTGTATCGGCGCGAAACGGGAGCACAGCCCTCCGCCGCAAACGACTCGGAAGCCCGAGCTCAAGTCGTTTTCCAGAGCCCAGTCCGAGTGGTCATCGAGAGTGAGACCGGATACGGGGGGGGGACCTCAAAGGCCCCGGGGAACATCCGCGCCACCTACCGCTATGTCTACACTCCCTACTCACCCGTTGTCGAGGTGACCGCAGCAATCACACGCGACGACACCAAGCTCTGGGACGAACTGCATTTCCTTGAGCTGTCGCGCGAAGACTATCACTACACGACGTTTGTTACGGGAGAGGCGCCCCTGCGACGCCCCATGCAGACGCCAGGAACAAAGAGTAAAGGGCACGGAGGCCAACACTGGGGCGTGATGGCGACAGAAGACGACGCCATGGGGGTAGGCTTCAGCGGAGCCGTGTGTTGGGATGCGTCCGACGAGTTCTACTACTACACATCAGCAGCCAGAAGCAAGTGGACGACGACTGAGAAGACCTTCGCGGGAGGACTCTACTTCGGGCCGGCCGTCAGCGATCTCACCTGGTACTCGCGCTGGCTCGGTCCAGACCGACAGCTCCGCGTGACGGCCCTGCGTGACGGAACCGTCCAGCTGGCCGGTGGGGCAGATCCCCAGCCCGCCAAGGGGGCCTATGAGCTCCGCAACGCAGCCATCCGCATCGTCTTTGCAGATCCCGCCGCCGGCTTCGACTGCCTGGCCGTGGAGAACCTGATCGAAGGAACGACCCGTTTTGTCGAGACTCGACCGGAAGCCCCGGGACTATGGAAGCTTGAGTTCCGCTCCCCCGCTCCCCCGAAGCCGGCCGAGGCGGATGAAGCTCCAGCGCCCGAACCGGTTTTCCTGAGCAACCGAGATCCTGCCGCCCGAACGGGCAAGCTGGGAAGGAGTAAGGGAAAGACCGAACTGGTCCTCACCTGGAAAGGGCTCGACCTGCCGGATGAACCTGATGCCATCGATGTGACCTGCCGGGTCGCTCTGGGCAGTGGGAACGCAACAAGTAGCTGGCGAATCAACGTCACGAACCGCAGCAAGCGGTTGGGGCTCTGGGAGGCCCAATACCCTCTTCTGGCCACCGTCGCCCCCAAAGGAACGGCAGATGTAGCGCTTCCCGGCGGGAACTGGGGTGGTCGGCTGCTCCGCAAATCAAAGTCAACCTGCGATGCCCCCTATCCCTCAACCAGGTGCCCCGCTCAGTTCATGGCCTTCAACCGCGGGGATGCAGGTCTTTACATCGCCGCCCACGATGGCGGCGCACGGGCGAAACGTCTCGTTGTGACCGCGCAGCAAGACGCAACGATTGCGACCTACGCCGAGGACATGGGCGTCCCCGGCTCAAGCCAGGTAGCCCCGTTTCCCGTCGTTGTAGCCGCCTATCACGGAGACTGGTGGGAAGCCGCCCGAATTTACCGCCGGTGGGCCTCCGAGCAGTTGTGGACGCGCAAAGGCTGGGTCGAGGACCGGAAAGACATCCCGCTGGAGTTCAAAGAGCTGGGCGTCTGGATGCTCGGAGGAGGGCACGGACGGGAAGCCCGCAGAATGATGATGCAGGCAGAGGCAGCGTTCCCTTTCACAGTTGGCCTCCATTGGTACAGCTGGCACATGATCCCGTTTGACCACAGCTATCCCGAGTACTTCCCCACCAAGCCGGGCGTGCCCGAAGTTGTCCGCGAACTGGTAGGCCGCAACCAGATCATGATGCCATACATCAACGGCCGCCTGTGGGACCGGGACATTGACAGTTTCGCCACGGGGATCGATGGAGCATGCAAGCAGCCGGACGGCGATGTCTACACCGAAATCTACGGATCCAAACGCCGACTCTCTCCCATGTGTCCGGTCACCAGGCTGTGGCAAGACAAAGTCAACGAGATCTGCGAAGGTCTGATCACAGACGTTGGGGTGAACGCGATCTACCTGGATCAGATCGGGGCCGCCCGCCCCAGAATCTGCTTCGACCCAACCCACGGTCACCCTCTCGGCGGAGGCCGCCATTGGGTGGATGGGTATCGGGACATGCTGAACCGAACGAAGGCCACAGCCACGGCCCACAACGTCACGCTCACCACGGAGAACACCGCCGAACCCTACATGGACAACATCGATGGCTACCTGGCCTGGATCCCTCGATTCGACACAGATATCCCACTCCTCCCTGCCGTCTACTCCGGCTACACCGTCTACTTCACCAGCCCGCAAGACGCCAAGGACACACCAAGGGCATTCCGCCAGGCCCAGGCGCGAGACTTCCTGTGGGGATGCCAGCTTGGCTGGAATGGCAGCTGGATTGTCTCCGATGCCCACCGCGAGAAAACCGACATCCTGATTGACCTCTGCAAGTACCGGTTGGCCTGCAAGGAGTTCCTCGTCTACGGACAGCTCGTGGACGAACTGCGCCTCACCAACACCGTGCCGACCATCACGACGACCTGGAACCGCCGCAAGCCTCATCCCGCGACCCTCCCCGCGATCATGGGAACGCTCTGGCGCACTCGCAAGAACGACTCCGCGATACTCGCCGTCAACACGGACGATCACCCGCATCGACTGATGGCCGAAGTGGACCTAAGCCGCCAACTACCGGACACGAAGGCCCCGCACGGCTGGCTCATCTCGCGCCGCACACCGGAAGGAGAGGCCCCCTTCATGTGGTCCGCTGACGGAAACGTTCTCCTGGACCAAACCCTCGACCCGGGTGAGATCCTGGCCCTCATCGCCAAGCCAAGCACCTCGCCATCACTCTCAAAGCCTGTTACGCAAGCCGGGACACGTGTCGCCAATGGCTCAACCGTGCCGCGCCTGAGGCAGGCGGCAGAGCAATTTCTCTTCGATGCTCGCTGCCGCCGTGCCTCACTCAAAACTGAGATCCCGCGGCACCCCATACGCTCCCCGGACGGCGAGCCCGTCGACCTGACGGTGCAGCTTCAAAACTCCGGCGACACCCCGCAAGTCGTCCGCCTCACCTGGCCGGACGACCACGAACAGAAGGTGACAGTCCCAGTTGGGGGAGCGACGAGCCACACACACACCTTCTGGCCGGCGACAGGTGTCGACCACTGGGCAGAGACCATCGGGATCGAGCTCGCGGACATCGCACCCGGCGAAACGTCCCAACTCCCAGTCCGTGGCTACCGAGTTCCGGCTGTTTCCGTGGCCCTGGGAACACCACCGGACGTGCATGGCGGGGAGAGCTTCATGCTGCCACTGGAGATCCGCAACAACAGTCGCTCCACGCGTAACATCGTCCTCCAACTCGATGCCCCGGGCACGTGGCAAATCGAGCCGACACGCCAGATCACATTCAATGGCCTCAAGCCGAACACTCGCCGGGATGTCCTGCTCAAGTGCCGTGTGCCAGATACCTCAGCCGCAAGCGTAGCACGGATCGATGCCCGAATACTCGAACAGGCAGGCAGCACATCCGTGAACGTTCTCAAGTCCCGTCCACGCACCACAGCCAAACACGCCACCGCACTCCCGAAGATCGACGGCATACTCCAGGACTGGCCCGCTGAACCGGCCCTCACGCTCGATCCGGCTCAGCCCGATTGCGTCAAGATCAGTGAAGGCTACAAAGGCGCCGCCGACTGTTCCGCCCGTCTCCGCTTCGCCTGGAGCAAAACTCACCTGTTCGTCGCGGCGGAAGTCCGAGACGATGTCCACCATCAGGAGGAGAAGGAGTTTCAGATATGGCGCGGAGACTGCATCCAGCTCGCGTTCCGGCAAGGCCCTCCCAACCCCAAGACAGGATACGACGGCACGGAATTCGAAGTCGGTCTGACTCAAGGACCTGACGGCAAGGCGGTCCTTTTCCAGTGGGCGCCCGGAGCCCGCGCCCTGACCGATGGCCAGCTGGCCGTCGTCCAAGCCAAAGGCACGACCGTCTACGAAGCCGCCATCCCCTGGACCGCACTCGGCGTGACAAACGTCCGCCCCGGCTCCCGGACGAGTTGGTCAATGACCATCAACGACAATGACGGGGAAGGGTTCCGAGGCTGGCTCGAATGGACGCCTGGCGTATGCGGCGCGAAAGACTCATCAGCGTTTGGCTGGATGCTCTTTCAGAAGTAGCTACGCTTGCTTCACGCCAATCCCGGCCACGCTGGCCTTGCAGCAGACACTCCCGTCGTCAAGAAACATAGTCGCGTCAGCCTTCATTCGCAGATGCCGGAATGCCGTCTTGGTTGAGCGGATGGTGACGTGATCCCCAGGCTTGACCATCCCCTTGAATTTCACCCGAGCGTCGGTAAAAACAGTCAACGTCTGCAGGATCTCTTCCTTAGGCATCATCAACGATGCCAGGAAGATACCGTGTGCGACCACGGCCGTCTGAGCGATCGTTTCGAGCAGGATGACGCCCGGGGTGATGGGGTTGCCCGGGAAGTGCCCCGCGTAGAATGTCTCATCCAGGCGATAGGTGTACTCAGAGACAATCGTCTCCTCGTCGATCTCCAGGATGTTGTCGATGAAGCGGAAGGGGTGTTGCTGCGGGATCAGCTCAAGAATTTCGTTGGTGGTCATCGCGCTCATGGTTGTTCCTTTGTATCTCGTCCAAGTTCCGATTCGTTCCAGTGTCTTTTCAGTGCCCTGTAGCATGGCGTTCGCCCGCCCGGGAGTCAACCGTCACATCCTTGCCGACAGATGGCACCGGCGGATCCCGCATCACACGAGCCGGGCAAGTAGCTCACGATCGATCTTTGCCTTGACCGTACGGCGGTCCAGTCCCAGGCGTTCTGCGGTTGCCACATAGTTCCCGGTCTGGGCATACGCTACGGTGCAGTAGGTCGTCAGCACCTCCTCCGCGGTCAAATCGCCCTGCTCGAAACGAGCCATAAATTGCTTCAGAGGATCCGCGGGCAGAGCGTGAGAAGGCCGGTAGTTCTGCCGAATCAGCAGGTACTTGACACACTGATCAAGTTCACGGACATTCCCAGGCCAACCGTACTCTCCCCCCAGATTCTTGCGGATCCAGGACGTTATCTCATCCGCAGTCTCGGCCACATCCTCGGTCTCCAGGAAACGCCGCAAGAGATGACGCACAAGTTTGTCAAGATCCCCAGGCGCGTCCCGGAGTTGAGACGACAGCGATGGCGTGGTCACGCGATCTGCGCAAAGCCGGTAGTAGAGATCATGGCGGAATGTCCCTTGAGCCATCTCGTAGTCAAGATCGCGGTTCGTCGCGGCCATGAGTTTGCCCTCGAACAGACGCGTCTCTGTGTCGCCCAGCCGCTGGAAGCGCCGCGTCTCCAGAACGCGCAGGAGCTTGACCTGGATCTCGGTCGAGATCTCCCCGATCTCGTCCAGAAAGACCGTGCCGTGCGGGCCGCATGCCTCAAGCCATCCCACATGGTCGCCAAGCGCCCCGGTGAATGCCCCTCGCCGATGACCAAACAGTTCCGACTCAATCAGCGTGGGCGATAGGGCAGCGAGGTGCAGGGGAAAGAAACCGGCTCTCGGAACTCCGGCAAATCGCTCGCCAACCGGATCGAAGGGGATGTATTGCGAGTGGGCGATCGCCTGAGCGACCAACTCCTTGCCCGTACCCGACGGTCCGGTGATGAGCACGGGAATGTCTGACATGTGTCGAAAGAGCAGGGCTCGGTATCGGCGCATATCATGAGAAAATATCGATTCCCATACCGTTGCACGCAGCCGCGCAGCCGGCAGGGACTCTCCCACAATGAAGCGGAAGATGTTCGTGAATGCACGGCGGATCTGGTACAGACATGCGAACAGATGTGAAATATCTTCGTCGGTAATCTCCGCAGCTTCCCCACTGCCCTCCACACGCAGGGCACGAACATCCCGGGCAAAGGCCCCGAAACAACGAACACGACGCGGCGCTCCGTCGCTCTCGGCGGCATCGTCGATCCTCAAGAGCGACTCGTAGTACCGGTAGTAAAGCGCATACAGAACGAGGTCCTGGTAGAGAGAGAGGTCCCGCCCCGCCGTCTGCCCATCCCGGAGTCGACTGGAGACCCGCTGCAGCAGTTCCTCCACCCGGTCCCGTATCCGCTCGAGATTCGCGTTCACTGCCCCCTCGCCCTCACGCAGACTCCACACCTGGCCCACGGGGGCATAGTCATCCCCCAGAAACCGGCGCTCCAACTCAATCCGCTCCGGCAGGAAGGGATTGACCGACACGAGCCCGGAGACCACCTCAGCCAACCCACGCTCATCAGCTGTGAACACTGCCATTGAATCCACTCCGTGTCATCCGTGCCGCGGGGGCGATGCAAACCAAGCCCCACTGATCTGCACCGAACCCCATCTCACTCAAGGCACGGCCTTCCCAACTCGACTCTCCCGCACTATACATTTGCTGAACACACAAGGCCATTAAACGTCTACCAAAGACACATATAAGGAACGCGTTCCCGGCGGAGAACGACCTCTCGGGCAACCCGTTACGGACTGCAGTGTGGTTCTGGCACCGCACGTGCATTCATCCGAGCGGCAATGCGAGCGAGTGTTGTCCTGTCACCTGCAAAGAGTCCATCAGAGGCGAATCAGAAAGATGAGTATCCGGAATCACCACCCTCGTGGAGGCCACCTGCGAATCCCTGGGTGCACGATCGTTCTGACCCTCCTGGCAGCGGGCGTCTCATTCCATCCCTCTCTGCCCGGCGTTCTGCAGTACAACGGGGGACTGCTTCACCACGCATCCTGGGAATTGCTGACCTGGCAGTGGGTCCACTGGTCCCCGAGCCACGCTCTGTGGGACATCGGTGCTTTCGCCGTACTCGGCACAGCGTGCGAACTCCGCAGTCGCCCCCGCTTCCTTGCTTGCCTTGGGCTGGCCACAGTCACGGGAGCCCTGAGCCTCCTGTGGATGCCACACGGCAACCTAGCCTGCCGAGGACTGTCGGGAATCGACTCCGCGCTCTTCGCGCTTGCCGCCACCGACTCAGCTCGCGCAGCGTGGCAGCGCAGAGACCGCGTCTCACTCCTTCTCGGAAGCGGTGCCCTCCTTGCGTTCGGCGCAAAAACAGCCGTCGAGTTGGGCACGGGACAGGCAATCTTCGCCGACGGAGGAGGCATGGTCGTTCTGACCGCCACCCATGCAGCCGGAGCTGCGGCCGGGGGCATGGCCGCCTTCTTTCCATCCGCCCAACTCCTGGCCACTTTGCGAGAGGCTTTTGCCCACAGGTCTTGCATCTTGGGTGTCGACAACACATTTTCTTCGGGAACGACGACAGTCCTACGCCCCAGTGTTGCCCGCCCAGGGCCATCCAGAGAACGGCCTCGCCCATGGAAATCGACTTCCACTCTGTCACTGCCAGGCTTGATGAGCTTCGCCGAACCAAGGCTGAACACACGGCCAGGAAACGCCTCAGTGGGCCGCGCGATACGGATGACTGGGGTAACATCCCGTTGGACAAACCGTTCACCTTCCATCCCCGGACCGACCACCCCGAGAAGTGGGTAATGGGGCCGCAGGCCTGTGGACAGAATTTCCGACTCTTTCTGGAGCAGACGCCAACCTATGTGAACGGGATGTCCTCCCTCCTGGGAGGCTACTACACCGTGTTCTCCCCGTACGTCAAGAGCTGGGACCCGACTCAGCACTGGACCCATCTGGAGGAGGACCACGAGCGCTACAACATCGTCCATGGAATCGCCTCAGGGCAACATTTCGGCATCGACCTGAAGATTGGCCTTGAGCTCGGTCTGGGAGGAATACTCCGCAAGATCAGGACGTGCAGGCGGGAACATGACGCACCGGATCAGGCGTTCTACGGAGCCCTGGAGGACGTCGTCATCGGGATCCAACACTGGATAGAGAATCACACCTATGCCGCTGAGGACGCAGCCGGACGGGAACGAAATGTCGACATTCGTGAGAATCTGGTCGAACTGGTGGCCATGAACCGGTGGTTGGTAACTCGTCCGCCGCGAACCTTCCGCGAAGCATGTCAGTGGATTGCATGGTTCCAGATGGCGGCCAGAATGTACAACGGGAGCGGTGCCGTTGGACGCCTGGATCACTACCTCTATCCCTTCTATGCGCGAGATCTGGCGGATGGCATTCTGGACCGTGAACAAGCCGTCCTCCACCTCGCCTGCCTGAACCTGAGTGATCCCCAGTACTACCATGTCGGTGGGATAACGCCGGACGGCGAAGATGCAACCAATGACCTGTCGTTCCTCGTCCTGGAGGCCGTTGAACGCCTGCGCATCCCCGCAAATGTGTCCGTGGGTATCCATCCGAAGATGGACCGACGCCTGTTGCGACGATCCATCGAGGTCCTCGCCAACGCCAAACTGGGAATCCCCCGCTTCTTCGGAGCAGAAAATGTGGCTCGAGGATACGCGAAGAACGGCATCCCCCTGGACGTGGCCCGGAGACGGGAGCAGGTAGGCTGCCATTGGACATGCCTTCCCGGTATCGAGTACAGCTTCAGCGATGTCATCAAAGTCAACTTCGCGAAGGTCCTTGATGCGGCCATCCAGGACATACGCAAAGTACCTGCGACGATGAGTGTAGAGGCCCTCTGGAACGCCTTTGACAGACACCTGAAGAAGGCAGTGAACGTCGCCGCTCAGGGCATCGACCTGCACATGGAGAACAAGCACAAATTCTCTCCCGAACTCGTCCTGGATCTGCTCTGTCATGGACCTCTGGAGAAAGGCGTGGACGCCAGCCATGGTTCCCTCGAGCACAACACGATCTGCATAGACGGTTCCGCCCTCGCCACCGCGGCGGACTCCCTGGCAGCTCTGGAGTGCCACATTGAGAAGCGAGGCGAGTTGACGTGGGAAGCCGTCCTTGAGGCTCTCGACACCAACTTCGTCAGTGACCCGCGCACCCGGGCTCTGCTGGGCACAACCCCGGCCTTCGGGCGGGACGGCGCACTGGGAGATCTCTGGGCAAAGCGCATCGCGAAACGCTTCACGGAACTGGTCACGGCGAACCCGAGTCCTCAGGGCTTCTGCATGGTGCCCGGCCTGTTCTCATGGGCCAGCACCATCCCGATGGGCAAGGCCACACCCGCCACCGCCAATGGCCGGTTGGCCGGGAGCCCGATCTCGTTTGGAGCCAACCCCGACAATGGCGTCCGCAAAGGTGGTCCGTTGACCCCGACAGGACTCGCCCGGGCCGTCGCAGAGGTACAACCCGGCTTTGGGAACGCGGCCCCCATGCAACTGGACATCGATCCAGGGCTGCTTGATAGCGAAAACGGTGTGGAACAGCTTGAAACGCTTATCTGGACTCACTTCGAGCTGGGTGGCACGCTCGTCAACGCCAACGTTCTCGGGAAGGCAGATATCAAGGATGCCTGCGATCACCCGGAGAAATACCCGGACCTCGTCGTCCGTGTGACCGGCTTCTCTGCCTATTTTGCCAGCCTCTCCGATGAATTCCGCCGCCTCGTTTACAGCCGCATCGTGTCAGAAGACGGCTGAGCCAGGACCACGTTGACACCAACCATCAGACGTCTGAAGGAAACGCCAGTATGCTCAAGAGAATCTCGACACCCATCTGTCTGTCAATCCTGATCGCAGGCACCCTTGTGACCACCTCCTGCGGCCGCAAGAAGTCCTCCGCGCCGGACGCCTCCGCAAAGCCTAAGACCACCTTCATCAGCATCGGGACAGGAGGCGTCACTGGAGTCTACTACCAAGTAGGCGGCGGCATCATGACACTGGTGAACCGGCAACAGACTGAGACAGGCATCAAGGCTTCATTCCAGGCGACTGGCGGTTCCGTCTACAACATCAACACGGTCCTGGCAGGCTCCCTCGAATTCGGGCTGGCTCAATCCGACCGCCAGCACCAGGCACTCAAAGGGCTCGCAGAGTGGCAGGAAAAGGGCCCGCGTGACACGCTGCGGGCGGTGTGCAGTGTCCACCCGGAGTCCGTCACCCTGGTCGCAGCGGAGGATTCGGGGATCAAGAGCGTAGCGGATCTGAAGGGGAAGCGGGTCAATATCGGCAATCCGGGCTCCGGGAATAGAGGGAACTCCCTCGACGTCCTGGCCGAAGCCGGTCTGGACTGGGAGACCGACCTCCACGCTGAAGCCGTGAAAGCAGCGGAATCCTCCAAGCTCTTGCAGGATGGGCGCATCGATGCGTACTTCTATACCGTCGGACACCCTGCCGGGGCCATAACAGAAGCGGCTGCGGGTCGGCGCCCCGTGGGGATCGTCCCGATTACCAAGATGGAAGGATTGATCGCCAAGTGCCCGTACTACGCCCCAACCACCATCCCCAAATCTCTGTACCCCAAGGTCACGAACAAGGCCGACATCGAGACCATCAGCGTGATGACCACTCTGATCACCTCGGCAGATGTGTCAGAAGAAATCGTCTATTCTGTGACCAAGGCTCTGTTCGAGAATCTAGACGAGTTCAAGACGATGCATCCGGCGTTCGCGTACCTCAAGCCGGAAACGATGGTCACGGCCGGACTTTCCGCCCCAATTCACCGGGGCGCCCTCAAGTACTACCGGGAAGTCGGTCTTCTGCCGACCGCGCCTTAGACCACCGGGTGCAGCCATGAACATCACTCTGGGTCTCGACCGTGCCGACACTCCGAAGACAGTCGGCACATGGGTCGGCATGGGCGTCAGTGAGTTCTTCGCAGGCTTTGTTCCGCCGTCCTGGTCCGAGACGTTCGGTTGGGAACTGAACCTGAACCGACGCTGTTTCGGCCCCGAGTGGCAATTCCGAAGTGCGGCTGATCTCGGAGCCGTGATCCACACCATCCACGAGTTTGGGGCTCGGGCCTTCATTGCCCTCAACACGCACCAGTATACAGACGTGCAATTGCCATTAGTGCGTGAGGCCGTCGAGGCCGTTGAGCCCTTTGGGCCTGATGCCTACATCCTCGCCGATCTCGGTCTGATCGCCGCCCTCAAAGAGTGGGGCATTGAGCGTCCGCTCCACCTGAGCACAGGCGCCGCCTGCTTCAACAGCGAAACCGTCCGCTTCTATTGCGAGCAGGGAAACATCGAGAGGGTCATTTTCCCGCGCAAACTCTCCCTGGCCGAAATCCTGACCGTCACCGCAGAACTCAGGGATCTCCCCCTGGAATACGAAGCATTCATCATGGGAGGACGCTGCCCCTACAACGACGAACTTTGCTTCTCGTGGCATTCGGGCGAAGGCCAGAACCTGTGCGCTCGAGCTGCAGCACCCAACATATCGACCCGACGCCGTTTCCCTGACGACTGGAAAGACATGGCGGACGAACTCATCGCACTTGCCGATCCCCTCGATGGCTTCAGCAGAGACGGTCCCCTGGATCGGCTGCACCAGGCGATCGACGCCCCGCAGACACCGACCGTTGCCCTCCCACCATCATCCGGGGACGACCAGAGCGACGGCCTGGCCCTGCGCCTGACCCAGCTGATGATGATGAACTGCGGCCTCTGTGCCATCCCGGCCCTCAGGGAGGCCGGCATCCATTCCGTCAAGATCATCAGCCGAGGCGAGATGTGGAAGAAGGTCCGGATGACTGAAGCCGTGAAGGCCGTCCTGGATCTCCGCAAACCCACCCAGGAGGACTGCCAACAGATTCTGAGCAGCCCTGCATTCTGCAACCACCTCGGCAGCTGCTTCTACGATGTACGCTCTCCGAATGACCGCGCCATTCCCCCGGAGCCACAGCCCTGACCGAGAACGTCATGACCTGAGGAGAAGCCATGGAACTGGCGGTCTACTTCGCCCAGATTGAGCACGTCCTCGACCTTGAAGAAGCCCTTCGTCCGGTCGAGATCGAGCGCCTGCCCGGGTTCCTTTGGACGGCCATGTTCGACGACATGAACGCCGTCGAATACTCCACCCATGCAATGACCGTGAAGTGGCTCGAAAGCGTCTACGAGCAGGGAGGAGAACTGTCGCGCCTCTACTTCGGCCAGGAGTTCTGCGAACACCTTATCCCGCCGCCCGAAGATGCCCTTCAGGCCGCGTTTGCCGCCCGTCAACTGGGATGGGGATTCACCTACGTAACCGGCTCGGTGACCGACGCGGGTCTGCAGCGAACCACAGCGAACTTGAAAATCCTCGACCAGAACGGTCTGTCCTGCGAAGTGGTGGTCAATGACTGGGGCGTGCTTCGCTGCCTGCGGCGACAGTTCCCGGACTTCACCCCAACTATCGGTCGGCTTCTCCTGCGGCAGCAGCGGCTGGCGCGCTTCAGTGATATCTCGTCCCGCCCCGTCAACACCCGGGAAATTCAGACGTCAGAGAGCGCGATCAGGACCAACCAGCGCAGTGTGTTGCGGAGCACAAACGTCAGTAACGCCGCGTACAGGAAACGGATCATCGACGCCGGGGTCCAGCGGCTGGATCTGGACATCGTCCCCCAAGGCATTGATCTGCCCGAAGACAAGTGGGGATTCGAGGTGAGCTGCTATTATCCATGGACCTATGTCACAGGAGGGCGGAACTGCCTCACTGCCGCCCTCCATGACCCGGTCCGGCAGCATGTGGTCGTGGACGGGCCATGCTCCCGCCCCTGTCGGCAGATCAATCGGACGCTTAACGAGTCCACGGAACCATCGATCGTGCAGCGCGGGAACACCGTCTTTGTCGTCAATCAGGACTACGCCATCCCTTACCTGGATGGGACAATCCCAATCGACCGCATCGTGTTGGAGCCATACCTGCCGGTCTAACGCCGACGCCAGATCACTTCAGCTCTACACGCCCGTAGGCACTGGGATCCTGGAAATTCTGGCTCGTGCCATGCCAGACAATCTGAGCCTTCCGCCCTCCCCCCGAATCATCGTCATCCACGGCGAGATCCACACCAAAGACGCGGCCTGCCTCCCCACTCGGGAGGGGAACGAGAAGCTCGGCCTGCCAGCCGCCCGCCGTGCGCCAGGCAATTGCACGGGTCCCGGGGACAGGCCGGCCGGCAATGTCATCGCGTCGTTCCCCGTCCGGCGCACGAAGCATGATCTGGTAGACGCCGGCGGACACGACGGGACTGCCGACCTCTGACTCCTCGCGCAGGTCAAGGAAAAGCTCGATGCAGTCGCCGTTGTAGGGTCCGCGAGCTGCCGGGTGGATCCCTCCATGATCACGGATATCCACGGCCACGTAGAGTCCCCCGCTACACCATCCGAGCCAGAACCGGGCAGAGAGGTCATCCGTTCCCTTCCAGGCATCGGCTTCCGCCGTGCTGGCGAACGGATCAGCCACCCCAATGACGACCTGACGACGCTGCGCAATCTCATGAGGAGGCACACCCTCGAGCTCATCCAGCCGGCCGTCCAGGACGACCTCTTCCACTCCATTCACAGCGTGAACAACGCGCTCCTCGGCAGCTTCTGACAACATCAGGCTACCGACAAAACCAAATCCGGAAACCAGATGCACCTGAACGTGGTCGCCAGGCTCCAGCCACACCGCGTCGGACACAGCAGCCCAGCCATAGGCACGCTTCCCCCCGGGTTTGCTCATGATGGCAACAGGTGATCGGCCAGGGTCCGCGGTTGGCTCTAACGGAAGCAGATGCGTCCCAGCAGCTCCTACGTGCCGCACCTCATACCATGGCAGTCCGGCATAGAGATCGCGTGCATGCCCTGTCCGCAACTCCACCTCAATCCGATAGTTGCCGGGACGAATTCCACGCAACTCCCACCCCAAGGCGTCCCCAGGATCCGGCAGACCATATACACGCCGATCCCCGTGGTGAGCAGGTGAGCTGTGATTCTTCACCGGCCTGTCCGCGTTGACCTCGCTAACCACTGCGCAATCGTCGACCGGAATCACAATCCGACGCGCTCTCAGCCGGGCTTGGGCGAACTGCTTCCCGCTTCCGTGGAGGATGAGTGGATCACGCCCGGCAGAAACCACGACGCCATCGGCCTCGTTCAGGAGTTCAACGGGGTTTCCCCAGATGTCGATCGCACGTGACGATGGGCCGGTGGGCAGGATCACGTCCTTATCCCCTCGCCCGGCGTGCCAGATGACCGCGGTGGACTGCTCCGGGGCACCATCCGCCCCCCAGAGGTGCATGTGGAGTTTCCCAATGCCCAGGTCGGTCCGAGACCGGTAGCGAAGCCCCTCGAGCTGCTGAGCGGCGTTTGCCACCGCAAAACAAATGAGCCGAAGGGAACCGTCTTCACACAGCAAAGGCTGACCGCTGCTGACACTGGAGTACCAGAACAGTTTCTCAACGCCCCCCGCAACGTTGAGGTAATAGTGACGCGCCGCGAAGGCTGCGGCGTCCCCTTCGGTAATGGGACGGAACGGCCACGACGCTTTCCAGTTGGGCGCCAGTTCCCTGGGGGCCTTAGCCAGAATCTGTGCCTTGGTGGCCGGCCGCCCACCCGGACGACGATCCTGCCAGTATCCGACCTCGGTATTCCAAAGGGGCAAGTCAGCAACACCATGCTTGACCATGAGTTTCCTCATGGCGACAAGCCGCCCCTCGAGGTTCGCGCTCTCCGGAGAATCAGGTGTGGTGTAAGCATGGAACGAGAGAACATCCATGTACGGTCCGGCCCCGGTCGCGAGGATGGCGTCCGTCCAACTCAGGAAATCACCGGTGCCGGAGCCGCCGACGATACGAATCGCCGGGTCGACCAAACGAGCCGTCTCGTAGGCGACCTTCAAGAGAGCGACATAGTCCTCCACAGTCCCGCGGAAAAAGCCGCTCTTCAGATTCACTGAACTCCCGGTATTCGGTTCGTTCCACACCTCAAAGTAGCGCACTCGCCCCTTGAAACGGGTCATGTACTCACGGCAGTAGTCGCGCCAGTCCTCAATGTTGGTGGGAGGAAATGGTGCTCCGGCTCCGCAGTAGTAGCCGATCTCGGGATGCCGGCTTGCCCAGGCTGGGCTGTAGGCCAGCACAGCCAGGACCTCGAAGCCATCCGCCCGGAAAGTGGAGACCTTCTCCTCCGTCGCTGCGAAGTCGAACTGCCCTTTCCCGGCCCGCTCGTGGGCGCACCAAACATCCCCTGAATCCCACAGGCGAATCCACTTAAACCCGCTTTGATAGAGTCGCCTCAAGCCGCCCGGATGAACGCCAAAAGGCGAATCAGCGGACAGGCTTGACGCAGGAGGAATGCTGACGACGCCAACCGCCAGCTCAGCCGCGTATCGATGGGCACCCCACTCCCCCTCAAGTAGAACGGTGTGACACCCGTTGACGTTGCTCGACAAGCGGACGGTTGTGGTGGAGGTGCCGAACGGCTCGAGTGTCACATCACCTTGACTCCCCGCGACCACAGAGCCGTCGGGAGACAGGAGCTTCACCTCGAAATCCCCTGTCACCGAACGGTCGACGTAAGACGCCGTGCGCACGCCAAGGCTCAAGGGCTCCCCCTTCCGGAATAGCGCGTGCGTACGTTCGCAAACCAACGAAAAAGACACCCGCTGCCGTTCAGGAGCAGCTAGAAAACGCACGTCCCTGACCTCGGCCCAGTGGGCCTGTGCCCGGATGCGCAGCCGTCCCTTCCCGGAGACGAAAATGGGGTCGACACTGATAATGTCCCCCACATAATGCGGCCACTGCTTGCTGGTACGCAGTGGTTTCATGCCTGCCGGAGCCCTGAAACGGACCTCCGCAGACTCCCTACCTGAGGCATCAACAAGACACGCACGGTAGACGCGAACGAGGTTCAGTGCGTTGGAGGCCGTGTTACCTGTGCGGACAGTCAGGCCAAGAAGGTAAGCCCCTTGTGCCATATCGGGAAGGGCCCATTCGAGCGTCTCCTTCCCCGTTCGGATGACATGCGCAGGGCTCGTGTCGTCCGCAGTCTGCCCGGTCTTCGCCGCCGCAGCTCCAGCGAGACGAGCAACAGGTCCCTGCTGGCCCCGGAGCATGGGAACGAGGAGCAGAGCTAGAGCCATGCAAACGCGGGTGGTGGCTGGTTGATGCATGACTCTCCCCGGGATCAGCCAAGCGCGACGGGATTCGTCCAGGCCCGACGCCCCAGGTCATCCACAATCTGGGCTCTAACGTAACCAACCGACGGAGCAAGCTCAGCGTCCGCACTGGTCAGCGCCTCACCGGGGTCAGCATAGAAACAGCGACCAGCCGAACAGCGGCACATGAAATGGATCTCCCGAACAGGAGAACAGCGCAACGTCACGTTCCCTCCCTCAACCCGGAAGTCGTCGATCTGAGGCCCGGATGAGGCATAGTAGGAGCCAGCTCGAAGGGCACTCATGACGGCGTCCGTTGATCGCTCGGCGGCCTTGATCATGGTCCAGCCCATGAAAATATCTCGCCCCCGGTGCACGTCGTCTACGGCAACGGCGGGGAGCCACGTCCCCCCGGCAAGCAGGTAGTCCCAGACCACGGAACTGTCGCCTTTGCCGATCTTCGTGCACGTCGCGTTGTAGACCTCCACGCCGATCAGACCATCGAGGCAGCGGATCTGCTCCGCGGAGTGCCCACACCAGTACGGATGAGCAAAAATGACATCCCCACCTGCCGTCCTGACACCGTCGATCATCTCCTGTGCAGGCTGCTCTTCATTGTACTCGAAATCCGCCGGGACGTTCAAGCAAACGAGGTGGTAGACACTTGCACCCGGACAGGCCGGATGCGCTTCGAGGCTGGGGATGACCAGAAGCCCCTCGGGTCCTTCTCCCTCAAGAACAGTGACCGTTCGATGGTCCGTGATGGCAAGGACATCATAGCCCGCGTCGCGGTACTGCAGGGCACGTTCTGCAGGAGTTGTGTCTCCGTCAGACTGCGTTGAGTGAGTGTGTAGGTTGGCTTTGAGCCACTGCCCAGGAGCTTCGAAGGGGTTGGCAAAAGTCATTAGTAGTGAGTCCGTTCAAGCGTGGAAGGGGAACAGCGCCCGTCCAGCCAGGGAATGGCCGGGCGGGCTCGGACAGTCACAAGCCGCTGCCGGCGTTACACCACCGGAACAGCTTTCCCGCACCTGGCACTCTCGATCTCAAGCCGAACAAGAGCAACGGTCTCCCGAGCGCTCTCCGGACTGACAATATCGGGTTTGCGCCCTGTACGGATGCAGTCGAAGAAATAGACTTGCTCAAGGAAGTACCCGCTGGCTGACGAGATATTGAGTCCCGTCTGAAGACTGCCAATTGGGTTCGGCAGTTCAGGTGACTCCGATTTCCCATCTCCCCGGTACAGGCTGAGCGTCGGGCTGTGACGGTTGCTGTACTCCAGTGCACCATTCTCAAATGCGGCCAGATAACTCATCACGAACGGGAACCCATCCGGCAGGTCGGCGCTGCCCTCAGCATGGACGGTGACATCCGGGTAATGGTACTGTGTGAAACAATGGTTGAAGCCGCCTTCCTCGCCCTCGCTTGCCCGTGTCTGAACAGCTGTTGGTTTCCCCAGCAACCACAGAGCCATGTCGGAGTCGTGGATGTGCCGGTCAAAAATCTGCGTCCCGCCACGCTCCTCATCCAGGAACCAATTCTGCCAGCCACGGCTCACGCCGCCCACTCGGAACATGGACAACGTGAGTAGACGCCCGAGTTCACCCGAGTCCACCATCTGTTTGAGGTACACGTATTCGGGCCAGAAGCGCAACACCTGGCCAACGGTCAACAGCTTGCCAGTCCGCTCGGCCGTCTCGATCATGGCCGTGCACTGGTCAGCGTTCAAGCTCATAGGCTTCTCGGAAAAAACGTGCTGACCGGCCTCCAGAGCCTGGATGGCCAACGGACCGTGCAAATACGTCGGAGCGCAGACAAACATCGCGTCAGTCACGCCGGCCTCAATAAACTCCTCACCGGAGGCCCATGTCTTGACGCCCAACTCATCCTCCACCTGCTTGCGCAAGTCCTCCTGGACATCAGCAACGCCGACTAACTCAACACCCTCGTGTTGCGTGAGCAAACGCGCATGCGTCCGCCCCATCGGACCGTACCCACAAAGCCCAGCTCGAATGGCCACTTTTCAGTCCCTCGTTTCGGTACAAACCACATCAATGAACCTAACCCACAGAGGGGGTCAGATTCCCTCATCTGGGCCCACCATAACAAGGCATCAGAGGAATGCAACAGGAAACCCACAAGCTCCGAGCGACCGCATGCCGCGTCCATCGTCAGAGAAGGATGCCAGGTCGATTGCGCCTCACGGCATCACTCGAAGACCTGCACCTCATCCAGCAGAAGCACCCCCTCACCAGTAGCATTAACCCGCACGTAACGAGCCGCAACGCCGGCGGTCAGAGAAACGGCAAAAGGACGCTCCCCGGTCCGCCCAAACTCGGCGATTGTCCGGAAATCAAGCGCATCAACAGACAGCTGTACCCGCAACGGAGCCGGGTTGACACCGAATCCGGGAGTTGGAGTCGCGAAGATCTCCACTCGCCGTACGGTTCGGACCTGCCCAAGATCAAGTAGCCAAGCCGGATTCTGGTAACACTCCGTCTCGCAGCCTGTTCCCGGTCGTGTATCCCCATTCACGGCCCGACTCGAGGCGCACCTGATGGCGACATCCTCCGGATCGGAGCCAACCAGTTCGGTTCGCCGGCCATATGCCACATTCGCCACTCCCACAGCCTTCCCCGACCAGGTGAATTCCATCCCCAAATCAACCCCGTCATACAAACCACAACGCCAGATAAAGAACAGCCCGAGGCCCCCGCAGATCGACGCGGCAACCGCAGCCCACCGTAACGTTGGAGAACGCAATCCAAACGCCAGGAAGCCACCCGAAAGGGCCAGCATGCCACAGCTGGTCAATACGCCGAGAGCCGCCCCCCAACTCCAGTAGCGAAACTCCACGACAGCCGTCCCACGGGGTACCGAAACACTCGGGAGGAGGCCATTTGCGGGCAACACGGGAACTTCCCCGCCATTCACCCATACTGACCAGTACCCGGGTGCCACATGCGATAGAACAACCTGAGCAGGTGACGGGCTCACAGCCCGGAATACCAGGCGGTTGAACGAGCTGTGGAGCAACTCCAAAGCGGGGGGAGACGCCCCATCCGGCAAGGAAGCCTGCGCGTCTGTGAGGGACAACCCTGCGACGTAGGCTGTGTCTTCACGGCGCTCAAGCCACATTGCCCGAAACACCTCTCCGGGATCCGCGAATCCTCGTCTTCGGGCATACACCTTCGCCAGTACCGGTTCAACAAAGGCCCGGCGAGCCTGCCGTAACACTGCCGCGGAACTCATCCCGAAACCGGGATGCTGACGGTAATCAAGCGACTCACGCTTCTCGGCGTGCATCGTCGCCAGAGATGGCGTCCGTCTGCGGGGCCAAAGCCAAGTTCCCAATGCCAAGGTCATGGCGGTCTGCATACACACCAACACAGCCGCAGCCAGCTGCCAACGCCTCCTGGAGGCGGAGGACAGGCCCTGCCCCAACAAAGCCAAGAGGCTGCCTGCCCCCAAAATAGCCAGAACCAGAGGAGCTCCCGAGGGTACCTCAAACAGCGCCATGGGGCACATCTCTGACCAGTTCGCCTCGCTCAGAGCCCCAACAAAGACTACAGGACAGAGGCCAAGGGAAAGCCACAGCAGCAAGACACGTGCCGGCAGGACCTTCCCCAGGATCTCGATGTCCGGCGCTTCTTCGTGCCACAACCACCCCAATGCCATCATCACCAGAGGCAACAGGACGATGGTTGCGCGCCCCGCAATTCGGAAGGACGAAGCAAACGGTAACAGCCGCCAAAAGGCGTAGTGTACCGGAAGCCGTCCGCCCTGCATATGGAGAAACAACACGCCCCCTGCCGCCCAGAGCACCCAGATCACCTTCGGCAGACGTCGCTTTCCCAAGCGGAGCAAAGGGATAAGGAAGAACGGTAGAACCAACCAACTACCCCCAAATGCACCATGGACATCCGCCGCCAACGGGGATGCTGCATTCGCGACAGTCCCCATCACCGTATCGCGGAACCCGTCCGCCCAGGCATAGTCACGCCCTATTCGCCCCGCGCTGCGAGCCACAAAGTCGAGGCAGAACGGCAACGTGTAAGCCGAGGCCAACCCTACGCCCATCGCACACGCCCCAGCAACACGCGCGTAACCGGCAAACAGGCCCGGTCGCCCTCCGGAGGGGGCATGCCCCACCATCAGCGCCACGTAGTGCGGGGCAATCAGGGCCACAACAGCCGCCCCCAACAGGCCGTAGTACATCATCTGGGGATGCCCGCCCGTCATCAGCAGGTAGGTCGCACCGACCATCGCTACCCGTCCTCGCAGGCGCTCCGGCGCCAAGTTGTGCCAGAGAATGGCCCCGCACAACAACAGGAAGCCGGTGTAGTTCTCCAGGGACGCACCATAGCGGAATAGATCCAGCATCCGCATGTTATAGACCGTGATGAAAGACAGAATGAACGCAACCACAGCCTTGACACGGAGTGCCCGGAGCACCAGTAGCAGGGCAAGATGCGTCCCCCCAAGGCTCAGCAGTCGCAAACAGGTGTTCCAATCAAGGGCCAACCCAGACCAGTAGCCTGGCATCGCGGCGGCCAACCATGTCTGTGGATGCCAAAGCCCCCCCAACGTCAACGCACTGGCCGACTGACCGCCCGCAAACCCGGGAATAAAGAGCGGGAAAGCCCCCGTCTTGACAGCGAACATCAACTCCATCTGGTTCTCAATGGGATACTGCTGGTAATCGTTGCCAATCAGCCAGGGGGAGACGAACGGGAGCATCCAGGAGAAGACGACAAACGGCAGCAGGAGAACGAGTGCGTAGGGGAACGCCCCGCGAATGCGCTGGCAGAGCGCCTCCCTCATACAACCCCATTCCCATCTGAGCCCTCATCCGCGGGAACTGTACTTCGAGCCAGCCGGTACTCCCGAGGCTCATCACCGTCCGTGCGGCCCATCGGCACATTCCGAACCCCGGACAGCCAGTAGAGGGGGTAGCCCTGGCCCTGCACAAAGATCCTACCGACGTAAGCCCCGATAATCGCCATGCAAAACAAGATCAACCCAGTGAAGAAGAACAGCAGACAAATGAGCGAGGTCCATCCCTGGACTGTTCCGTGGAAGACGAAATGCACCACCAGGGAACGGACAAGGTACACCAGGCTGATCCCCCACAGCACGAGGGATACCCCGGAAATCGCGCGAATTGGGAAAGCCGTGAAGCCGAGGGTGGCATCCAGAGCCAGGGTCACCATCTTGAGGAAGGGATACTTGGTGCGACCGGCGAAGCGAGGATCCCGATCATAGGAGATGACGCACTGCCTGTACCCAGCCTGCGCAAACAGTCCCCGCAGGAACACGTGAGGCGTACGAAAGCTGCGGACAGTCTGCTGGACGGCCGGCACAAAAGCACGGAAATCACCGCAGTCAGGGATGATGTCCGCTCCACCAAGACACTTCATGAGCAGATAGAAAAGTCGGGCGGTCCCTAACTTGAACAAGGTCTCCCCGGACCGACGCCGTCGTTGGGCATGGACAACATCAAACCCCCGCTCGACCTGTGCCACCATGTCCAGGACCAGTTCGGGTGGATCCTGCAAATCCGCGTCTATCGTTACTAGCAGATCCGCTTCGGCAAAGTCAATCCCGGCCATCAGAGCAATCTGGTGCCCTCGGTTGCAGGCCAGGTGAAGTACCTTCACGCGCTGGTCCTGAGCAGCCACGGTATCGAGGAACTCAGCGCTGCCGTCAGCGCTGCCGTCGTTGACAAACAGGAACTCCCAGGAACGTTCAGGGAAGCCCTCGGCCAAGACGCACACACGCCGGTAAAATTCCGGAAGACTCTCGACTTCATCGAAGCAGGGAACAATCAAGCATATGCGCCGAATCATCAAGGACCACACATCCGCGTTTGGTCGGCCATCGGGTCGGGGAGACGACAAGGAAAGCCAGATAGCTTCACCGTGACGATGGGCGGCTCAGCACCAACCCGTTAGTCACACTGGTAGGGAAGGTAGTGTCCGGCCCTCCGGGATACAAGGACGGGAAGATCCCCAACTTGTCGGCAGGAAAAGATGCTTGATTTTCCGGCCCCGCAATCTACTGTCGCCAAGTACCTCCTCGCCGATACGACAGGGCATTCATGAAACACGTCGGACCTCCTGCAGTCAACCCACATCCCGCAGTCATAGCGGCCGGACTGGCGCTGCTCTGTCTCGTAGCCTATTGGCCCGTCAGGACCTATGACTTTGTCAACTTGGACGACGACCTCTACGTCTACGAGAATCCGCACATAAGGGACGGGCTCACGCTCCAGAACGTGCATTGGGCTCTCACCGCTGACCTCCTCTTTGAGTCAGATAACGCCGACTACTGGGCACCAGTCACCGTCCTTTCCCGTCTGGTAGACGTGTCCCTATTCGGCTTGTGGCCAGGGGGGCATCACCTCATGAATGTCCTTCTCCACGCAATCAACGCGGCCCTCCTGTTCCTGGTTCTCACCCGCTTGACCCAAACACGATGGCGAAGCGCATGCGTCGCGGCCCTCTTTGCCGTCCACCCAATCCATGTTGAGTCGATTGCTTGGGTGACCGAAAGGAAGGACGTCCTCGCCGCCTTCTTCTGGATGTTGACGCTACTTTCCTACGTCAGCTTTTGCCGCTCTCCGAAGCCATCTCGCTACGCTCTGGTGCTCGTGAGTTTCACTCTGGGGTTGCTGGCAAAGCCGATTCTGGTCACGCTCCCCGCCGTCATGCTCCTTCTCGACGTCTGGCCTTTGGAGCGCCTGAATGTCCAAGATCTCGTCCGGCGCCCGGAGCGTCGCCTGCTGGGCCGACTGATCCTTGAAAAGGTCCCTCTGCTGGTCCTGTCCCTTGCCTCCGCCAGTATCACCCTTTTTTCTGCAGGGCGAGGGGGATCGGTACGCTCCTTCGCGACGGTCTCGGTAGCCGAACGCGCCTGCAACACCGCAACCGGGTACGGCCTCTATCTCGGCAAACTTTTCTGGCCAACAGACTTGGCCGTCTACTACCCCTTGCCTGACACAGGAGTCTCCGTTGTCGGCCTCGGGACGGGGGCCGCGCTGCTGGCTGCAACGCTGCTGATCGTCTGGAGAGCCGCCCGGCTTCCCTTTGTGGCAGTCGGGTGGTTCTGGTTCGTTGGCGTCCTCGTGCCTGTCATCGGCGTCGTCCAGGTGGGCGAGCAGAGCATGGCCGACCGCTTCGCCTACCTACCGGCTATCGGCCTCTATATCGCCTTGGTGTGGACCGTCGCACAACTGGCGGAACACCGCCGGGCCGCGAAGCTCATCGCCGTAGCTCTTGGTTGCACCTGTCTCCTAACCCTCCTCGTACAGACGACGCGGCAGGTAAGAGTCTGGCAGACAAGCGAAACGCTGTTCCGCCATGCCGTTTCGGTGACCAGAGACAACTATCTTGCCCACATGAACCTCGGTGTGACGCTCGCGGAACAGGGGCGCCACGAAGAGGCCATCACACACCACCGGAAGGCCGTCGCTGCACGTCCATCCTACGCTCTCGCCCACCTCAATCTGGGAGTAGCTCTTCGGGCTGTTGGGCAGGTTGATGAAGCCATCGAGTGTTACCGCCGAGCACTCGCGGTTAACCCACAGCTGGTCTCCGCACTTTTGAACCAGGGGGCCGCCTTGGCCGAGCGAGGAGAAACAGTCAAGGCCGAAGCCCTTTTCTCACAGGCCGCCCACCTGGCCCCCGAAGATCCCATGCCGCTGGTGCGCCTCGCTCTTCTTCATCTCGATGCCGATGAGCAAGGGAAAGCCCAGGTGGCCATTACCCAGGCTCTGGACAAGCCGCTGTCGAGCGCTGCTGCCGCGACCAATCTGGGCGTAGCCATGTTGCGCCTGGGCGAGACATCCGGCGCGGTGACCATTCTGCAGCAGGCGGTACAACTCCAGCCCAATCTGGTCCAGGCCCGGGTCGCGCTCGGCGACGCGCTGCGCCAGTCCGGAGACCGGGAGCAAGCGGTCCTTCACTACCAGGAAGCCCTGCGCATCAACGGGGACTTTACTGAAGCGCTCGTCAATCTGGGGGCGACCTTCCTGGAGTTGGGCAAGGCCGAAAGTGCCGTCCCAGTTCTCCGGGCAGCAGCGGAGCGTCAACCGGAAGATGCCGGGATCAGAGGCAACCTCGGAAAGGCCCTGCGGGGAACGGGCAACCTCGATGGCGCCGTAGAGCAGCTGCAGGCATCCCTGGCTCTCGCCCCGGATCAGGCCGACATCCACAACGCATTGGGAGGACTGCACGCGACACAGAACAAGCTCTCGAGCGCGGTTGAGCATTTTTCGGCGGCATGTGAACTCGCCCCGGAGTTGCACGCCGCCAGAGTAAACCGGGCCCGGGCGTTGCGCTCCCTCCACCGTGATGCTGAAGCCGTGAAGGACCTGCGCACCGTCTTGACTGCGATCCCAGGTTGGCTTCCTGCGACAGCACTGCTGGCGGAGACCCTGGCGATGTCCAATGCCCCAGGCGTTCGGAACCCGGTGGAAGCAGTGCGGTTGAGTGAAGACGTCTGCCGACAGACCGAAAATCGGGACCCGGCCGCCCTACGGATCCTCGCCCGGGCCCATAGCGCGGCTGGCAGCCGGAAAAGGGCAATGGACACCGCCAATCAGGCTATCAAACAGGCGAACTCCCTGGGGCTGAGAGAACTGGCGGGTGCCATCCGCGCGGAATTCAAGACAGAAAACAGCAAGAAGGGGGCAGAAGCCGGGCTGCCGGCCACCCCATGACAGCAAATCTGCATAGCCCACGCTAACGAAACAACAAGAGGCCACCCAACATGAAGATCGTGTGCTTTGGTGACAGTCTGACCTCATGCGGCGGGGAAGCCGGACGCTACAGCGACGTCCTGCAGGACCGTTTCCCGGACCACACCATCATCAACAAGGGAGTCGGTGGTGAAGGCTTTGAGGAGGCGGGTGAACGCTTCGCAGAGGACGTGCTCGCACTCAAACCAGACATCGTGCTCATCGAGTTCGGGGCCAACGACTGGTGGCGCGATGAACGTCCCCATGACGTCTGGGCCAGTGACCTGGAAGGCCTGGTGACCAGGATGCGAGACGCCGGAATCCAGGTCGTCATCCTGGGAGTGTTCGGACAGTACCGCGACAGCACCGGAGCTCTGGTAGAGAAGACCTACGGTACCGATGAGCGTGCCGTTGCCTACCAGCAGCAGGAGCGGGCGATCGCCGAGAAGCACGGCTGTGCCTACATCCCGAACATCCAGGTCGATATCATTGAGAACAGGTGTGGCTGGCGCGACCGGAACCATCCCAATGAAAACGGCAACCGTTACGTGGCGGACGCCATTGAACCTGTACTCGAGCGACTCCTCTCCGCCTCTGCCAGTCCTGTCCGGAAGCCCGGACTCATGACCACCCGCGACATGTGGGATGAAGCCGTGGCCCTGGCTCCTGATCAACTCGCCGCCGTCGACGGGGCACGACGCATATCCTACGCCCAGGCAGGGGAGATGGTCGCGCAGCTGGCCGCCGGTATCTACTCACTCGTGGGCAAGGGGCATCCTCGCGTGGCCGTCTTCCTCCCAAACTGCCTCGAGTACTTCATCATCTACTGGGCAGTCCAGAGGCTCGGCGGCGCCATCGTCCCTCTGAACACGTGGCTCAAGCAGGACAGCCTCGCCGCTGTCTTCAAAAACGTGAGTCCCGACCTGCTGATCGTCCGCGATGGCAGGGAAGCCCGGATGTTTGCGGACATCGCGAGCGATGCAGCGACGTGCGTCGTCACGGTCCGCCCGGGGAAAGACGCGGACCTGCCCACGCTTGACAGCCTCTACGAGTCTGACCCGAGCATTCCCGAGATCGCCCTCTCCGGAGATGACATGTCCATTATCATGCACACATCGGGAACGACATCAGTCCCCAAGGGTGCGATCATGCGACACAGCGATCTGATGTTCAACGTGATGACCACCATCAATGCACACCAGTTCTCCACCTGTGATGTTCACATCCTGGTCAATCCCATGTTCCATTGCACGGCCCTGTACAGCTCGTTGCCGACGGCCGCCTACCAGAAGACGCCCGTGATCATCACGTCTGACACGAAACCGGAAGGTCTGATGGAACTGATCCAGACCGAGGGTATAACAACATTCCTGACTGTTCCTTCCGTCCTGCAGCGAATCGTCGCTCTGCCGACGCTCGACGAGTACGACGCATCGTCGCTCCGCCTCGTCGGCTATGCCGGCTCCCCCATGCCGGTCAGCACCATCAGACACCTTCAGGACCACTTCCCCGACGTCGAGGGCCACAACTTCTTCGGGCTCACCGAAACGACGTCGATGACGCACGTTCTCAGCGGCGAAGACGCCATGGAACGCCCAGACTCGATCGGTCGACTCCTGCCTTTCGTGGACGCCCTGATCGTGGACGAAGACGAGAACGCCGTACCGGCCGGAACGGTGGGAGAACTCCTGTTCGACCGCTCAAATGTCATCTCAGGGTACCTGAACCAACCCGACAAGCTGCAGGCAGCAATGACCACGATTGACGGTCGTGAGTGGTTCAAGACCGGCGACTTGGCGTGCGTCGATGAGGAAGGCTACTTCTTCATCAAAGGAAGAAAGAAGGATATGATCATCGTCGGCGGGGAGAACGTCTTCGCAGCCGAAGTGGAAGGCGTTCTCTTTGGGCACCCGCAGGTCCGCGAGGCAGCCGTGAAGGGGGTGCCCGCAACCGGTGTTCGCGCCTCACTGGGCGAGATGATCAAGGCCTATGTCGTGCCGGATGAAGCAGGCCTCACCGAGATGGATGTGCGCAAGTTCTGCCATGCACGACTGCCCTCATACAAACTCCCTCACGTGATCGAGTTCCGCGATGCCCTGCCGCGGAACCCGGCAGGGAAAGTGGTCAAAGCCGAGCTCGACTGACCCTCACCGGTTGAATTCCCGGGCGCACGGATTAGACTCTCGTCGTTATGCACCCCAATGCATAACGGTCGCGACCATCGGCCCAAAGCGGTCGGCGGCGCAATGCGCCCAACACAGTCGCGTGTTGCATCGGCCGGCAGACAAGCGATGAATTCGGCGGGCACAACGCCCCCTGCAGTCACGGGCAAATTCAGTGAGGAACTCCATGGCCCCCGAACCCTCAGAGGCATTGGCAGAAGCCGTTCTCGCCAAATCCGTTGACCAGAACGGGTCCCGCAAGCTGCGCTGCGCGGACGCCCTCGAACTGGCCGCTACCCACGGCGTCCCTCCGACGGACATCGGGCGCGTATGCAACAAGCTGAACATCAAGGTCAATGGCTGCCAGCTTGGCTGCTTCAAGTAGCCCAAGTAAGCGGCGGCTCCCTCCCCCCTTCCTTCAATGACCTCTTCCACGCCCCCAATCAGTCCCAGCTGCAAGCTCTGGATGTCGAACCCGACAGCCGAAGGTGTGTTTGGCGATGGGCGCTGGCGGTTGCTCTCCGCTATCCGCGAACACGGATCCCTTCAGCAGGCATGCAGAGAGCTCGGTATCAGCTACCGCAAAGCGTGGGGCGACCTACGCAAATCGGAAGAAGAGCTCGGGATCACCTTCCTGGAGAAGCACCGTGGAGGAAGCGGCGGAGGGAACACATCCCTGACTGAGGATGGTGAGCGCTGGCTCCAGGCGTACACACGCTTCCGGTCCGACGTCGAACGAGGCCTCCAGGACGCGTTCAACGGTCACATCAGGCCTCTTTTGGGGGAAAAATGATGGAACGCTGGCCGGGAATGGTCATGATCGGAGCCGCCGGGCGGAACGTTGGCAAGACTGAGTACGCCTGCAGCCTCATACGGGCAGTTGCCCCGGTCCAACCGGTAACCGGGCTCAAGGTGACGACCGTCTCAGAACGGAATGGCCCGTGCCCCAGAGGCGGAACGGGCTGTGGCGTGTGTTCCTCTTTGGACGGCGACTTCTGCCTCACCGAAGAACGCAATACGTCGTCGAACAAAGACACCTGCAGAATGCTCGAAGCGGGCGCCCGGCAGGTGTTCTGGCTCCGCGTGCTCAAGGACGCGCTTGCCACTGGAGCTGAAGCCTTGAAGGCAGCCCTGCCTCTGGACGTCCCGATCGTCTGCGAATCCAACAGCCTACGTGGCGTGCTGGAGCCGGATCTGTTTCTCATTATCAGAGAGAGGGGCGCTGCTGAAGCCAAACAATCGGCCGCCAACGTGATGGCATATGCAGACCAGGTCATCCTCTTCGACAAGACGGGGTTTGACGTCCCTCCCGCCGCCGTGGGATGGGCTAAAGGCGTGTGGCGACTCTCAGCAACCCCTGCCCCTCATGGAGTGAACAGCGAGCAACCATGATATCGTTCGATGAAGCACTGGCAACCATTTTGAGCGCGGCCCCGCCCGTGACTCCCCAGCAGATACCCTTGGCAGAGTCGCTCAACCGGGTCCTGGCCGAAGACGTCCATTCCGACGTCGACATGCCGCCGTTCAACAAGTCGGCCATGGACGGCTACGCCTGTCGCCGCGCGGACCTTCCCGGCCCGCTTTGCGTGACCGAGACGATACCGGCCGGAGGCGTTCCGAAACACTCGATTGAGCCCGGCACGTGTGCCAAAATCATGACTGGCGCCATGGTTCCGGAGGGAGCGGACAGTGTAGTCATGGTCGAGCATACCGAGACCGTCTCAGAGGGACGCGTTCGAAGCCTCAAGCCCTATACGCGGTCCAACATCTGCATCCGGGGGGAAGACGTCAAAGCGGGAGATCGTCTCCTGGGAAAGGGCACGCTGATCGCCCCGGAGCACATCGCTGTTCTTGCCGGAGCCGGATGCGCAGCACCTCACGTCGCAGCCAGGCCGCACGTGGCCGTGATTTCCACCGGAGATGAGCTCGTCCCACCAACCGAACGCCCCGGCCTCGGCAGGATCCGCGATAGCAATGGTCCCCAGCTCACGGCCCAGGCCGCAGCCGTGGGAGCCATTGTGCAATACAGGGGGATCGCGGAAGATACCGAGCTTGCCTTGGAGACAACGTTGCTCGAAGCAACCGCAACCCATGACGTGATCATCATGTCCGGGGGCGTTTCCATGGGCGATTTCGACTATGTCCCGCAAGTTTTGACCAAACACGGATTCCGCATCCGCTTTGACCGCGTTGCCGTCAAACCCGGGCGTCCGACGACCTTTGCAGTTGGAGAGTCAGCCGTGTGCTTCGGGCTGCCCGGCAACCCTGTGTCGACCTTCATTCTGTTTGAGCTTCTGGTCAAGCCCTTCCTGTATCTCACCATGGGACACCGCTTTTCCCCGCCCACCATCGGCGTCCCTCTGGGGCGCCGCCTGCACCGACGCAAAACGGACCGGGACGCGTGGCTCCCCGTATGCCTGACCGAAGAGGGACTGGCTCTGCCGGTCGACTACCACGGTTCCGCTCATGCCCATGCCCTCACTCAAGCCAACGGCCTGGTCTGCATGCCGGAAGGTGTGGCCGAGATAGCCGAAGGGACGCCGATTCTTGTACGACAGATTCGCTAGACACATCCATTACCTCAGGGTTTCAGTCACCGACCGCTGCAACCTGAGATGCACCTACTGCATGCCTGAACAAGGCGTCCCGCTCATCTCCCATGATGACGTACTGTCGTTCGAAGAGATCCGCGATGTCGTCTGTGCTGCTGTGGACCACGGCTTTGACAAGATCCGCCTGACCGGCGGCGAACCACTTGTCCGCAGAGGCATTGTGAATCTGGTGGAAATGCTCGCCCGAATCCGCGGAATCCGGGACCTGGCCATGTCCACAAACGGTACGTTGCTGGCGGAACACGCTGAAGCACTGGCCGAGGCGGGGCTTCAACGTGTGAACGTAAGCCTTGATGCCATGTGTCCGACACGCTTCGCCACTGCAACCCGCGGAGGATGTCTCGAGGACGTTCTCTCCGGGATCCGTGCTGCCCGCGAAGCCGGGCTAACACCGGTGAAACTCAATTGCGTGGTGCGCGAGTCCAGTCTGGAACCGGACGCCAAAGCAGTCGCGGCATTCGCTGCAGAGGAGGGGCTGGAGGTCCGATACATCCGACAGATGGACTTCAGCCGGGGGGAGTTCTGGCCCATCAGCGGCGGCACTGGAGGCGACTGTGAGTTGTGCACACGCCTCCGCCTGACCAGCAACGGCCAACTACTGCCATGCCTCTTCAGTGATCTGGCATTTGATGTCAGGAAGCTCGGTCCCGCCGCCGCGATCGAGGCCGCGGTGGACGCCAAGCCTGAACGTGGCGGGCCTTGCGAGAATAACCGCTTCTACCGCATCGGAGGATAGCCCCATGGGTACGCTCAGTCACGTGGATTCAGATGGTCGGGCCAGCATGGTGGATGTGTCCGCGAAGCCCCCCCAACGTCGGCGGGCGGTTGCCGAAGGGCGTATTGATCTGCAACCCGAAACTGTCGCTCTGATCCGGGACAACAACATCAAGAAGGGCGATGTTCTGACCGTAGCCCAGATCGCTGGAATCCAGGCAGCAAAGCGCACACATGAGCTCATCCCTCTCTGCCACCCCCTGCAGGTTGGCAAGATCGATGTCAACTGTGAGCTGGACGCTCAGGGCGTGGCAGTAACCGCAGGCGTCACCTGCATCGGGCAGACAGGCGTTGAGATGGAAGCGCTGACTGCCGTGAGCATCGCTCTCCTGACCATCTACGACATGTGCAAGGCCGTCGACAAACAGATGGTCATGACCGAGACTCGGCTGGTCGAGAAGACGAAGGAAGACCTCTGACACCTGGGGGCCAACGGCGTTAAGACAAGAGCAATCGGGGCATGGCATCCCCTCCCACGTTGGCTGCACCTGACCTCAATGTGGGAGGCGGTGCCATCCGGCGACCTCTTACTGGATGCACTTTCCACCGCTCATCTTAACGCCATTCCAGCCTGGGGGCGACAGAGCCCGTGCGGTGCCCTTCCCCGGTCTCCATGGGCAATGGGCACGAAAGCCGTCCAAAGCCCCCTCAGGAAGCTCCTGGGGATCCCTGCGTCGCCGTCACTCGCCCGTTACCTCGAGGACACTGAAATCGCTCACTGCGTTCGTCGCGCAGTAACCGACATGTGTGACTGCCGCCAGCTTGCGTTGCAGTTGAGTCTTGAACGTCTTCTTGCCGATCCGCATCGACACGCTCTGCGCCTGCAAGTCGACCGCAACTTCAACCGGCACAGGTTTGGTCGTATCAACCGAAAGTCGTTCCGAGACCGCCGCACCACCCTTGGCAGGGCCCTCGATGATGACCGCAGTCCCCGCGATGAACTTCAGTCCGCACTTCACCAAGGCTGTGTCCCCAGTGCCGTCCCCAAATGCAATGTACGCGTTTTCGTGCAACGCAGGGCGTCCGAACCGGGCTGCAGGTTTGACGGTCCCCTTCAGGACGACGCGCGCCTTCAGAGGCTTGGGTAACGCCTTGACCGCGAGCCCCGTCTTTCCTTTGCCGGAGGCCAGACGGTACCCCGCGCCCTTCTCCAGAATCGCCTCGGCCTCAACGTGCGCGAAGTCCGCACGCCTGTCCTTTCCCGTCAGCTTCGGGGGAGGGCCGGACGGCTTGGCTGAAGCCTGCTTGGATTTGCTTGGAGGAGCTGGTTGGGGAGCCCCGACCGAGGCGGACGCAGAGTCAGGAAGTAACTCCCCACTCCCGGGGCCAAAGCACATCAGGGATCCACTTTGAAGTGAGAGGAAGAGGCGCCCGTTGGCTGCCGACAGGCCGTCAAAGACTGGTTTGGCCGGAAGCGGACACTCAGAAAGGCGTCGGCCATCTTTGGCCCGACACATCCGCAGGAAAATGCCTTTCTTCCCCTCGAAAGCAGCGCGCGCTTCAGGCTCGTTCGCATAGGCCAGTTCCGCTTCCTGGCGAACGCCCAGATCGACCGGTCCAGCTACGGCCAGCAGGTTCGCCCCAAGGACCATGGACCGCACGGTCAGCGATTTGGTGTCCACCCAGGTGGGCGCCGATTTCACGAACCGCTTCCTGCCCTTTCTGTCGGTCTGCGGAGTCTCGCTCCCGGGCGGGACGGCAAACAGATGGTACGCATCTGCCCGATGGCCGACCGGGCCGCCAGAAACCTTGCGGCGACTGTAACCACAGATCAGATCACCGTTGAAGGAGAGAATCCGACCGGATGGGTAACGGTTGGCTGCGTTGGCCCATCCACCCCAGCCGGCACCAATCTCACGGCCAATGATCCAGTACGATCGCACGAACCACTCCTCGCCAAGAAGCCCGGCAATCGCGAACAGCCTGTCGCTTGTTGACTCGATCCGCTGCCCCTCGCGATCAAAGGTGAAGTACTTCAGAAATACGTTCGTGCCATCGCCCGACAAAATGTCCGACGTTGTCCCCTCCATATTGAACCTGGCTTCCGGCACAAGTTGTTTGCCGGTCTCCGGATCAATATGGTAAAGCACAGTGCGCGAAAGCTGCTCTCCCGTCTGCGGATTGAGTCGGTAGAGGACCAACCCACCGTCGAGGTAGGATGACCGCCCGGCCATCGCGTACACCGCGTCGTTCTGAACCAAGACAGCCCCGTGAACCGGCCAGGTCGACTCCAGCTGACCATACGCATTGACCAGACGTTCCTCAGGCGCGGCCCGGAAGCGCCAGACAGGAGCACCATCCCGGAGATCCAGGCAGGTGACCCATCCATCCGCGGCCCCAAAGAGCACGGCGCCGGCGTGGATCGTGGGCGTGCTGTCAACTCTGCCCCCGGCGGTATGCCTCCATATCTCGCGCCCATCGGCAACGGAGAGCGCATGAACGGTGTGGGTGTCGATTGAGGCCACAACCACGGTATCGCCCACAACCGCCGGCTGCGTAAGGCGACCGCCAACGGCGACAGACCACCGTGGCGTCGGGAATTCGGGCAGCGTCGCCGGAGTTGCCCCCGTCCGCTGTGGATTGTGACGGTACATGGGCCACTCCTGCGATGTGGAGACGCCTTTGAGGGCCTTGCCAAAGGCCACCCCACGTTCGAGAACAGGCCGCTCCGGAAACACCATCCCGCTGGTGGCGCGCACCTGTGGGGCAACGGCAACGAAGCCGGGAGCCTTCACCGTGAGGAAACAAGCGCATGCATCAGGTGGCGCATAGAGCAACCCGTTTGCCGGCATGATTCCGTATTGACACGTGCCGCGAACCCAGCTGTTGTTGCTGAGCCAACGCTTCTCGGCAAGGCTCAACACCTCGATACCCGATTTGCCGGTGAAGATGAACTGCTCCGACGCTTTGTTGCGGTAGCAGCGATGATGGGCCATGCCAACACGCGGCGCTTTGGTGTCGATCTTCCCGGCAGACTCTCCTGTCCCCAGATCGAACCCGCGGTAGTCAGGGCCAACCCAAACCGTGCCTTTGATCACGAACACATCCACCGGGGAGTTGTACCCTTCCTTACAAGGGACTGACCAGAGCTCCCTGCCGTCCGCAGCCGCGTAAGCCCGGAGTACGGACTTGCCCTTCCGCGCAAAGCCCTTCTCATTCCATCCGTGCACCCCCCACTCGATCGCGCCGGCAGCTGGCCCGTCCTGTTCAGCCTTCCCTGGCTCTCGGTCAGCGCAGAGGACAACGCCATCGGTGGCTACCAGCGTCGGAGCGGAGAACGCCATCCGTCTCGCGGGAGTGGCTCGCGCTGCGGTCCACAGCTCACTGCCGGAATGAGCATTCAAACAGACGATCCCGGCTGTGCTCTGGTAATAGAGGTGGTCATTCTTGACGGCCATGCTCAGCGGCAGGACCTGCGTTGCGCTGCAATCCCTTTGCCACAGAAGACTCCCGGAAGCCCGGCTGAAGACCATGATGCGACGAAATGGCGTTGGCTCCGGCTCGCCCCGAAGGTGAAGTCCGCCGCCGCGACGATTCACTTCTGAGGTCCCGACCGCCAGATAGAGTGCATCTGCCGTGACAAGGATCTCTTCAGTGCTCTCAGTGCCGGCAAACTCGCGAATCGTGGCGCCTGTTGCCCCGGCAATGGCCAGAACCGGCCCTCCGAACCCGTCGGTCGCGAACACGGTGTCTCCAGACACAGTCAGGCGACGGGGCAAGTGTACAGGCCCTGAGCGGAAGTGCCGCAGGTGATCGTTCCATCGGGCGATGGGCCGCTCCCAAAGTTGAACACCATTGAACGCGTCCCGGGCGACCAGCTTCCACTGCCCGGCAAAGCGAATTGACGCCAATGGGGCATCGTCCACGATGTAGTAGATCCGCCCGTTGGCCGTCACCGTGGCGCTCATGCTGGCCAGCTCTTCATGGCTCCTTCCCCAACGCGGGGCCGCCACCCACTGTATCGAACGAGGGATGCCAACAACCTCGTCTTGGCAGACGGCGTTGTTGTCCGGCCCGTAGAGGTAGTGTGTCCACTCGTCCAACTTGGAGTCCGGCGGCTTCCGGTAGACGTGCCATCCCTCCAGCCCGGTTGGAATTGGCGTTAGAGGAACCAGTCCTCCCGTGTCGGGCTGAGAGCGCTTGGTGAGCAGAACACCACGCGGACACAGGACACGCAACACCTCGGAGACACGAACATCACCCAAGTCGTCTGCAACGATCAGGTTGACGAGCCCGTTCGCATATGGAAGCCGCTTGCCATCGAAGGTGGCGGCGGAAACGGGCCCGTACCCCCCCCGAGCGTGAATCCGAGCTCGAACGGCAGCGACTGTTTCCGGCGACACGTCAAGCCCATGCACCACATAACGGTCGTTCGGCCCCCAACCCACCCCAAACGCCCCATCAACCCCCAGGTGGACAACCAGCCCGCCGGGGACGCCGGCCATCCCTGCCAGTTCATGCCCGTGCACGTAGGAGTGGGCCAATAGGAGTGATGCCCCCGCGAGCGCGAGGAACGAACGGACAGAGCGAATGGACAGATTCGTGCGCATGTAAGCGATGCCTCCGGTTGAGTTTCCGGCACACAGCTCGCCGAAAACAGCTACCCACACTACCCTACGACCAGCCGGACGGCAAGTGTCAGGCCCGACCGGCAGCCGACTGTCCCTCACTGACTGAACAAGACTGCACCCAGCGTAGCCGGACGTTCGGACTCGACCCTCCCGAAATGCACGGGACGACCTCCTTTCTGCTCTCGAAGCTTGAGCGCTCCTCGCCATGCGTTATGTTTGCGCCTGCATAACGGGATAAGTGGTGGCCAGTACATCAAACAGTAGGAGGAAGATGATGGAGTGTAAGCGTGTGTTCGGTGTGGTGTCATGCGGCATGTTGGCTCTCGCAGCCTGGGGGGGCGGCCCAACCGCGACGGAAATGCCGGAAGACACTCCGGGGACACAGGTCTTTGAGCTCGGTGAGATGCTTGTGGTCGCCGGACGGACAGTCGGCGAAGATGCAACATCCTCCGTGCTTGAGCTGGATGCAGATGACATCCGGATCATGGGCGCCAAACACGCCGCAGACATCCTGCATCACCTCCCGGGGTCGTTCGTACGCCTCGGTAACGAGGGCGATGCCATGGCAAGGGTCCGTGGGTACAGGCAGCGCGAAGTCAAGGTCGTTGTGGATGGCGTCCCGATGACAAATCCCTACACCGGACGTCAAGACCTCCAGAAAATCCCCGCCTCCAACATCGCCAAGGTCCGCCTTATCCGCGGAGGGGGCTCCGTTCTATACGGCCCGAACGCGATGGGGGGAGTTGTCGAGATTATTACCAGTAAGGCAGGCGACGAACCAGCGGGGGCCATCTCGGTGGAGGCCGGAGACGACGCCTACTGGCGATCAGCGTTGAGCCTTGGAATGCCCTGGAAGTCGTTCTACGCGAACCTCGCTCTGGACGCGACTGACCGGGACGGATTCCCCCTCGCGAGAAGCCTGGACTCAACCGCTTTGGAGAACGGCAACACAAGCGAGAACTCGGGACTGAAGCACCGATCCGGAACGCTGAAGCTCGGCTGGGAATCGGAAGACACGCGTGTCGGTCTGACCATTACGCAACAGGCCTCGGCCTATGGGATGGCGTTCGATATCACCGGAGCCAAAACCAAGTTCGAACGCGTTGAGGACATGGACAGGCTTCACATTGCCGCCATTGCCGAACACGCCTTCTCCGAGCGGACCGGAGGCAAGCTGTCGCTATTCCACACAGGCACGGATGTCCTGCGCTCAGCCTATGACGACCAGACCTTCTCAACCCAGGCAAACAAGGGCGCCCTGACCGAGGAAGCCCAGGACGACGTGACAGGCGGAGCTGTGCTGCTCAACACCTGGATCTCGCGCTTTGCCGACCTCAGCCTGAGCTACGGCCTCGAGCAGAGCCGACGAGACGCGGATGGCTTCGAGATCAACAAAAGCAACGTATCCGTTCCCTTCGAGATCACCGAACGAACGTGGGTCCAGTACCTGGCTTTGGAAGATAGGATGGATTTGGCAGAATCACTGTCGGGCAGTCTGGGTGTCCGCGTGGATTCCTGGCACGCCGAATCACGCGACGAGACCTACAGCTGGAACATCGGTGCCACCTGGACGCCTCTGGCTTGGCTATCTGTTACTCCGGCCGTCTACAGACGCTCACGCTTCCCCTTCCTCCGCGAACTCTATGAAGCAGGACGGGGGAATCCGGATCTCAAGCCGGCCATGCTCACAGGGACGAGTCTTGACATTGCCCTCACGCCCTGGGAGTCATGGCAGTTCCGGGCCGCGCTTTTCCATGAAGACATCGATGACCTGATTGACCGCGATGGGAGCAATGTCTACCAGAATATCGATGAGGCCCGCCACCGCGGTTTCGAGGTGGGGTGCACAAAAGACATCACAGAGGTCCTGTCCTTGTCAGTCGACTACAGCTATCTTGATGCCGAGGACCGATCCGGAGACGTCGACAACACCCGACTGCGGTACCGCCCTCGCCACAAGATCGATACGCGTATCACCTACACCCCGAGTTCGGGTCTGGAGCTCGCCGTGGGGCACACGTTTCTCGGCGAGCAATGCACAAGCGAAAACACCAACGACACCATCCGGTCTTCCAGTGTGCTGGACGTAGCGGTCTCCCAGCGGATCAACGAACATGCCCGAATCTTCGGGCGAGCCAACAACCTGTTTGATGACAGTTACTACACGTCTGACAATATCGCAGCAGCTGGACGAGCCCTCCTGGCCGGCATCGAGCTGACGTTCTGAACGTCCGCAGCTGCCCCAAAAAGGCTCGGGTGAGCAGTCCGGCGACACGGACCCCGGGAACACAACGTGATTTACATCGGCATGGATGATACGGACATGCCGGGCACCCGCGGAACGGGGCATTTGGCCCGTCACATCGCTGGTCGTCTGGCCCGACACAGCACGATTCGCGGGGTCTCCCGGCACCAATTGCTGCGCGATCCGCGAGTCCCAATGACCAAGAACAACAGCGCAAATGTGATCCACGTCGAAAACACGTCACGTAAGGTCGACGAGCTGTTCGCCGAAGTCCGGGAGTTGATGCTGGAGCAGTTCATTGAGGGCAGTGATCCCGGACTGTGCGTGCTGCCGCACGCCCCCCCATCACCAGCCGACTTCGGGGGACGAGCCAAGCGAGAACTCGTCACCCAGGCCCAGGCCGCTGAAGCCGCCCGGAAAGCCGGGGCCGTAGCCGAAAGTCTGGGGGGATCCGGGGACGGGCTCATTGGGGCTGTAGCGGGAGTTGGCCTGGCCGCAGGCGGGAACGATGGTCGCTTCGTGCAGATCGCCCGCATCCGTGAGTTGACCGGTTCGGTCAGCATTGCCGACGTGATCACATCCGGGGTCACAAGGGTCCAGACGATAGACGGTACCCCAGTGCACGATGGAACAGTCAGCGGATGTGAAAAACTCAGGCCTGAACTTATCGAAGGCGCTCCCGTCATCCTCGTCAAACCGACCGCAGACGGCGTGTGGGAAATGGTTCGGCGTGACTGAGTGAGCCCCCCCCAAGTAGACCCTCTGTTCGACGAAGGATCACACGATGTCCGGTATGCTTGAGATCCAAGTCCCCTCGTCCCTCGACGGGTCGATCGAGACGTCACTCCTCCACCTGCCTTCCGCCGGCGACAAAGCTCCCCTCGTTGTCGGCCTCCATTCGTGGAGCTTTGGGCGCACAAACCAAATCGAGCGCATGCTCCCTTACGTGCAGGAGCTCGGCTGGGGCCTCCTGCTACCCGAGTTCCGGGGTGCCAACTTGGCCACCAACCCCCGCGCTTCGGAGGCCTGTGCATCCGAACTCGCCAAGCAGGACATCGTTGACGCCCTCACGTTCGTCTGCACAGAACACGCTGACACCGTCGACCCGGAGCGCGTCCTCCTCCTTGGGGGAAGTGGTGGAGGCCACATGGCGCTGTGTATGGCAGGGCACCGCCCTGAACTCTGGGCAATGGTCAGTTCGTGGTGCCCAATCACTGATGTGGGCCGCTGGCACTCGGAAAATCCCAACTATGTTGCCGGTATGGAAGCGTGCTGTGGTGGGGCTCCGGATGAGAGACCCGACGAATACAGACAACGCTCCCCCGTCGCTTGCATCGACACCATTGCCAAAGCGAACGTATCCATCTACCACGGTAGGTGGGACCCCTCGGTACCATACGGGCACAGCCTTGACCTCTATACTGAACTGGTCGAACGCCATCCGGACGCGGCGGTCTACCTGTCGATCTTTGATGGTGGACACGAGCTGCTCTACGAGATCGCGTTCCGCTCGTTCGAGCAGGCCGTCAAGAAGACGCCTTCCGCGGGGCTTACCGGGTAACTGGAACACCTGAACAGAACAGTGAGGCCTCCCGTCAACGGGCCCCGGGCATCAGACATGAGTGAGGGCGTCCCGCAACCCGACGGGCCAAGCCCAGTTCACGACGTCACTGACTGCACAGTGACTGCGGCGGCAAGCTCCGCATCCACTCGAAAGCAGAAAGGTCTCAGCATGCACTTCCTGCCCAGACACGTTCTCCTTGCTCTCCCAATTGTCGTCTCCTTCGGGTGCTGGGCGCTGCCCCCGCCTCCTGAACCCGCCTGGGTGGAGACGTTCGAAAGTACCGGCACTTCAGGAAAACTCCCGAGCGGCTGGTCCCCGTTCTCACCTGCCGGTCAGGTTGCGGTCACAACAGACCACGCTCATAGCGGCACGCACTCACTCAAGCTCGTTGATCCCAGCAAGGAAACGGCAACGGGTTTGCGGAGTCCGCAGTTGCCCATTCCTCCAGGCGAGACATGCTGGGTGGCATGCTGGTACTACGGGGCTCCACGCAATCACGCGTCGTTGTATATGGAATTCTGGGCTGCTGAGGGGAAACGCCCGAAACCGCACGCCAAATCAACCGTTTGCAGGGGGACCGGCAAGTGGACGCGAGTCATCCTGCGCTTCCGTCCCCCGGCAGGGACGATCGCGATCTCTGCCCATGCCAACAGCTTTTCAGGCAATGTCACCGAGGGTTACTTCGATGACATCGAGTTGGGAATCGGCTCCAAACCCGTCTTTGACCGCCAACCACAGCCAGCTGCCCCGGTGGTTCATCCCTGCGGGCTCTACAAACCGGAAGACATCGCCCGGGCCCGGAGCAACCTGAAAAAACACGACTGGGCCCGAAGTACACTTACGTCCCTGAAATCGGGGTCCCGCTTCTGGATGAAGTGCCCGGATGAGAAGTTGACCTACTGGATTCCCGACCTGACGCCATTCCGGGTCGTTGACTGCCCCAAATGCGGCGCAGGATGGCGTTTCGCCTGGACCCATGTGAGCTCGGATGAGATCAAGTGCCGCAAGTGCGCGTTCGTCTGGCCGAATCCAGACTGCCCGGAGAAAGATGAAGAGACGTTTCTTGACCCACTGGGAAATGAACAGCGGATTCCGTACTACAAGGGCACACCATCAAAGGTCTACGGCTCGGCCAAGAGTCCCGTTTTCAGACTCAGCGGCCGCCTGCGTTACAGCCGCATCAGCAAGCTGGGCCAGCTCGGCCACCTAGGCAAAGTCTATGCTCTGACCGGCGACACTGCCTACGCAGAAAAGGTCCGCAAAGTCCTCCTCAGATTGGCCCAGGTCTACCCACACTATCTGCCCCATGACTGGCGGCACATCTACCAGAACTACGACAACCTGCAGTCCGGTAAGCTCTCAGGCTGGAAACTGCACGATGCAGGCGTCTTCATCCAGTTGGCCTGCGCCTACGATCTGACCTATAACAGCGGCGTCTACTCAACCGAAGACAAGATTGCCATCGAGGAGGGGTGCTTCCGCGAGTTCGCCCGTCTCATGACCGCCACCAGCCCGAAAGGGTGTTGTGTTAATGATGGCCCTACGGCAATGGCCGCCGGCGCCCTGACCGGACTCATGCTGGGAGACCATGCCGTTATTGCCTGGGCCATTGAGCGCCCGGACGGCCTGCTGGGATTCCTGGAGAAGTACTTCTACCGGGACGGACACTGGTATGAGTCCTCTCCGTCCTATGAGGGAATGACACTGGGACGCCTGTACGTGACGCCAGAAGCCCTCCGCGGCTACTCCGACCCACCCACCTACACGCAAGATGATCGCTACGATGATCTGAACCTGTTCGAGCACCCTCTGATGAAGCGGATTCTGGTCGCAGGTGCTCCAGAGACGATGCCTGACGGCCGCCTCCCTCCGATGAATGATTCCACGTTGGGGGCGCGTTACCCGCGGGCCCGTATCGAGCAACAGGCCTACTGGTACCCAAACAGGAAGAGCCTCAGCCTTATGGCCTGGGCGTTTGGCGGCAAAGCAACGACCTCAGGCGGAGAGTATGCCCTGTTCCGCCGTGACCCGGACCTGGATCTGACGAAAATCACACCCGCTGCCCCAAGCCGTCACAGCACCGTGCGCCCCGGCGCAGGCTGGGGAGTCCTCCGGACGGGAGATACGTCCCGAGACGCCGCTCTCGTGCTGGACTACGGTCGCCATGGAAGCGGACACGGACACCCGGACCGCCTGAACATCCTGTACTACGATTTCGGTCGGGAAATGGTCACAGATTTGGGCTACCTGGGGGCCGGACACCCACACCACCCCTGGATTCGAAGCACCGCGTCCCACAATGTCGTCATCGTTGACGGTGAACCCCAGGGCACGACCGGGGGCGAATTGGAGGCCTTCGCGGATCTTGGCCCGGTGAAAGCAGTCATCGCGTCAGCTCATCCCTACGGCGACACGACATCCGCGTACCGGCGCCGCTGCCTGTTGGTGGACCACGGGCTCGGACGCCGCTATCTGTTCGATGCATTCGAAGTCGAAGGCGGGACGAAACACCTGTTCGCGTTCCATGCTGACGGTTCCCGGTTCACCGCCTCGGGTGGAGCAACCGAAGAAGTCCCTCGAGACGCGTTGGGAAACCCAAAGACAGGTTTCCAGTGGCTGCGCACCATTCGCGCGAGTCAGATGGACAGCCTGGCTCAGTTCGAATGGCAAGCGGACGCGAGCCCCCATCTCAAGACTCGGCTCTCCACCTTCCCGGACGGCAGTACCACCGTCTACCAAGCCCAGGCATCCGGTCTGCGTAATCGCTCGACGCCTTTCGCCAGCGTCGATATGACAAAGGTGTTCCTTCAGCGCACCGGCCCATCCAACAGATTCATCTCGGTCGTGGACGTCTATGCCGGGACGCCTTCGGTAGACACCCTTCGGGAACTTGAGGTCGACGGAGACGTCCGCACATGGTGCAAAGCCGTGGAGGTCAAGCAAGGTCCTCGAGTGGACATCATAGTCGTCAACGGAGATGGGGCCTCAGCATCGACGATCCGTGTCGGGGATGCCGCACTCCTGGAGTTCCGGGGCCACGTGGCGTTCGTGAGTTCGACACACGACCGACCGACTCAGGCAGCAATGGTCGGCGGAGAAGCGCTGCGCTGGCGTGGCATCGAGATTCTCGCCTCCCCGGGATGGCAGGGCAAAGTGCTCAGCGTAGACCACAGCAAGAGCACGGTGGCCGTTGATGTCCATCTGCCAACCGGCTCGAGAACACTGCCCGACTACCTCCTCGCCGACGGCCAAACAGACGGAGCGTATCAGATCGCCCATGTCGCGTCGCACCCGCGAGGCAGCCAGATCGCCCTGGCCAACGAACCGGTCATCGGCTTGGTCACAGGGGACACCGTGCGCTGCGTCAATGCCGTCTCAGTCACGATGCCCGGCGCAGGCCTATGGAGCACGCGGGGGCACATGGAAAGCCTGACGGTCCCCTGTGCTCCATCAAGCTCGGCCCGGCTCATGACCCGCACAAGCGGACAGCCCTGGCAGAATGTACTGCCCTCACCCGCAGTGGGCGAGGCGAGGTCACTCGCGGTCCCCGAAGCCTGCCTGACGGAAGATCAGGCGACAATCCGGATCGTGGCGGCTACCGTCGCCGCGACCGATCGCCTCCCGCCTCAAGTGACCGCTGTTTCCATCGGGGAACACAGCCTGCCGCCAGCAGACCGCAACCTCGGTGTCGTGCGACACGGTGACACGATCAAGCTGGCGTTCGATGAACCAAGCGGCCTGCTCAGAGACAGCTGCCAAGCCTACATCTCGTCCAGCCGCACCGGCGTTCAACCCGTCGAAGTCGACCTCCAGCAGTCGAAGACCCAACCGGATCAATGGATGCTGGCGCTCACCCCCGACGCAATGTCCGACGAGCCGGACACATACACGTTCGAGGCGATCCTGACGGACAGCTGGCTGAACCGTCGAACCACCCAGTTCACCTTTGCTCTGGGCGGTCACATCATCCCCATCAAGGACATGCTCCTCACTGCTTCGTCGGGGAAAGCGAGCAAGGAACTCGGAGGGTTGGACACCATGTTCTACCGAGGGGAAGAAGATGGAGATTTCGTGACCTACGAGTTCAGCGTGCCGCAGGCTGCCCGTTACCACGTCCGCCTGCGGCATACACTGTTCACTTCCTATGGGAAGTTCCTCGCCTCGCTGGACGACGGAATCCCAGGCGAGCCGGTCGATGGCTATGCTGCAGTCCTCAGCCCCGGCGCCGGCCTGGCCGAACTGGGGGTACACCTCTTGTCAAAGGGACGCCACCGGCTCAAACTCGAAGTACGGGGTCGGAATCCCAACTCGACCGGCCGTTTCCTGGGGGTCCGATCCCTTCTCCTGGAACCTGTCGCCGAACCTCAAGAGTGATCCTGGGTCCAAAGGGCTACCGAGCCACTGTTCACCGAGGATCCAAAGCCACAATTGCCCTTTGGAATAGCCATGCCACTTGCGAATTCCGCGAAGGCTGCTAAATACTCTGTCTTTTTCTTCGTCGCGGTCAACGGCCCCACCCAGACGGCCGCAGCCCGAACCAGACGTGCACGCGAAGGTCCAGAACAGGCAGCACTCAGGTCTCAGGCCCACACAGCCGTCGAAACAGGAACGCCATGCCGGAACAGACGATAGCCGAACTGCTCGCACCCGAAACGTTGGCCCGCATAGATAGCTATGCGCTCCTGGCCCGTGTAGCCGTGGAAGGCTTCATATCCGGACTGCACAGGAGCCTGTACCACGGCTTCGGCAGTGAGTTCTTCCAGTATCGCAGCTACGTGCCGGGAGACGATCTCAAGTACATCGACTGGAAGGTGTACGGGAAACGAGACCGGTTCTACACCAAGGTTTTCCAGGAAGAGACGAACATGAACTGCTGTCTCATCATCGACAGCAGCGCCTCAATGGATTACGGCGGGAAGCGAGCCGCGTGCACCAAATTCCGCTACGCGTGCATGGTCGCGGCCTGCCTTGCTTACCTGGCAACCCGCCAGGGGGACAACGTCGGCCTCTACGCCTACAGCGAGGGGATACTGACCGCAGTGCCGCCCGGGCACAGGACCGGGGGCCTACAGCGCATTCTCACCGAACTCCAGCGGCTCAAACCGCAGACAACAGGGGCCCACGCTGACGCCCTGAACAAGCTCGCGGAGAACTTCCGACGTAGAGGCCTGGTCGTCTGGCTCTCTGATTTTGTGGATATCGACGAGGACCTTTCACAGTTGCTGAAACGTTTCCGATTTGCGCACCACGACTGCATTGCCCTGCAGTGTCTCGACCCTGACGAAATCGATCTGCCGTTCTCTCGAACAACCCGCTTTGTAGACAGTGAGACAGGACACGAAATCGTTACCGCCCCCGAACTGGTCCGCCGCGGATACTCACATTCGGTGGACACGTGGCTGGACAACATCCGTCTCGGTTGTCTGCAGGAACACGTCGATTTCCTACAGGTGTCCACGACTGACTCGCTGGGCAACATGCTCGCCGCGTACCTGCACAGAAGGGAGGCCATGGGCTGATGCTTTCCTTCACTTCCCCTGGCTTTCTCTTCGGCCTGACGGCCTTGACCGTACCGATCGCTCTCCATCTGATGAATCGGGCCATCCCGCTGCGAATCGTCTTCCCCTCCACACGGTTCATCCGGCGCGCGCAGCTTCCCCGGGAAGGACGACGTCAACTGCGAGACATCCTTCTTCTCGTCCTTCGTCTCCTACTCCTGGCTGCAGCCGTTCTGACCTTCGCACGCCCCGTCTGGCACCGGGCGCTGACACCGCCCGCCTCCGACGCTCAAACCGCAACCGTTTTCCTGATCGATGTGTCTGCCAGCCTGTCCGGTGCAGCTGGCACAGCCCGGGCTCAGACGTTGGTCAGCGAGAAACTGGATGCTCTGGGGGGACAGTCGGTCGGGCTTGTACTGTCCGCCGACGGTGTACTGGCAGATGTTCCAGTCAGCACCGACCACGACGAGATCCGTCGGGTGCTTTCCGAATTGACCCCCACGTACGTGGCTGGCGATCACCTGTCCGGGTTGCGGAAAGCAGCTCAGCTCCTTGGAGCAGCCGGCAAACGCACGATCACCGTCGTCTCGGACTTCCAGCAGACCGACTGGCAGCTGGCCCGTTCACCTGAGCTCCCCCCGAACATCGACATCACCTTCCTGGACGTGTCGGGGCAACGCACGTCAAACGCGGGGATCACGCGAGTTCTCGTCGCACCACTGAATTCGGAAACGGCTCGAGTCGTCGTGGAAACCAGGAACTACGGAATGACACCGATTGCTCGACCACTGGAAGTCCGAATCGGCACGCACTCCGTCAGAGCCAGCATCGAGGTACCCCCGCTCCAAGTGCGCCGAGTGGCACTGGTTTTGCCCACATCGCCGAGCGGGCGCGGGGTGGCCTCCCTGAACGGCGACGACGACTACGCACTCGATGATGTGTACCATTTCTGGGCCGGCGTGCTGCCCCCAATCCGAGTGCTGGGCGTCATCCCCGGGAAGCCCGAACCACGGAAAGCCGAGGAGTTGTATTTCTTCCGCAAAGCACTCTCGGTTCAGGACGACGGGCGGGCGTTCGATTATGCCTTCGACACCGTCGAAGCCGAGTTCTTTTTTGCCCTCGATCTGGAAGCAACGCAGGTATTGCTTCTTCTCGGGGCCGCAGGCTACTTCCGCGAGCAGGAATTCAGGCTCGTAGAACACTTCCTCCGCGAAGGCGGGGCCGTGATCGTCACCCCCGGGAAAGCGGCGGCCCACCAGTTCAGAGGGCTGCGGCAAAGCGGTTTGGTAGATGCAGAATTCGTGGGTATAGCAGGAGAACACAGTCGAGACGAGATCTACGGATTGGGCTGGATAAAGCCGGACTCGATCCTGGGCTCGCTCTTCGAGGCTCCGGAAGACACCGACCTATTCCTATTCCCGATCTACAGGTATGCCAGACTCCGCCCTGCACGGCAGGACGAGGTCCTCCTGCGGCTGCTCGACAACGCGCCTGCACTCCTGGAATCGCGGGTCGGCAACGGAAGGCTCTTTACCAGCGCCTTCGCCTTCCACCCAAACTGGAGCGATCTGCCCATGACAGGCTCTTTCCTGCCGTTGGTCCGCGAAATGGTCGACAGTGTCGTGCCCGGTGACTACGGAGCTCAGCGCATCGACTGCGGTCAAACGGTCGAACTTCCACACACGCTGCTCGGTGAAGAGCTCCCAAAGGGAGGCGGGGGAGACGGCGCCAACACACGGGAACCGGGAATCGCGATGATCGGGAGTACCCCACACGAGGTGAACGTCTCACGTCGTGAATCCATCGTGCAGAAGATCAACGTGGTGGATCTCCAACATCGACTGAGGGGGAGCAACTCCTCGGACACCCCATCCCCGCGCCAGACCACCGAGGACTCACGACGCATCAATCTGTGGCCGTACTGTGCCTCCCTGGCAGCGCTGTTCTTCCTGCTGGAGATGGGACTGGGAATTGTCTTCGATCAACGCGAACTCAAGGGGCGCCGACAGGCGTGATGTCAGCGATTCTCTGCCCCGGAACACTGATGCCCCTCCAACCCTATTGCCCCTTGGAAGCGCCCCCGACTATACGCGATTGAGCAATCCCCCTTCCCCCGGAAAGGGCCGATCGTTGCGCCCCTGAATCGCCCTGCAATGGTCCCCCCCAAAGTGGGCCAGCCTGGCTCGCATTGTCCCTGCTTCCGTTCTATCTTACCTCCGATCCGGCGGTGACGTTCTGAGGGTAGCGCTCGTGGTGCCTAAAACCAGCTCAGCCCTCACTGCTCTGCTCACCCGTTTTTCGACGTCAAGAATGGCGGCGGGCCAACTTCGCCCGCGACCGATGTCTGGATTGCCTGGCTTTGAGTAGCAACGACGAAAATAAACAAGATACGGACCACCTCACCGAGTTGCTCGACGACCTGCGGAAGGAGGCCTCTCCGCCGGCCTGGAAGCGACTGAAGGAAGAAGTCACGTTCGATCTGCGTGAAGTGACAGCCGGCCGCTACGAGTACATCCGCGAAATCGGTGCGGGTGGCATGGGGCGAGTTATTCTGGCCCGGGATGAAGAGCTTCACCGCGAAGTGGCGGTGAAGATCCTGGAAGTCCCCATCGTCCGCGACGATGATATCACCGTGGCCCGCTTTGTCCGTGAAGCCCGAATCACGGCCGGACTCGTTCATCCGGGAATCGTTCCGGTTTATGACCTGGGACACACCGACGAAGGGCACCACTTTTTCATCATGCAGGTGGTCGAAGGAGTTACACTCCAGGAGCTGCTTGCCCGGGCAAAGATGGACCGGGACAACCGCATTGCCCACGTCTCACACTTCCTCAGTGTCTTCCTCAAGGTCTGTCAGGCCGTCGCGTACGCGCATCACAAAGGCATCGTTCACCTTGACCTCAAACCCGCCAACATTATGGAGGGTCCGTTCGGGGAAGTACTGGTGATGGACTGGGGAGTCTCCCAGCGGATGGAAGAACTGTTCCCCCCCGAGTCCCCAGATGAGGCGACAGACTCAGAAGGAGGAACAGCGGAAAAGGCGGAGGATGAGACGGACACGCGGCAAGTCGTCGGGACCCCGGGCTTCATGGCCCCGGAACAGTATCTGGGCACGCCGGGAGCCGTCGGTCCCCAGGCAGACGTCTTTGCGCTCGGAGTCATCCTCTTCTCGATCCTGACCAGCGAACGCCCGTTCAAGGGGAACAACCTTGGCGAAATTCAGCTGGCTGTACGGACAGGGCGCCGACTGGACGTCCAGGAGGCAGCCAAGGCCGCGGATCAGAAACCAGTCCCCAAACGCTTGGTGGCGATAACAGAAAAGGCGCTGAGCATCGACCCCAGAGATCGGTACCCGTCGGCGTCCGAACTCGCCAATGACGTCCAGGCCTACTTGGAAGACCGGGCTATCAGCGCATTCAGGGAGAGTCCGCTTGGGCGGGTGCGGCGGTGGCTGCGACGCAACCGAGCGATAGGCGATGCGGTCCTCGTGTTACTCGTCACCGGTTTGCTCACACTTTCCCTGTGGATGGCCCAGAGCTTCTCGTCAGGACACTATCTTCGACGCTTCCGAGGCCAGGTACGGACCCTGCGTGATCAGTACAGCGATCTGACCCGAAAGTCACTGTGGCTGAAACGTCAGTTGTCCCATACAGCCACGACCGATGCCACCCGGCGGAAACAACTGGCCACCGAATTGCGGCATATCCACACCAGCCGCCACCTGGCTGCCCAGCAACTGCGGACAGCCATCACTACCCTCCTGGCTGCCCAACGAAACGAAGTGGATGTGCACCTGTCCCGAGAGCTTCGTGAGCTGTGGCTCGAGGAAATGGAACTGGCCATGCACGAAGGGCTCGACGAGTACGTCAGGCACGCATTCAGGCGAATGCAGGAGGAGCGCGGGACGCTTTCGTGGTGGAACTGGGAACCGGATGAGTTCGCGATGGTGGAAAGCATAAACGAGTGGCTGAAAAGCCGCGAACAGGACAGCGAGTCCTCCGGCTCGATCTGGGATCCCAACCTTGAGTAGAGCTTCGACACCCAAAGGGTCAATGGTACCGAATGACGGAAAACAACGGGAAGCATACTGTGGAACGCGTCGCTGACGCGTCCGGAAAGCTATTCAGCGAACTGGGCAAGGTCATCATCGGCCAGCAGAACGTCGTTGAGCAGATTGTCATCACCCTGATGGCGCGTGGGCACTGCCTGCTGGTGGGCGTCCCCGGACTGGGAAAAACCCTCCTCGTTAAAAGCATTGCCCGTATGTTCTCACTGACCTTCAAGCGCATTCAGTTCACCCCCGACCTGATGCCGGCCGATATCTTCGGCACTGAGGTCATGGAGGAAGACGCAAGCACGGGCAAGCGGGACTTCCGCTTTATCCGGGGCCCCGTCTTCGCGAACATCCTGCTTGCCGACGAGATCAACCGCACCCCTCCCAAGACCCAGGCGGCCCTGCTCGAGGCAATGGAAGAACGGCATGTTACCGTCGGCGGGACCACCTACGATCTTACCCCGCCGTTCTTCGTCCTTGCGACCCAGAATCCCATCGAGCTTGAGGGGACATACCCTCTGCCCGAGGCGCAGCTCGACCGGTTCCTCATGAACATCGTCATCTCATACCTGCCAATTGCAGATGAAGAACGTATGGTGCGAGAAACGACAAGCCCCGAAGAGCCTCAGCTTGAGGCCGTCCTGTCCGGCACGGAGCTGCGGGAAATCCAGAGCCTCGTGCGGCAGGTTCCCGTGTCGGAGAACGTCATCTCCTACGCAGTTCGGTTGGTAAACTCGACCCGTCCCACCGGCGAGTGCGCTCCCGACTTCGTCCGCGAAAAGGTCAAATGGGGAGCGGGTTCTCGGGCATCTCAAGCTCTCATTTTGGCAGGCAAAGCGAAGGCCCTTCTTGAAGGGCGCTACAACGTGGCTTGTGAGGATGTTCGAGCCCTTGCATCCCCCGTCCTCCGCCATCGAGTCATCACCAACTTCCACGCGGATGCCGAAGGAATCACCTCTGACGACATCGTCAGCCAACTGTTAGAGACTGTCCCCGAGACGGTCTGACCTCCCCCGAGACGGTCTGACCTCCCCCGAGACTAACTCATTCCAGATCGTGGTCCGCATCAATGTGCGGATTCTCAGCTTTGGGGGCCCGCCCAATCGGTCGCATTCCCAAGGCGGCCAATGCCTCCTGGAAATCTTGCGGAGGCGGGGCCATGTACTGCCGGCTCACGTTGGTGCTCGGATGGGGGAACATCAGCTTCCACGCATGCAGCATCTGCCGATCCGGTAGCACGGCCAGATCTCGACGGCGCCCACCGTACAGGGAATCCCCCAGGACAGGATGAAGCATGTGAGAGAAGTGAACGCGGATCTGGTGCGTTCTCCCAGTCTCGATGTTGACCTCCACCAGAGACACACCATGGGCGGTGTCCAGCACGCGGTAACGGGTCGCCGCCCGTTTGCCGCGGTTAGGCAGAACGGCCATCTTTGTGGGGTGTCGCGGATTGCGCCCAATCAAGTTCTCAACCCGCCCCGTCACAACGCCGAACTCGCCCAGAACGAGGGTCAAATACGTCTTCTCAACCCGGCGTTCGGCAAAGGCTAGTTTGAGCGCCAGACGAGCACCTTCATTCTTCGCCACCACCATGACGCCGGACGTGTCTTTGTCGAGGCGGTGCACGATCCCGGGGCGTAGATCCTCGTCAAGCAGCTCACCGAAGTGCTCCGCATCATAGTGCAGGAGTCCCTGGACCAAAGTCCCGGTCCAGTTCCCCTTGGCAGGATGGACGACCAGGCCGGGTGGTTTGTTGATGACGAGGACATCGTCATCCTCACTCACGATTTCGAAGTCAATCTCTTCGGGCTGGATGTCGATTTCCGGCCTCTCGGGCCAGTGCACAGTCACCGCATCGTTCGTCCGCACCAAGTCCCGCTGCCGGCACGCTTCACCGTTCAACAGAGCCAGCCCTTCCTTGATGCAACGCTGAAAAAAGGCCCGGGAACGGTGCTTGTAGATCCGGGAAAGGAACATATCGAGCCGGAAACCATCCATCGTGTGAGGGACGGTGAAGGTGAGAGGGTCAGCCTGGGCGGAAATACTTCCCTCCCCCGGTACGTCCTCCACCGGAGCATCCGAGGGCTCAGTCATGTCTGAATCGTCATTCATCATCTGGTCGCTGTTCCGGCCGCCCTTGGCCAGCCGTCTCCTTAGGGCTTCCGCGGACAGCCCAGAGCAACCAAGCCAGCCCGATCGGGAACAAGGCTACACAGATCACTTGAGCCGGCGTGAATACACCAACTCTATGGATGTAGTCCCCGCGCAGGAACTCAATCGCGAAACGCGTGCATGAGTAGAGCACAAGATAGCAGGCGAATAGCTGCCCGGACCGTCGCATACGCGGCTCTATGCAAAGGAGAAGGCCGCATAGCGCCAGGTTCGCGGCTGCGGCGACAGCTTGTACGGGAAACACCGGCAGCGCGGCCGTGGCCGCGGCCCCCAGCAGCCCCTTGTGAATGTGAACATCCAGTACGCCGGAAGAAACGGGGTACCGGACGGCAAGCCCCGCCTGCCAGGGATGCCCGAAGCAACACCCGTTAATGAGACAACCGATTCTGCCCAGCGCATGCCCGATGGCCAGCGCCGGCGCCACAAGATCCGCAGCGTCAGCGAAACGCCACTTCCTGAACCGGCACATCGCCCCGCCGGCAATCGCTGCCCCAATAAAGCCGCCGTAAAAAACCAGACCTCCGTGGTCTATGCGGAGGGCCTCCAACCATCGTCCGCTGAATTCGGTCGACCAGTTCTGCATCACGTAGAGAACACGCGCGCCGATCAGGCCCCCCAGCATCAGCACGAACGTCAGGTCTCCGGCAGGCCCAGCCCCGAATCCCCTCCGCTTCCCGCGGTGCTGCACCAACTGGAAGGCCGCCAGAAAACCGAGCGCAACCATCACGCCGTACCAGCGTATCGTCAGGCGCCCAAGTTGGAAGGCAACCGGATCGGTCATCATTACCTCAACGTTTGACAAGAGCAGATGCAGACGAGTTCCCCCGCCCATGCGGAACACGGCAATGAGTACATTACCGGGGACCCACTGTAGACGCAAGAGGGCCAGCGGCGTGAGCGTTGCCAAAACCGCGTCAGAGTGGCATATTCCTACACATGAACTGACAACCAGAAACCACTGCGCCTATGGACCACTCTATCCCTGCCGCAAAACCATATCACGACTATCGTCGCTTCCTCACTGAGCGATACGGCAAACCGCTGTACCGCATTCCAGTGGACTTGGGGTTTGGTTGCCCCAACCGCAGCCCGAACGGGGAAGGTGGATGCGCGTTCTGCGGCGAACAGGGAGCACGGGCAGTCCACCTGCGCCCCGACATGGACCTCAAAACACAGGTACAGGCAGGGGTTGAGCTGGCCCGGAAACGCTACAAAGCCGATGGATTCATGGCCTACTGCCAGGCCTTCACCTCCACCCACGCCCCGGTTGACGTCCTGCGGGAACGCCTGGAACAGCTCTTCACTATCCAGTCATTCCAAGCGATGATCCTCTCCACCCGCCCAGATTGCCTCCCGGAAGAAACCGTTTCCCTCCTGGCTGAGTTCACGCGAAAGTCGGATGTGTGGGTTGAAGTCGGCGTCCAAACAGCCAACGACAGCACGTTGCGGCAAATCAAACGGGGCCACGACTTCGCCTGCAGTGTCCGGGCAATCGAGATGCTGCACGAACATGGTGTGAAGACGGCTGCGCACGTGATCCTGGGGCTCCCGGGCGAAACGTCCAAGGACTTCCGACGGACAGCCAGGGAGCTGGCTCAACTCCCCCTGGACGGTATCAAGATACACAACCTCCACGTTGTCGCCGACACGCCATTGGCCGAATGCTGGAACGCCGGTGAATTCACAGCCTGGGACGAACACGAATACGCGGAAGTACTCATGGACTTTCTCCGCCGGATCCCTGCGAACTGGCCGGTGATGCGCCTTGTCTCCGACACCCCCGCCGATCGTCTTGTCGCCCCGCGGTGGTGGCTCACAAAGCCACAGTTCCTGGACTACTTGGAACGCCAGATGCGAGAGCGCAATTGGGTTCAAGGCGACCTCTTTGAGAGTGGACGAGCGAATCGGCGAGTAACCATCGTCGAGAGTAGCGACGGCAGCGATGTCCCGGCCTCTGCCCTCACGGAGACGCTGCAGTTCGATGCCGCCCCCCCCCCTTCTCCTCCGCCACCGGCTTCCCGCCTCTGGCCGCTGCTGGCCAAATTGCGGGGAGCAGCTGAAGCTGTCCGCAACAGAAGTGGCAACCCCGATCCTCCTCCGCTGATCTCGAAAGACGAACTGAGAGAGCGGCTCAGTGCAGGCAGTGTGACCGTCCTGGATGTTGGGTTCGGAGTCGATGGACACGCGCTTCAGCTTCTCGATGCAGTCGTCCCTGGAAACCAGGGCGAACTCAACATCATCGCTCTGGGGCTGTCGCCAAGTGTCGTCTCGGAGTTGAAGAGTCGCTTCCCGAAGCGCCGGGGCATGCTCGAGTGTCTGTCCCTTCGCGGTCATGCCAGTTTTCCCGGAGGCAAGATCACGGTATTTTGGGGGGACCCAAGGCTGCAGATCGGCAGGATGCGCGGCAAAGTGCATGTCGTGATTCTGGAGCCATCCGGCGTGGAACAACACGTTCAGCTCTACACGATCGACTTCCTCCGGCGAGTGGCCCGCTTCCTGACCAGCCATGGAGTCATCGTCTCCCCTGCCACAGCCAAAGCCTTCCGGCGAGCCCTCCAGCGAATCGGCATGCATGTTGGGGCCTGCTACCCCGGGCGAATTGGCCGAGGGGGAACACGCGCCTCACGACACGATTACATGGTGACGCATGATCTTCCGAACAAGGAACGCCGCATCCTCAGTCGCAGTGTCTCCGCAGTCCCGTTCCGCGACCCCAACTTCCGAGGGTCAAAGAACAGCATCCTCCGGCACCGGGAGCACGTCATGGCCAGACTCCGCAAACGGGGTTGGCAGAAGTGGGTGAAGTGACCCCTCATGACGCGTTCTGAGATCATCCCCCTCCTCCACGCGCTTGGGATACACCCCAGCAAGAAGCTCGGGCAGAACTTCCTTGTCGACAGCAACCTGCTTGACGCGATGGTGCGAGATGCGACCCCACAGGCCGGAGAACGTGTGCTGGAGGTGGGGCCGGGCCTGGGTGCACTCACACGCCGGCTCCTGAGCGCAGGATGCCATGTGACCGCGGTGGAGATCGACTACCGTTTGGCCGAGTTCCTGAGAGAAGACCTGGCGGGGGAAGAGCGCTTCCGACTGATCCGCGGCGATGCCTGCCAGGTGGACTATGAGGCGACGATGGGCAGCGCCCCATTCCGGGTGATCGCCAACCTCCCCTACGCCTGCAGTTCGGTGCTCCTCGCCCAGTTGGTGCGGCTACCCAACCCGCCCACAGAGATGATCGTTCTTCTCCAGCGCGAAATGGCGGAGCGGCTCATCGCCCTGCCCCAGACGAAAGCCTATGGAGCTCTCAGCGTTGCCATCCGCCTGCACTACGATGTGGTCCCCTTGCGCCGCATTCCGCCAGACGTCTTCTTCCCAGCGCCGCAGGTGGATTCCATGCAAATCCGGATAGCCCAGTCGGCGAATGCCTTGAACGGTCAGCAACTGATGCACGCAGCAGCCGTTGCCCGGATCGGCTTCTCGCAACGCCGGAAGCAGATAGCCAAACTACTGTCCAAGCACGTGCCGCGGGAGCACGTCCTCGAAGCCCTCTCTCACCTTGGACTCCCGGAAGACTGCCGAGCAGAGGATCTTCCCCCGGAGACCTTCCACAGACTGGCGGAACGCCTCCCGGAGATTTCGACAAGCTAGCCTACAGAACCGCCTTCGCAGCACGGTTGAGACGCCGGATCAGCTTGCTGACATCAGGGCGTTTCAGGTCAGGATTGAGCCCAATCATCACCGTCCGGTTGAGAATGTCCAGCGACTTGGCACACATGTCCTTGCGGTAGTCCATGCGGCAATCCTGGTTTTCCTCAAACTTGAAGGCGTTCATGCGGTCGCTCGGGCCACCGGCATGCTCGAATATCGGGTCCCATTCCGTGTAGACGTGGCGCCCGGTCCGGCCCGCAATTCCTGTCCCTGCCAGCCCGGAGAACTTCACAGCCTGCTCTTCCGATGGCAGGACATACATCACATGACTGCCGCACTCATAGTCAAGGCTGTGTGCGGTCACCGGGGTCAAACCACTGTCAACCGTCTCTCTGAGGACACGTTGTTTCTTCTTCCGCAATGATCGCATGGTCGGCTCAAGGCGGTCGAGCTGGACATTCATGACCGCGCCCTCAAGCTCAGAGGCACGGGCTCCATTGCTTGTGAACAGGCTGGGAGCGTCTTCACGCCCGGTCCAGTAGAATCTGCAACAGTCGATCATGCAGCGAACCCGCAGGAAGTCATCCGGATCACGGGCAACAGCTGCCCCACCCTCACCACATGACATGTTCTTGAAGTAGTTGAAGCTGAAGCCACCCGTTTTGCCGAACGTCCCGAGCTTCCTGCCCTTGTACCCCCCACCGACAGCCTGACAGGCATCTTCTACAACCACAAGTCCATGCTTCTCGGCGACGGCCATGATGGCATCCATATCGCAGCACATCCCCCACATATGCACCGGCATGACAGCCTTGGTCTTGGGACCGGCCATCTCGTCAATCGCCTCAGGTGAAATCAGGATGGACTCGTCGATATCGACAATAACCGGAATCGCCCCTGCAGCGACAACGGCAATAGCTGTGGCGATGTACGTGCACGCCGGCACGAGGACTTCGTCGCCCGGGCCGACCCCTGCCCCGACGAGAGCAGCGGTCAACGCCGTGGTCCCGCTGGAGCACATGATGCAGTCATCGATTCCCAGGTATTTTGAGTAACGCCGCTCGAACCTCTCACAGAGTCCGCCTTCCCGGTAGCGGAACATCTGCCGGCTCTCGATCAACCGGGCAACGGCATCGATTTCTTTTTGGCCGATTCGGTACATGGACTAGCCCTTTCACCTGGTTCCTTGTCGTCACTCTTCGTGCCCACTCCCCCACGCCAGTCGGCTTCTGTGGGCTTGGGTTTCTGCACAGATCCGAGTATAGGCGCCACTCAGGCATTTCACAAGGCCGCGCGGCAAGAGTCGATACCACTTACAGATCACACTGCTCGGAACCGGTTCGTGGCGGGATCAAACCACTCGAACAGCCGTTCCCGGTGCTCCCGTGCGGTCGAACTGTCCCCGTCAGCAGCCCAGATATTCCTGAATTCACCCGGATCTTCACCCAGATCGTACAGCTCGTGAGTCGAGCCCTCGTTGTAGACGTACTTGTACTGCGCCGTCCGAACCATGTACTGGCACGGGCGGCCACGTAGGTTGTACTCGCTGAATGCAGCGTCCGGCCCGGTTGCCATCGGCTGTCTTACGCAGCCGGAAAAGCTCACACCATCCAGTGCATCAGCTGCTCCCGGAAACGCGACCCGAGGCGGCGGCCCGGGTTCGGGCAGGCCGGCAAGGTCTACCAACGTCGGGTAGAGACCAATCTGCTCGATCAGTGCCTCACTGACGCTTGCCGCTGGCAACGATGGTGAATGAGCGACAATCAACGGAACGCGAACGGACGGCTCGAATAGACAGAATTTCTGCAGCAACCCATGGTCTCCACCCATCTCGCCGTGGTCAGAGGTGTAGACGACGATCGTGTCCTCCCAGAGCCCCAACTCATCCAGAGCGTCCAGGACGACGCCCACACACGTATCCGCAAAAGCCAAATTCCCCAGGTAGCCTGCCACATGCGCTCTGCGCCGCCACTCATCGGCCTGGCTCATCGACACCATGCGTCTCTGGAGGTGCTCAGGATAGCCGGAAACGTCCCCCGCCTCGGGGAGCTCTGTGTCCGCAATAGGGTAACGTTCCGCATACTCCCGGGGAGCGTAAAACGGAGTATGCGGCTTCATAAAGCTGGCATAGAGAAGGAACGGGGCTTCACGCCGATGGCTGCGGATGAACTTCACGGTTTCGCGCGCAATGAACATGTCAAGGTGGTCGTCGGCCTCCAGCTGTGACGCCATGTTCGTGAATGGGTAGCGTTGCACGTTCCCCACCCAGGGACTGGGACCGTCCCAGAGCCCCCCGACATCCGGCATACCCGCGCCATCGTCGTCAACCGTCTCGAAAAAGCGAGGCCCCATCGGGTGGTTCGCGATTTCATCGGCAAAATGGCGAACCTTGGGGCCAAGGTACATGAGCCAATCGTTGATGGACAGATAGTAGTCGAAGCCATGTTTCATGGCATCATTGAAGTGCATCTTGCCGATCAGCCCCGTCAAGTAGCCATTGTCACCGAAGTGATGGGCAATCGTGCGGTAACGCCAGTCGAGTCGGTCGGTGTTGTTGATTGCCCCGGTGGAATGCGCGTACAGCCCGGTAAGCATGGCCATGCGACTCGCCACGCAAACGGGATAGGGGCAGTAGGCATTGGTGAACCGCACGCCCTGCCCCGCAATGCGGTCGATATTGGGCGTGGGGACGAGTTCGCGCCCCGCGCACGTCATCAGATCGTGCCGGTGTTGGTCGGTCATGATAACGAGGACATTCGGATGCTTCGCCTGCTCTGGCATGAATTCGTCTCCGCTCGGATTGCTAGCGCCACCGTCTCGTCTGTAACTTCACGCGTTTTGAGCACCGGTCAGTCGCCGTCCAGAGGCCGCCTCCCACACTGAATCGGGCGCCCCCCAAGGTGGGAGGCGGCCTCCGGACGGCGACCTGCCTGGGCACCAACAGAGGACAGTTACGCCCTCTGATATGTCTGCCGGGCTGCCGGCAGAGGTCCTGCTCGTCTGTGACCCCACGCGTTTTGAGCACGAAATACACCGTTGGGGGTGCCGCATCTCCGCATGCGGCCAGGCCGGCAACGGAGAACCGGGGCTCCATGCATCCGGAGGCAAGTTCCGCCCTTCTGACATGTCTGCCGGACCTTCAACGGAGGCCGAACTCGTGCCTAACTGCAGCACGACTTGCGGTCTGGGGTGACCGTCAGAACCGCGTGATGTCGCCACCGAAAACCGCTCCCGAAAGTCGCGGCTCTGTTCAGGCAAACGCCACCGGGGACATGGATGCGCCACGACGGAACTCTAACCACCATTTGGGCAGATGCGACCAGCGCAGCGCCGTGCACATGAGAGGGAGGAGGCTATCTTTCGCAGAGCGCAATCACCGCCCATGAGGAGGCATCATGTACTTGCAGGCTCTAGACGTCCTTCAGCAACTCCACGAGAATGGCCACGGTGGCACGGTCCCGACCGGATGGGAAGAATCCCAGCGACTGCTTCCGAGTGTAGCACGAACGTTCCTCAGCCCTGCCCGATTTCTGGAGAGCCGCGTGTGGAGCGGACTGCCGGAAGACACTGACGCAGTTCTCCTCAAAACGGCAGAACGCATTGTGGCCTCCCCGGCTCTCCTCGCCCTGGCTTGGCACGGTTTCTGGACGGCCTTCGAAAGTCCGGAGCCTGTCTCCCTCGCCTCTTGGCCGCGTCTTGAGCACATGCTCGGACGAGATGCCGGGGTGTTCTACCTGCTGATCGGTCTCGAGATGATCCCCCGCATGCGGACCAATCAGGAGAGCGTGGGGTTCCCTGAACGCGTCGCGCGCGAAACAGCACTCCAAATCCAGTGCTACTGCGAAACGTATCAACGAGCCAACGCTGGGAAACCGGGACTACACCCGCGACAGCTCGGGTGGCTGCGTCACTACACCCGGGAGCCCTATGTTCGGGTCGGACGCCTCGAGTACTGGCTGCGGCCAAACCCAAACACGCCGGTCATGTTCTGCCACCGCGACACGGGGCATACCATCGCTCTGGCCGAAGCGAACACTCGGTTCACCCCTGCCGGTTATATTGATGTCCGAAGCGACCGGGATGACAGCGATCAAGACTGGACGGCGACCTTTGAGACCACCGAGGACAGCGTGATCGGCTTCCCAATCTCCCCATCGGGGATGGCCCTGCAGCAACGCATCACCCTCCCAAAGAGCGAGTGGGAAAACGTCCTCAAGAAAGGCGATCCTGTCCTGCAGATGCATATCCCCGCGGGAGGGAAGATGACACCGGAGGCCACGAAAGACTCGGTGCAGCGCGCGTTCCAGCTTTTCGACGAGACGTTCCCCGACCAGCCTCCGTCGGCAATCGTCTGCGGATCCTGGATCTTCGGCAACCAGCTTCAGGAGATCTTTGCTTCCTCCGCCAATCTCGTTCGGTTCCAGCGTGAACTCTACCTCCACCCTGTCGGATCAACGCCCCAAAGCGGCCTCTGGTTCATCTTCCTGGAAGACAGCGTCAACCCCATGACGTCTCCAAGGGACACCAGCCTGCGCAGGGGCGTCCTTGACCACATCGCAGCTGGCGGAGAATGGCGCGTGGGAGGCATGATCTTCCTCGCCCGGCATGCCGGCATGTTCGGGACGCAACTCTATCGGACCAACTGGCCGCCGCCCCAGTTTCCCCAGCTGGCCAACCTGTGAAGTCTTCCCCACGAGCCCTCTAGGAGAGCCCCCCCCAATGACGATTCGAACGGCAATTCTTGGCTATGGACGCAGTGGGAGCACCATGCACGCGGGCGCAATCGAGGCCAATGCACCTTTCGACATGGTCGCCGTGTGCGATATCGATCCTGAGCGTCAGCGCCAAGCCCGGGAGCGATTCGGCTGCGCGGTCTACAGCGACTACCGTCAGATGCTCGAGCGAGAGGACCTCGATCTCGTCAGTGTCATCACTCGGAGTGATCAGCACTGCGAAATGGCCTGTGACTGCCTTCGAGCTGGGAAGAACGTGCTGGTCACCAAGCCCTGGGCCGTGGATGCCGCAGAGGGCCAGCGCATGATTGACGCCGCTCAGGCTTCAGGAACGCGCCTCTTCCCCTGGCTTCCGGCCCGGTGGGGCTCTGTGTTCCTTCGGCTGAAGGAAATCGTGGATGCGGGGACTGTCGGGGAGGTGTTCCTCATCCGCCGGGCGGTATTCAGCTTCGCCACACGCTGTGACTGGCAGACGGAACGACGCCACGGCGGCGGGTACTTGCTGAACTGGGGGCCTCACATCGTGGATCCCCCCGTGCTCCTCGCAGGGTCACCGGTGGTGAGCGCCTTTGCTCACGTGCGCCAAGTCATCAATCCCGGGGATGGGGAGGATGTGTTCCTGGCGCTCCTCACACTGGCAGACGGAACGATCGTCCAGGCGGAGTACAACATCGCTGTCGAGCCCCTGCCAGAGTGGTTCATCCAGGGGAACCGCGGCACAATCATCGCCACCGGGAAGAACATCCGCATCTGCCGGAACACCCCGGTACAACCTGACGACCCAACCCGCTACGGGGACATGACCTCCAAGGACGCAGAGACGATCGAGGAGAGGATTGATGGTGCCATCTATGGCGACCAGAACGTGGTCTACGCGGAAGTGGCCGCTGCTCTTGAACAGGGAACGCCCTTCGCCGTGTGTCCCGAAGATGCCCTGCAACTCTCACGGACATTCGATGCCATCCGGACGTCAGGCGAAACCGGTGACGTGGTCAGGCTCTGACAGAATCGATCCGGGGCAGCGCGATGCTACGCGGTCACGGCGTGCCTTCCCCTCGGAGAGTGAAGCCACGGAGAAGCGACGGGAGACGCCGGCGCTGACATGCCGATTCCGAGCGTGAGGCAGGAGGGAGGGGCGAACCAGGGGGAGGGGAAGAAAGGGACGGCGGCAAGTCCGAGCTCGTCTCAGGTGTCACTGGCGAGTAATAGCCAATAGCAGACTGATGACCACCTGTAGGCCGTGGGAGTGTGCCTGATTCAGGGCTGCATCACGCCGTTTCGCGAAGGATTCCGGGGATGTCTGCAGGGCGGGTTCCCTGACGTTTGAGGGCCTCTCGGTACGAGACGTACTCAATGAGGTGCCCACGCTCACGAATGACCATCCCGAACAGAGCCGGGTCCTCGGTCAGACGCCACTTAGCCGTTTCGTTCGAAGGATTCGCCAGTCTCAGTTTCATGGTCGCCGCTCCTTGTGTGAACGATGATTCTGAAACCTGTCTAGCATCAAGTGTGCCATAGCACACCGCAAGAAGGGAACGGCCCAGCAGGTTCTTGCGGAAGAGACCAACAGTGGAAAAAAGAACAGCTGGAAGGGGTAAGGGCCATGAAGGTCGAACGTTGGCTCCAGCCACACGGCCAAGCCTGCAGGAAAGGCGACTCCAAACCGTTGGGGGCCCTGAAGCGCCGCCCAACGTCGTCTTAGCGCCATTCGGACTTGCCCCTCTCCTGGACTGGTCAGGCCGACCGACAGGACGCAAGGCTGAGAATCGGTGCAGAACTGACACCGTTCCGACACACTTCACCGGCTCTCAACAGCCGCGGGTCGATCGCCGCTGGAACGGTCAATCCCACGAGCAGATATCGTCTATGGGATAGCCTCCATCACGGGGGGCCGTTTCGCCGAAATCTTCCTCCTTGTCCGGACCAATGGACCAGATGGCGACACTCGAGTAGACGATCTCATGGGGGAACTTACGTGGCGAGGGCTCGCTGTCTCCCGACCCGCGCATCTTCACATCGCCATTGTAGTCTGTGTCCAGTGCCACTCGGTAGTCGTTCCCCCAGGGATCCAGATAACGCCCAGGCCCCTGCTTCGTGTTCACTTCCAGGATGCGCATCCCTCTGGGATTGCCGGGGTCAGAGCCGCCATCAGGATCGATATTCTGGAGGTAGCAGATGAGTAGTTCATAGGTGCTGTCATTGAGTGAGGAACTGCTCGAATAGCCAAGGAGAAGGTCGTCAGCGTTGTTCACAAACGGCAGGTACCCGTATGTCGTCTCGTACATCAAAATGGCCGATCTCAGGCTCTGGATCTCAGCCGTTGCCTTGGCGATCTTCGCCCGTTTGCGGACCTGGTTGACCGTCGGCAGAAGAATCCCCATCAAGATGGCAATGATGACGATCACCATCAGCAGTTCTACGAGAGTGAAGCCCGATTTCCGCATGCGTTTCACGTTGGCGTCTCCTTCAGATTGAGTCAGCATCAAGGCTGGGAGGCAGGGCTGTTAACATGCCGTCCAGGCGGGGGAATCCGCCCGGGTGGAGGCAAGCGCCGCCTACCCGTCAGTTGCGCTTCCAGTTCGAGATATCGTCGGAATTGTCTGCCGTCCGGGTCTGGGCATCGGCGGTCGCCGCTCCACCGTCACCATGCTTCTTGTCCGGACCGCACGACCAGAGGTCATAGGACTCCGTGTTGATCGTCCCGGGGCATTGGTAGTAGAATTTCTGCCGCCAGGCATCGCGGTAGGGAGAGGAGAACCCCTCCAGGTAACAGATGGTCTGGTCATTGACGAATTCGCTCCGAGTCCAATCCAGCGCAGCAGCGGTCGTCTGCATGGGGTAATGCCCCTGGTCGCTCAGGTACTGCTGAAGAGCGACCTCCATGCTCTGCATCAGCCCAACCGTCTTGGCCCTGGCCGCGCTGGTGCTGGCGAAACCGGATACGCCGATGATCAAGCCGGACAGCACGGCAATGATAGCCATCACCGCGAGTAGCTCAACCAACGTGAATTGCTGTTTCCTGTCGTCGCTTCTCATTTTTCCTGCTCCTGTCACTATCGGCGCGGTCTTTCCCGTCAGGGATGAACTCAACCTACTCACGCGAGACTCGGCCGGTAAACTGATCAACGGCAAGGTCCATCTTATTCTCAGCATTCTTGATCGTGAGGTTACCACCGATCAGAACACCCTCTACAATCGTCACATAGCGTCGCGTCACCGCAGTGGTTCGGCCTGTCTTGCGAAAGACCACGGCCCGGACGGTGCGCCCACTTGCCGCGCCAAGTTCGTTTGCGGCGTCCGGCAACACCTTCGAGTACTGCCCGTCAGTGGGGGGATTGCTCATTCCCAGGTCAGAATCGGCCTCGGCGACAACAGCCCCCTTCGGGAGATACTCCCACTTCGTTTCAGGAAGCCAGGCGACAAACTTCGCCGGGGAGTCTCCCGTGACTTCGCACATCCGCAACGCGATGTACGAAAAGTCACCAACAGTCATCTCTCCGTCACTCGGCATGAGGAGCGCAACATTTTTCCGGGCGCTTATCGCAGACTGCCTGGCCAAACGCAACTTGCCGCCGACCATGCGTGCACCGGCGTCAACACCGATCCCGGTCGTCAGCCGGCTGACAGACGGTACGGCAATCCCCATCACGATCGCCAGGATAACCATGACAGCCATCAGCTCAATCAGTGTGAAACGCCCACAACGGCTCGTCGAGCCGCCTGGACAGTGGCGTCTTCCACAAGCGCTCAGTTGGCGAATCAGAGCCATCACTCTGTCCTATCCCCTTCCATTACTCAACTCGGCACATTGTCGGTGATTCCCAAAATGAACGTGACCTCTCCCACAAATCACCGACCGGCACGTGACCGACACGACATCCTGCTCAGACGCCGGGAAGTCCGGCTTAACCCCTGCGGTTCGCCTGCTTCTTGGCCGCCTGGATCCGGATGTACTTGCCCAATTCGCGAGGCGTCAGCCAATCCCTGCGCGGGCACTTCCCAAGGCAGTCGGTGATAACGCTCTCCATCTTCACGATTCCCTCCAGGGCCGTCGTCATCGTCGCACTATCACCCTTCCTGTGGGCTTCCCAGACTTCGACGTTGTAATCGGCACAGCGCTTGAAGGCTTTCGCGGCCTTGACATACTTCGCGCTCTTGCTCTCTTCCCGCTGTTCGTCGGCCTTCTCAACGCACTTGATCGCCAGACGTTTGTTGCGCTGCTCGTCCTGACGATTCTTCTCAGCGACGTACCGGTAGAGGACAACGAAGCGATCCCGTACCGAGACGTTGCGTTTGGCCAGTTCGCTCTGCGTTCGCCTGTACAGTCTTGCCTGCTTCTCCCAGCTCTTCCGCACGTCACTGTCTTCCCCCGCCAGGACGCTCAGTCCTCCCCCCAACACGCCTGTGAACACGAAGACTGCGATGAACAGTTGACGCCAAATGGGGTGATCGTGCATGGTCCTTACTCCTCAAGAAACTCAAAGCGCTCAACCCGGTACTCGTTTGTGAGTGCATCGCGGTAGAGGGTAGCAAGAATACGCTGCTCGGCAACGACTGCGCAGTAATAGTCCTTCCCGTTGTAGTCGACGTACTTGTGGTAACGGTCGCCCGCAGTGCCTTGTCCCGGGTCCGGAATATTCCCCAAATCCCTCACAGATTGTGCCGCAACAATAACAGTGAAAATATTCTGACGTGTGGTCAGGAAGTTAGCCATCTTCCCCAGGCTCGCCTCCCTCTCACGGTCCGTCGTCCCGATCGCGGCCAGTACCGCCGCCAATCCTCCCCGGTGCGGCAACACCCTATCATCTGCGCCTACCAGCGAGTCAAGGCTGAGGCCGCCAGTCACAGGATCGGTGGTGCCCGTACCCGGGGAATCATAGGGATCGTCATACTTGATATCCGAAAGAATCTCACTCCAGACGGCTTTGCAGGGAGAGTTGGCGTTGACCTTGCCCCGAACGATCGTCTGTGGACCGATCTTCACCTGATCCAGCATACCCGCATCACCGTCGTCATAGTCAGCTCCTGTCGAGCCCCCCACTTTGGTCAGGTTGACGGTTCGCCACGCTTCCCCGCGGTGAATGGCACCCAACTCCCAGAGGGACTGCATCGGCGCATTTCTGACATAGGCCGTTGACAGCCCTGCGGCCGGGTCGGTCTGCGTCTCAGTATCATCACCTGAGGTCGCATCCGCAACCGAGTTCTGCCCATCCAGCGAGTCAACAAGTACCGTATCGAAATCCTTCCACTCCCAATCTGAATCATTCCCGTTTGCCCGGGGATCCTCTACTTCGACGGTGCAGAAATACTGCATGGGCGGGGCATCGCTGGCAGGGCTCATGTTGGGTGTCTTGTCCGAGTCAGTCGTTATATGGACAAAGTCCAAGAGCTCGGCGTCATCGGTAACGCTGGGGGGGGTAAGGAACACACCCGCCTTGATCTCCGTGACGGTCATCGCGATTCTGGACTTGGTGGAGCCGCCACCCGAGCTCCCAGTTGTGGGCCCCCACGTCCACGTCTTGATGAACTCCACCTGGGGGGTTGAGCTCCCGAAACGCGCATGGTAGGAATTCGCCGCAAGCGAGGCAACATCAATCTCGGCAGTCAGGTTCTGGGCATCGGCCGGAATCCCGGTTTCTGCAGACCACTTCCGGTCAAACTCCACGTCCATATCGAGGACGACGGTAACCGCCGGTGACGCCGCACCATACATGTTTACCAGCTCGCAGTACGCGGTGAGCGTCACCACATGTTGATCCTTGGTCGGGTCCGTGCCATCAGGCTGCCGCTGGTAGGCGATGTCCACAGCAATCTCATTGAGGTACGGCACTCGCTCAAGGCCGACCACGTCCGGGTAACCATCGCCGGTTGTGTCAGCCGATGTTGGGACATCGTCTGGGGCATCGTCTCCGTCGCTGTCGCGGTCACAGTAGTCAATGATATTGGCGGCCACCTGTTCCGGGATATTGTTGGCCGTGTCCCCGGACATGAACTGGAGCCAGGGGATTCCGCCAGCACCGGCAACCACAGGGGCAGCAACCGGGTTGACGTCCGGAGGCGTACCGGTGGTGTCCCAGAAGTTGGTAGTTCCACCAGTCGCCTGGACCCAATCGACATACACCTTTTTGTCCTTCCATACATAATCTCCGGTACGAGTTTGGGGGTCAACGGCTGCTCCTGTCCAAAGAACTTTGTCGTCGCCTGTAAACACGACATGGGCATCATCCCAGGCGCTGCTTGTATTCAACGGGGAGGGATCCCAAGCATAGCCCGACAGATCAAATCTGTGTGTGTCCACGTCACTGCCAGGTGCGGGGACGTCCTTGAGGTACGCCTCGATGTCATAGCCGTGAGTCCCGAACGTCATGTAGTAAGCTTCCCCCATCACCCCGAGGAGATGCGAAAGTGAGAACCAGCGTGTCTTGTCAGTCCCGCCGCCGACCACCGGCAGGTTGCTCAGAAGTCCGGCATCGACCACGACCTCCTCGAGGGATCCACCCGTGATCCTGTTCTGTGATTCAAGAACGGAAGCGGTGTTGTATGCCCCGTTGCCATCTACATCAAAGTAGTGTTCGTTGGCGTCGTGTGTACCATCACCATTCGTGTCCGTGAAGGGCTCGTGGTTGGGGGTCACCGCGCACGTCGCATCGATCTTGCCGCTCTCATCCAGAACCAAGTAGGCCATTCGCCCAAGGAGTTTCCACTTCGGATCCTCGGGATCCGTAGCTGTCTCATCTTCCAGAATGGGGACCCACTTGGCCTTGTCCGCGTCGTCTGAGGGCTCAAGGAGGCCGGTCATGTTCGGAAACCCATCCACCCTCATGGCCTCGGCATAGCCTTCCCAATCTATTGAGGTAGAATCCACATTGATGAAGTAGTGCTGTCTATAGGTGCCGCTGTTGTAGGTTTTGAACGAAATGCCTTCGCCAGGATCACGAGGGGGGTAGATGTCCAACGGATCCGTCCCATCAAAATTGTGCGCGAGTCCCGCTAGAATGCGTTCCATGCACGATTCGCTAAGGAGACGCGCACGGGCTGTATCCGCATGGTTTCCGGCGGCCATGCGTTCCGTCTGCGACTGGTAAGAGAAACTCATCGCCATGATGAGTAGAAGCGAGAGGATACCCAGGACCATAAGCAGAGCAACGCCGCGATCCTGTCTAAGTTTCACGAGGTTCTTCATTACCATCGTCCCTGGACGCTCTGTCTGAGCGAGTTGAGTTGGTCTAGACGCTGTTCCGTGTACTCACGAATGGCCATGTCCTTGGAGAAACGAGAACCGGCCAAATGCTCCACTAGAAAAGCCGTTCCAGCGTCCCAGGAACCAACAGAGGAGTCCGTCCGCCCACATCACTGAGAACTGAGAAACACGATCTTTACGAACGTTCGTCGGCTCCGTGCCTTGATCTTATCCCTCACTGGGGTTGGCACATTCGCCTTTGTGGCCTCGGGATCGATCAAGGTGAGCTTGATGCGAACAGCGGAAGGCAACGTATTGCGAGTTCCATTAGCGCTTGGCAACGTCTGTATCTCAAATTCCTCGACGCCATCGATGATGTGATGTCGATTCTGCGCAGAATTCGCCCAAACGGTGCCGCTCGTGACACCATAGAAGTCCCACTTGGGATCCGCAGCCGCCGGATCCCCAGCTCTGTCGGATGTCAGGGACCGCCTCAACCAGTAGCTCTGGTCAGGATCGCCGCCCTCGTCAGTGTGGTGTGAGTATTTCACCTCGACCATCCGGCTCTCCGCATCGTCATTCCTCGCTTCGACAGCTGCGACGAAGCAAATCACATCCTGTTTAGCTGAGTCGGCCGCATCGTGAGTCCCGCTGGTCCAGAACGGGATCTCGGCATCCTCGGTGTCGCTGGCGATGGCGCAACGCAGGTCATGGCCAAGGAGATCGAAAGCAATCTGAGCGTTCTGGTAAATACGGGCGTTGGAGTCGCTCAGACTCCAGGCCTGCTGAGCGGTCTGGAGGAACTTGAAGAGAAAGCCCATCATGATGGTGAGCACCGCCATCGCGGCCAGCAGTTCGACCAGGGTAAAGCAGTGGACGTGGTGTTTGACTGCGGTGCGCCTCATCGCTTGAAAAGCTCCAACTGATAGACGGCCTTCTGCCGCCGAGCATAGGGAATCTCAGCCGGCCAACTCACTTCGACCTTGAGCGTAACCCCAATGTCACGGTGTTCCACATCGGTGGTGGTGTCCAGAAGCCCCGAATCCTCCTGCCAGAGAACGGCGATTGCACGGAAGTCCGTCTGATCATCACCAGCCGAAGGCGGGTTGAATTCGTCGGCCAAGTCAGAACCTCCCGTCGTCCCTTCTCTAAAACGGACGAGCTGGTAAATCCCATCCGCCTGCTCGAACAACGTTCCTCCACTCCCCGATTCTCCCGCCCCGGAAACAGTCATATCACACACAAGATTCGGATCGTCCGAATCGACAGGGCGACTACCCGGAATCGATCCCTGAACGGGGTTGTCTGGATCTGAGTAGTCGTAGACGCGACTAGTCCATTCTGCTTGGCCAGTGGTGGGATCGCGTAATCGGAATTGCAGGTAATGGAGCATCTGATCCGCAGACATGGCCGCAGACATCTCGGCCATGCCGTCGCGACTGGCACCCAGGCCAACCGGGAACAACGCCGTGATGCTGACGACGCCAACGGCCACGACCCCCAGAGCGAGGATCAATTCAATCATGTTAAACGGTCGACGGGTCATGGTGCCCAACTCGCTTGCTGTGACGCTCAATCATATGTCAGGAGTCTTCCGGGGCATCAAAACTGATGCGCCCAGTGAAGGGCTCAACCGCAATCTCAACCCAGTTGTCCGCATTCCGAACAATCGGCTTGTCCGCCTGAGCGTTGACGCCTTCGAGAATCGCGATGTACTGGATGGATGTACCGACCCCGGTGAGACGGCCGGTCGGCTTGAAAATGATCGCCCGACAGTCCGTGGAAAACCCATCCCCGATGCCACTGACCATCTGACAGTTGTCGGCGCTGTCACCAAGATCACTGGGCAACCCCTTGGTCTGGTCCATCTCATAGACGACCCCGCCGGCCGGCAGATAGATCCACTTTGTGTTCTCGACCCAACGGACAAAAACGTTGCTGGCGTCGACTTCACAGGCACGCATTCCGGAGAAGCGGCGATCCTTGAAGGCGTCTCCGCCCTGATTCTTGGGCAGCAGCACCGCGACACGCACCCGTTGCGTAATCGCGTGTTGACGTGCAAGTCGAAGCTGCGCGCCTACCATGCGGGATGCCGCCTCAACCCCCGTACCGGTGAAGAGCGTGTTAAAGGCGGGGCCCATCGCCCCCATCAGCAATACCATGACGACCATCACAGCCAGCATCTCGGTCAGGGTGAAGGGATGAGCAGTCAGGCGCGGGGAGTTCCCCGAATGTACGTTGCCTCTGCGCCCCTGAAAGGGGGAACGAAGCTGGGATTCTGCTGTACGCCAAGCGTTCATAGTTGCTTTCCGACTAGGCACCTTCCGAAGGGCTGCTTGTACGTCTCAAGTATAGCAAGACGCCTGCCAAAACACAACCCCCGGACCAAGCGTCACTCGATGATCGACACGGCTCCGGTTGCCAGATCATAGCAGGCAGCCACCACACGAAGCGCTCCGCTCTCACGAGCACCCGTCACGATAGAGGACGCACAGAGAGCCTCAACCGCGCGTTCGGCATTCCGGACGATCGCATTGGCAAGCACGTCTCCGGGACTCTCACGGGACTCTTCCACTGCCGGAGAAATGGCCGCGATCAGTCTGCCCACAGCCCCATCATGGGGACCCGATTCGACCGCAGCCGTAACTGCGCCACAGGAAGAGTGCCCAAGCACCACAATCAGCGGCGTGTTCAGGTGTGCCACGGCATATTCCACACTGCCCAGGACGAAATCGTCGACCACGTTCCCGGCGACGCGGATGACAAAGAGGTCGCCAATGCCCTGGTCGAACAGGATTTCGGGAGGCACCCGTGAGTCCGCACAGCCCAGCACGACGGCGAACGGATTCTGCCCATCGGCAACCGTTTCGCGCCGGGAGACATCCTGGTGAGGATGCAGCATCTGCCCGGTGACGTAACGGCAGTTGCCCGCCATCAGGGCGGCCAGCGCTTCCTTCGGTGTCAGAAAACCAGGCTCCGGACAACTCATTCGACCAATCTCCTCATTCACGGGGGATAACGGGTCACCGATACTCCATCCAGGACCAGTGACCGACGCAGAAAACACAAGCCGCCTTCGCCGACAGTCACCAAAGGTGTTTGCTGTCGGCCAAGGCGGCCCGAACACATGAGAGGAAGCTGGACAGCCTCCGTCGTTACGGTTGCTCGATGATCTCGACCCCCATGTCGTAATCAGTCTCTTCGGCTTCGTAGGGGGGGAGAGCTTCAGGCTGACTGCCGACAGCTTTCTCGCGGGCTTTGTTGATTTTGACTTGATCGGCATCCCAGTCGGGAATGCGAACGTTCACTTTGCGCAGTCGGTCCGTTATCCCGAGCTTCGACCCCACTTCCTGGAATACGCGTTCCTGGATCTGCTCCCGCAGCGAGATCGGCACAGCATTGGCTACCGCCTCCACTTCCAAAGTCAATGTCACGCCCGACCCGCGTTCGCGGACAACGAGCGAGCGCAAGGACACCTCGCGGAACTCACAGAGCACCCGGGTAAGGAACTGCCGAACGGCATGGACGGTCACGGTCAAATCGCCTTTTTCGCCCTGCACAAGGATTTCACGCGCTTTCTTTCGGCCGCGGCGGAACAGGGAGATCAGGACATACAGGATGATCACTGCCAGCAACACGTACAGGACAAGAAGAATACCCCGCGTGAACCCGACCTTGAATGCATCCAGAGCATTGAGCGTATCGCTCGTCGCCGTGGTCAACTCACCTGCCTGCCCGCCGTCGGCGTAAAGCACGGCTCCGAGCTGTTCCCAAATCCACTCTTTCATGGCTTCCTCCTACTCTGCCGCCTCTTCCGGGACCGGTTCCTCACCGGGCACGGGGAGTTCCTGAAGATCCTGAATAATGACCTCAACTTTGGTCACTTGCTTCCCGGTCAGTTCTTCGACACGCGTACGGATTGTCTCCTGTACGCCTTGGGCGACCTCAGGAATCCGAACACCGAACTCCAGGACCAAGGTCACAGAGATGTTCACCGCTTCGCCATCGAGGTCAACCGTGACGCTGTGCTCATAGTGCCGCCGCGTGATCATATCGGTGAGCCCGCCGACAAAGCCGGCCCCGGCAAAACCGATCACGCCTTCGACCTCCAACGTATACTTCCGCACCACCGCTGCGATGACATTCTCGCTAATCCGGATCGTGCCTGCCTCGTTTTCCTCCCCCATGAGCAATTCGCCCTGGTAGGGCTCCGGCATCGTTTCGGCCTTGGGAGCTTCGGGCCCTGTCTGCTTCTTCTTATTCGTAGTCGTCATCCACGTTTCCTCCTGAATAGCCGGCCAGCACCGACACGGCGCCCGGACTGTCACCATAGCACAACCTGACAGGATTCCTCACCGGCATCCCGCCAATCAACCGAATCTTTCCAGAGGTCTGTACTCTATACTCTACTCCGCATCGCGAAGATGACGCACGAGGGCCCGCAGCCCCCATTCGTATCCGGCAATGCCGAAGCCGCTGATCTGCCCAACACACACCGGGGCCAACCATGAGTGGTGTCTGAACGCCTCGCGGGCATAGACGTTACTGATGTGGACCTCAACAGCGGGCAGCCCAACACCGGAGATGGCGTCCCGCAAAGCAACACTGGTGTGAGTGAATGCGCCTGGGTTGATCACTATCCCTGAGAACGTCCCCAGCGCGGCCCCAATCCAGTCCAGGAGTTCGCCTTCATGGTTGCTCTGGCGGCACTCTACTCCCACCCCAAGCTCATCAGCAGTACGCTCCACGCCGGCGATGACGTCGGCCAACGTGTTCGCACCGTACGTTTCCGGCTCCCGCTTGCCAAGAAGCTGCAGATTGGGGCCGTTGAGGACGAGGACCTGTGGCGTGCTCGGTTGCATTAGTGGTACGATCTCCCGGGACGTGTCGAGTGTCGGTCAAACTATAACACAGAGCGCGAACTGACTCAACCGGCGCCAGGAGCGCCACATTTTACCCGATCGGTGTCACACGTTTGGGGCCGCCGCGGGAATAGCTCTGCATATGTGACACCATTTCCGAGCCGCCCCTTAGCCTGGAATGGCGTTGAGATGAGTGCAATCGGGGCATGGCAGCCCCTCCCACGTTGGCTGCACCTGACCTCAATGTGGGAGGCGGTGCCATCCGGCGACCTCTTCCTGGATGCACTCTCCGCCGCTTATCTCAATGCCATTCCCCCCCTTAGCCCGTCGAATGGGCTCACGTCGAAGCCCTTTGGGTGGTCTATTCATGAACCGCCCCCCGGTTCATGAATAGAGCCGATTAGGCTCACAGCTCCGAGAATCGGCGCTGCAGGGCCTGGATGTCCGGATCGTGCGGATACCACTCCAACGCGCGCTCCAGGGCCTCCCGGGCACTCTTCACATCTCCCACCCGCAGGAGGCTCTCACAGAGAAGTCGCTGATAAGCAGAGCGGTGCGGGACCACCCGGCATGCTTCTTCGAACGCCCGCACCGCGACCGCGGACTGCCCTTTCCGCCGCGCCGTACGCCCCAACAGGGCCCACGGGTACGGACTCAGGGGGAGCCGTGCCGCTGCATCCTCCGCCAAACGCTCAACATAGGCAACCGTCGCCTGAGGGCGTTCATACCACGAATGGAGCCTCTGGTAAGCCATCTCGCCAGGGACCCGCCAGAGACTCGCAAGCGAAAGTAGAGCCATCCCGACAAGCACGGAACGCACCCCTTTCGCTCGGCCATCAGGACAGGCGCCATGCTCCGCCGCCTCCCGACTCGGAACGGGGACGTAGAGGGGCATCGCGGCAGCCAGCATGAGCGTCCCCGGGATCTGGAAATTGAAGTCGAGAAGTGTGTGCGTACCCCACCCCAGAAGCCCGATCAGCAAGGCCAGTGCATCCACGTCGTCAGTGCCTGAAGAACCCACGAGTCGACGCAACGCCAGGACCACGGGAACACCAAGGCACAGGCAAGCCGCAAGCGCTGCCAGGACGCCCGCCTGCGAAGCACAGTTGAGGACCATGTTGTGGGGGAGTCTGGCTTCTTCAGTGTTGGGGGGTTTGAGTCTCATGTAGTTGGGGAAGAACTCCCCCAGTCCCACCCCCGTGACCGGATGAGCCGCAAACATCCGAGCCGCGCCGGTGTAGTAGTGGCCACGAGCCGTCAAGGAATTGATCTTGGATCGCCCCCGGCTGGCCAAAATGAACAGAGCGGAGGCGGCAAGAAAGCAGGCGAGCACGACCGGAAGCCGCCAGCGACGCAGCGGAGGAAAAACGAGGGTACCCGCGACAACAGCAAAACCAAGCGCCAGCATCCCGGCCCGGCTGGATGAGAACCACAACGCCCCGCCAAGCGCCAACACGCCAACGCCGAGAAAGAGGGTCCGACTGACGCGGGTTGGGGAAAAATGCCCTCCCCAACGCCCCAACGTCAGCAACACAAGCGGTCCTGTGAGCAGGAGGTGAGCAGCAAAGCTGTTCGGGTAGACGAAAGGACCAAAAGCACGCCCTTGCTCGACTCGGCTCCGCAGTGCCTCCGGCGGAGGCAATCCCAACCGGCGAGCCTGCTCCTCCGCGAAACGCAGCGTCTCCTCCAACCCCCACAGCTTCTGCCACCAGCCACTCCGGCACGCCAGGAGCGTGCCCACCACGACACCTGCGACAAGGCATCGGCGGACGCCATCATCATGCTGGATTGCCACCCACACTGCCAGCACGTATGTAACGACCCCGAGAACATGCCATAGCAACAGCAACGCGGCGTCCCATTCCGTCGTACGCAGAAGCCCCGGCAGCAGGGCCAACAGCAAGAGCGCCCAGATCCCGGGGATGATGGCCGTGCGGGGATGAACGCGACGGACGGGGTAGACGCAAAGGGTCACGAGCAGACAGCCGCCCGAGAAGGCCGGCATGAAAAAAGGGGGCCAACTTCCCAACACCCAATCCCAACCGGACGTGGGGAACAGAGAAATTTCGGACACGCCGACGACCGTACCGAACTTAAGAGGGGCAAGAATAGCGGTAAGCGTGAGTGCGCAGCGCACAACGACCCACCCGCGAGGCCTCGTCGTTGTCCCTTGCTCTGATGCCACGTGAACCTGCTCCCTGCGGTAACAAGACGCATTGTCCGCAAGAGCAGGACAATGTGGGGGCCGCTCAGCCTTCCTCGCGACGCTGGTCATTCGGGCGCCGCCGCAACGGCTCGAGTTGCACTTTGTCCAGCGGATACTCCCGCTTCTCGCCAGCCGGGTCGTCCAGGGTGACAAGCGCTTTGCGGTTGTCGCGGTCCCATGTCGCCACGATCCCGGGACCGTCAGGTGTCCTGCAGGCACGGTTCTCTTTCTCCGCACGAAGGCGTTCGCGCTCGCACTCGCGGTACCAGTCCGACTCATAGTTCAGACAGCACTTCAGACGACCGCAGGCACCGGAAATCGTAGCCGGATTGAGAGAAAGCCCCTGCTGTTTGGCCATCTTGACGTTGATACTGACAAAACGTTTCAGAAACGTCGAGCAGCAGAACGCTCTGCCGCAAGCCCCGATTCCGCCCTGGATTCCTGCCTCGTCACGGACGCCAATCTGGCGCAGCTCAACCCGGGTGTGCAGTTCACGGGAAAGATCACGAAGCAACTCGCGGAAGTCAATCCGCCCCTCGGCCGAGAACTGAAAGACCACCAGTCGCTTATCGAACGAGTAGTGGGTGCTGACCAGCTTCATCGGCAGGTTCTGCCTCGCAATCTGGTCTGCCGCCGACCTCTGCATCGAGCGAGCCCGCACCTCATTTTCATGGGCCTTGCTCTTGTCCACCAACGTCGCCCGACGGAGGATCCGGGGAATCCGCTGCCCCTCGATGCGGCGCCCTTTGCTGGATTGCGTGTACTTCTCCTGAGCCTGCTTCTCATCCACAGGGCCGCTGTCGTTGCAGCGTGAAACTGTGCCAATGTCCTGGTAGCGATCGCAGCGGACGATGACTTCGTCCCCCTTCTTGAGATGAAGTGCTTCATCAGCAAGACAGTCGTAGTCCAGTCCCGGGCCAACAGAAACGTGATATAGACATTTCATGAAAACGAAACCTTACGCACATTTCTCCAATCGACAAAAGGCACTACCATAGCGCGCACTCTCCGCATTGCTCACGGAACGATGCCCATCGGGGTCACGCTCCCAGGCCATGGCTTACGAGCATCCCAACCCGTTCACCTGAAATGCCCACACTCCCAGCCTCACTCCCGTTCTCGGTCAACCGGGCAACCGAAAAGCAAGTGGCCCTTCGACACATCCAGGATTCGGAGCGAATCGGGGAAATCGATCGCGCCAACCTGCCCCCGAAACCACAGGCAGAAGTCGCCAGCGTCAGACCAAGGTGACGTCGTAGCCCAGGTACTTCTCCCAGGCTTCCAGAAGCGCCCCTGAGACATGCCCAGGAGACACACTGGTATGGTGACGATGCCCCAGGTAGCCGACCGTCTGCAGGACGTCCTGCAGTTGCGCGATTTCAGCAACCCCCGCGCAACCGAAGAAGTCGTCGGGAATGGGGTCCTCGGTGAAGCGTCCTTCGCCAAGATAGAAGCACAGTTCGCCAGCATCGGTCAGCATGCTACTGAAGGTAAACGGGGTGGGGGCAATGCGGCCTTCGTTGCAGCCATAGCTGCATCCTTCACCAACGGCATTGGCCAGGATCGCATGGTCTGAGATCGTCCCACGTTCAACCATCAAGCTCTGCGCGACCGAGCCGCAGTGGAAGAGAATGCACTTATCCTCCTCATCTCCATAGTTGTTGTTCCAGTCGAGACAGATCGACGGCTTTCCCGTGGCCAACTGTAGGCCATACATGGTCACCGCGTTGCCGACGTCAACTTCGCACGCTGCGGCCATTCCACTGTCGTTGAGGGCGCTCAAGAGCACACAGGGCGAAATCCCCAACTGTTCCTGCATCTCAACCCAGCAACGCAGGGCCAGGGCATCGAGTCCACACTCTTCAACCATCTGATCCAGGACAACGGCCAGGCGCACGATCTGATCGAAGGAAGGGTCGGGCGTGCCCGCCCAGCAGGTGTAATTGCGCAGCGCCTCGGCTTTGTCCTTGAAAACGGCCTCATCTGCGCCGAGCAGTTTCATCCGGTGAAAGACGCCCGACAGATCGAACGTTTCCATCGTGATATTGTGTCGCTGCAAGGCGAGCTCATCAATACGGACGGTTTTGAATGCCGTCGTGCGTGCCCCGATTGCACCGACCGTCATCTCCTTCATCCCTGAGTGGACGCGACACACGCGGTCGAAGAAGTCCACGTTCTCGGCGAACGCCGGGGAATTCGGATGAACCGTGTGTGGCTTCAGCGCCGTAAACGGAAGACCATATTGGCAGAAGACATCCATGATGGAAAACTTGCCGCAGAACGCATCGCGACGGAGCGCCGGTGCCATGCGGTCCAGTTCATCCGGATATGCCTGGATCAGGATTGGTACGCCGCAGTCCTTCAGGGCAGCAATCGCCCCGGTCTCGTCCCCAAAGTTGGGGAGACACAGTACCACGCCACTGTATTCGCCCCGGTGTTCACGCAGGAAGTTTGCGTAGATCTCCCCTTCCGCGGGAGTCTCGATCGCCCCATGGCGCGTTGCTTCCGCGGGAGGCGAGATTGTGCCGTGTCCAAGGGCTTGAAGTCGCTCAGTCAGTTCCTGTCGGGCACTGGCCTGAAGCGAGGCCGGAAAGAACCCGCGGTTCCCGAAGAGAAGTGCGAACGTCGTTTTCGTAGTCATTGCGCCAATCCTCCTGTTTCAGCAAGAAATCCACTATCAGGCTGCGGTCGACGAGCCGCCCCGGAGCAGTGTGGCCGTACCGGCCACGCCCAGTTCGTCACGCACGACTTCCAGAGTCCGGGTGTAGACCGCTTCCCGCGCTGCCTCGACAGAGCGGGGCAAGGCCTGCTCATATGGCTGCCGGATTGCGGTGCCGACGTTGACCTTGGCAATCCCGTGAAGGACTGCCTCACGAACGTAGTCCTGGGGAATCCCGGATCCCCCATGCAAGACGAGAGGCGCGTCGACCGCGGCACGAATCGTGTCGAGGTGCGGCACATTCAGGCGTGCGGCAATCTTCTCATCGTCCTTTCGGGCTGCTGAGATGGCCCCGTGCACGTTGCCGATCGCAACCGACAGCCAGTCAACCCCGGTCTGATCAACGAAGTCCCGGGCCTCTTCCGGTGCCGTGAAACCACGTCCGCTGGCGAAAAGCTCCTCGTATGGCGGCAACGGTCCGGCCTCATGCCCGAGAACAGCCCCGAGCTCGGCCTCGACAGGAACACCCGCAGCCTGGGCCAGCGCAACAACACGACGCGTCGCTTCCACGTTCTCCGCGAAGGGCAAGCGCGAACCATCAACCATCACCGAGTCGAACCCCAGCGCAAGAGCATCGCTGATGATCGCCTCGTAATCGACCCATTCATCATCTTCATCCAGGACGGGCACATGGTCAAGGTGAAGTCGCGTGCACTCCCCCATCTTGACGCGCCGGTACTCATCCGCGATCGCTGCCGGGCTGCCAGCCTCGAACTTCTCCCACTCGAGTCGGGCCACGGCGATGAACCCAAGGCAATCGGTCTCGGTTAACGCCTGGACCACTGGCGCCATCATGGGCAAGTATGGGATATTGAAAGCCGGAATGACCGTACGCAAGCGCAGAGCCGCCCGCATCAATGCGCGCGAATCACTGGACTCCATGCTCTCACCTGCCATCCCTGTGTCACTGGCCTTGATCATCCGTGGGACCTCCTCACATGCTGTGGTGCTGAAATGCTGGAAACACAACTGGCTGGACGGACCGGTCCCGCCTCAGCAAAAATGTCATCGCCTCAAGCGGCAATCATTGCCTACGATAGTCCTCAAACAGCCAGACTCCATGCACCGGGCGACAAATGAACCCCGCTCTTGTTTTTGCCCCCTCGCGGCCTACCTTATCTCGTCCAGGCCGGGTCTTCTCAGCCGCCCCCAAGACCGGCAGACGCCGGGCATTCCCCTGTCAATCGACCGGTTCGCCCTTTCCCCGGTTCGTACAGCACTATGATTCCCAAACTGCTCAAACACTGGTTGACATTGGCGTCCAAGATGGATGTCGTGATGCTGTTGCTTATGGCATTTCTACTCGCCACCGGCTGCGCCTTTATCTATGGTGTAGGGCAGAAGGCTGGTGGGAGGTTCACCTCATACTGGCTGGATCAGCTGCTCTTTGTTGGCCTTGGCAGCACGTGCTTCCTGGCCGTCTGTCTGATAGATTACCGCTTCCTCGGTCGCTGGTCGTGGCTGCTCTACCTCGGCAGCATCGTCCTGCTTTCGCTGGTCTGGTTGATCGGTTGGAGCGCCAACCAGGCCCAGAGCTGGCTTGTTCTCCCCGTCATCGGGAAGCGCATCCAACCCGCCGAAATGGCCAAGCCGGCAACTGTCCTCTTTGCCGCCTGGGTGACGTCGCGGCCGATCCTGCTGGCAGGCAAACTGCGATTCGTTGTCCCGGCCCTCGCGGTTGCTGCCGTCCCAGTTGTCCTGATCGGCATGCAGCCCGACCTGGGAACCGCTCTGGTATTCGGTCCGGCCATCCTGTCCATCATTTTCATCGCGGGAGTTCCGTGGAAGTGGATCGCCGGAGCCGTGATTGCGGCGGGGCTCCTCGTTCGTCCCATTCACGACCGCCTGGATGACCACCAAAAGGCCCGCATCCAGACGTTTCTCAATCCCTCGGCCGACGTCTCCGGTGTGAGCTGGAACGCTCACCAGTCTCTACTCGCGGTCGGCAGCGGCGGCATGACGGGTAAGGGATTCATGAAAGGCACCCAGCACGTTCTCGGCTTCCTGCCGCGAACCGTCGCCTCCACGGACTTCATCTTCTCGGTAATCGCGGAGGAACTCGGCTTCGTTGGTGCCCTCGCCATCGTCTGCTCGTTCATCGGCCTCGTCCTGTGTTGCCTGAGGACAGCCGCCCTGGCGTCGGACCCGCTGGGCGCCTTCGTAGCCGTGGGGATCGCTGCCATCTTCTTCACGCACGCGTATATCAATATTGGGATGACAATCCGGGCTGCCCCGATCATCGGCATCCCTCTGCCGTTCGTCAGCTACGGCGGCTCATTCCTGGTCAGCGCCATGATTCTTGCCGGCCTGGTCCAGAGCGTCCACGTCCGCCGAAAAGAACTGACAAACTAGGAAACACCCCCGTCCAGGAAAGGACACACTTGAGTCAGCACCACCAAGATATGCAGGAAACGGCCAAACCCGGAGCAACCGCGTTCCTCGTTGGCGTCCGCCTCCCAGGAATGGAAGATGACGAGGTGGCTGATCTGCTCAACGAACTCGACGAGCTGAGCCAGACGTGGGGACTCAAGGTGGTCGGACAGACCACTGTCCGGGTCCGTAAACCCCAGGCACAGCTGCTCGTTGGGAGTGGCCAGGCCACGGACATCTCAGGCCAAGCCCAGGCATGCGGCGCGGACGTCATCGTGTTTGACGAGGTCCTCTCCCCCTCTCAACAGCGAAACTGGGAACGGGTCGGGAAAAGCGCTGTGATTGACCGCCAGGAAGTCATCCTCGGCATTTTTGCCTCGCGCGCTCAGACGCGAGAAGCCAGCCTGCAGGTAGCCCTGGCGCAGGCTCACTACGAGCTACCCCGACTCAAGCGTCGATGGACACACCTTTCCCGGCAGCGCGGCATGCGCGGCGGAATGGGGCTGAGAGGCGAGGGAGAACAACAGATCGAGGTGGATGCCCGCCTGGTCAAGACACGCATCGTGCGCCTGCAGGAACAGTTGAATGTGGTCAGCAGCCAGCGAGCCGTCCAGCGCAGCCGCCGACTCCGGCGCCCGATCCCCGTAGCCGCAATTGTCGGCTATACGAACGCTGGGAAGTCGTCCTTGTTGAACGCCTTGACAGAAGCTCAGGTCCTCACAGAGGACAAGCTGTTCGCCACCCTTGATCCGACCGTGCGGAGAGTCTCTCTCCCGAACCGACAAGAGTTGCTCCTTGGGGACACGGTTGGCTTCATCCGCAAGCTGCCCCACCTGCTCATCCAGGCGTTCAAAGCCACCCTCGAGGAAACAGCCATGGCAGACTTCCTCATCGAAGTCGTTGACGCCTCGAGTCCACACACCGACGATCATCACCAAACGACCCGACGCGTACTGGGCGAACTGGGAGCCGGCGATAAGCATGTGATGACCGTGCTCAACAAGATCGATCTGCTCCCCGATCCCATCGCACGAAGACGACTTCAACGGCATTTCCCGGGCTCCGTCCTGGTCTCGGCTCGGACCGGAGAAGGGCTTGAAGAACTCGTCGAAGCCCTGGCCGACGAGCTGGGCCGGATGCTGCGGACAATCGACCTCTTCATACCCCACAGTCGCTACGACGTTGTCGCCAAACTGCACCGCACCAGCCGGATCGTTTCCGAGCGCCACGAGGACGATGGTATCGCCATCTCAGCTGCTGTCCCGCATGATGTCCTCCCAAGCGTCGAGAATTTTCTTTCGCAAAATGACGTTACCTGTTGACGGGCAATGGGTGAGCCGCTATAATACGGAGAAAGCTGAGGGAATCACCGCTCCAAACAGGGTGTCCCGAAAGCTGTTTTGAGTTCATCCACTATCCCCTACTGCCAGAAGCTGATCCGGTCCCGTTGTGTCACGGGACGTTCTCATTCACTCATGGGTGACTGCCTAAGCGCTCGCCTCCTGTCTCGGCAAAGGCCTTTGACCCAATGCATTTGGTTGGGGTAACCGGTGGCATCGGCGCAGGTAAGACAACGGTCCTGAGGCATCTTCATTCCTTCAACGCCCGAACCGTCGATGCAGACACCCTCGTTCACGAACTTTACGCTCCGGGAACTCGTGTGTTCCGTGGCGTATTGCGACGCTGGGGCAGCGATGTCACCACTGTCAATGGGGATATAGACCGAGCCGCCGTTGCTCGACTCGTTTTCGCTGATAAAGACGAACTCGAGTGGCTCAACAGGCTGGTCCATCCGTGCGTCAGACAGCGGATTCGGGAAATCGCAGAACAGCAGCCAACCCCGCTCTTCTGCGCAATCCCATTGCTGTTCGAAGTCGGATGGGAGCGTGACATACGAACAACGATCTCAGTGTGGTGTCCGCCGGAAACTCAGCGTAGCCGCCTGCGTTCGCGCGGTTGGACAGATGAACACATAGATGAACGACTCGCACATCAACTCAGTATGGACGAGAAACTGCGGCGAGCTGATTACGGCATTATCAACAATGGCTCGCAAGAAATGCTCCGAGAACAGTGTATAGCCGTCTACCAACGAGTCATGACTGACATGGCAAAGGGCAGACGAAACGCGAAGAACTGAAGGGTGACAAGGTATGCCAGGTCCACAGCCAGAAGAGAACGAAGCGCCTGAGGCTCCTCCCATGGAGACGGCTGAAAAAGCGCCGGCCCCCAAGCGCCAGCCGTCCACGAGTGGCGGATCACGTTCCGGTTCCAAAGGCTCGAAAGGCCCGAAGAACGCAAAGGGCAAGTCGTCTGGGTCTCCTTCCCGTAAAGGGTCCTCTGATAAGGGCGGAGGGAGAGCGGACAACAGCGGGAAGTCGGGTGGACAAGGCCGCAAACAGGAGCGGTCAGGCAAGAGTAAACGGCATCTGCCCCAGGACGATATCAGCACGACTCGCGACCAGACCGCCCCCAATCTCGATCTGGCCGAACTCCAGAACATGGACATGACGATACTCACCAAGATGGGGCTTGAGCTCAACATTGAGGGCGTGGGATCGCTGACCAAACACGAACTGATCTTCGAGATCCTGAAGGCCAATACCGAGGCAAGTGGCCTCTTGTATGGCGGCGGCGTGCTTGAGGTGCTGCCGGACGGATTCGGGTTCCTGCGCAGTCCCAGCTACAGCTACCTGCCCTGCCCCGAAGACATCTACATGAGCCCATCGCAGATTCGGCGCTTCTCCCTCAGAACCGGCGACACCGTCACCGGGCAGATCCGCCAACCCCGCGAAAAAGAACGCTTTTTTGCGCTTCTGAAGGTGGAGTCCATCAACGCCGAGCCGCCGGAGTTGAAGAAGGAGAAGGTCCCGTTCGAGAATCTGACGCCCTACTTCCCGACCGAACGCCTCATGCTCGAAAGAGGGCCGGACGAGATCTCAATGCGCGTGGTTGACCTGGTCACGCCTGTGGGACGAGGGCAGCGCGGCTTGATCGTCGCCGCTCCGCGAACCGGTAAGACCGTTGTCCTGCAGAAAATCGCCAACAGTGTGATAGAGAATAACGACGACATCCTCCTCATCATCCTGCTCATTGATGAACGTCCGGAAGAAGTGACGGACATGAAGCGCGTCGTGGGGCCGGAAGTGGAGGTGGTAAGCTCCACGTTCGATGAACCGCCAGACCGCCACGTACAGGTGGCCGAAATGGTCATAGAGAAAGCCAAACGGCAGACCGAACACGGGCGGCATGTTGTCATACTGCTCGATAGTATCACCCGCCTTGCGCGAGCGTATAACACGATAGAGCCCCATAGCGGACGCATCCTCTCAGGAGGCGTAGACGCTAATGCTCTGCACAAACCGAAGCGCTTTTTCGGAGCCGCCCGGAACATTGAAGAGGGTGGAAGCTTGACCATTCTCGCCACTGCACTTATAGATACCGGAAGCCGTATGGACGAGGTGATCTTTGAAGAGTTCAAAGGCACCGGCAATATGGAACTCCGACTGGATCGGAAACTGGTCGACAAACGCATCTACCCGGCCATTAACATCGAACAGAGCGGAACTCGCAGAGAAGAGCTGCTCCTGCATCCCGACGAACTCGAACGCATGTGGAAGCTTCGCCGGGTGCTTAACGAAGTGCCGCCTGTTGAGGCGATGGAGCTGCTTATAGGCAAGCTCAAGAAGACGCAGAACAACATCGAGTTCATGCTGGCCCTGCAGATCTAGGCTGAGCGATTGGTCGGCTATCCGTAGCCGAACGCATTGGACGCGCCGCCGTTCGGAAACGACGGCAGTAACTGGAGGGGAACGGCCACGTAATCGCACGTTCCGGCTGTCTTGCAGAAAGGAGACCTTTCAACGATGGAGAGCATACGTTGCCCCTACTGTGACTGTAGAGTCCGTTTGAGTGACGTCGAAACCGACGATGGGACCTGCCCTGAATGCGGGGCACCCCTGATGGGATCCATGCTGTTCGGAGACAGCGCCGCGGAGGATCTCTACGATGATGACGACGCCCACGGATTCCGGAAGAAGAAAAGCGCCCACGGAGAGGATGACTCTGACGACGATTTTTGAGTAACATATGAGCAAAACGAGCACTCCCGTCTACGACGAAAGCAAAGTAAAGACTCTAAGTTCGCTTGAGCACATCCGAACGCGGCCCGGAATGTACGTTGGGCGGCTTGGGAAGGGCTCGCACCAAGACGATGGGATCTATGTTCTCCTCAAAGAAGTGATCGATAACTGCATTGACGAATTCATCATGGGATTCGGCAAGCGGGTCGACATAAGCGTGAGCGAAGGCGGGGAAGTCAGGGTTCGCGACTATGGAAGAGGGATTCCCCTGGGGAAACTCATTGACTGCGTTTCCAGGATCAACACCGGCGCAAAGTACAACGACGAAGTCTTCCAGTTCTCCGTCGGCCTGAACGGCGTCGGGCTGAAAGCAGTCAACGCGCTGGCAGAGAGCTTCCGAGTCACCTCCCACCGAGACGGCGCCACGAAGACGGCGCTCTTCGCCGATGGGAATCTTCAGGACGAAGGCGACGGCACGACAGAGGAGCCTGACGGCACCGAGATCGTCTTCCGTCCCGGCCCCGATTTCTTCCCCCACTTCCAGTTCGAAGAGAAAATCGTTCGCCGACGGCTGTGGAACTATGCCTACCTGAACAGCGGCCTGTCGTTCTACTACAACGGCGAACGCTACTACTCTCGCCATGGTGTGCTTGACCTCCTTGAGGAAAAGGTCGAGGGCGAGAAGGTCTACGAGATCATCTACCACAAGGAGGCGCAGCTTGAGTTCGCCTTCTGCCACACACCAAACTTCGGTGAAACGTACTACTCTTTCGTCAATGGCCAGTACACCAACGACGGGGGAACCCACCAATCCGCTTTCCGCGAAGGTATCCTCAAAGCCGTAAACGACTTCTCAGGAAAGAATCTCGATGGGGCCGACGTGCGCAATGGCATCGTTGGTGCGATCGCCGTGAAGCTCAGGGAACCGATTTTCGAGTCACAGACCAAAAACAAGCTGGGGAACCACGAAATCCGAACGGACTTGGTGAACCGCGTCCGCGACATCGTTGCCGCGTTCCTCTACAAGAACGACGACACCGCCGCCAAGTTCCTGGAAAAGGTGACCCAGAATGAGCGCCTGCGAAAAGAGATCCAGACGGTCAAGAAGCAGGCAAAGGAACAAGCGAAAAAGGCCCGGATCAAGATCCCGAAACTTCGCGACTGCAAGTATCATCTGAGCGACAGCTCCGCGGAAGGATCGCGCTCAATGCTCTTCCTTACCGAAGGGCAGTCAGCCGCAGGATCGATGATCAGCTGTCGGGATGTGAACACTCAGGCCATCTTCTGCCTCAAGGGCAAGCCGCTCAACTGCCACGGACACCGCTGGAAGACGGTCTACAAGAATGAAGAACTCTATTTCGTTATGAAATCCCTCGGCATTGAGGATGGCCTGGAGAGCTTGCGCTACGCGAAGGTCATCATCGCAACCGACGCCGATGTGGATGGGCTGCATATCCGCAATCTACTTATCACATTCTTCCTCACGTACTTCGAGCAGCTTGTCCTCTCCCAACACCTGTTCATTCTGGAAACCCCCCTCTTCCGTGTTCGCAACAAGAAGCAGACGATCTACTGCTACGACGAACAGGAGCGGGAAGAAGCCGCCGCCAAACTCGGCAAAAGCATCGAGACCACACGGTTCAAAGGGCTGGGAGAGATATCACCAGGAGAGTTCGGGCAGTTCATCGGAGACGATATCCGCTTGGTCCCGGTAACCGTCGACAGCCTCAAGTCTGTCCCGACGATGCTGGATTTCTTCATGGGGAAGAACACGCCCCAGAGACGAAGCTACATCATGGAAAACCTGATCTGACCCCTCCTGCCTGTGGCCACCTCAGGAAAGTCGATGCGAAACGAGAATTGGTTCTGAAACACCCCCTATGACTGACGAGCCCAAACAAGACGAAAACGCGCCCCAGCCGGAAACGGATGAAACGCTTTCCCCAAGCGACGAACAGGCACAGTCCCCCCTCGACGAAGCCCTCGACCCTGATTCCGTGGAAGCGACCCATGAAGATACTGAAGATGCCCTTCAGGAACTCATGGCGAGCAACTACATCCAGTACGCGTCCTATGTCATCAAAGAGCGGGCGATTCCCGACGTCAATGACGGACTAAAACCCGTCCAGCGCCGCATCCTGCATGCCCTCCACGGCATGGATGACGGACGCTTCCATAAGGTCGCGAACGTCATCGGCCAGACGATGCAGTACCACCCCCACGGCGACGCTTCCATCGGTAGCGCTCTCGTCGTCCTGGCCAACAAAGACTACTTCATCGATAAGCAGGGGAACTTCGGTAACATCTACACCGGAGACCAGGCATCCGCGGCTCGTTACATCGAGTGTCGCCTGAGTCCTCTCGCGCGTGAGGTGCTCTTCAACCCCGAGATCACTGATTTCGTTGACTCCTATGACGGACGCAAGCAGGAACCGGTGACCCTGCCCGCGAAAGTCCCGTCGCTGCTCATGATGGGAGCCGATGGTATCGCCGTCGGAATGACGACCCGGGTGCTGCCCCACAACTTCTGTGAGTTGCTGGAGGCCCAAATCGCCATCCTCAGGAACCAGCCGTTCACGCTCTATCCTGATTTCCTCACCGGCGGAACCATGGATGTCGGAGAATACGACGACGGGCGCGGCAAAGTCCTGCTCAGGGCCAGAATCGAGAAGACGAGCGACAAGACCCTGGTCATCCGGGAGATTCCCGCAACCACGACCACTGAGTCACTGATGAACTCGATCGAGGAAGCGGCCAAGAAAGGCAAGATCAAAGTTGCCTCGATCAACGATTACACTGCCGAACGGGTCGAGATCGAGATCACCTTGCCACGTGGGGTCTACGCAAAGGAAGCTCTGCAGCAACTCTACGCCTACACAAACTGCGAAGTCTCAGTCAACTCGAACCTCGTGGTCATTCATGAAAATCGGCCGGTCATCATGGCCGTCAGTGAAGTCCTTCGGCACAACACTCAAAAGCTGATGGACGACCTTCGGCGGGAGTTGGAACTCCTGCTCGGGAAGCTCCAGGACCGCTTCCACGACCGAACCCTGGCCCAGATTTTCATTGAGAACCGCATCTACAAGCGGATCGAGGAGTGTGAGACATACAAACTCGTCCTCGCCGAAGTGCGTAGAGGACTCGAGAAGTTCCGCCATCTCCTGCGCCGCGACATCACCGACGAGGATATCGAGCGACTCCTCCAACTCCAGATCCGCCGCATCTCACGGTTCGACATCAACAAGAACCGGGAAGAGCTGGAGAACATCCTCAAGGGAATCGCCGAAACAGAGAGCCATCTCGCCCACCTGAAGCGTTTCACGATCAACTACATCAAGGCGTTGCTCAAGAAGTACGGTGAGTCGTACCCCAGACGAACGGAGATCACCGATCTGGAGACGATCGACGTGCGCTCAGTTGCTCTCCAGAACATCAAGGTCGGGCACGACCGGGTCGGCCAGTTCGTGGGGACGGATGTACGCAACAGCAATAAGGGAGAAGCCCCCCTCGTCTGCTCAGAGTTCGACCGACTGGTTGTACTCAGAGGCAATGGCTCTTTCCAGGTCATCCCAATCCCCGACAAGCTCTACGTCGGCCCCTCCAAGTTCCTGCTCAAGGCCGATAAGGAGCAGGTCTACTCCATGATCTACCGCGAAAAGAAGAAGGGACGCTATTACGCGAAGCGCTTCCGGATCGATCGCTATATCATGGAACGCGATTACACAACCATCCCCAAAGGCTGTGTGGTTGAGGCGTTTTACACCAACTATGGCGTGGTAACACGCTGTGAGTACAAGCCAAATAAGCGCCTGAAGGCCGACCACGCAGACGTCGACTTCGACACCGTGGAAATTCGCAGTACGGGAGCCCGGGGATTCAAGATCGCTGACCACCCCGTGAAGAGCTTCACACAACTCAAACGAGGCGTTCCAGAACCTCCTAATGGAGATGACAACGCATCGGGAGATCCGCCCGAAAATGACGATGGTCTCCCCCCCGGCGATAGCGACGGCGATGGCGGCGATGTCCCCGCGACGCCGACCGCGACGCCAACCCAGACGCCGCCGGAGGCGGATACTCCGCCTGTCTCGGACGAAGAGGAGGATGCACGGTCCTGTGACCCCGGTTCCGACCCCACCACCACCGAACCGGTCTCTCCTCCTGAACCGGAGAAGAAGTCGAGCGACAAGCAGACAGGAGCCACGGCACGGAAACGGAAGACCTCGAACAAGAAGAAGGCCGCCCCCAGGAAGCAGTCCAGGGCGAAGGCCTCTGCCACCCCAAAGCCAGAGCCGGTGCCCCCTCCTGCCACGCCCAAACGCGAGCCCGGGAAGAAGCAGAGAAAGCCCGCAGGGACCAAGAAACCTGCCCCCGCGAACGCTGGATCGTCACGGAATTCCAAAGCCAGAGAATGGGCGGAACGAACGGCGAAAGCTGCTGGGGCAAAGTCTGCACCGGCTACCGACAATGCCTCACCGAAGCAAGAGCAGACAACTCCCCTGCCAAAGCCTGTGCCGGCCCCCCTCCGCACGCTCATCGACGAAGAAACGCCTTTCTTCCTCGAGTAGTCCCGCGTACCTTCATGCCTGGGGACGGGCAGCCCACACACACGCTCTTCCGGCCTACGTCCGAGCTGGGGAGCGTTTCACTTCCCCCGAAGAACAGACAACACGACACAGGATGCACACTCTGGCGAATGATGCACTGTGTTTTCAGCGGTCCGCAGGCGCTGTTCCACTCCCAACGCCCCTCCAGTATTCGGATTCACATCGAACCGTGGATAATTGCTGCTGGAAACGTCCAGCCGCAGCCTATGCCCTTCGGGGATCCGAGACGCGGTTGGGAAGAGCTCAAACGTGAGTCGGTACACCATCCCGGGCTCACCAAGCTTCTCCTCGTCGTACCCATCCCGGAAACGCAGTCGCGCTATCCCGTCCGTGAGGTTGGCAGCCACCCCGGAAGGACACGACGAGGTGGGGGGAATGATCTCCAACAGTTTGGCTGTGAAATCGGTATCCGGAGCATCGCTCGAAACATAGAGGTCCACCGTCACCGGCCCGACGATATCAAGATCTGCTGCGAATGGTGCCGTCTCGAACGCCAGGACATCTCGCCTTGAAGCCAGGGGCACACCGTTCCCACCACTGGCAGGAAACCGCGCGTCGTTGCGCTGGTCAAACATCCCGGCTGGCAGGGGAAGGGCTGAAAGGCTGCCACCGATCGTTGGGACAGGCAGCGAGGGATCAAACGTAAACGATGTGCCCTGCGCTTCGTCAGCTGTCGGCAGGTCGAGGCTCAGTGCCCCGCCATGTCGCAGGCGGAGACGTATCTCTTCTGAGTTGGCTGGAGGCCAGCTCGAGGCCTCCCTCCACTCCCCGCCTTTCCCAATCTTCCCCGGTCCCGCCGGCGGCGCTGTTCCCGCCCCCATCAGGAAGTACGTCACCGGTTTCTCGTCCTCCAGCCCCACATCCAGCCCTTTCAGCCACTGATCCATCCAGCGCAGTCGAACGGCTTCGAAGTCAATGCTCCCCTGTGGGCCGAAAGCCGCATCTCCGGCAGCACCAACCCCCACGCCTCCATGCGTCCATGGCCCCATGAGGACGTGAACAGCAGTCGTCTGCAACTCAGAGAGGGCCAGGAAATTCTCAAGCGTGCCGCGCGTGTAGGTGTCATACCAACCGCCCACGTACAGCGTGGGAACGTCGGCGTGGCTGTCGTAGAAGGGGCGTGGCCCAAAACCGGGCCGCTGCCAGAAAGCATCATAGGTGCCACGCTGCTGAATCTCCAGCGCCCAGCGCTCGTAGCTTGGGATCAAGCGCAAAGGTGTTGCGCCAGCCCGAATGGGACCAGCCGCCAGGTAATCCCAAACGTGCTCTGAAGCCTCGGTCAAGACGCGCTTCAAGCCGGGATCTGCAGCCGCTTCCCGACTGGTTGCAGCCATGCTGAAAGCGTAGACCAGGAAGCGCATCTCAAGCGCTCCATTCTGTCGCATTGAACTGTGGAAGTAGCTCGACGGTCCAAACTGAACGATCATTGCGGCCAGAGCGGGAGGAGCCAACGCTGCCAACGCGCTTTGGTCTGCCGCACAGTAAGAAGCCCCCAACGTACCGACACTCCCATTGCACCACGGCTGCGCCGCCAACCAGGCCACGGTGTCCACGCCGTCTTCCCCTTCGTCAGCAAACGCGAAGAACTCGCCCTCAGACGCGTATCTGCCCCGAACGTCCTGCGCGACGAAGACGTACCCGCGCTGTGCATAGAACGTCCCGGTCCCGGCAGCTCCACACTTGTCATAGGGGGTCCGGAACAGAATCACCGGGAGTGGAGCCGACAGGCGATCAACCGTCTGCGCAGGAAAATAGACGTCAGCCCGGGACACAACCCCATCACGGAATGGGATGGCGATTCCGGGGGCCAGCACAACGTCATGCTGGCACGATGAGCCCAGAGGGCTGGGGGACGCTTTTTCTGGAATCAAGGACATGAAACGTCTTCCTCAATCTCGACCTCTGGCTACAGAAGTCGGCTATGGGGCTCAAATCGACACGTGAATATAAGCCCCTCCCAACCCTCGACGAGGTCAGCGGAGCAACATATTCGCCCCTCCCTCGGGGAATGATTGGGGGCGGAACCAGGTGCAGGCGGCGCAATCCGCGTCTATCTTTCCAAGGCTCTGCCCTCTCCATGGCTTCCGCCGGACAATCGACAACCGACAGCGACGATCTCGACCTGGGCAAATCCCAGGAAGAAACCCAGGAGTCGTTCTGGGGAAAGGAACGCAGGAATGGACAAGATCGAGCGGTTCCTGGCCACCATCGAACGGAGACCTGTCGATCGCCCGGCCGCCTGGCTCGGCATGCCCACGACAGACGCCATGCCCGCCCTCCTGGCCTATTTCGGGGTGGACGACGAGGAGCAACTCAAACGCCTGTTGGACGACGATGTGTGGCCGGTCGAAGTACCTTACCACCATCCGCCTGCCAACCACATCGCCTGTGCGTTCGACTTCACCAAGAAGGGCGACACCGACTATGAGGAACGGAGCCTGACCGCCCCCGGATTCTTCGACGGTAAGACTGATCCGGCCTGTCTTGACTCCTTCCAGTGGCCCGACCCGGCAGAACACATGAGCCATGGCGAGTGCCTTGAGGCCGTGGAGGCCGCACCGGGAGACTACGCCCGGCTCGGTATCATGTGGTCTGCCCACTTCCAGGATGCATGCTCAGCATTCGGCATGGAAGACGCGCTCATGACCATGCTCACAGCACCAAAGATGTTCCAGGCAGTCATCGACCGCATTACCGAGTTCTACCTGGCAGCGAACAGAATCTTCTATGAAGCCGCCCAGGGAAAGCTCCATGCAGTACTGATTGGCAATGACTTCGGCAGCCAGACCGAGCTGATGCTATCCCCTGATGCTTTGCGCACCTTCGTCTTCCCGGGAACACGCCGCCTGATCGCGCAGGCACACAGCTTCGGTCTCAAGGTCATCCATCACTCCTGCGGAGCCGTCTCAGAAGTGATCCCTGACCTCATCGAACTTGGAGCCGATGTCATCCATCCCATCCAGGCGCTCGCAACCGGAATGGATGCCGGACGCCTCGCTCGGGACTTCCGCGATCGCGTTTCCTTCTGCGGAGGCGTAGACGTGCAACGGCTGCTCGTCCAGGGCACGCCTGACGAGCTCGCCGCTGAAGTGGCACGGCTCCGGGGGCTCTTCCCAACGGGGCTCGTCATCTCACCAAGCCACGAAGCCGTGCTCCCCGATATTCCACCGGAGAACATCGCAGCCATATTCAGGGCCCTGCGCTAGGCACGGTGTATGCACCGGCCGTGCGCCACTGGAGACAGCCCATGGCTCCCCTCTTTCACCAAACCGTTTCCGAGCCCCATCGCCCCCGCCCGTGCTGGTCGAGACCGATGTATTGATCTGCGGAGGAGGCCCGGCCGGGACAGCGACGGCGCTGGCAGTTCAGAACGAGATCCCTCCACGGGCCACGGCCGTTGACGAACTGCCGAGAGTACTCCGCGACGCAGACGTCACCGTCACCAGCCGCCCCCGATCCTGCCGATGCCCATTCGACTGAGCTTGCCCCACTGCACCGGAGTGCTATTTTAGCAACAACAGGACAGCCGGTGTATCCCCCACATCCGCAATGGCGGCAATCAGGCGTACTCCAACTTCGGCAGCTTGGTACTAGCCCACAGACGGTCTCCTCCCATGGTCCCCGAACACTCCCAGCCCCCGGCCCAGATCAACCAGAGCCTGGTGAACGGACTAACCTGTCTCCTCCGTCTGGCGTCAACGCGCGAAGCCGTCGGAGGACGCCAACTCGCCCGGGAACTCGACTTGGAGCCGACATGCGTCAACCGTCTCCTCGGCACCATGGCACACCTTGGGTTCGCAGAAAAAACGGCTGACCGCAAGTACCGACCGGGCCCCGCGATCCATGTACTGTCAGCGATGAGTATGCGGGGGTCGCAATTGCTTAACGTGGCCTTGCCCCACCTGCGCTCATTGAGTGCGGATGCGGGGCACGCGGTTGCGCTCGGGGTACTGTGGCGTTGCCATGTCTGCTACCTGTTCCACGGCCGTGAGGAGGCCCTCGGCAAAGCACTTGCCGGGGCGGACCTATTCCCGGCCGACAAGTCCAGCATCGGTCGAATTCTCCTCGCACAACTATCGGGAGCCGATGTCCTCGCCCGGTTTGCCGGAGTCCCAGAGCAGGGCATTGACCGCTCAGATATGGTGAAAGGTCTGCCGAGGTGGCGGCAACAGGGCTATGCGGAAGGCCCGGGCGACAGCCCATCTCTAGCCGTTCCTGTGGGAAATCCCCCGGTCGCAGCAATCGCGTTGGTAGGGGGCCGGACCGACTGCCTCCGCCACCTGCCACACCTCCGGGAAACGGCCAAAGCAATCACGCAGTTGCTATGAGAGCGACCACAGACACGCGACCGTCCCCCACCCGCGATCGCACCAACACTCCCCCAAAGGCTACTTGAGTTTCTCCAACTCCTTGACCAGCACCCCAAGGTCAGGACGTTCATTGATGTCATGAACGTCTATGTAGCGGATGACGCCCTTCTTGTCGACCACAATCAAGGCCCGTTCAGTCACACCGTCCGACCGCAGAACACCGTAACTGGAGGCCACCTGGCCATGCGGCCAGAAGTCCGACAGAACGGGGAACCAGAGACCTCTCATGGCCTTAACCCAGGCGTTCAGAGTTGGGACGTTGTCAACGGTTATTCCGAGCAGCACGGCATCGTTCTCTTTGAACACACCCTCGGCAAGGTCATATCCCGGCCATTGGTCAGAGCAGACGGGGGTCCACGCCGCCGGAACAAACGAGAGTACAACAGTCTTTTTCCGACGGTACTTGCGCAACGTGACGTCTTTCCCCTCAACCGACGTCAAGGAAAAATCGGGTGCCGTCTCCCCTACAGCAACCTTAAGCTGGCTGTCAATCGGCTTGAGTCGCCCAACGGCGAACAGACTATCCCGCAGGCCCGCCTCCGCCATCCCCGATATGCTCAAGACTGCCACAACGATCGCTGCTACGGTCAGAACCCGGGTCTCGAGCCGCTTCATGATTCCGTCCTCCATGTCTATCTCACACGTCCATCACTCCTGGCCGGCGCGTTGTCCTGTCCCCTGCCGTGGCCCTCAGGCAACTCGCCCCGTCAGAAACCGGCACGCCCCAAAGCGCGCTCGAGAAACGCCCCTGGACTACGCTCCGTGAACAGGCCGGACTGCGTCTCCAGGATCGTGTTCCGCTCTCCATCAAGGCGCAAGGCGTAGAAGGACGGTCGCCCAATCCGTGCTCCGAGAGCGCGATGGTAACGGCCGTCATTGTCGGCGAAGACAGGGAATGGCGTATTGTGCTTGCTCTTGAAGAGGGCTACTTCATAGTCAGAATTGCCCAGCGCAATGCCGATCATGCGGACCTTGGCCTTCTTACCGGAAGAACTGCTGAGAGCGGAGAGCTCTGCTGCCTGTGGAGCCCCCTCCTGGCAATACCGACAGTACATATCAAATACTTCCACCACCACGATATCCGCAGCAATGTCCCCCAGGCGGAACTCCCCTTCACCGGCAGGCAGCCCCAGCTCAGCGCACTCGGCCACTTCCTTGGGCAAGGGCAGGCCGAGATCAGGGAAGGACTCCCCCCTATCAGGCTCAGCTTTCAGCAGCCATGCGCTCCCCGCACATCCCATTCCCAGACAGGCAATCAAGCCGCAGAAAAACAGTGTACGGATCGCTCTCATCGTCACTCCTTGTGTTGCTGCGGCGGTAATCGCCTCCGGAAGCCCCTGAGATGTCGTCCAGCCTACGAGATTCGCGACGAGCAACATGATGCCGGCACTAGTGGCGAATGGCGTTCAGTTAGTGCCCTGCAAGTGCGGTATGTGAGGGCCGAAGAACGCCACTCGGGCAAGGCCTACGTGGCTAACTACGAACGAATTCCGTCACCAGAATCGCGCCGTTTGTAGTAAGGCACGTAGCGCAGCGGTGTGCCGTTCTTCCTGCCTAACGTAACGCCTTCCGGCACTAAGATCGCCCCCAGAGAATGGAGTTGAGCCCCGAAACGACGGCACGAACCGCAGCCTGGTCTATGTTTGACCCAAACCCCACACCAAAGTGCGAGCCGCCCTGCTCGTCCTCGAGACGAACGAAGGTGACCGCCTCGGCATCCGCCGTGTTGCCAATCGCATCCTCCTCATATTCCTCCAGGGAGAAGCGAGGAATGTCGAGGGTGCGGATGGCGTGCACGAAGGCGGCAATGGGACCTGCCCCTATCCCGTTGACTTCGTATCGCTTCCCGTCAAGCTCCAGGTGCACTTCACCATCGATCCGGGCAGGATCTTCCGCCGTTGGCCGAGGCCAGTAGTTGATCAACTGGAAAGGGCCGCCCGGGCGGACGTATTGCTTGAGAAAGATGTCCCAGACTTCACCTGCCTGTACCTCACGGGCAACGCTGTCCGCGTGAGCCTGAATCTGTTTGCTCAGATCGACCAGAATCGCCCGGGGCAGGCGAATTCCATGCTCCGTTTCCAGCACGTGGGCAATGCCCCCCTTGCCGGACTGGCTGTTAATCCTTATGAAGCGCTCGTAGCTCCGCCCCAGATCCTCAGGATCAATGTGCAGATAAGGGACCTTCCAGCCACCGAAGAATTCAGCCAGTTCCTCGCGGCGGCGCAACCCTTTGTGGATCGCGTCCTGATGCGACCCGGAGAAGGCCGTGAACACCAACTCTCCCGCGTAAGGGTGCCGCGGATGAACCGGCAAGCCGCTCAACTGTATCAATTCATCGCGCAGCACCTCGAGGTTCCCGAAGTCCAGTCCCGTCTCGACTCCCAAGTACTGCAGGTTCAGAGCCAGGGTGATCAAGTCAACATTCCCGGAACGCTCGCCATGCCCAAAGAGCGTGCCCTCAACGCGATCTGCACCTGCCATCAACGCCATCTCCGTGGACGCAATGGCGCCACCCATGTCATTGTGCGTGTGCAGTGAGATCACCGTGCTGTCACGATAGGATTGACGCCGATTGAACTCCTCAATCATATCCGCGTAGTGGTGTGGAGGGCGACGCTCAACGGTCGCCGGCAGATTCAGGATGACCTTCTCATCACCTTCGGGTCCCCAGGCTGCCACGACGCTGTCGCACAGCTCAACGGCATAGTCCAGATCCGTATCGGTGAATTCCTCGGGGGAGAACTCCAACTTGATATCGCTGTCCGGCATCTGCTTGGCCAACTCGCGGATCAACCGAACAGACTCCACAGCCGTCGCAGTCGTCTCCTCACGTGTCTTGCCGAAGACGAACTTCGTGTGCAAATCGCTGCTGGCAATGTACACGTGGCAAATAGCCTGCTTTACCCCCGCCAGCGCCTCAAACGTGCGCCGAATCAGATGCTCACGTGCCTGGGTCAGAACCGAAATGCAGACGTCGTCAGGTATCATGTCCTGTTCGATGACGTCCCGGCAGAAATTGAAATCGTCGGCCGAAGCAGAAGGAAAGCCAATCTCGATTTCTTTGAACCCCCGCTCGATGAGAATCTCGTAATAGCGCTTCTTCTCGATCGGTGTCAGGGGGTTGGGCAACGCCTGGTTGCCATCACGGAGATCGACCGCGCACCACGTCGGGGAGCAGTTTATCTCGTGATCCGGCCACTCGCGGCAGGTTACTTCAATCTTGTCTGGTTGAGCGTACTTCGGACGCATCGTTCTTATCCTCAATCTGTAGGTCCGTGTGAAACAAAGGGAAAGCAGTGCCGGTAGGCCTCCAGAGGCTCGGCCCCGGAAAAAGAAAAACCTGCAACCTCAACGGGCTGCAGGTCTGTACCATCAGTATCGCCAACACAACGCGACACGCTGCAACCCCGGTCTCAACCGAGACCACGTAAAGGCTGCAGGCTACTAAGTCGACGATTTGTCGTTGTGAATGTCATGCCCTAACTCACTGTTCATCACTGTCCTGTCAGACACGAACCTTACCCTGAGAGTTCCAGCGTGTCAAGTTTGCCCCAGCTCGGCGAGCGATGGTCTGACCGGAACCTGAGCTCACGCCAACGCTTGGCCGATGGCACTCGCAACGTGATTGGTGACGCGCGCAACCGTCCCCTTGGCGTCGTCCCCGTAATCACCCAACCACTCCCCCATGGAGATTGGGGCGCAGAACGTGACCTCAACTCGTCGGCGCCCCTTCGGGACAGTCGCCCCGAAAACATCTTCCTCAAACTTCAGGATTGTCTCCGCTATTCGGTCAACCGACGGCTTGTCCCGTAGATAGGTCCCGGGGTAACTGTAGAGTTGGACGGCGAAATGGAGACGGTCCAGATCGCGATGCAAGAGTATCCGTCGGGCCGGCTCCGGACCGTCGTCGGCCAGAAGCTCTGACCGAATCTTCCCTCTCAGACGGCGCACGCGTTCCGGGTGAACGCCCTCCCCTACCGCTCCAGAGTGGCGATTCTCGGCGTCCTCAACAATGAGCTCCCGGAAACGGGTCAGTCGTTCCAGGAGGTCTCCTTCCAGTCGGCGCCCAAGGAACTCCTGTTCCTTCAGCCCGAGGAGCCCATCCCCGAACTTGTAGATGCGGTCTACAATTGGCAGATCCACCTGCGGCTTCCAGTGGAGGAAGGCCTCCAGCCGGTCCATGGCAGGCCCGAACAACGGACTGATATCGTCGATGTACGTGTAACGCATCGCCGTCGGGACGATGGCAGCCGTGCGCTCCAAACCCTCTTTCTGAAGTCGCTTTGCCGTCCGCAACATGATCGTTGCCACCCCTTCGTTGAGAGGGGTCAGTTGCTCGTTGAGGTGGAAGATCTCACCTTCGGGAAACATCACTAGAGGATACTCCCCCTCATACACAATCCGCATGGCTTCCTTGATGGACCTCAGGTCACTGCCTTCGCGATCGATCGAGAAGACACCGGCCCTCTGAAGCACACGGCCATTGAAGCCATGGTTGGCCAGGAACACCTCGCGAGCGGCCATGAAGTGAATGGGCACGCCGTACTTGCGAGCCAAGTGCAGCAGTACGTGAGCATCGCCATGGTCTGAGTGATTCGGCGCGAAGATCAACGAATCCCCCCCCTCCGCAAGTCGAATCGCTTGTTCCCCGCCTCCCTTCACGGTCACTTCATCCACACGATGGCGACGGCGCAGGTAGAACGAATCGCTCAACCCGTAGATCAGCGGAGCCCAGAATCGGGAGTACTTCGGCGGGCTGAACCTGTACGGCAATTCACGCGGGAAACGATTCATGCCTTCTCCTCCCCCTTTCCATTCGCTTCTGCCCCCAAAGCCAACGCCTTAATCCCCTTGAGATCCAGTTTTCCCGTCCCGAGCACCGGAAGCCCATCAACGCTATGGAACGCGTCCTTCCGGGGAACCCAAAGGTTAGGGAGGGCGCTTGTGCGCAGCTGTTCGTGGACGTCGTCGATCTCAAGACGCCCGGTCTGGAACAGCACGACGAGCTTCTCTCCTTTCCGCTCATCCGGGACCGCGGTCACCGCACAGATCTGTTCGCCGGCGATCCCGAGCACCTCATGGATCTTCTCCTCAACCTTGATGTGCGGGACCATCTCGCCGCCGATCTTGCTGAACCGACTCAAACGGTCTGTGATCGTGATGAAACCGTCCCCGTCGATGACCGCAACGTCGCCCGTCGCATACCAATCCCCGTGCATCACCTCACGTGTCTTCTCCTCATTGCCCAGGTAGCCCAGCATGACGTTCGGCCCCTTGATGAGCAGGAGTCCTTCCGTTCCGCACGGCAGAGCCTCGAACGTGTCCGGATCCACGATTTTCGCAGCGATCCCTGGCAGAGGCTGCCCGATTGTGCCCTGCTTGCTTCCCTTCTGCGTCATGTCAGCGAGGACAATATCGGGCACATTCAGCGAAACGATGGGCGACAGCTCTGTGCAGCCGTATCCTTCCAGAGGGCAGATCCCGAACTTCTTCTCAAAGGAAGCCGCCAGGCGCTCTTTGAGTTTCTCCGCGCCCACAACGACGTGCTGGAGGCTGGCAAACTGCTCTGCCGTGCATTTCCGCAGATACCCCATGAGGAATGTGGGTGTCGCGGTCAGGATCGCGGCCTGGTACTCATGGACGAGTTCCCCAACGACCTTGAAGTCAAGTGGGTTGCTGTGAAACACCACGCTCCGCCCGGTCGTCAGGGGGAACCACAGTGTGCCGGTGAAACCAAATGAGTGGAACAGCGGGAGAATACCCAACACCGTGTCTGCAGGCCCCAGCCTGAGAACCTGGTACAGCCCTTCGATGTTCGAATTGACATTGGCATGCGAGAGCATTACACCCTTTGGCGTTCCGGTGCTCCCACTGGAGAACATCACGGTTGCCAGACTCCGCGTGTTGCGCCGGCGATCACTCCGATAGACATGTTTGAGAAGCCAGTGCGGCAACAGCCAGAAACCGAGCCAGGCCACAATCTTGTCGCCCTGCCGACTCTCGCTCAGGAACTCTTCGAGGTGAACCATGCCCTCACGTTCGCGCAATCCCGCTTTCCCAAGGAACGTGCGTGATGTGAAAACCGTCTTGATCCCGCAGGTTTTGATCGCTGTGGACAACGCGTCTTCCGAAGCCGTGAAGTTCAGATTGACGGGCACTTTGCCAAGAACCGTGACCGCCACGTTGATCAAGGCGGCCATGACACTGTTCGGGAGCATGATGCCCACCATCTCTTCACCCCGACACCGCCGCCGAATCGCTCGTGACAACGCCATGCCGGCCACCATGGCCTGGGCATAGCTCAGACGCTTCCCGGTTGAGTCTGCCATACAGAACCGCCGAGGCGTGCGCCGGGCTTGACGGAAAAAGCGCGTAGACAGTAACTCCGATGTGTTACGCCGGGCGGTGAAGTTGTCGGCTGCCAGCTCTGCAACGGCCGAACGGACCTCGGACGCAGTCGCATCACTGGCCAACGGCTTACCAAAGGCAACCGTAACCGGATATGGCAGACGACTTGGGAGACGTCCCAGAATCCGCCCTCCCTCGAAACTGAACAAGCTCCCCCACAACTCGTCCAGGTGGACGGGGATGACCGGGGTGTCGGCGCGTTTCATAATCGCCTCCAACCCGCGACTGAACGGCAGCAAGTTCCCGGTACGCGTGATCGCCCCCTCGGCGAAAATACAGACCAGTTCGCCCTGCATAAGATACTCGCTTGCCCGACGCAGATTCGTCACAATCGTCTTAGGGCTGTCATCCGCAGAGACAGGGATCGCCCGGCCCAGCCGACACAGAGGATTCAGCCATTTGGCCTCGTAGAACCCCCGGTACATGAGGAAACGAACGAAGCGTTGCGTACAAGCCTGCACCAGAAGACCGTCAACGTAGGAAACATGATTGCACACCAGCAACGCTCCGCCCTTCCGGGGGAGATTCTCCCGCCCTCGCACACGGACTCGGTATACCGTTCGAGTCAGCAACCAGAGGACAAAACGAACCAGGAAATCGGGCAACAGACGGATGATGTAGGCAATCACAAAGAACGACAGAATGCCCGTTACCAGGAAGACCGATGCGGGACTGAAACCACCTGCCTTCTGCAGCAGCATCAGCGCTCCGGATGCCAAGAGAATAGCCACAAAATTGAGGACGTTGGTCACGCCCAGAATTCGCCCTTTGCTGTCAGCAGGACTCTCCTGCTGAATGTAGGCGTGCAGTGGGATGTTATAGAAGCCGCAGCTCATTCCCAAACAGAAGAGCAGAACGAGCGTGGCAGCATACGAGCCGCCGGAGAAGGACAGCCCGACGGAGAAGACCCCCAAACCAATCGCCCCAATCGGCACAAGGCCAAACTCGACCTGCTCATTCGACCAACGCCCGGCCAACACGCTGCCCACACCGACGCCCAGTGCGATTGACGTGAGCAGGAAGCCCGTCTGAATCGCGTTCACTCCCATCACCTTCTCCGCGAAGAGAAGGATGTTCATCTGGTACAACGCCCCGAGAAACCAGAAGTAGCAGCTCCCCATCATGCAAAGGAACAGCGCCCGATTGGGGCGGACCTCACAGACAGTCGCCACGACACTGCGCAGGAAGTTGAGCTGGAAAGGCTTCCGGGAGCCTGCTGACTTCACCGACGTAATGGCCAGGCTCACAGTCACCCCCAGCACCGCCACGACAATCAACACGATCGACGCCAAGTAAGGCCTCCCAACGCACCCAACCACGTAGCCGCCACGAAGCCGGATGCCAAACTGAAAGACCTGAAACAGGGGCCCTGCCAGTGCCGTTCCCGCGATGATCGCCAGAAAGGTCCACATCTGAACCTGCCCGTTGCCCCGGGAGAGATCCTCGTCCGGCAATGCCTCGGGCAGGAAGCCGTACTTGGCCGGCCCGAAGAAAGCGCTCTGGCTTCCCATCAGGAACAGCACACCTGCCATGGCAGCAAGGCTCCCGCTCATGATCGCCACGCCACCGAGAATCATGATCAGGACTTCCGCAAGCTTCGCCCAGACCATCACCTGTTTCTTGCTGAATCTATCCGCAAGAAAACCCGCATAGGCAGAAAACACAATGAATGGGATGGTGAAGAGAGCCCCGGCCATAGCCAGGAAACTGGTACTGTCTTCCAGGAGGTTCTGAGCCACCAGGAAGACCAGCAGCTTGAACGCGTTATCGTTGAACGCGCCCAAAAACTGAGTGGCCAGGAAAGCCCGAAATCCTCTGCTCTTCAACGAGTAGCAGGAAGCCATAAGCGTCTCTCCAAATCGCGGCGATGGCGTGGAAGCCACGACGCCACAAGTTAACGGGCATCTGTTCAGCCCATGTCTGAATGAGTCCGGGCCAGAACAACCCGACCCTCAATGCGCTTCGCGATAACGATCAGCCATCCGGCACTGAGCCAGGCCCGCCCCTGCGGAGTCTCAGCCGTATTGGCCCACCAGCCCGGCTCCTCCCAGGCCTCTGCGGGAATGGCCTCTCCGACGATCCGGCGTAACTCCCAGGAGGTCAGGGTCAGCCGTCCGACGTCACTGTCAACCGACTCCAGGTACTCGAACAAGGGCTGATAGGCACTCCCGGGTTCCAGGGCAACATCCGGATCCACATCACACTCACCCGCAGCGTGCGCCAACGTGTCCGAGACGATATTCCCCTGCTCCCCGCCGAGCCAGGAACGCGTCGCCCTAACGGCTAAGCCGTCATCCAGATCCTCAAACACATTGTCCCGTACGACGCATGCGACTGCGTCTCCCAGATCAAAGCCCCGCTGGCCGTCGTTGTATACGCTTTGGCGAACGACGTTCCCGGTCAACACATGCCCGCCGGAGCCAAGCGACTCGGTGACCATCAGAGCTCCTTCAGAGTTGTTGGTGAAAATGTTCCCACTCACCACGAATCCGCGAGTATCGCCCGTAAGGAGAATCCCTTGAGGACAGTGAATGTAGTTTGCGCAGATCGTGATATCGCGACAATCCACGGCCGCAATCCCGGTCTGGAAGCCCTCAATCATGTTGTTGCAGACCGCATGCTGGGCCGTCCCATCCAAAATGATCGCCTCAGCGTGCCCGTAGGCAAGGTGATTGTCCACGAGTCGGACCTCTCGGCAGTGTCGACCGATGTAGATCTGTTCGTCCTGAACGAGCCCATCTTTCATGCTCCGCGTCTGATTCCCGCGGAACGTCAGATGGTGCAGGTTATCGGCATGAAGGGCACGTCTGCAATCTCGCATCCAGCAGTCTCGAACGCAGACATTCGAAGCATTGGGCGTCACGCGAATGGCCGTTCCGCCGAACCCATGGAAAAAGCAGCTGTCGATGAGCATATCATTCGGCCAACGCAGGAAGAGCGCGTCGCCGCTGGCGTGGTTGCCGACGAAGGACAGGTCACGGAATGTGACCCGCAGATCGGGCCACCAACTGTTCTCCACACCTCGCACGGAGAAAAAGGGGCTGCCGTCCTTTCCGGTGAAGACCAGAACACTGGCCCGGCCGTCCCCGTAGAGATGAAGGTGTTGCCCTTCCGCAAGCTCACAGAGAACGGTCCTGTCGATCTCGTACGTGCCGGCAGGAACGTGAATCGCGCCCCCTTCCGGAGGGAGAGTGCGGACGGCCTCCTGCAGGTCGCCACTCTCCGTGACGTCAATCTGGGCCCCGTGTAAGACCGTTCGCATGTCGACTCTCCCAAGATCGAGACAGCGCCGCAAGGGGGCGCGCGGGACCACCGCGACAATTCCCCGAGGAAGTCAGGGCATCCCTCGACAGCCCTCAGTACCACGTCATCGTGGCAAAATGCACCGCCTTCACTGTACACGCAAGATTGCCGTATTGCCTGATCCACGCCTATAGTACACAACGGCAGGGTCGCGTTGCCCGCCACCGTGCAGTAAAGTAGAGGCAAGTGGCAGTAGGCGGACACGGCCAGGCAGACCGTGGCCGCGTTGCGGAAGCTCTTCCACGACTCATGGGGAGGAACAGCGTTCCCAAGCCACGGTGTCACCAGGGAAAGAGGAGTGCGACCCCGGTCCCTCCCAGATGCAGCGTGCCCCTCGCATGAAAACAACAATGCGCCGTGGGCCTCGCGGAGAAGACGTTTGCGCCGCTTCACACTCACCGATCTGACGATCGTCCTGGCAGTTTTGCTGCTCTTCCTGGCCCTCGTGTTCGGGGTCATCGGCAAGTTGCGTGGTCGAGGCATGCGTACGGCCTGCCAGAATGAGCTTCGGAGGATGGGATTCGCAGCCAGCCTCTACATTGCCGGAAATGACGATTTCCTCCCACCGATCTCGACGGGCCAGTTCCCCCATGTCCAACTCTACACAGACCTGATCGGAGAGTACGTCGATGCCAAGACAGCCTGGCTGTGTCCCAAAGGAGACATGACCCCGGACCGCATCGGCTCAGCCAACGGCAAACTCCTGCACTATGGCATGAACGATTTCGGGTATGGCGTCGTGGACGATGCGCTCAGGAACTACTACCCTTCACTGGGAGAGGCCCGGGTAACCGTCCTTCGCGAGCCGGCAGCCGTGATTCTTGCGGCTGACTCCGCCCCTCAGAACTCCCCCGAGGACATCGGCACAGAAGAACGATGCTCGAATGATTGGCCCCTGTCCAGCCTGGCCACGCGCCGACATGACAAAGGGTACAACGCCCTGTATCTCGGCGGCGCCGTCCGCTGGCGCGCCAACCGCCCAAATCACTGGGACTGGACCTGCAGGAAACGGCTCGACGCAATCCCCCAATAGAGCCGGAACGCGCGCCCGCAGAGATGGATTCCCCAATGCACCTCAAAGCCGTGACCGTGGTTCCGGGTCGCTACCGCGTCTACAAGGCCTTCATGGAATCCCCCCGGGCGAGAATCCCCGGAAAAAGGACAACCCCCGGCGTGCTCAGAAGCACGCCGGGGGTTGCTCTCCAAACCGGGCTCCAAACCCAGAAATCACCTGCCTCGCCAGAAGTTCCCTCGCGGGATACTCCTGGCCGGATACCAGTCTGCATGCCCATCGGCAAACGCGATGTTGATCCCTTTACTGTGGACCACCATGCGGGGATGATTGTTGTCAGGATAGCTGGCTGTGTTGGAGCCAACCCCAATGTACAGGCAATTGCGCGAGTTCGTCCCAGTGGATTTCAGGCCGGAACAAACAGCATCAGCTATCAGAGGAAGCCGGTCCGGGTTCTCGTGAGCAACGACCTTCCTCGATGAGTTCGTCCCCCCGCTCACGCCGCAGAAATTGAACCCCATGTTCCCGCGGACCGAGACACGCGTACTGCTGCCGCCGGCGATTCCCTCCGGCCAACTGTAGCGTGTCCATCGAGCGTCATAGGAAGGACACATGAACGGGCCCGCGTCCCCGATATACGGGTACACGTAGCCAACCCAGCAGACGGTCCGCCCGTCACCCATCGAGTGGGGATAGACGCCGTATGACCTCCCGGGATAGGTATGCTGCCACTCCTGGGTGTACATGATCATACCCATTGCGAGCTGCTTATTGTTGCTCATGCATGAGCTGGCGAACGCCTTGTCGCGCGCCTTACTCAACGCCGGCAGAAGCATGGCCGCCAGAATCGCGATAATCGCGATAACCACCAGCAGCTCGATCAGGGTGAATGTGTTCCGTCGTCTCATCGCTGTCCTCCTTGTACTCCTATCTCATCTGCCCCCGCGTGCAGACCAAGCCGAGCTCGGCCCAAAATTCACGCTTTATTCATTGTAACACCACCACCACCTCGGGGCAAGGGATAACTCTGAACCATGTTCTGTCTCCCGCCCCTCTTGGCTCTGCCACGCCCCGGAGGCGGAACCAAAGGATGCCGGGCGACTTCAGGAAACACGGGCTGTCGTCAGAACGTGGACAGGCCCGTTGCCTCCTGAAAACGGTAGAGCAATCTGCGGCGGATAGAGTGATCCTCGTACTGCTCGTAGGGAACGGTACAATGCATGCCATCGCGATTGCTCCACACGCCCTCGAAGAACGCCAATGCCTCGACAAACACCCGTGCTTCCGAGGCCCCGCGTACGGCGACGTTGGTTTCCAGGTTGAGATTGCGCAGGTTCCGTCGCGTGAAGTTCGCGGATCCCAACGTGACGAATGAGTGCCCGGCAGCAGACCTGATCACCAGCATTTTCGCATGACACTGCTCACCATGCGTGTCGTACCAGCGGACCTGCATCCCACCAGCCATCAGTTCCCGGGCAACCTGTCGATTGGGAATCCCGCTTTTCGCTCGACCAAACGCGTCCTTGTTCGGATCAAGCACGACACGCACCTCGCCTCCGCGACGACACGCATCGAGTAGCGCCCGAATAACTCGTCGCTCGGACAGATAGAACATGATCAACTCAACCCGGTCCCCGGCACGCACCTGCCCAAGAGCGGAAATCACGGCGTCGAGTATCGCCTTCTCTGTCAGGACCTGGACCGAAATGCCCCCAACGAGTGCCGGTTCCCTGGAAACAGGAAAGTCCAAAGGTAGAGCCTGGGGCGCCGAGAAACGCACAACGGCCTCCTCACTGCGCAGGAGATCCCGTGACGCCCTCCCCGTCACCACAAGCGCTATGTTCGTATGCGCGCTGCTCCCATCGTGCGGATTCGCTGACGTCACCATCCCCACCAGATCGCCCCCTCGGTCTGCGATGAGTACCTTCCGATGATTTGCTTTGAAATTCAGTAGCGAGAGGTAGCTGCGCAGAGACACGCGCCCACGCCCAAACGGGTTGGGGAATCTCTGGCCGGGGCCATTACCGAAAGGCTGCACGAAGGGGCGCCAGAAACAACTGTAGAGAGGATTGCTGTCCCGAAGTCTGCTCAGCTTGCTGACGATCACCTCCACGCCGGCGGCACGAAGGCGCTCAAGGTGGGGAGCCGGGAAGCCGCCATAGACCGTGTTGATCGGGTCCGTAATCAGCACAATCCTGAGCTCAGGATACATCCGCTTCTGAGTGACCAGACAGGTGGTGAGTTCCTCACACAGGGGCCGGTGTACGTCGGGAAGCGCCGCCACAAAATCGTTGTAGAGGAACATATCAAGAACGACAAGCTGACGAGCCCCGCGGATGAGGGAGAACATCTCCTCAAAGATCATCTGGTCACTGCGCCGCTCACCGGCGGTATCCAGATACGTCAAATCATGGAGGAACCGGGCACTGGCTGCCGGCCTCGCCTCACCCAGGTAGGACAACCCATCAGGCAAAGGGCGCCACAGATTGCAGCACCCGGTCAGGAGCGCTGCAACAAGGGCAATCATGAGAGGGCGGCCACACCACAGCTGCGAACTCGTGGCGAGGGAGACACCTGAACCGGGAACAACCGGAACGTCCCCCCCTTGGGGAGGTCCCCATTCGCGTGCGGCGTCCTGCCAGGGGAACCGTCCCGGAAGAGCCTGAACACCGTCACCGTGACTCGAACTGGTACCATCCATCTCAGACAGTATCCCAATCTTCGCCCGTAATCTGTCCGTTGCCCCGGCCGTGACTCCTTCCATCGTCATCTCGAAATCCTCACTGCTTCGCGCCAACGGGCCGGAACAGCCAACGTTTCACACTCATCAGTCGAGCCGACGCCTTGGGATTCTTCCCAGCGATCTCGATCGCAAGTTCATGCATCCCTGGAGCCCAATCTATGTGACCAAACGACGGGCGTTCGCCCTCGGCATCGATACCCTCGCAGTAACCGTCAAACGGCTTGCCCACCGCCTTGCCATCAACCAGCACACGCACGATCCCATACGAATGGGCCATGACAAAGTCCCCCAGAAGCTCGTAGCTCCCGGCCGGTACGTCCGCCACGGTGAACGTGAGGCGATCGCCGTCTTTGGTCCCACCGATAAACTGTGAGCCAAACATGTCCAGAGCTTTGGTGTACGTCCCTTCACTGTGCGTCACCGGAAGGTCCCTGGCTTCGAGTACAAATCCTTCAAACGGCGGTACCGGCTCGTAAGCGATATCAACGTCGTAGCGGCCCCTCACACCGAAAGGCAACACCAGAACCAGCTTGGCATTGCTGAGACTGAACCCGCCATCCTTCTTATAGGGATTGTGCTGGCGAGCAGGCCACCGAAGTGATGCCCCGGCCGGCACCGACACCCGGAGCTCCCCAAACCGAAAGCTCGCGCCGATCTCTGCTGCCTGTAGGATGACGGGACCGTCTCCCAGCCGAACCTTGCCCCCATCCTCAAGTCGCACTCGTCGCTGCTTGGCCATCAGGGGAAGGTGACCCTCGACGCGCTTCCCCGCCGGTGCCTCGAAGGTCAACCGGAGCGTGGATGGATCAACCGCACGGCACGACAGCCGGCAGGTGACATCGCCGTATGTCAAAGCCAGCCTGGGCACCCCATCCTCCTCCGCGATGCGCGTCGCATCCGGTGTCCATCTCAAATCAATATCCGGCGTGAAATCAGGTTTCTCATCGCCGGCCCGGTGCTTCAACAGTGAAGGATCACCAACCGTGAACGTTGACCAGTAGGGCTGCAATTTCGTGTTCCCTCCACCAATCACCACACCCAGTTCATCATGAAATACGTCCACAAAGCTCTGGCGATCCTGAATCCAGCGACTCCTGGGAACATCGCAGGCGTAGCCAGAGATGGTCCAGTGCCAGGGAGCAGCATGGCAGAAAGCGGCATCTCGATCGCCCAGATAGACCGTCCCATCCCCAGCATCGGCTGGAGGAGGAACGACGGCCCCTGTGCCGCTGTAGAGTAGCAGTGCGGCCGCACCATCCGCATCAAGCAGACGCTTGCCGTCGTTGCTGAACGCTGCAAGCTGTTTGCGCATGAATCCCCGCCCTTCAGGTGTCCAGGTGAAGCCGACATTGCCGACGGGAATCCTGCTGTGATAGACCTGCCGTTCGTCGATCGTCGATACGCAGGTGCTGTCCGGCCAGATGGCCAGCGCGTGGAAACGGGCCGCCCGTTTCAGTGCCTCGAGGACGACCGGGTCGCGAGAAAAGTGGTAGTAGACGCCCAGCGCATCGACGTAGACGAAGTTATAGCCGACGACCGGCCCGGAGTTCTCGCTCCAAAATCCTGCGACATCCTGTTTCCGCACCGCCTTGGCCATGAATGTCCGGGCCTTATCCTGCCACTCCTGCTCCCCGAGACATTGCCCGGCGATGAAAAGCCCCATGGCGTGGTGGGTGGGGATGTTGTGCACGCCCCCAAGCGACTTCCGTCGGATGCCGGTGTAACCCAACCGTAATCCGCGTTCCCACGTCTCTCGAACGTCAGCCGGTAGGGCGTCACGGACAAGAGAGTAAGCCCGAATCCAGCGGCTGTAGGTCCACGGCATATGGGTTTGGCCCCACGTCGAGTTGTCCTTCTTCCGGAACGTCCATTTACCCTCTTCATCCTGATCCTCGACCAGCGCCACCCCTCCCTTGGCAATGGCGGCCAGGATCTCGTCACTCTGGAACCAGGGGTTCCCGGGCTCATCAAGCGACCAGGCGACAGCCATGGGGAAAAGGACATTCTGATCCTTGCAGATCCACGGCTCGGTCCCAAAGCGTCCGGTGTCAGGGTGATACGCCTTCAGCGCTTTCTCGACGCCGGCGACAAGACTACTGACGAGGTACTCGCGCGGGAGCCACTCTGGAGTAGCCTCCGCAGCGCTAGCCGTCGTCCCACTAAGTGCCACCGCGGCAACCACCGCACACGATACCACACCGGCGACAATCGCTCGCATGGGCCATCTCCTCTATACACCAGACCATTCTTGACCGCCCCAACGTAGGGCCAAGGTCCGGGTTCCGCCAACTCCCACGGGAGCCCTGTTGCGCCGTGCCGACCGGCGCCTATAGTCCGATGCCGCACGTTGCCGCCCCCCACAGGAAAGCCCTCATGCTCGACCGCACCTTCTGTCACATCCGGGGAATCGGGCCCAAAGCCGAACGCAAACTCTGGGAAGACGGCTTCCGGACATGGCAAGACGCCCTGGATGCGCCCAGCCTTCCCCTCAGCCCGAACAAATCGGACGCGCTACGTCGAAATGTCGCCGAGTCGGTCTATCACGCCGAGAAGGGCAACGCAGCGTTCTTCGCCAACGCCCTCCCGACGAGCGAGAGCTGGCGCCTCTTCCCCGCCTTCCGTGACCGGACCGCCTACATCGATATCGAGACAACAGGTCTCGGAGGCCCAAGTGACTACATCACCACTATCGCACTCTATGACGGCAGGGACCTGCGCTACTACCTCCACGGGGCCAACCTCGACGACTTCTCAAGCGACATTAAGAACTATGACCTGCTCATCAGCTACAACGGCAAGACGTTCGATGTCCCCTTCATCCGGGAGTACCTCGGGGCCCCGATGGAACACGCACACATCGATCTGCGCTATGTCCTCGCCTCCCTCGGCTTCAAAGGCGGGCTCAAAAACTGCGAAAAGCGCCTCGGACTTGACCGCGATGAACTGGAAGGAGTCGACGGCTTCTTCGCTGTTCTGCTTTGGTACGATTTCTACAACAAGGGCAATCGCAAAGCGCTGGAAACGCTCATCGCCTACAACATGACCGATGTCGTCAACCTCGAGCACCTGATGGTCATGGCGTTCAACCTGAAAGTAACCACCACTCCCTTCGCCGATAGCCTCCGGATCCCCTCCCCGAACCCGCCAGAAATCCCCTTCAAAGCCGATTCCGAAACCGTCGAACGCCTGCGCCGCAAAGCCAGCTTCGGACGCGGCTGGTGAGCGACCGGCGAGGAACCACTCAAGGGGTGATTCGGAGCACGAGCGTTCGCTCTGCGGGGACTGAAAGCCGGCAACCGAGCCTATCCTCTCGATGGACAAACTGGACGTCCGTGCCGGAATAGCATTCCGTCATTCTCAGCCTGCCTTTGGTCCCGAGAGCTGCTTCCCACCATTCCGGCTCCAGGTCAATGCCGGCCTCTCGGGTCTCTGGGCCGGTGTTGCACACGGTGAGATAAGCAACCCCGCCGGCCTTGTTCGGGCCAAAACGCTCGATGCGGATGTCATCCGACGTTGCCTGAGCGCGCGTGACAGGTTGCCAACCAGCATCGTGAAGTTCGCGCAGCATGGCATCGGCCTTCGTGAAGAGACCACGATCGCGTTCGTATAGCGATGGGTCGTTGAAGTACCGGTGGAGGTAACGGTACCCAGGCTCCGTCCCCCCGCCAGCAGTGCTGATCCCCGGCCAGAACCCGTAGAAGAGCTGGTTATCGATGTAGCTGGCCATTTGCTCGTGCGTCATCGCTGGCACGCGCTTGAGTACGGAGAACTTCCATTGGAGCAAGTTCGAAACGGGACGCTGACGCGCGTAAATGCGCTGGTTCAGGGCATGGCGATCGGCCTGGTTGCCCCTCAGTTCACAGCCAACCACATCCCCAAGGTGACCATAGAACCGTGTAGCGGGAGGGAATAGATTCAGCATGAGGAGCTTGCCGCGTCTCTCGAGATACTGGCGCAACCAAGCAATGAACTCGTAATTGCTGAAGGCACTGAGCACAACGGGGGCGACTGCTCGACGCGAAAAGGTCAGCGGGCAGGTTGCCGCGGCCGAATGAGCTGTTGAGTAGTCCTCGTAACGCATGTGTGCGCCGCTGACGCTGTCCAGATAGATACCATCGGCCCACTCCAAGGCCGGATCTATCTCGTAGTCGCGACACACCTGAGCGATATTCGGGGGCGGCAGGCTTGGATTGGGGTTGAGCTGCCACCATTGCGCCCAATGACTGTAGAGATCCACCTTGTAAGCGCCCTGGCCGTCGGCCCCAATGAACAGTGAATTGAGCACGGCTTGTGCTGTGACTTGACGGGGTGCTTGTCGCCATTTGGCATTGCCTCCCTCCCCAAGGGCCCACGTCCTAACCTGTCCCAGGCGCTCTTCATAGGGCGGCATGTCAGCACGCGTCTTCGCGTCCGGGAAAACCTGGCGCCGGCCCCAAGGCTCAGAGTAGAGAAACGTCTTGATGTTGTGCTTACGGCAATACTCCCGGCTTGCTGTCGAGATCACCCCGCACTCGTAATAGGCTAAGGAAAAATCCTCAGGATCCGCGATCAACGGTTTGGGGAGGCGCAAGGTCCAGCCTCCAAGCCTGGTCGTCCGGTTTACAGACAGGTGATCGAACAACACGTAGTAGCCTTCGAGGGCCGAACGGAACCCCCAACCTGGCTCATGCCCGTAGAGGGCAAACGTGAAGTCGGTCCTGGCGGTCGATGGTCCGGTTGCCAACCCCAGGTCAACCTGGGTTGAGAGCCCATTGGCGTCAGCCGTGAACGTCTGTGCCGCCGGCTGATCCATGGGCACAGCAATCGTCAGGCCACCAGTTGCATCCTGCACGCAGGCCAGGGGGTACTCACTCCAAGGCGCCCCTGCCGACGCACTGACGCCTTCCCGCAAAACAATGCAGCTGCTTGGGTTGTGGGCCCACTCCCAACCGTCAATAGCCACGGGCAATCGGTAGCGAATCTGCAAACAGCGTCCGCTATCCAATGTGGTCCGCAGAGGCGTTACTCGGACGTTTGCCAGGAGCCCATCCCTGCTCGTTTCATAGCGGGCGTCGAACCGCAAGCCAACATCAGTGAGTTCAGCCGTCTGCAAGAGACGAGTTCCCTCGCGGCGGACCTCGCCACCCACGCGGCGTTCCGGTGACCACGCCCCTGGAGGGGGCCGCAAGTCCACGACCAGGCTATCGATATCAGCCTGCAACGCACCGCCGGTGTAGACCCGCAGGGACAGCCATGCAGAAGACACCCCATCCGGAACGGTGTACTCACAGAAAAGCTGCTCCCACTCATCCGCCTGACGGTTGTGAAAATCGACCCGATAGTGGGCATTGGAATAGGGCGAATACCGCCAGACTCCACCCCCGTCAGCAGCCGGTGCCGACGTTGTTGCGGTCACATCCATGCCCTCTTGGTCAAACAAGCGCAGACAGACGATGTAACTCATGGACGGGTCAGGCGTCCTGGCCTGCCAGGTAACCCGGCATACGTGTCGAGGGATGAGTGCCAGCCTTCTATCGACGGCCAGTCCAGAGCCAGCTTGTTCGCCGTCGCCGATGCGCAGGAATCCCCCCCCTGCAACAGCATCACCCGTGACTCGCTGGACGTAGGGCGTGACGCACGCCCAGTCCTTCCCAACCGCTGAGCTCCACGCTGTGGTTGCCTTTTCTGCGCCGACTTCAAGAAGACGCTGCGCCTCAACACGGTCACGTTTGACGAGTTCTCTGAACGAAAGTCCCCCGAAAGCGCCCACCGAGAGCGGCAGGGAACGACCGCCCAAGACGACATCTTCGATCCTCCCGTCGCTGGGGGCCAGACGGACCTCCAGTCCAGTCTTACTGCCCCACAGCATCGTCGTTCCAGCTGGTTGGCTGGAAACCGGAATCGACAAGAGCAGAGCGCACACGAACGCAACCGCGCCCCCGCGCCAGAACGGACGGCATGCACAGCCATATTGCCACCGGCTGCTCTCTCGATCTCGCCGGATGCCGGAAACAGATCCTGTGACCATCTGGATGACCCTCGCATCGCTACTTCCCGGGCACCACCAGGACTTCAGTCCCAAACCCGGGCAACTCAACCGTCCGCTTCAGCGGCCCGTCGATCTGTGATACGTCTGCCGTGACCGGAGCCGCCGCAAAATTCATCAGCAGGATCAGTACTCTGTCATCTTTGGCAAAGCCTGCCCAGCCTGTCGCCGGCAGACCCGACACCTTCAAGCTGCTGTCGCACCGGGTCCCCTCGCGAAACAGCGTCTCGTGCTTCGCGATGATCTCGGCAGCCTGGGACGTCGCATAGAACGCCCCTCCGTCCATGGGGGGAAGATACCAGACCAAACATCCGTTGCAGCCACTCTCTACGTACTGGCGCAGCAGGCGATTCCGCCACGTCTCCATCCGCGGCGTCGGACGAGCATCGCTCCGTTCGGAGAGGTACCACATCTCCCCGCCCATGAAGGGGATGCCGTCCAGCGCCGTCACAGTGTCATACACCTGCTGGCGCCCACCGTTATAGCCCGCGATGGCGAAGTCCAAATGCGGGGCAAGCAACCCCCAGTCAACGCCGTAATGCTCACGCGTCCGCCGACACTGGTAACCCGAATACATGGAGAACTCGATCGGCCGCCGTGCTTGCGAGAAAATGCGCTTCATGTGGCCGGCCATCTGCGCGTTCTGTCGGCAGCGGAACTCAGTCCACGCATCCCGATACGTCTTCAGGATCACGGCGGCGTTGAGTGCGATATTCGCAGGCACTCCGGCTTGCTCCCGAAAGGCTCCGAGACAGCGGGGACAGATGCAGAACGTCGGCGGGTCCACCACCGGCTGTTCGAGGTCCCAGTTGGCGCCGAAATAAGGTTGGCTGTTGACGATTTCGAGCAGAAAATCCTGGAGAACATCCAAGAACGGCTTGCCGGCATCCGACAACATGAGGGTCGGGCAAACGATGTGCCGTTGGGGTTTGCCTTTGAAGTCAATGGCTTTGTAGTCCGGGTGTTCTTCCAATAGATGGTGCGTGCCGGGCGGTGCGGACCAGGCGTGCCAGGGAACACTGAGTAACACCCTGTGACCTCGCGGAAGGAGACGCTCTGCGACACCGTTGCTGACCCGGCCGTACGTCCAAGTGACACCGGACGCCCAGCAATTCTCGGCAAAAGCCGCCTCTACCAGAGGATTGCGAAACTTGGGTCCGTAGTAGCAGGGCGTGATCCGAGAGTGCTTCGGACGCACGTCACGCAACGGCGGAAGGACCCTCAGGACGCTCTCCTGAGGAAGCTCTGTCACGACCCCATCGAGAGTCTGGAAGTAGGTAAAGAGGGGATAGGTGCCCTCCAACATGGCCGCCTTGGCCTCAAACAGAAGGCCCAAGACCGGACGCGCAGAGACAGACCCCACGTTGTCGCACTTGACGTCAAGCTCGACGATGTACTCCTGACCTTCGACCACCGGCACGAGGTCCTTGGCATCGACCCAGCAGGCCTGTTGGGAATCCGCCTTCTCGGCAGTGGAGACGATCTTGACGCACTTCGATCCGTCCGGCCCCTCAGCTGGGAAAGCACGCCCCCAACTCGGCTCGTCGAAAGTCCCCATCTTAAGCAGGTTCTCGGCCCTGTCCTTGCGTCTGAAGACGACGTTGTCGACCCAGAACGTCCCGATCGTGCCACGTTTTTGCCATTTGATGATCAGAGGGCGTGCACTGTGAGCCCCCTTGGGTGCGGTGAGCTCAGTCGTTACGTGCCGCCAGTCGTGCGTGCCCCCGCTCTCAATGGCGGGTTCGTAGAGCAGCAACGACCCCGCGCGATCCCCCCAGCGGATGGAGAGCTCCATTCCTCGACCGGGAAAGTCACCCCAGGAAAGCGAGTAACGTTTCATGGTCGATTCGCCGACTGTGAACTCCCCTGCCTCGGAGACATCAGCACCGACACTGGATGTCATGGATTCCAGTGCAGCGTAGCGAAGCCCGGCTGGCGCTTCCACGATCATGCGGTAACCCTCTGAAGGCAGCTCATTGTTCGCGTGCAGGTAAGGGCGGAACAGTTGTGTGCTTCCGCGAGGTACGTCGAACCGGTCGGTTTTTGGGAAAAGCTGCTTCGAGCCATCGGGCACACAGATGACCGTCGATGCCCACACTCGCGACGCACCAGCTGTTCCCCAGAAGCCATCCCCTTCCGTAGCTGGTCCGTGCCAGCCAACCCCCTCGGGGACGCTGATGCACCACCCTTCGGGCGGTGTGGTCGCGCGCCAAGCCCAACGCACGGGGATGGACCGCTGGCCAACACGAACTTCGGGGTGCATCGCCGGTGCTTTCCCATCGGCAGTGCCAACAAGGGCAAAGACGTTGGTGCCACTAGTCAGCGACACCATGGCCCGGCCATCGATCAAGGACACAGGAGTTCCATTGAGGAAGGCATCGACGCTTGCCTCAAACGTGGGCACGGACCAGTGGACGCTGCCGCCGGAGACACGCCACGAAACCGGGGCGGACTCCGCAAGCACAGTGCCTTCCCGTCGGAGCTGACAGACCGCCTGCACCCCGGTCGAACCATGCAGGTCTTCCGTCACGGGCACGATCAGCTTCTGCAAACCGTTCGTAGCAACCGAAGCAATCTCGTGCGCGGAGCCTGCCGTGACGGTGACGCTGAAGCGGTCATCGGTTCCCATCGCTGCAAGCTGCGTCACAGCGGATAAGCTCCCCTCGCGCATACGCAACCGAACCGACGAAACTGTGGGACCGGACTCAGCGAAACGAAGGACCCCGAACGCTTCAGGCTGGTGGAAACCGCCCTGCAGGCCGCACCACGTGCTCAGCTCTTTGGCCTGCGGACGAGACCGCGTGAAGTTCGCCCGCCACTCCCCACTCGGTTGTCCACCCAACGCGGCAAAAGGGATCGCAATCTCAGCGGTGTAGCTCGTTGCCCCTCGCGTTGTCCGGACCTGCCACTCACAGTTCCAGGCCGACGCCTTGCCCCTCCCCTCGTAAACCCCGTTCCCGGAATTCGTCCCAAAATGGAAATACGCAGCGCCGCTGGGCTGTAGGAAAAGCTCAACGCAGTCTTCAGCAAAAATGGACGCGTCGCGGCCCGTTGCCTCGGCCTTGACTCGGTGGAGCATGTTCAGCTTCGGGTCCAACAACCCTTCGTTCGCCTCGACAGCGATGTAGAGGTGCAGACGGTCCCAGCACAACCGCACCTCGGTTTGCTCTCGGGACAAGCCCTCAGCTTTGGCATCCACGAACGGGCCGGCAACGGTGGCTTTGCCCCAGCATGCCTCGGTCACACGGCCGTCGATGACGGGAGGAACGGCAGCTCTGTAAGCAGTGATCGTGGGACGGCCCAAGGCTGTGCTGGCGGCGAGTACCGTGATCCAGACGAATCGCTGCATAGGAGATCTCCTCAGAGGATGGGAATGCGTAGCCATACGTCCCGCACAACAACAAGCCGAGCGGGGTCAGGCTCAGGACTTCTGACAACTAGCGAACCACGGAACGACCCGCCGACCCGTACCAGCAACGCCAACTGTCAGAGTATGAGCCTGACACCAAGTCGGCGGAGCATGGTAGTACGCACGCCGAATTCAACAACGAGCCGGCCGGGCGTGATCACTTACGCAGCCGTTCCGGAACGCTGAGGTCAGCGAGGAACCCATCGGTGATCGTTTTGCCAAGCAGGAAGAACTTGCGGTCCGGGTGCCAGAGCACGTTGTTTCCTCCACGAGTCGTGAAGCTCGGATAGCAGCCGCACTCGATGCGCTCGAGCGGGCCCAGGCGCACCCCATCATTGTCCATGAGCAACTTCGACTCGCTGAACCAAACCGGTTGGTCTGCGCCCGGGCGAAACTCGCCGAGGGCGATATACGCGGGACGCCGGTTGTTGTTGGAGTCCGCGTAGTCACGT
>JABHEG010000193.1 GCA_018676675.1 Lentisphaerota bacterium
CGGAGCTGCGGCATCCAGCTATTCCTCGGTGACGACATAGAAGACCTGATAACCGAACTGCAGTTGGCCATCGGTGAAGGAGTCACCGAACGCCGGCCTGGACGCAGCTTTCCGAGGAAAAAAACACCAACGAAGCACCGTCACGTCATGAACCGCAAAAGGATCTGAGGCCGTCGCGCCGCCCGGACGCTTAGGTTGACGGCATTGCCCCCGGGGGGCGCCGTTTCCCGAAGCGGTGGCACACTCGTTCGTGCCGCACATGGCACAAGTCACCAAAGAGGCCGGGATCCAACTCGTGCTGGTACGCTGCAAAAACCGGAAATACGCAGAGACGCCGGACCACGAGCCGGAAAGCATGAAGCGCTACACGCAGGACCTAGCGCGATACTTGCAGGAACGGCGGGTCCATTTCCTGGATTACGTCCATGTGCCTGATATCAAGCCGGGACATTTCGCTGGCGGTGACCATCTGAACGAGGACGGACGCCAAGCCTGGACCGACCTCATGATCGAGGATCTGACGGCACTTCTGGCTGGCCAACGTGCGCCGAGAGAGCTGACGAATTTTGCCACGTCCCGCCCGGCAGAGTAGCCCACTCACTCTTTCTGAGTCATTGCAGGAGACCGACACGATGAACGACCTGACCGCCAGCTTTCGCGCGGGGGCAAAACGCGTCTGCATTACCCCTGATCTGCCCTGCGAGATGGCCGGCTATTTCCACAGTCGCGTCGCCCGATCCGTCGCGAGAGATCTCTACGCAACCGCAATCGCCGTAGAGAGTGGAGGACAGTCTGCAGTCATCGTCTCCTGCGACCTGATTGGGATGACTGATCAGCTCTGTATGCTGGGATTCGAACAGGCTAATCGGGAATACGGAATTCCACTGTCGCACTGCATTGCCTGCGCAACCCATACGCATACGGGACCGGAGGTGAGGCAGGGGAGTGCCGTGCCAGTCTGTGAAGCGTACCGTGGCAACGCGCCTGGGATGATCGCCGACGCCGTGATGGGGGCGCTCGGGAACATGCAGGAGGCCACTCTCTGTGTGGGGCAGACAGCACGCACCCGGTCTCGCCCACAATCGTCTGTCACGCTGTGCGGACGGGAGCGAGATCTTCGGCCAACAGAGCCGTGGCTCAATCGTCATTGGCCCAGCCGGTCCGGAGGATCACTCCGTGCAGACGCTGGGGATCTATGGAGCTGACAAGGCGCTCCACGCGGTCGCGGTCAACTTTGCGTGCCACCCTGACCTTTCAGGAGGCGGCAGGGCAGAGGCAATCGACTCCGACTGGCCGGGCGAGATGGTCGCCCATCTCATGGCCATCCGTGGCGAAAACACCGCCTGCATGATGCTGCAGGGAACGGCGGGAGACATCAACCACACCGATCATCGGGCCACGACTCCGCGCTGGCTGCCGGGAGGAAAGAGCGCCGTTGCCCGGGGAGTGGCGGGAGCTGCCCTTTTCGCGATGGAAACCGCCACGCCGCTGGTCGACGCAACCGTCGCCTGCCGAAAACGTGAGCTGGAAATCCCTTACTACGTCCGGGACAAAACAATCTTCGCCCTCGCCGATGAACTGCGCGCCAAAGGCGACGCGGCAACCTACTTCGAGAAGAATCTGATAGAGAGAATAGAGAAGTGGCCCAATGACGGGAAGAGCGACCGGGTAAGTGTGTCCTGCATGCGAATCGGGGAACTCGCCATCGTCGGCCCTGCCCGGTGAGATATTCACCGCCTGGGGACTGGAAATCAAACGCTACTCTCCGGCAAAGCACACGTTTGTTGTCGAGCTTGCAAGCTCGCACGACGGTCTGACCGGGTACAAGTGCACCACCGACCAGGCTCTGCGTGGGGCTCGGGCCAAAGGAGCCTACGGCGCGTTGCCAACCCTGAGTCAGAAACACTGCCCCGCTGCAGGTCAGATGATGACCGAAACCGCCATCGAACTACTCCACGAGCTCTGGGCTGAGTAGACCACCGTGACAGCCACCACTGCACGTGCGACAGTAGAGCTGTCGATAGGGCCTCAGCCCACAGGTAACGAAGACGGTTCCGGAGGGCGCTCAGGTCCTTCCCGCGACGCCTGAAGTCAGCGGTCTGCGACAGGTGTGTAGTCTCTGGGCTCCGGGCCTTGGTAGAGCCCGCGCGGACGGTAGATCCGGTTGTCCTGACGCTGCTCCAGAATATGCGCCAGCCACCCGACCGACCGAGCCACCGCAAAAATCGGGGTAAAAAGGTCCCGCGGAATGCCCAGCATGCTGTAGACGGCCCCGGACAGGAAGTCGACGTTGGGGTAGATGGGCTTGCCCTTCGTCTCCATGCGCCGCCGGAATGCCTTCTCGAAGGTTCGTATGAAGACCTGCAAGTGATCGTCCTTTTTCCTCTCGCAGAGCTCCGTCAAGTCGGCCTCCATGATCACTGCCCGGGGGTCTTTGGCTTTGTAGACACGGTGTCCCATCCCCATCACTTTTCGTTTCGTCGCGAAGGCTTGATCCAGCCACTCCTCAATGCGGTCAATCCCGCCAATCTCGTCGAACATGTCGAGGACACGTGCATTGGCTCCCCCATGCAGCGCCCCGTAGAGTGCCCCGATTGCCGCCGAAATGCTGCAATAGCACGTGGAGTGAGTCGAGGCCACAACCCGGGCCGTGAACGTCGAGGCATTGAAACCATGCTCAGCGTGCAGGACAAAGCACCTGTCCATGATCTCTCCTTCGTAAGCATCGGGCGCCTCGCCGCGGAGCATGTAAAGGAAGTTGGCACCATGGGAGAGATCCGTCCTGGGTTCCACCGGGGCAGCCCCTTCACGACATCTCTGGTAGGCAGCGAGCACCGTGGGCAGTTGCGCAACCTGGTGCAGGGTGCTGCGACAGTTGCAAGTCGCCGAATGCTGGATCTTGTGTGCGACGTAGCCGCTGAGATATGAGAGCACAGACTGCAACAGCTCCATCGGTGCCCCGTCGGGAGGGAAATTCCGGATCATGGAAACGATCTCCGGGGCCAGCGCACGGCTTCCGCGCATGGAGTCACGGAACGTCTGCAGCTCAGTTGCGCTCGGCAGCCTTTCGTGCAAGAGCAGGTAGCTCGTCTCCTCATAGTCGGACGCCTGGGCGAGATCCTGGATGGAATAGCCGCGGTAATACAGCTTACCACTCTCCCCATCGATCCGGGCAATCTTGGTCTCGGCAGCAATGATGCCCTCGAGCCCTTTGGAATACGTGTCATCTGACATGGCCATGTTTCCTCTTGCACAAGAGCCACTGGCTCTTTCCATAACGGTCTGGCGACACGTCCATTCTGCCGCGCTAAGAAGTCACCGGTGTTGGCCCCGAGCATGAATGGCACGTCCGGCAACGGCCAGAGCCGCTTCACGAACGGCCTCTGAGAGGGTCGGGTGGGCATGGACCGTCCGGGCCAGATCTTCAGCACTGCCCCCGAACTCCATGAGGCAGACCGCCTCGGCAATCAGCTCAGAGGCATGCGGGCCAATGACGTGAACGCCCAAGATCCGGTCGCTGGCCACATCGGCCAGGACTTTTGCCATGCCATCTTGCTCTCCGGCACAGAATGCTCGACCATTCGCCTTGAACGGAAAGACACCCGCCACGTAGTCCACGTTCTGTTCTTTCAGCTGATCCTCGGTTCTGCCCACCGCAGCCACCTCAGGCCAGGTGTAAACAACCGAGGGAATCGTGCTGTAGTTCACAAACCCAGGCTTCCCGGCCAGGATTTCAGCAACTGCCATTCCCTCATCCTCGGCCTTATGCGCAAGCATGGGGCCGCCGATGAGGTCACCGATGGCATAAACACCGGGGCAGGATGTCATAAATCGCTCATCCACCGTGACACCGCCGCTCTTTTCGTCCACTTCCACACCGACCGCGTCAAACCCCAGGTCGCCGGCAAAGGGGCGGCGGCCTACCGCCACCAAGACCTTCTCCGCGGGAAGTTCACCCGCGTGACCATCGCGTCCTTCAGTCATGAGTATGGCGCCGCCATCATGTGGCTTGATACCGACGATGGCCGTACCGGTGCGTATCGTGATGCCTTGCCGCTTCAGACAGCGGCCGAGGGTCGTTCCCAATTGACTGTCCATGCCCGGCAAGAGGCGCGGCATCAGCTCCACCACATGCACGTCTGTCCCCAAACGAGACCAAAGCGAGGCCATCTCAAGCCCCACGGCCCCACCACCGACAACCACCAGTGTCGACGGGGCACACTCGAACGAAAGCGCTGCCGTGGAATCGACCACGACAGTCCCGTCAAAGGGCAAGTTCGGCAGCCCCGTCGGGACGCTGCCAGTTGCCAGGACGAAGTTACGCGCCATCAGTCTCTGACTGGCCCCGTCAGCGGCCGATAGGTCTATCTCGTTCGGTCCGACCAAACGGGCGGTCCCCTGAAACAGGGCGACGCCATTCTCCTTCACCAGCGTGCGCACGCCGGAAGCAAGCGCGTTGACCACGCCCTGTTTGCGTGCCATCATCGCCTCTATATCGACCGTCAACCCGTCCGCCCGAATTCCATGCAACGCGCCCTCGTCCCGCATCTGAGTGTAAAGCCTGCTGGACTCGAGCAGGGCCTTCGATGGAATGCACCCAACATTCAGGCATGTGCCGCCCAACGTCTCGCCCTTCTCCACCAGGGCAACCCTGAGCCCGAGCTGTGCACTGCGTATCGCCGCAACATACCCTCCCGGGCCTGCCCCGATAATGCAGACATCAAATGGCTTCTCTGTGCTCATAGCTCGGCTTCCTCAACGGGCGATTCTGCCGTTTCATACCACGCCCGGCCTTCGTACCGCCGTCCCAGGCGCGACGGTCGGTGGCCGTTCTACAACCCAAGGAGCATTCGGTCGGGTTCCTCAATCAACTGCTTGACCTTGGCAAGAAAGCCGATGGCCGTTCTGCCGTCGATGACCCGATGGTCGTAGGTCAGAGCCACATACATGATCGGTCGGATCACAATTTCGTCCTCCACAACCACCGGTCGCTTCTTGATTGCGTGCATGCCGAGAATTGCGGTCTGGGGGTACGCGGGAATGGGCGTCGACAGCATTGAGCCAAACACCCCCCCGTTCGTGATCGAGAACGTGCCCCCCATGAGATCGTCAGGCAACAAGGCACGTTTCCTCGCTTTCGCGGCCAGTGTGGCAATGGCTGTTTCCGTCTCGGCAAAGCTCAGCGAATCCGCGGCCCGGACCACCGGCACGACCAAACCGTTGTCGGTCGAGACGGCGACCCCAATGTTGTGGCTCTGGTTATAGACAATGTCGTCACCATCGATCATCGCGTTGACAGCGGGATTGGCCGCAAGGGCAGAACAGCAGGCCTTCACCGCGAACGACATGAACCCCAGCCGCACATCGTGGGCCTCCTCAAACTGCTGCCGGTAACGCGACCGCAGGTCGATCACCTTGCTCATATCCACTTCGTTGAACGTGGTCAGATGTGCGGCATTCCGCTGCGCCTCCAACAAGTGTTTCGCCATGCGGCGGTGCACCAGGGACATGGGCACACGCCGTTGCCCCCCTTCCCCTTCGGACGGCACGCCGACGGCCTCCTGCGGCGCCGACGCCTCAACCACGGGCGTTGCCGCCGGAGCCGATACGGAAGCCGGGGCCGGTGGTTCAGGAGCAGGCACGGCGGCCTTGACCTGCTCCGCGGCCCGTAGAGCGTCTTCCTTAAGGATGCGTCCTCCTCGCCCAGTCCCGGAAATGAGGGAGGCATCCAGCCCGTATTCCATCACGACACGACGGGCAGCGGGAGAAAGGAACGGTTCGTCCTCCCCCCCGTCTGCTGCTTCAGGCGTCGACATCGACACGGGTTGCGCAGCGGCGCTGCCCGTCTGCCCCGCTGTCAACCATCCGATCAACTCATCGATCTGGACCTCCGTGCCTTCCTCGACCAAAATCTCAAGGGTCCCCGCTACCGGAGATGGCACAGCCATTGTGGCTTTGTCTGTCTCAAGCTCAAAGAGCTCCTCACCTTCCCTCACACTGTCCCCCGTACCCTTAAGCCAACAGGCAAGAATCCCTTCCTTTATCGATTCCCCCACCGCCGGCACACGTATTTCTGTTTTCATCGTTTGTCCTTCTTACTGGCGGCTTTGCCCTGAAAACACTGATTCATCAACGTCTCCTGCTCTTCCCGATGCTGCCTGCCCCTCCCGGTTGCGGTTCCAGCGTTCTCGGGCCGTCCCAGATAGCGGAGTTCACGTCCGGGAAATGCCACCGAGAACTGCTCGCTGAAGAACATCCAGGCGCCCTGGTTCCGGTGTTCTTCCTGCACCCAGATGATCTCCCGGACCGACTCGTAGGAGCCAAGGATCCGCCGTAACTCATCCGTGGGGAATGGGCAGAGCTGCTCGACCCGCACGAGCGCCGTATCGTCTGCACCGGTCTCCTCCCGACGAGCCAGTAAATCGTAGTAAATTTTCCCCGAACAGAGCAGAATCCGTTCGGCCTCAGGACGGCGGGACGGATCATCGAGAACGAGCTGGAAGCAAGAGTCGGCGAATTCGTGTAGCGGGGACACCGCGGCGGGATGCCTGAGCAGGCTCTTGGGGGCCATGACAACCAACGGTTTCCGGAAGCCACGCGTCACTTGGCGCCTCAGCAAATGGAAATACTGAGCGGGAGTGGTTGGGTTGCAGACTTCCAGGTTCTCCTCGGCACAGAGCTGCAGAAAACGCTCCAGGCGGGCGGAGGAGTGATCCGGCCCCTGCCCTTCGCAGCCGTGCGGGAGAAGCAGCACCAGGCCAGTGAAACGCCGCCAGCGAGTCTCCCCGGCAACAATGTAGTTGTCGATCACGACCTGAGCACCATTGGCAAAGTCCCCGAACTGGGCTTCCCAGATCACCAGGGCATTGGGTTGGGCCAACGAGTATCCGTACTCGAATCCCAGAATGGAGTATTCGGACAGCGGGCTGTCGAAGACCTGGAACCGTGCCTGATCCTCCGCCAGACAACCGATCGGCATGTGAGACGTCGGTGTGCTGCTCTCACTATCCCACCAGACCAGATGCCGTTGGGCAAACGTCCCGCGCGCGGAATCCTCCCCGCTAAGCCGAACCGGAACGCCCTCCAACAGCAGAGAACCGAACGCCAATGCCTCAGCGAGAGCCCAATCTATCGTTCCAGCCTCATCGAGGTGCTTCAGTTTTCTCTCGACGATACGAGCCAGTTTAGGATGCATATGGAAGTCTTCAGGGACAGCGGTAAGTCCCTGAACGATATGGCGAAGCTGCTCCTCAGAGACAGCCGTCTGCACCGGGTCGAAGGAGTAGGTCGTACCGATGCCTTCCCAAGCCCCGCCCTGGGACAGGTCGAGCCGACGAATCTCCCCGGCACGGGTTCTCTCCAGGGCATCCCGGAGCTCGCCCTGGACAGACTCTCTGATCTGGCTCTGCTCGGCGGCCTCCATGACCCCCGCAGCCTCGCAACGCTCACCGTACAGGGCCGCAACCCCGGGGTGCTTGCGGACCAGGCGGTACATGCACGGATGCGTGAAGGAAGGCTCATCCCCCTCATTGTGCCCGTATCGCCGGAAACAGAAGATGTCGACAACCACGTCCTGGTGGAAGGTCTGCCGGAACGTCAGCGCCAGTTTCATGACATGGATAATCGCTTCCGGGTCGTCCCCATTGACATGGAACACCGGAATCGGGAGCATCTTCACAATATCCGTTGGGAAGAAACCGGACCGTCCGTGCCTTGCAGGCGTGGTGAAGCCAATCTGGTTATTGATCACGATGTGAATCGTGCCGCCCGTACGGTACCCTTCGAGTTGCGATAGATTCAGTGTCTCAGCCACGACGCCTTGCCCGCTGAACGCCGCATCACCATGCAGCAGCACGGGCAGGACCCTCTGCCGCCGGACGTCCCCAATCTGTTCCTGAACCGCCCTGACCTTCCCCTCCACCACGGGATCAACAGATTCGAGGTGGCTGGGATTCGGGACCAGGCTCAGATGCACTTGGCTGCCATCCGCATGGACGTGATCGGTCGAGTAGCCAAGGTGGTACTTGACGTCACCGGTCCCGTGGTACACTCCGGGACCGTAGTTCTCCTCAAATTCACTGGTGATCTCCTCCGGCGCCAAGTCAAGAATATGTCGGAGGACGGACAGACGTCCGCGGTGCGTCGTGCCGATGACAATCTGCTCAATCTGGTTGGCGTGAGCCCCCCAGTTGACCAACGAGTGCAAGGCCGGAATGACGACCTCAGCTCCCTCCAGAGAAAACCGTTTCTGCCCCACAAAGTGAAGCCCCAGGAAGCGCTCGAACTCCTCGGCCTTGATCAGATCCTCCAGAAAGATCCGCTTCTCAGCCCGACCAAGCTCTGCCTGATTCCGGCAGGACTCCATCTGCTGGACCAACCAATGCCGGATATCTCGGTTCTGAATGTGGAGAAACTCGACCCCGATGCTGGCGCAATACGTCTCCCGGTAAGCCGCGACAATATCGCGTAAGGGTGCCCGGGAGGGAGTCATCGCCCGGCCGGCGGCAAACGAAGTATCGAGATCCTCCTCGGAGAGCCCGAAATCCTCCAGCTCGAGCTGCTCGTAGTCTCCGTTGCTGTGTGGCGACAGCTCGCAGGCCTCCTGTGCATGGGGGGCGGCCAGAGGGTTGAGATCGGCATAGAGGTACCCAACATCACGGTAGGCCCACAGCAGGCTGTCCACTCGGCCCTGCTTGTAGACCATGTCCGCGCCCCGGCCATCTGCTCCTTCCTCCGCGGCGGGAGCCGGTCTTCGGGCTGCGGCATGCAGGTCAGAGAAATAGGCGTCCCAGCCTGGGGACACGGCACCACGGTCGCCGTGCCAGGCTTGGTGAAGCTCCTCGATGTAGGAAAAATTATCCATATCCCTGCTCCGAAAGCGTTCCGCTACAGTGCACTCGCCACTGCGTCTGGGCGGTCCACAACAGTCACCCCCGCGGCTCGAAGCGCGTCCACTTTGGCCGTAGCGCCTCCCTGCCCACCTGAGATGATCGCACCGGCATGCCCCATACGTTTCCCGGGAGGCGCAGTGCGGCCGGAGATGAAAGCAACCACCTTCTTCTTCATATCGGAGCGTATAAAGGCAGCCGCGTTTTCCTCGTCGTTTCCGCCAATCTCGCCAATCAGGACAACGGCCTCAGTCTCGGGGTCCCGGTCGAACATCTGTAGAAGCTCGATGTACCGGGTCCCAACCACCGGGTCGCCGCCGATCCCCACACAGGTCGACTGGCCAACACCGTTCACACTCAGATTGTGGACGACCTCGTAGGTCAGCGTCCCGCTCCGCGAGATCACTCCAACGGAGCCCGGCCTGTGAATGTGGCCCGGCAGAATCCCGGCCTTTCCTTTGCCCGGGGAAATCAACCCCGGACAGTTGGGCCCGATCAAGCGCGCCCCTTTGGCTTCGACGTAACGGCAGTTCGCAATCGACTCGAGAACAGGAATCCCCTCTGTGATGCACACAATCAGCTCAATGCCCGCATCGGCCGCCTCACGGATTGCACTGGTCGCGAACTTCGCCGGCACGAACAAGGTCGAGCAGGTGGCTCCGGTCTCGGCCACCGCTTCCTTCACCGATTCGAACACCGGCAGGGAGCCTACCGTTTGGCCCCCTCTGCCCGGGGTCACACCACCCACAACGCAGCCTCCATAGTCAAGCATTGACAGAGCATGGAACGAGCCATCCCGTCCCGTGATGCCCTGGACCAGCACGCGCGTATCCTGTTCGAGTAGTATGCTCATGTCGTCTGAGTCCTGTTCACTTGCTGCCCGGGGCACTTCGCTCTACACAGTCACGCGCCCCTGGGGACGGCAGGCGTTGCGAGTCACGTCGACGCTGTAGGGCGATCGGGGGGACAATCTCGGAAATCACCGGTGCAGATGCGGTCACACGCGACCGCGCAGGCAACAGCCTGCTCAACCGCCTCAGTCATGTTGGTCAGCGCCGCGATTCCTGCTCCGCTCAGGAGCGCACGGCCCTCCTCGTCGTTAGTGCCGACAAGCCGCACTACCATCGGGATGTCTGTCTTGAGCTCTTCTCGTGCCATCAGGAGCCCCCGAGCGATGTCATCACAACGGGTCAATCCGCCGAAGATGTTCACCAGGATGACTCTGAGTTCCTCGTTCCGGAGGAGAATCCGGACGGCATCAATGACCTTCCTGGGGGCGGAACTGCCGCCCACATCCAGGAAATTGGCGGGGCTTCCCCCGAGCAATTGGATGCTGTCCATAGTCGCCATCGCCAAACCGGCACCATTGACCATGCACCCAATACTGCCGTCCAGTTTGACGTAGCTGAGGCCGGCCTTGTGGGCCTCAATCTCGTCGGGGCTGGACTCCTCGTCGTTCCTGATCGCCTCCAACTCCGGATGCTTGAACAAGGCATTGTCGTCGAGCACGATTTTCGCATCAGCGGCAATCAGCTTGTTCCCCTCAATGACGACAAGCGGGTTGATCTCTACCAACGATGCATCCGTGTCGACCATGAGCCGATACATTGCCTGAGCGATCGTCGTCGCCTGATCCACCAGTTCGGGCTCCCGGAAGGCTCGCCGAAGGGCTGAAACAACCCTGTCATCCACTGCATCTTCTGCAGCCAGGTCAGGACTGGCGATGTGAACAGTCTGGATTTCGTCGGGAGTCTGCTGCGCAACCGTCTCGATGTCGACCCCGCCAGATGCGCTGACGCAGCACGCAATGGCCTTGGCGCCACGATCAACGGTCAAACTGACGTAGTACTCAGCCTGGATGTCCAGAGCCGGCACCACAAGCACGCTGTCGACCCGAAGCCCTTTGATGTGCATCGCCAGAATGTCACGGGCCGCACTCTCGGCTTCCGCCACCGACATCGCGAGGCGAACGCCACCGGCCTTTCCCCGGCCTCCAGTCAACACTTGGGCCTTGACCACGACCCTCCCCCCGAGCGATTGTGCCGCATCGGCGGCAGCCGCCGCCGTGTCAGCGACAAGCCCGGGTGCCACGTTGATCCCGTACTGCTGAAGCAGCTTCTGCGCCTGATATTCATACGTCTTGATCGGACTTCTCCCTGGCCTGCTTGATCAAACGCTTGGTCCGATTGATGGCCTTTGTCACCTTGATCCCACGCGGACAGACGCGAGTACAATTGAAATGGTTCTCACACGCCCAGACGCCATCAGAGGCATCCAGCACAGGTAACCGGTCCTCGAGACCCTCGTCACGATCGTCAAACACAAAGCGCGACGCCTGCACGACAGCCGCAGGTCCGATAAATTCACTCTCCGGGGCGTTCGCTATGGGACAGGACGAATAACAGGACGCACACAGGATGCACTTGGTCTGGTCAGCGAACTTCCGGTGGACTTCAGGCAGTTGGGTGAATTCCTGCTTGCCCTCCTCAGCCTCGGTGTCACGACGGATGAGATAGGGCTTTACCAAACGGTATTTTGCGAAAAAGGCATCCTGATCGACGTACAGATCACGCTGAACGGGCAACCCACGCAACGGCTCTACCGTGAGCGTGTCACCATCATTCGTCGCAATGTCCTGAACCAGGGTTTTGCAGGCGAGACGCTCCTGGCCGTTGATGACCATTGCGTCGGATCCGCACACGCCGTGCCCGCAGCTCTTACGGACGGCCAGGGTCGAGTCCTGGGTTCGTTTGATGAGTAACAGAACGTCAAGCACGCGGTCGGTGGGCGCCACATCCACCACGTAATCCCTGTCGTACGGGGCCTCATCCGTCTCCGGATGATAGCGCTTTATTCGGCATGTGATTCTCATAGACTGCTTCCCAACGCCGTTGATGTTGGCACTAGAGTAGACCAGTGGTCTGGGCCCGGGTTTCCTCAGTAGACTCTTGGCTTCGGTTCCCAACGTGACAGATCGACGGGTCGCGTACCAAGTCGTACGTCCCGCCCATTGAGCCAGGCCAGACTGTGATTCAGGAACGCCTCATCATCCCGTTCGGGGAAATCATCTCGAGCGTGGGCACCACGTGTTTCCTCACGCCAGTCCGCACACGCCGCCGTGATCAAGGCCAGGTCGAGCAGGTTCCGCAACTCCAGGACCTCAACCAACTCCGTGTTGTACGCAGCAGCCGGATCCTCGATGCGTATGTGCCGGAAGTCGTCCCGCAGTTGCTGCAGTTCTGCCACCGCTTCACGCATCTGAGACCCCGTCCGGTAAATGCCGATCTTCTCCATCATCACGGTCCGCATCCGGTCCCGGACAGTGCCCGGCTTGACACTGCCGGACCCACTTTTGAGTTGATCCAGGAGGGCACACACGTCCGCCGCACCGTCACTGACGTTGACTGAGCACAGATCCGCATTTGCCGCAAACTGTGCCATGTGTCGTCCCGCCCGGCGGCCGAAAACGACCAAGTCGACCAGGCTGTTCGTGCCCAGGCGGTTGGCCCCGTGTACCGACACACAGGCACATTCACCGGCCGCGTACAACCCCTCGATCACGCCTCCCGCCCCATCGCAGAGAACGCGGCCGTCAAGATCGGTGGGGATCCCCCCCATAGCGTAATGAGCGGTGGGCTGGACAGGGATCGGCGTGTCGGCAGGATCGATGTTCTGATAGGTTCGGCAAAACTCAGCGATATCAGGCAGCTTCTCCTCGATCACGGCCTTTCCGAGCCCCGTGGCATCCAGCAAGACGTAATCATCCACCGACTTGTCTCCGACAATGCCGTTTCCTGCTTTGATCTCCAGAGTAATCGCTCTGGCTACCATGTCACGGGGAGCCAGATCCAGGAGCGTTGGCGCGTACCGCGTCATGAAACGTTCGCCGTGGCGGTTGCGCAGGACACCACCCTCGCCGCGGACGCCTTCCGTGATCAGGATACCCATGCCACGAATCCCGGTCGGGTGGAACTGGAAGAACTCCATGTCCTCCAGCGGCAGACCACGACGCGCTGCCACGGCCGGTCCATCACCGGTGTTCGCATAGGCATTGGAGGTGATCTGGAACATGCGTCCGAACCCGCCCGTCGCGAGCAGAACGGCTTTCGAGTGGAATGTGTGCAGCTGCCCCGTTGCAAGTTCCAGAACGACCACGCCACAACAGCGGTTGCCATCCATCAGCAGATCCAGGAGGTGGAACTCATCAAAGAACGACGCACGATTCCGTATGCACTGCTGGTAGAGCGTCTGCAAAATCATGTGGCCAGTCCGGTCGGCCGCGTAGCAGGACCGGCACACCGGGGCCTCGCCGAAGCCCCGGGTGTGGCCCCCAAAACGACGCTGATCGATCTTGCCCTCAGGTGTACGGCTGAAGGGCAAGCCCCGATGCTCAAGTTCAAGTACGGCCCGGACCGCATCCTCGGCAAGAATAATGGCCGCATTCTGGTCTGTCAGGTAGTCGCCTCCTTTGACCGTGTCGAAGGCGTGCCACTCCGGCTTATCCTCCTCGACATTGCCCAGGGCCGCACCGATCCCGCCTTGAGCGGCTCCAGTGTGACTGCGAATCGGGTAGAGCTTCGAGACGACTGCGGTGCGTCCGGCACCGTGCAGACGGCTCGCCTCGAGGGCCGCGTAGAGGCCGGCGCCGCCGGCGCCCACAATGACCGTGTCAAATTCGTAATTCACCCGTCGACTCCTGTTTCAGTCACGCCTCGCTGAACACGGTCACGGATCGGTTCCGCAACCGAGGGCCCAGTCATCGCTTCCGGTACCACATAGCAGTTGAACTCCTCAGCCGTCAGAATGCCGAGCTCGACCGCGGCTTGCATGAGCGTGGTCCCCTTGGTGTGGGCTTCCTTCGCGATCCGCGCTGCATTGTCATAGCCGATCCGCGCATTGAGGGCCGTGACCAACATCAGAGACCGATTGAGATATGCGTCTATGACCTCCTGATCCGGCACGATCCCGGCCACACAACGATCACTGAAACTGCGGCAGCCGTCAGCAAGGAGCCGCACCGACTGCAGGAGATTCAGAATGATGACCGGTTTGTACACATTCAACTCAAAGTTCCCCGCGGCTCCCGCGATCGCAATCGTGGTATCATTCCCCATCACCTGAGCCGCTATCATCGTCAGGGCCTCTGCCTGGGTCGGATTGACCTTGCCCGGCATGATCGAGCTGCCCGGCTCGTTGGCCGGAAGCGTGATCTCACCAATCCCGCAGCGTGGCCCGGAAGCCAGCCAGCGGATGTCGTTGGCGATCTTCATTGCGGACGCCGCCACCGTCTTCAGTGTTCCGCTCAACTGAACGAGGGCGTCATGCGCTGCCAAGGCCTCGAACGTGTTGTCCGCGGTCTTGAATGGGTACCCCGTCAGTTCAGCAATCCGGTCCACAGCGCGCACGGCGAACTCAGGATGCGTGTTCAACCCCGTCCCAACGGCTGTACCGCCAAGAGCGAGCTTGAGCACGTCCGGCAAGCAGCGTTCGACCCGCTCGCAACCGTGTCGGATCTGCGCCGCGTAGCCGGAGAACTCCTGGCCCAATGTGAGGGGGACGGCATCCATCAGATGCGTCCGTCCGATCTTCACGATCGCAGCAAACTCACGGCTCTTCTCAGCCAAAGCTGTTCCCAGTTGCTCGAGGGAAGGCCTCAGCCGTTCGTGAATGCTGGTGACCACGGCAATGTGCATCGCCGTGGGGAAGGTGTCATTCGAGGACTGGCACTTGTTTACATCGTCGTTCGGATGAACCGGAGTCCTGCTGCCCTTCTGACCTCCAGCCCTCTCGATGGCCAAATTCGCGATCACCTCATTCACGTTCATGTTCGTCTGGGTGCCGCTGCCGGTCTGCCAGATACTGAGTGGAAACTGATCTGCAAACTCACCGTTCCGAATGGCCTCGGCCGCATAGACAATCAAGTCTGTCGTTGCCTTTGGAAGCAGCCCCAGCTCGCCGTTCACCTGTGCGGCCGCTTTCTTCACGATAGCGTACGCACGGATCATCTCCGGCGGCATTGTCTCGGTACCAATGTCAAAGTTGATCAGAGATCGCGCCGTCTGAGCACCGTAGTAACAGTCACCCGGCACCCGAAGGTCACCCATGGTGTCTGTCTCTGTTCGGAACGTCATCTCACCCTCGCGCTCATTCCCTAACCGGTACCAAGCCTCTTGCGTCCTCGCCTCCGCAATGGCGGCAAACAGACACGATCCAACTCCCACGGCTACGAGGCTTTGAACTCCTCAACCAAGGTCTCGATGGTCGCTTTGGCATCGCCGAAGATCATCTTCGTGTTGGCCTTGTAGAACAGCGGATTCGAGATTCCTGCAAAGCCCGAAGCCATCGATCGCTTGAGCACGAACACATTCCGCGCCCGATCGACCTCGATGATCGGCATGCCATAGATGGAACTCGAGGCGTCATCACGTGCGGCCGGATTGACCACGTCATTTGCCCCGATCACGACACACACATCAACGCTCTCGATGATCGGGTTGATGTCGTCCATCTCGATGAACTTCTCGTAGGACACATTCGCCTCCGCCAGCAACACATTCATATGCCCGGGCATGCGGCCGGCCACCGGGTGTACCGCGAACTGTACCTCCGCACCATTTGCTTCCAGGAGGTCGCCCAGTTCGCGCACCGCATGCTGCGCCTGGGCAGCAGCCATGCCGTAACCGGGGACAAAGGCGATCGATTGCGCTGCCTCCAGGACATAATAGGCGTCTTGTGCTGACGCGGCCTGAGCCTCGCCCTGTTCCGTCCCCCCTCCGCTACTGGAGTCGGCCACACCGAACCCTCCGAACAGAACATTGGCCAAGGACCGGTTCATCGCCTTACACATGATGCTTGTGAGAATCAGGCCGCTGGCCCCGACGAACGCCCCCGCCACCACCAGAATGCTGCTGTCGATGACAAAGCCCGCGGCACAGGCAGCCAATCCCGAGTATGAATTGAGCAACGAGATCACGACCGGCATGTCTGCGCCGCCGATGGCGATCACGGCCATAACCCCCAGCAACTGGGCCCCGAAAACGAATAGGTAGATATATGTATTCGGCCCCATGAGGCGCCAGGTGCCTCCACCGCCGAACTGCACACAGAACAGCACCCCGAGGGTCACCACTGCGAGTAGAAACACGCCGTTGACTACCTGCTGCCCCGGAAAAGTCACGGGTCCGGAGTAGACCTTCCCACTGAGCTTGCCCCAGGCGATCACTGACCCAGTGAACGTGACCCCCCCAATCAGGATGGTCAGGACTACCGCGACAAGAAATGGGACGGCGTGCGGTCCGGGTTGCCCGTTGAACTCCGCCCAACCAACCAACAGGCTCGCCAGACCACCACTGCCATTGAACAAAGCGACCATCTCAGGCATGCTGGTCATCTGCACTTTGAGGGCAGTCACGATGCCCACCAACGAACCAGCCGCCACTCCTACCGCGATCCAGCGATAATCGAGTCCGGCCCGGGCAAGTGTGAACACCACAGCAACCAACATGCCGACAGCGGACAGGAGGTTGCCTTGCCGGGCCGTCGCGGGGGATGACATTCGCTTGAGGCCAACTGCGAACAGAGCGGCAGAGACGATATAGGCCAGATGGGTAGGCGTCACTGGCCGACCTCCTTCTTGCTGAACATCATCAGCATTCGATTGGTGACGGCATAGCCGCCAACCACATTGATCGTCGCGAAGAACACAGCACACACGCCAAGCACAAGGCTAAGTGTGCCCCCCTGACCACTGGTCTCCACCGCAAGCAGAGCCCCGATGATGGTGATCCCGGAGATTGCGTTCGAGCCGGACATCAGGGGGGTGTGGAGTGTCGAAGGGACTCTGACGATCAGCTCAAACCCCAAAAACACGGCCAGCATAAGCACGAGAAGCATATTCTGAGACACGGTTCCGGCCTCCTCTCTACGATGTTTTCAGGCGGGTGCTCACGATCTCCTGACCGTGAGTAAGCAGGCAAGCTGCGGTGATCTCATTTTCGCGATCCAGAACCAGGGCCTTCGCCTCGGAATCCCACAGCTCTGAGAACATGTGAAACACGTTGATCGCGTACATGTCGCTGGCGTCCCAAGGCACGCGCCCCTCCAGGTTCGCGTAGCCGAGAATCGTGACACCATCCAGCTCCACGGCCTCATTGAGACAGGATCCTGCCACGTTGCCCCCCGTCTCGACCGCCATATCTACCACAATCGTCCCCGGCTGCATCTGCGCGATCATCTCCGCTGTGATGATGGTCGGGGCTTCCTTGCCGAAAACTTTCGCGGTGGTGATGATCATGTGTGACCGAGAGCAGGCCGTCGCGATCCCCTGCCGCTGTTTGGCCAACTGCTCTTCGCTGAGCTGCTTGGCGTAGCCGTCCTTGCCTTCCGCCATCTCGCCGATGTCGATGCTGACCGATTTGGCCCCGAGCGAGGTAATCTGTTCCTGGGCGGCTGGTCTGATATCGTACGCAGATACCCGGGCGCCCAAACGGCGGGCGGTGGCAATGGCCTGCAACCCGGCGACACCCGCACCAATCACAAAGACGTCCAATGGGCGGATAGTCCCCGAAGGTGTAGTCATCATCGGCATGATCCGCCGAATTCTGCCGGCCCCAAGGATGACGGCCGCGTAGCCGGCTAGATTTGCCTGTGAGCTCAGGGCGTCCATCTTCTGTGCATACGTCGATCGCGGGATCATCTCCATACTCACGGCACTTATCCCACGGGCGCGCAGCAACTCGACAGTCTCCTCCTCTCGGAAAGGATCCAGGAGGCTGATGTGCACAGTCCCCTCGCCCATCAGCTCAATGTCCTCCGCCGAGGGCGCTCGGACCCGCGCCACAGCGGCGGAATGGGCCAGGATATCCTCACGCTCCCCGATCTCCGCACCGGCTTCGACAAACACGTCGTCACCGATTCCGAGATGCCTCCCGAAGCCCTTCTCAACCCTTATCTCCACCCCGCATTTCACGTATCGGGCAACCGTCGCGGGCATCATCGCGATGCGCGGGTCGCCTCGATGCAGATCACTGACTATGCCGAGTTTCAAGGCGCCTCTCCTACTTCGGGCAAAACCGCAGACCTAATCCCCACGGACCTCGCCACGTTTAGCACAATACCATGTCGGACACGTCCCTCAGCGGGAAAGTTTCCGGCCACACACTTAAAAACAGTTATTATTATTAGAAGAAAGAGGCCTTTACCCCGACGTCCCGAGCTGACCGGTCGGTCGCCCGCTGGCCTGCCCGGCACAACTCTCGCTGAACAGCCGGCCGCGTGCTCCCGAACGCGCCCCCTCTTCCCAGGACAGGCGTTGGCGTGATCAACGGGCCTGGGACACGCCCGAAGAAGGCTGGAAGCAGAGCTCCTGAGAAACATCCCTTCTCCATTACAGTACAGCCCACTTGCCGTTTCCGCGGATGCGCCTCCGCGAGCGACCTTTCTGGCCTAGCGCGTCCATTCGGTCTGCTTCGGCACCGCCGATCTCCCTCCCAGACAGACCACGAACAGGGACGCTGTACCATCGCCGCAGCGGCGCAATCCCATCTGGAAAAGCGGGCGAAACGGGCTACTTTAGCCGTTCGTTCGTGCGAACCGGAAGCCCCGCACTCAGACCTGCGGTGCCGGTGTGAGCTCCAGCCAGACACGAGTGGCGTTGAGATAGAGACGGGAAGCCGCCACGCACTTCCGCTGTACTCGGCCATTCCAGACCAGTTTGTGCACTATGGTGGAGATGGGATCGTCCCACACCCCTTCAGATCAGCCCCTCGCTCCGCGAGATAGCGACTCTGACAACGTCGCTGCTTCCGTGTCTCCACGCCGCCTGCCTCACATCCCTTCCGTACGGAAGTCCTGGTCTCGCATCAGACGCCTGACCAGACGCAGCCTTGATGGGCAACTCACCGGCACAGCCCTCCGGTGGCTCGTCAGCCGGTTCCGTCGGTTCGCCGACCACGTCACGGCACGCCTTCCGCAGTCCCCATCGAGACCAACCATTCAGCCGCTCCTCTCTGAGAAGACGGCGACCTCAAGTCATGATCAACCTCGGGCCGCACTATCGCTGACGGATCTGGAGGAGAAGTTCGAGGCCCGGAGGGCAGCCCGGGAAAAGCGTCAGGGGCGCTTGCGGTCGTCGCCAACCGTCTTGTCCCCGCCCGAGGCCACTGTCGAGCCCACTCCTGCCCCGTCCACATCGGAGATCTCTCCCTCGCCGGCCCCCGCTCCCCAGGCTGCCCCGTTTGAGGAAGAAACCCCGGCCGCCGTCGCGGCACCATCGTCCCCCCAACCAGACGATGCGAGCAACGCGGGGCCCTACGAGCTTCCTTCAGTTGACCTTCTGTGCCCGGTGCCTGAGAAACGTGCCGCCGACCCCAGAGAGCTTCGCCGGGCCATGAGGGTCATCCAGGACACCTTGGATAGTTTCGGGATCGATGCCGAGGCCGGGGAGGTGACCCGAGGACCTCGTGTGACACTCTTCGAAGTGAATCCAGCCCGTGGCGTCCGAGTCGAGTCCGTCAGTGCAATCGGCAACAACCTGGCCATGGAGCTCTCTGCAGTGAGCCTCCGCATTCTCGCCCCTGTGCCCGGCGAGGACTACATCGGTCTCGAAGTGCCGAACCGGGAAGGAGACATCGTCTCCTGCCGAGAACTCATGACATCGGACCTCTGGCGGGAAACTCGCGCTCGGCTTCCACTGATCGTGGGCAAGAACATCCGCGGCTCAGATGTGGTTCTCGACCTCACCAGGGCTCCACACCTCCTCGTCGCCGGGGCCACCGGCAGCGGCAAGTCTGTCTGCCTTAACGCCATGCTCATGTCCCTTCTATTCCGCTTCACACCGGACGAACTGCAGCTGATCCTGATCGACCCGAAAGTGGTTGAGTTCAGTATCTATAACCGGCTGCCGCACCTGATCGTCCCGGTCATCACCGACACTCCGGATGTGGTCATGGCTCTGAGCTGGCTCGTGCGTGAGATGGAACGACGCTACCGCCTGATGGCCAAAGTCGGAGCCCGCAATCTGGACGGCTTCAATCAGCGGCCCACAGATCCACCAGGCACGAAAGACGACGATGGGAACGCCATTCCGGAACGCCTGCCCTTCATCGTCCTGGTCATTGATGAACTGGCCGACATCATGCTGACCGCGAGAGAACACGTGGAACGGAACCTCACCCGAATTGCCCAGATGTCCCGAGCCGTCGGCATTCACACGATCATCGCAACACAACGGCCCAGCGTCAACATTATCACCGGCATCATCAAAGCGAACTACCCCACGCGTATTGCCTTCCAAGTCTCCTCCCAGATCGATTCACGCACCATCCTTGATGGAAAGGGAGCAGAATCTCTGCTCGGACGGGGTGACATGCTGTTCAAGGCTCCGGACGGCTCCCGAATGCAACGACTGCAGGGGGTCTTCGTGGAAGACCTGGAGATTGAGCACGCGGTAGCCCATGTCAGTCGCCAGGCCGGCCAAACGTTCGACGAAGCAGTCCTGCGCCCCTCTGAAGACGACCTTCCTGCTCTGGAGGCGGGCGACGAACTCGATGAGGCGGAGAGACGCCTTGTCCAGGCTGCGTTGGATATCATCGCACGCGACCGGCGTGCTTCAACCAGCTATATTCAGCGTCGGCTTCGCATCGGCTACAACCGGGCAGCTACAATCATAGAAACGCTTCAGTTGCGGGGGGTGCTTGGTCCACAAATCGGCAGCGCCCCACGTGAGATCCTGGTCGACGAGTCAGGCGCCTTCATCGACGTCTGAGTCCCCCGCGGCAGTACTGGATGACAGAATGGCGGATCCAACCACACCGGAGAAGGCCGACCTCGTGGCGGCGATCCAAAGCGACTGCGCAGAAGCAATCCTGGCGCACCGACGCGTGCGGCTGCCCTCGCAGTTGCTCCGTGATTTGGCTGCCGAAGCTCCGTCTCCGGAACTGGACCGTTTCCTGGCATCACACCGGGACACCCCCAGCCGCGTCCTGGTCGAGATAGCCGAACGCTCCCCGTCCACGGTGACCCGCCTCGCCCTGGCCCGACATGTGCGGACCCCTGCACAGCAGCTGCACGAGTTGGCCGAAGACGGTGAAACTGACGTGCGACAGTCGGTCGCAGCGAACTCCGCAGTTCCTCCGCGTGTAGCCACCCAGTTGATCGGCGATCCGGCCGTCGTCGTGCGCCGCGCTCTCGCCGCCAACAATGCCATCCCCTCGCGTTTCCAGATGACACTTGCCGAGGACGTTTCACCACTTGTCCGGACTCAGCTTCTGAAGCAGCGCCGGCTGGAATCCGAGGTGCTGACAAAGCTCTTGAATGATCCGGACCCGCTTGTGAGAGCTCGAGTCATCATCTCCGGACCTCTCGATGAGCGACGACAACTCCGGCTCGCGGACGGAGAAGATCCCTTTGAACAGCACTGTCTGTTGGGACGAAGAACTGTCGAGAGACCTGCACTCGAGTCCCTCGCGTTCAGTCAACATGCCGGTGTGCAGTTGAAGGCGCTGGAGCGCCACGAGCTCTCCACCGACGAATTACTCGGCTGGGCTCGAACCGGCCCGTTACCAGTCCGGTGTCTGGTCGCCGCGACAGCAGACCTTCCGCCTGAGATCCAGGATGTGCTTGCCAACGACGCCGAACACGATGTTCTGCTGACGTTAGCCGTCAACCATACGTTGGCTCCGGGGGCCGCCGCCACGCTGGCCGGAAGCTCCTACCCCGATGTCATCCACGCCGTGGCCGCCAATCCTGCGGTCCCGGAAGCCGTTTTGCTCTGCCTGTGCGCTACGGAGGACGAGTTGATCCCGAGGATCATTGCCGGCCGGCCCGAACTGCCCGCAGCGGTCGTTGAACGCCTCACCGAACTGGGCGATGGCGTCCTGTACCACCTGGGACACCACCAAGCACCATGCCAGAGGGCAATCGAGGGACAGGCCGAAACGCTCAGCTGGCACGTTCTCCCTACACTGCGTGTGCTGGCGGCGCGAGCAGATACGCTCCCGGAGGACGCGATGGCGAGGCTCTCTCGAGACCCCGCCCCTCTCGTCCGGCAAGCTGTCGCTGGGAATCAGAACGTGCCGGCGACGTGCCTGGACGCGTTGATACAGGACGATGCGGAGTGGGTGGCGAACGTGGCGACAGCTGAGCGACAGCGGCGGCGGGAACAAGCCGTTGACGAGGATATCGCTCCGACTGGCGGCGACGGCCCCCTGACCCGTTTTGTCAAACGTATCCTGAGAGGTGCGCCACCGCAGGTAGACCGATAGTATAGACGAGAACGTAGACGATAAGAGAGGAGAACCGCATGGCCAAGAAGCCAAAAGTGACGGAGAAGCTGAGCTTCGTTGAGATCGTGATGCGCGCCGACGCCGATGTGATCAAAGCGGCGTATGAAGCCCGGATCAAGATCGATAAGCTCCTTGTCCTTCGCGACGAAGCTTACACCCGGGTCTTTGATCTGGAGGACCAGATAGAGGACGTCGTAGGCGAGCAGGGCACCTTCGTCTTCCCCCCGCCGCCGTGCCCAATTGCAGGTATGCCCTCCCCGATCCCTGCAACCAGGCGCCCGCCCCCGTCAAAAAAGGCCGCAGTCCCTGCGCCACAGGAGACGGGAACGAAAACGGATGGCTCAACAGTGGACGGTGACGGCCCAGTACCGGAAAAGGCCCCCGCTTCCGCCCCTGAGACCTCTAAGGCGTCACCCGACAAGGACAACACACCCGAGCCAGAACCGGCCGTCGCTCCTCCGCCCCCCGACGCTGCGGATGTCCCCGACGAAGACTCAACGCGCGAATAGTCTCGCGCGCACGCCAGCCACGGGCGACCGCGGCAGCACTACTCACGTACCAAACGCCCATTTTCACGACAGAAATCACGCCATGAACGCAGCCGAACAAGCCAGGATCATCGACCTGCTCCAGCAGCGGGAAACGGCCCTTGTTCAGGTGTGGAAATGCGAAGCCAAAATCCACGAGATTCTGGGGTGTACGTTTCCCCTCCCCGCTCCTCCTCCCCTGCCCTCACTGGCCAAACCCAGGAAGCGCGGAAAAGCTCGCGCGAAAACGGTGGGTACGACGATGAAGATCCGGCGTCTGAAGGCCAATCGGGAGCACGCCTACCTGATCCACTACCTCCAGGGCGATGAGGAAACACAGACGCTCCAACCCGACGCCACGATCCTGCCGGCCATCGCGAAGCTGCCCTCCTCGCTCTTGAAGACCACAAGAGTAGAGAGCGTGTACCTCAATGGGGATGGCACCCACACCGTCGTGGATCTGCTTTGGGAGAGTCCAGGAGATCAGTAGGCAGGCTTGATCTGAATGCTGCTGACCCGAACCACAGGGCGCTTCCACCCGCGATACCAGAGCTCGTCGCCCTGAATGCGGACCTCGCGATGTTCCCATTCGGTCAAGTTCAGATCGTCGCTCTGCAGGAAGCAGAGGGTGTAACACGTAAAGCCAACGCGGATGGTCAGAACGTGGCTGGCGGCTTCTGTCGCCGCATGGCGAAGCGACAGGACAATGCCTTCCTTGATCACAGGCCGCGGCTGGTAAGCGGGAAGCGTCGGGTATTTCGGCGGTTCATGGTCGGATGTCGCTTCCTCGACCGCCGCTGCAACAGATTCCTCAGGGGGCGTTTCTGCCAGAGCAACGACCTCACCCGTACCGCCATCCGTATCAGGAGAAGCAACGGCGGCAGCCGTGGTCGCGTCCCCTGTCTCCCCTCCGCCGGTATCAGTGTCCGCTGTCCCTTCTGAGGGGGGCGTCTCACCACCGGCTGCGTCAGCAGCAGTTGCCGTATCCGCGGCAACTTGGACATCTCCGGTCGCTACGCCCTTCGCCGTGTCCGGATCGTCGGTGGCAACCCCCTCGACAGCGTCCGGTGTGGCTGCGACGACCTCGACAGGAGGCGGCTCAGGTATGTCCACGAACCCTTTGCTGATCCACGCCGTGGCTGCCGCAGGAGGCGCGATCCGCTGCCAGCCATTCACCGCCTCACCAATCAACTCGACCTTGTCATCCTTATTGACATACGCAAACGTCGTGAAGACCAGGCCGGGGCCGGAATGCACACGGACTCGAGAGCCGGTTATCGCGGCGCCTTCCCCCACAAAACGAGCCGCGATCCAGGCCTTCGCCTGCGTGCCCAAGACGATCTCGTACCAATCGTCAGTCTCATCAACAATCTGCACTTCATCACCACGGCGAAGCTGAGCCACAGTCTCGTAATGCCGAGCAGGACGGGCTCTGACGTTGAGTACCGTCGCCGTAACGGTCCCAACCCGCGGTGCAACCTGCTCGTCCTTGCTCTCTGCCTCATCCTGGGCAAACGCAGCACCGGAACCGAACACTCCGGCAGCACACACGGCAAGAGTCAGATATCGATAGAACAAAAACCGCACCATTGGGAAAGCACTCCACCATTCAGAAAGACAAGGCATAGTCGAAAGCGGCTATCGGCACGCCCGGTTGCCACGGGTACCGTAGTTTCAGCCGGTATACATCAATATACCGGGAAACAGGTGGATTCAAGGTACCAGGCTTAGCCCTTCCTGGAAGCTGGTCGGGCTCCGCCTGGTGCCGTTCCCAGGCCGCAACGTCTCACCGGCTTTTCCCTGCGGAAGCCGCTACTCGCACGGACATTTGCATCCAGTGCAGCCGTCCCAACAATAAGTACACAGCTTGCTCTTCGGCATGCCGATTGCCTCAACGAGGTCATCCAGCTTCTGGTACTTGAGGGTCGTCAGGTTGAGGCGCAAACGGATACGCTCCACCATGGCAGCGTACTTGTCCGAATCCGCATTGTAGTAATCTTCAGGCACGCAATCGGCTGTTCCCTCCAACTCCTTTACGGCCCGCCGTCCAGCCAAATCCATAACGGACTTCGAACGGGAGAAGTTCAGGTATTTGCAGCCGAACACAAGCGGGGGGCACGCGGGGCGCATGTGCACTTCCCGCGCTCCGGAAGCATAGAGCCTCTGGACCGTATCCTGCAACTGCGTTCCACGCACGATTGAGTCTTCGCAGAACACCATCCGCTGCCCCGTGATGAGCTCCTCGATCGGGATGAGTTTCATCCTGGCAACCAGATCACGCACGGTCTGATCCTGAGGCATGAAGCTCCGCGGCCAGGTCGGGGTGTACTTCACAAAGGGGCGACGGTAGGGAATCCCTGCCTCGTTGGCATAGCCAATGGCGTGGGCCGTGCCGGAATCGGGGATGCCGGCCGCGAGGTCAGCCTCAATGTCATCCGCCCTGGCCAAGGCTGCCCCGCAGCGATTGCGCGTCGCCTCAACATTGATTCCCTCATAGGACGAGGCAGGATAGCCGTAGTAGACCCAGAGGAAGGAACAGATCTGCATGTCGTCTCCCGGCGCCTGCAACTGCTCGACGCCGTCCGGGGTCAACCGCACGACCTCCGCCGGCCCCAGCGTGCGACTGTGCCGGTAATCCAGGTTCGGCAAAGCACATGTCTCCATGGTCGCCGCGTAGGCCCCGTCTCTTTCACCAATCATAATGGGTGTTCGACCAAGCCTGTCGCGCGCCGCATAGATTCCATTATCGGTCAGTACGAGGATCGAGCAGGACCCCTCAATCTTCTCCTGGGCGATGCGTATCCCGTCCAGGAAATCGCTGCCCTGATTGATGAGGGCCGCAACCAACTCGGTCTGGTTCAGCTCGCCGCCAGTCATTTCAGAGAAATGCACGCCCTGTTTGTCGGATGCCTCCTTGGCGAGTTCAGTAGCGTTGGTGACAATCCCGACCGTCACGATGGAGTACAGCCCGAGGTGTGACCCGATGAGCAGCGGCTGGTCTTCGTAGTCGCTGATGACCCCTAACCCGATGTTCCCCTTCATGCGCCCGATATCGTGATCAAACTTGGACCGGAACTGGGCGTTGGTGATGTCATGAATAAAGCGCGTGTAATCGGCGCCGTTCTTGACTACCAGGCCTCCGCGTCGCGTTCCGAGGTGAGAATGATAATCCGTTCCGAAAAACAGGTCTGTCACACAGTCCGTCTTGCTCGCTACTCCAAAGAACCCGCCCATTCGTGTCACTCCTGCGTTACAAGGCTACCCGGACCGACCGCGAAAATCCACGGCCGGATATTCAAGACACCATCAGTCCCAGAGTCCAGTCCACAGCGCCACACACGCCGCGCAACCTGCCTCAAACCAAAACATACGAAACGCCGTATCTCTCCTGGGCGGAGAAACGGCCGAGATTCATCTACCAGATGCTTGGGTCATCGATGATCGGGAGGTCAACCGACGTGCCTTTGGCGGCCGATTGATACATGGCCAGGACCATCTCCAGAGTCGGCCGTACAGACGCCACCGGAATGATCACGTCACGATCGGTGTTGACCGCTTCAATGAAGTCCTCAACCACAACCTGGTGGTCAGCAAAACCGAAATCTGCTGCCCCGCCTGCGGCCGTTGCCTGTGACTCGTCCCCGAGACGTCGGATCGCCTCGTCCTCCGGCTGGTCATCCTCAAACGTCCACGTCGCCATTTTCTCGCCGGTCATGATGGCCGTGCCTTTGGTCCCATTCACTTCGATCCGGACATCGGTTCCGGGCCACAGAGCTGTGGAAGCCTCGACCACGCCCTGGGCGCCACACTCGAAGTCAACGAAAGCCAGCAGCGTGTCCTCAAGAGCCACATCCGGGTGCACCAGATTCGTCATCCGGGCTTGGACTCGAGCAGCGGGGCCCACGAGGTACTGAAGGAGGTCAATGTAGTGGAAAGCGTGCTGGACGGTAACTCCGGCGCCCGCCTTCCGCAGGCTCCGCCAGGCATCCATATGGTAGTAATCAACAGGCCGGAACCACTTCATGAAGGCATCGGCATGGAGGAGCTTGCCAAAACGCCCATCAGCGATCGCCTTCCGCATAGCCTGGATTGCGGCACGCACGCGACATTGCACGGTACAACCAAACTTGAGGCCGCGCGAGGCGCAGGCTTCGACCATCGCGTCCGTCTCCGCAAGAGACATGGCCGGAGGCTTCTCGGTGATAACATGCTTGCCCGCTTCGGCACACTGCATAATCGCGTCGAAATGCAGGTGATTGGGTAGGGCGACATTGATGACATCAATGGCTGGATCAGCCAACATGGCGCCGAGGTCGTCGTATGCCGTCACCCCGTAGTCACTGGCCATCGCCTGGACGCGCTCGGCGTTCAGATCGCAGAAGGCCACCAGCCGGCCACCTTCGGAGGCCACAATCGACTTGGCATGGAAAGGAGCAACCAGCCCCGCACCCAGAACACCGAACCCCAACGTCTTGGCCATCGCCCGGAATCTCCTCGCTGATTGTCATGATTGTGAATCCACGGGATGACCAAAACGGACGCAGAATTCGGATGTCATCCGGTGGGAAACATGCAACCATACGAGATGCGCCGACAGAGTCAAGTCGGCGGCGGGACATGCGCGTGACACAAGCAGGGCCGCTGCGGGAATGAAGCGAAAACACTCCCGGCTATGCCCCGCTTCCAAGGCAACCTCTCAAGCAGTGCCGATGCAGGAGAAACGCAAAAAGAACCCACCCGGCAATCGCAGCCCCAAACACCAGGCCGAGGGTCGGACCGGACAGCAAGCGAATCCAGAGCATCGCGGTCGGGAACAAGAACATGACGGGGAGCATTCGCCAGAGGTTATTGGGTAGCAGAAGTTGACACAGGCAGCCGACCGGGATCACCAGAAGCGTGAGCGGCCACAAGTTGGAGTCAACTCCGCTGAAGGCCATCTCACGCCCACGGAGAGTGATCGGCGGGACAACTGCGGCCAGCCACTGCGAGAGCTCGGCAATGCAGCAAACGAACGCGATGGAACCAACAGTGAGACTAACTAGAACACACATGGTCCCCCAGAAGCGTTGAGCACGTGACCGTGGCAAAAGGAGTGAGGAGTCACAGGGGAAGGGCACTTGGATGCCCATCATCACCGGAGCAACGAAAATGAGATAGAGTACGGTGCCGCGTCGCGCCCCGGTCTGCCCGTCAATGACGTACGTCACCACGATCCCCAAAGCAATACACCAGAGCATATGCGCGATATGCCGCCAGGTCAGGGCCCCGTAGATCTCGAAACATGCCGAAGCAGCCGCCTTCCGCCAGGTGAAGAGGGACGTGCTGTCCAGCAGAGCGCCGAACCACGCCCCGGGCCCTTGAGCCCCGTCTCCGTCGCTGCGTTTCGCGAGACGAACGGCCACCAAACGCTCTCGATGAGCTTTTGCTTTGGCGAAGTTGAAAGCCTCCAGCAACCCCAGAAACGGCGCAGCCTGGAGTCGTCGTGCACGGGCTCGAGTGGCCGCACAGGTGACCAGCCAGACATGGAGTCCCGTACACAGGAGGAAAACCATGGGCCACCCGATGCGGACGAGCCAGTCTAACAAAACATGCCCATTCGCCCACCCCATGAGTAAGGCCACCATAGGGAGGAACCCCAGAAACTGGTTCACGTGTCGGCTAATGTAGGTAGCGGACACGCTGAGCAGGAAGACTGTCATCCCGAACACAACTGCAACGACGTAGAGCAGACCGGCCGGTAGCCCGCCAGCCGCTGAACTGGAGAGGAAAACCAGTCCCAGCACTGCATTGCTCACCCAGCCGACGACCAGGAGAAAATGCCCGTCGGCACGATGCCGCCCGGGAAGGCAGAGAGTGAAGGGGCACGCAATGATCTCACGGACGAGGCTCGCCGAGACCATCCCGATGACGATGTTGGCCACCAGCAGCATGAATGGCAGGAAGGAGGCACTGACGCGGCGACCTTGCACGGCAAACATGATCCAGGGAAGAAGCATCGTTCCCCCAAGAACGTAGACAAACCACATCGCCCGACGCTGATAGAGTTGCCTCAAACTGACTGTCAAAGGTGTCATCGACCAGCTCCTCTAATCAGGATTTCGTAGATCTCCTCCAGAGCCAAGGCACCGATCCGCACCCGACATTTCGCTTCCCTCTCGAGTCTGGAGACGGCCTCGTCGTCGAGACGGCGGGCCACCAGAACAGCATCGCTTCCCGAACGTTCCTCTTTGAAGACCCCCTCGATAGGCCACGCCTCCGGAAGGTCCCCGTTGAGACCGGTGATGCGCAATTCGCAGAACTCCTCCTGCAGGTCCGCCAGGCTGCAGTCGCGGACGATCTCCCCTCCGTCCATGATGATGGCGTGGTCCACCACCTTCTCAATGTCACTTAGAATGTGCGACGAGATGATGATGGTGCGATCAGGACTCTGAATGAATCTCATCAGGAGCTGTAGAAACTGCATCCGGGCCAGGGGATCCAGAGCAGCGGCCGGCTCATCCAGAATCAGCAGTTCGGGATCTGGTGCGATGGCCGCGAGAATCGCCAGCCGCTGCCGCTGTCCGGGAGAGAGAGCCCCGAGTCGTGCCTTGAGCGAAACATCAAAGTCTGTGCAGAATTCCGCCACCAGATCGTCGTTCCAACGCGCATAGTGAGCTTTGACGTAGTTCAGGAACTGCTGCACCGTCATCCAGATAGGGAGCTTCCCTTCCTGATGGACATAGCCGATACGGGCCAGGCCCTCGGCGCTCATTTGGCTCGCCTCGGTCCCGAAGACCTCGCAGGTGCCTCCATCGGGCACATACAGCCCGACCACATGCCGCAACAACGTGCTCTTCCCTGCCCCATTGGCGCCGATCAGGCCCACGATACGGCCGGACATGATCTCCAGGTCGGCGCCACTCAGAGCGGCCACGTTGCCAAACGACTTGATCAATCCCCGGGCCGCTACAACAACCTGTTCGCACATCATTTTCAGTTCCCTTTCGTGGCTGCAAATTCGCGATAGAGCTTCACGAACAGCGCCGTCGCGTCTTCTTCATCCATACCAAGTTGTGCGGCCGTGCCTGCCGCCTCGCGCAGGACCCCCGTGAGGGCCCGCGTCCGAGCGGCGGCAGCAGACCGGGCCGGTATGCGCCGCACAAACAACCCCAACCCTCGGCGCCGTTCGACCAGTTCGTCCTGCTCAAGCATCCCGTAGGCCTTGCTTATCGTCATGGGATTCACCTTCAGCTGTGCCCCAAGGTCCCGGACCGACACCAACTGCTCTCCAGCCGCCAACCGGCCGGACACAATCAGGCGCCGCACCTGATCGTGAATCTGCCGGTAGATCGGGGTCCCGCTGCGATGGTCGATGTGTATCAGCATATCCACCTCGTGTATTGCTCTCCTAATACACTACATCACCAATACACACACAGTCAAGGACCGCCGGACACTTTTTCGTAACGCCTTAGTCTCGTGAGGCGTTGCACCCTTTCTCCGGGAGCATTCCAGGTGGTCGTTCTCTGTCCTCCCCGAGCGCGTTCCCAGGGAAGGCAGAGCTGCTCGAAGTGTGGACTCGAAACAGCTCGGTCTTGAGAGCGAAGTCGGGATGGACATTCGGCGGCGGGGCGCTATGATTACCTCACTCTGCGGGATCGCAGCCCGGGGGCCATGGCGTCTTTACCCGGCTCCCTGTCGGAGCGACTTCTCCTGAGGCCCATCTTGGGTCCCGCCTGGTGCTCCCCGGTTGGGAACGCACCTTTCAGCACACAACCGCCGCCTTGGAGTTTGGAGGCAATGGTCAGACCGATCCCATGGCTGAGAAGTGCATCGCACCGTGCGCCTGCCCGGCTCGGCCTGCTCTTGGTGTTCGCGTGTACCTGTGTGTGGATCCCCGTCCAGGGGCAGGACCTGACTCCACGGGAAGTCCGCGCGCAAGTCTTCAAGTGCCTGTCTGAGGGGGCTTACGAAGACGCGATTCTTGGCATCCAGCAATGGATAGAGTGGTTCAGCAAGAGCAAGAAGCGCGAGAAGATCGTTGAGTTGGAGAAATGGTACTTCAATCTCGGGCTCTGTTACTACCTGACCGGGCAATTCAAGGAAGCCGAGAAGGCCTTCACCGAGTACCTGAAAAGATACCGCGGAGGCCCGCACGCGTCAGAAGCTGAGATCTACACGGCCGACGGCTTCCGCTACACCGAGAAAGTGAAGGAAGCTATCCGGGCCTATGAGAAAGTGCTGAAGAAGTACCGCCTCTCCCCGGATTGGTATACCGATGTGCTCTGCTCGCTGGTCCGTTGCGAGCTTGCCAACGACGACTGGGAAAAGGCGATTCCCCGCCTGAACAAGATATACGAGATCGCGCCTGACGACCAACGGTCAAGCTGGGCGGCGGCCCTGCTCGCGATCGCCCATCTTAAGAACCTCGACATCGGCCCGATTCTCTCCCTCTCACCACACTTGATGCGAAGCGGGTCCCTGGCCTCACGGAGCATTGCCTTCAACGTCTCTGCGCTTGAGGCCGGCGACATGCTGTTCGCAGATGAACGCTTCCGGGAAGCACTTTGGGTCTACCGCCTCGTCTATCCACTCGACGTGATCAAGAAGCGCAGCGAAAAGCACTTGGAGTCGATCAAGGAAGAAGCCGAGTACCTGCGCGAGGAAGGTGGGAAGTACCGGGAGCTGCTGCGCATTCAGGAGAGCATCGGCGAGCTCGAGGCCGAAGCCAAGATGTTGGAGACCACCGAATCCTACGACACGGAACTCGAACTCCGCATCGCACGCTCTTACATGGAAATCCGGCGCTACTGGGAAGCACGAACACTTTTCCTCGACCTCCGAGATCAGGTTGACGAAGAAGTGGCCGAGGAAGTCCTCTATCTGGCCTTCACCTGCTCTACCCAGATCAAACCGTGGGATCGAGCCTTCGAGCTGGGCAAGGAATACATGGACGAATACCCGCGGGGGGACTACTACGACACCGTTTCTCTGACCATGGGGCAGATGCATGCCGTGCTCAAAGAGTGGGCGAAGGTCGTCTCCGTCCTGACGGAAGCCCTCGAGGTCAACCCGAAACATGAGTCGGTCGCCGAATGCATGTTCCTCATTGGCTATGCCTCCTTTATGCAGGAGAAACTCAAGGACGCCATTCGCTGGCTCAAGCGCCTTAACGATGAGTACCCCGAACATGATCGCATCGAAGAGAGTACATATTGGCTGGGCATGTCCTACCTGTTCGACAAACGCTACAAGGAGGGTTTGGCGACCTTTGAAGAGTTCCTCCGACGCTTCCCCAATTCCCCCTACGCTGAGGACGGGGCGTTCCGCAAGGCTGTTTGTGAATATGGCCTGAGCATGTTCCGCGAAGCCGGACAATCCCTCGCCGCCTTCGTTGCCCGTTACCCGGAAAGCAAGCTGCGTGGTGAGGCACACATGATGTTGGCGGACATTGCCGGGTACTTTGGTGACTCCGCCCAGGCGGTAGACCAGTTCCAATTGGCTCTGCAGTATGAACTGAACATCGAGCTCTATAACTACTGCTCTTTCCGTTGCGGCGAAATTCTCCAAGACATGAATGAGTTCGACCGCCTGATCGCACACTTCGAAGCCTACATCCAGCGCGATCGAGAAGAATCGAACCTCCCGATGGCCATCTACTGGATAGGGAAGGCGCGCTGGCAGAAGGACGAACGCCAAGAAGCCATGCAGTTCCTCCTGAAAAGCGTTGCCACCTACGGCAAGGACCGCAAAGCGTTGGGCATTGACATGATTCTGGAAGAATGGGTAGGGCGCAGCTCCGACTTGCCCGAGATGGTGTCAAAGGAGGCCTGGCGTTTCCTGACCGGACTCATGGTCAAAGCCCGCGACGATGGTGATAAGGCCCTCTCTCTCCGCCTGCAGCGCGTTCTGCTCTACCGCCCCGGGCTGAGTGAGCGCGCCCACGAGTTGATCCTCAAGCAGTTGGTGCGCGAGGAGAACCTCGAATTCGCGGCGGCTTCCGTGCTCGAAACGATCATGGATGAAGCTCCCAAGCTGAATCAACCTGCATTGGCCCTCAAAGCGGCCGAGACAATCCTGGTGGAATTCACCGAAACAGACTATGCCCTTGAAGCGCGAATGGCCCTGGCCCGACATGCCCTGACCGAGAAGCGGTACGGCACTGCGGAAGACCACCTGAATGTCATTCGGGAAGTATTCGCAACCCGTCCCGAAGCGGGCCAGGCCCTCCTCATTCTCGGCGACATGTACATCGACCAGCGCAAGTTCAAAGAGGCCGACAAGTGCTACAAAGATATCCTCGGTGTCCGCGAGTGGCGTGGGCCGATGTGGCCCGCCGCCCTCTTCGGCCGGGGAGAGTGTGCCCGAAAACAGAGGCTGTTCAAGGAAGCCACCGCCTATTACGAACGCATCTACCTGATGTACTCCCACTATCGTGCCTGGGCGGGAAAGGCGTACCTGCAGCGTGCCGTCTGCCTCATGCAGTTGCAGGAGAGAAGCAAAGCCCGGGAAACGATCCAGGAATTGCTGGCGAACCAGGAACTCGCGGATAGCGAAGAAGCGGCAAGAGCCCGCGAACTCCTTGAGCGGCTGTAGGAGGCCCCACACGTGGAACGTTGTTACCAAACAGCCATTGTCATCCTGCTGATGATGACCATGCCGTTGACGGAAGCCGTGGCAGCCACCACCGCTCCTTCGGCCGGCTACGCAGCCACGATCAAAATCGGCAAGGGCAGGGAGAGGGTCATCCTGCTCGGCTGCAAGGACGGCAGGGTGCTCTACCGTCAACCCGACGCCCCCCCGCAGGCTATGGCGGCATTCGCTCTAAAGGACATCTCCGGAGCAAAGATCAAACTGCCCTACGACAGGCAGGGAATCTCAAAGGCCCTGAGCAAGGGGAATTGGCAGGCTGCCGCCACCACGCTGTTCCGAGCAGTCAGGCCAGCTGTCTCATTGCTTCAGATCAGGAACAACGATCTGGTCCCGCTGGCCCTGAGATCCGGCACCTACTTGATGAGAGCGGGAAGCCTCAAGGCTCAGGGGGGCTGGACCAAGCCGGCGCGCGAACGAGCGGCGTCGGAATACAAGGCCGCGTATGCCATGCTGATGAATGTGTCCGCATGTACGTGGTCAAGTCGAGCCCCCAAGGCAAAGCTCAATGCGGTCATCTGCCTGGTCATGATGGACCGTATCGAGGAAGCGGAACGACTGTTGGACACAGTGCCGGAGCACACCAGAGACGACGACAGCTACGGTCTTTATCACCTTGCCAAGGCCTATGTACAGCTCGCCAAAGAGGATCCCCACGCCGCAATGGCGAGCGCCGTCGAGTCCGTGGCCTACGAAACAAAGGACCTCGATACGTTCCCAGCTGCCCTGCTGATCTCAGCCAAGTGCTACGAGGATCTCGGCAATTGGCACCGGGCGCGGGACGTCTATTACGAAGTGGGACGCCTTTTCAAAAAGACGGTGTGGGCCACGCAGGCGATACGACGCCTGAAGTTCATCGTCGCCGAAGGCCATACGGCCCAGGATGAACAGGCACGCATTAACAAGGTGTTCTTTGGTGTCGAAGAAGATATGAACGCTAAAGTCGCGGAGTTCCTGGGCGGAAAGAAGCCGAACGCCGATCAAGCTCAAAAGAAGGAGAAGAAGAAAAAATGAGGCGGAATCTGTGGGTGTGGGTATTCGTAGCAACATTGATCTTCGGGACAGTCGGACGCCATTTGCAGGCTCAGGACGCCCCGGCCGCGCCTGCCCCGGCGGGGGCTGTCGCCCAACCGGCCGGAGAAGCGTCTCCGCCAACGGAGACAAACACAACCCTGTGGGGGCTCATCAAACAGGGCGGCTGGACCATGTTCCCACTCGGGGTACTCTCCGTGGCCGCGATCGGGTTGATCATCTACGGCTCAATGTCAACGCAAAGCGCCCGGATGCTCAGCCCGGATCTTGTGCCGCAGTTGCAGGACGAAATACAACGTCTCCACGTGGAACCCGCCAAGAACATCTGCGCGGGATCGCCCTGTCTCCTCACCAACACGCTCCACGCCGGACTTGAGCGACTCAGTGACGGGTTTCTGGACACCGAGAGCATGGAAAAGGCCATGGAAGAGGCGAGCGTGCAGGAGATCACTGCGGGGATGAAGCCGATCAACTACCTCTCGATCATCGCCCAGGTGGCACCGATGCTCGGACTCCTCGGAACAGTAAGCGGCATGATCAAGGCCTTCGACAAAATCGGCCTGGGAGGGATGGGGAAGCCGGAGCTTCTCGCGGCGGACATTGGCGAGGCGATGGTTACCACTGCAACAGGCCTGATCATAGGCATCCCGACCATGTTCTTCTACTTCTACCTGAAAAGCCGTTACATGTCGAACGTCTCGCAGCTGACTCGCGTGCTGGGTAACCTCAGCCATCACCTCGTCGTAGCGACAAGGCGATACGAGCGCGGCGAGCCCCTTGCACCAGCAGATCCACTCCCGGAGGCAGGGGAGTAGTCGCATGAAGATCAATCCACTGGAACAGGAAGAGCCGGCCTTCCAGATGGCTCCCATGATCGACATGGTGTTCCTGCTGCTGGTGTTCTTCATGTGCGCGTCACACCTGAGCCAAACCCAGAGCATCAAACTCGAGGTGCCGACCGCGTCGAAGGCCGTTGTCCCCAAAGAGCGCCCCGACCGATGGGTGGTTAATATCCAGAAAAGTGGGGCGGTCTACAGCGGAAATGCCGGCATCACGGTTGAGAACCTCGCGCTGGAAGTCAAAGCCCGCCTCAAGGCTCAACCAAAGCTGAAGGTCTACCTCAGAGCGGACGCCAACGCGGCCCACAAGGAAGTGAAGAAGGTGATGAACGCCCTTGCAGAAGTGGGGATAGATGACTTCATCTTCGGCGTGTACATCCCCACGGATAAGCCTGGAGGTGCACAATGAAAATGCATCTTCCGCAAATGGAAGAGCCTGAGCTCGACGTCGCTCCCCTCATCGACATGGTCTTCCTACTCCTGGTCTTCTTCATGGCGACTGCCAGCCTGGTCAAGTCCGAAGGTGACCTGGGCATCCGGCTGCCTGGCATGGTAGCCCAGGCGAAATCCGTGGACATGCCGGACGAGCAGATCGTGGAAATCACCGAGAACGGCACGGTCTACCTCAATGGGCGGCAATTTGACAATCCTGCAACCCAGGAACTGCCGCAGCTCTACACGACCCTTCTCCGCTACAAGGCGGCTTCAGACGCCGCCCGTAACGAAGCCATGATCACGATCGCCGCAAACGACAACACGAAACAACAGCGCGTTATCGATGTCATGAACGCATGCGCCGCTGCCGGCATCAAGAGCGTCACGTTCTCAGCCGCGGCAAACTAGCCCTGAGCCGTTTCGACGCGCCCTGCCGCAGCAGGGCTTGCTCAAGGCCCTTGGCCCGTCGAAGGGCAAATAGAGTGCAACGAAATGCGTCGAAACCTCGGGCCGCAACATATTGCGGCCGAAGTGGCTAATGAGAGAGACGAAACGTCTCGCGAACAATCCAGGCTAGAGGTATCTCATGAAGAAAGAGTCGGCTGATTTCCTTTGGGGAATAAGCTTCTCAAGCCTGTCTCAACGACGGCGGAAGCTACTCACCAGCATGATTGTGGTCAGCCTGCTCGTACATGTGGTCGCGCTTGGCATTTTCGGTTCGTGGGTGGTCATGCGCTCAAAGCGTGAAGAAAAGACCGTCTTCGTCACCCCCCCCCCAATCAAGACCTATGAACCTCGGAAGCTTGAGCATCGGGTGAAGGTGCAGAAGCGCCAGCGAAGTTCGAGCCGCCCATCCATGGTTCCCCGTATGGTCTCGATGAAAATGACCAACCTTGCTCTCCCTCAGATCAAGACCGACCCGAAGATCATAACCACCAGCTTCCAGCCCAAGTTCAAACCGGTGTCCGGCAAAGGCCTCGGAGTCGGCCTCGGAACCGGCTACGGCCTCGGCGGATTCGGCCAGGGTGTGTCAAAGTTCGACTTTTTCGGAATCCGTGGGAGAGGCGATCGGATCGCCATCCTGGTCGATGTGTCGGTCAGCATGGTGGAAGAGGAACGGGGCGGGCCATCCGGTTTCAACAGAGTCAAAGCACGCATCAACGACGTGGTCACCGCGCTGAACGAAGCGGCGTTTTTCAACCTCGTGGTGTTCGCAGATGCGGCCAGCACCTGGCAGGGCAAGATGGTGATCGCCAACGATGAGAACAAGGACGGAGCAAAACGTTTCCTGCGCCCGTTCAACGTCGATGGCAACTGGGGCTTGACCGATGGCAACCTATACGCCAAGAATCTGGGCCTCGAAGCCATTGGCGGAACAACAAGACTCGACTTGGCGATCACGGCCGCGTTCGAACAGGGAGCAGACACGATCCTCATTATCAGTGACGGTCTGCCCAAGGTGGAGAAGCCCATCCCTGAAGGCAAGCTGAAGTCCTATAACAGGAAGCTGGAAGAATGGCGCAAGAAGAACTCAAACAAGCTCAAAGACTACGAGGACAGCGCCACGGTTGAGAAAAAGGTCTGGGTTGCCGGCGACGACGGCAAACTGCGGGAGGGGAAGCGCAATACCGGCAAAAAGGGACGCTGGGAAGTGCGCAGAGTTCGCACCGGACACCGGCCAAAGCCGCCGGACGAGCCCGATCGCCAATACTGGACGCTCAATGAGTTCATCAACCACATGGCCAAGCTGAATGAGTCGCTGTACGCAAAGAAGGGCAAGAAACTCCCGATCATCCACTCGATCGGCTACCAGATCGACCGCGAAGGCGGGAATTTTCTCAAGAAACTTGCCCACAAGTACAAAGGGAACTACCGACGCGTTGCCAGCATCCGCTGACCGTCGCGCCCGGCCGGGAATCCCCCCCAACACTCTCTCCGGAGACAACATTCTCTTAACGTGGACGTTATCGGTGAAATGGCCCGACAGGCCCCAACGGAGCCAACCCCATGAAGAGAATTTCAGTCTTCCTGACCTTATCCATCGCCTTCTTGGCGTTGGCGTCCCCCGCTCAGGCCCAACGCGCTCGCAGGCCACAACAGGTAGACCTCGTGGGCAAACCGGCTCCCTCGTTCACCCTTCATCGCCTCTCCTTTGTTAACGATAAAACCACTGGCGAACTCAAAGGAAAGGTCGCGGACGAGACGGTCAGCCTGGCCGGCTTCAAGGACAAGCAACCCGTCTGTCTCATCTTCTCCAGCTACACGTGACCCCCCTTCCGGCGTCAGGCCGGGAACATCGAGGCGATGTTCCAACAGTACAAAGACCGCGCTGCGTTCCTCCTGATATACATCCGTGAAGCACATCCGACCGATGGCTGGCAGGTGAAGGCTAACGTTCGAGACAAAGTCGTGTATGCAGCTCCAAAGGCCATGGATGACCGTGCCCTTATCGCCAGTGACTGCCTCAAGGGACTCAAGCTTACCCTCCCCTGTCTGCTTGACGATATGCAGGGGTCAGCTAACCGCGACTATGCCGCCTGGCCTGCCAGGTTCTGTATCGTCCGGACAGACGGGACCGTCCACTACTACAGCGGACGGGGGCCCCGTGGTTTCAAGCCGAAGGAAGCTGAGAACGCACTCATCAAGCTTCTCGAGGAAGGCGCCCCGACTGCCCCTTGAGCATCCCTCAAGACATGTCCTTCGTGGCTATCCAAAGGCTGCTGATCTGCTTCAGCGGCCGCCCGATGTCCCTTGATCCAGCATCTCTGTAATCACCGGTTCAACGGCATCTGCGAAGATCGCATATCCCTTCGGGCTGAGGTGCAGCAAATCCGGCATGATGTCCTTGCTCAGGCTACGATCAGGTTCAAGGAAACGCTTCCCGAAATCGAGGAAACGCACCATTTTCCCATCGGCCAATTGCGAGATCAGGACATTGACCAGCTTCAGGCGGTCCCGGTAGACGTTGGGGCCGGCTCCCACGGGAAATACCCCCAACAGCAAGACTCTGGACATCGGCAGGCGCTGCCTCAGTTCGGCCACAATTGCGGTGATCCCCGCCACAATGTCCTCCGCCGGATCATAGGACACGTTGTTGACCCCGATCAGCAACACAATCAGGCGCGGACGAACGCCTTCGAGTTCTCCCCCTTCGGTGATCCGCCAGAGGACATGCTGTGTCCGATCTCCATCCACACCGAAATTGGCCGGGTGCCACTTCCCAAACCGGGCGTGCCACAGATCCCTGTCCCAGCGCTTGGTTATGGAGTCTCCCAGGAAGAGAACGTCGATCGGCCCTGCGCTCTTGCGTAGGAGCATCTGCTTATGTCGTTGCAGGAAGTGCGGGTCCGTGCGCCGGCTTGGGACGACCGTCCCAGGCCTCCGAGTCAACGCGTCCGCCCCCGGCCTTTCGGCAGCCGCTGGGCGGCTGTCAAGGGTGCCGACCAGGAACACAGCCACGAAAGACTGTCCGAGACGAATGGCAACCGGACGCACTGCTTTCAACACCCGAACTCCTTTGCGAAGGGCTTCCTGAGGAACGAAAGGGGGCCTACCATAGCCGAGGAAGAGCCTGCAGCCAGCCGCAACCACACACCCAGTTCCCCCGCGCGAACACCGGCACGCTCCCGGGCGATTCTTGGGGTACCTCAAGCCTGTAGCACCCTAGCCTCAGCGCCGCTATACTATGATGGTGTTGCCTCCCGAACGGGGCAAATTCCATCCCGGCAAACAAGAGTCGCCCACCAGGGGCAAAGCCCACTCACGAAGGTCCATGATGACACCACACGCACTCGTCCGCACAGGCTTCCTCGCCGTTGCGCTCGCTCTTGCCCCCGTCGTCCACGGTGCCCCGCCAAAGCAGGCAACCATCGTCCTGCAAGACAATACGCAGATCGTCGGCACAGTGGTGGAACTCAAGAACGGGATCTACCGAGTCAAGTCCAAGACACTGGGTGATCTGCGAATCCCGGCCGAACGCGTGGCCCGCATTACGTTCGGGAGCGAGAGCAAGCCTGCCGATCCACTGGCCGGCCTTCATAGAGCCCCCACTGGTGAACAGGACCTGCTCGACGGTATGCTCAGATCCCTGATGTCCAACAAGGCCGTCATGGGTAAAGTTGAGAAGCTGCAGCAGGACAAGGACATGCAGGCGATCCTGGATGATCCGGAAATCATGAAAGCAATCGAGAACCGTGATTTCATGAAGCTGCTCAACAACCCGAAACTCCGTGCTCTGATGGAGAAACCCGAAGTCCAGGACATCACCAAGGACGTCGGGAAGAAACAGAGCAAATAGACGACTTCACAACCGCGACATTGGCAAATTCCATGGATGTCCCTATCCCTCAGATCGCAGCACCTAACTACTGGTTGGCCGACGCTCAATCAGTTTGGCGTTACCTCTCCACGCAACTCGTCCGTGGCCGGCTGAAGCAGATCGGGACCTCGTCGCTTGGGCACCCGCTGCACGTGGTGGAATACGGCCCGGAGAGCGGGCGACCGCTCATGGTGATCGGCGGGACGCACGGCCACGAGCCGGGCACGGTCGCGGCAGCGATGAACCTGATCCACTGCCTCGAACAGGGGCGCGATCTAGCCGGCCACCCGCAGCGCCGTCTCCTCGGTGCTCTTGAGGACATCCGGCTCTGCGTGTTGCCGATGCTGAACCCGGATGGCCGACTCGTTTGCCCCCTGTCGTTCCATGCACAGGGAATCGACACGTGCACGATCTACGCTTGCGGCCTGCAGAACAACGGGGACCTGGTCCCGTACGACGCGGACAGCCAGGAGCCATGCTATCACTTCCCACCCAAAAAGTGCCTGTTCATGGGAGGCCAGTTCAACGGGGCAGGATACGCCATCAACCGACGGCGCTCGACTGAGGCCTCCTCTGCGGTCGAGGTCGCGGCTGCCCTCGACTTCACGCTCGATCGCCGTCCCGAAGCTATCCTTGACCTGCACGCCTGTGGCTACAACTTCGCCTTCCAGGCTCGTTCCCACGAAGCCCCCTACTGGCCGGTAATGCGGGAATGGCAGCAACGAGCCGAGGGCCTGTTCCGAGTCAAGGGGCGTGTCCTCAAACCACTGCACGGGGATGGCGATCCCCCAACTCCGCCACTGTTCCACTTCAACTCCAGCTTGTTTCACCGGCACGGCCACCTAATGTGGATCGCGTTCGAAGGCCGACAGGGATACCTTGGGCGGTCATCGTTCATGCCCCTTCCCACACATTGGGAGATCGTGGATGATTACCTGTCTGCGGTGACGGTATTCAGCGAACTGGGGCACGAAGGCCATTATGAAGAGGCCAATCGGGCCGTATTCGGTCCTACCTGAGCAGAGCTGCCGATCAAGGAGACACTCCAGTGCGCTTCCCATTTCTCATCGCCCCAGCCCTGCTGGCCGCAGGGTGCCTCTCAGCCCACCGGCGGGGGGGGCTTCTCTTCGAAGAGACGTTTTCTCAAGGGATGGACCGATGGTGGGTCGAGGGTGGAGAAAAGGTGTGGGTCGAGGATGGCCACCTTCACATGAAGGCTGACCCACCGCAGGTTGGCCCGGGGTTTGTCTGTACCGCGTGGTGCAAAGAGACCTTCCCCGCAGATGTCCGAATCGAGTTCGATGCCCACGTCGTTGACTCTGAAATCGATGCGAACAACATCAACTTCTTTTTCTGCTACAGTGACCCGACAGGTACGCCTCTCTTCGAGACACGCCAGACGCGAGACGATGCAGGCTACAAGAAATACCATGGTCTCAATGGACATATCATCACGTTTCTCAACGACTTCAAGGGCACGGGTGGCCCGAACGCCGACGGGTCGGCCAAGGCGCGTGTCCGCATGCGACGCTGTCCAGGCTTTGACCTCATGATCGAGACCTACGCCGGGCACTGCCGGAAAGGCGTGACCTATCGGTGCACAATCACCAAGACAGGCGGGAAGATAGCGTTCGCCGTGGACGGCAACACCGTCTTGGAGGCAGTCGATCCCGCTCCGCTGGAAGGGGGATTGCTTGGCCTGAGGACCTTCCGTACACATCTGTGGTGGGATAATATCCGGGTGTTCAGCAACGAATGAGTACAAAGACGATAAACGATCCCCCTACTGCCCAGCGGTACGCCCTCTTGGGATGGCCGGTGAAACACTCCGTCTCCCCACAGATGCAAGGCGCCGGCTTCCAGGCCCTCGGCATCGATGCCACCTACGAACTCATTGAGGTCCATCCCAAAGACTTGGGCGTCTGCGTCGAGCGCTTGAGGGACACGGGTTTTGCCGGCTGGAACGTCACCGTGCCGCACAAAGAACAGGTGATCGACATGGTCAACCATGTTGATCCGGGGGCACGGGCGGCAGGGAGCGTCAACACAGTCATCAATCGCGGGGGAGTGCTCCATGGCTTCTCTACCGACGGCTACGGCCTCGAAGCCGCCCTCAGGGAGAGCTTCGGAGTGGCCTTGCGAAACAAGGTGTTCACCTTCATCGGCACCGGCGGAGCCGCCCGGGCCACAAGTGTCTACTTCGCCTGCCAGGGAGCCGCCCATATCGTGCTGGTGAATCGCACGGTCGCCAAAGCAGAACGTCTGGCCGAGACGATCGCGAAAGCTGCCCCCGAATGTCGTCTGACCGTGATCGGGCTCGGCGGTACCGAGAGCATTCGCAAGGCCCTTCCTGAAAGCGCTGCGATCATTCAGGGAACAAGCCTCGGACTGCACGAAGGCGACCCACTCCCCTTCCCCCCGGAACAGCTTCCGCCCGACATACCGGTCATGGACATGATTTACCGAACAACGCCCTTCCTGGCCGGCGCAGCCCAACAGGGGTGCCCAACCGCCGACGGACGCGGGATGCTGCTCCATCAGGGCGTCCGCAGCTTTGAGCTCTGGACTGATCGGACAGCTCCCGTCGATGCAATGCGTGCAGGTCTCGAAACAGCCCTCACCCGGTAGCCGTCAACTGCGTTCCCCGGCCATAGAACATCAGGACAACAGCCACGTTGGAGCCCGCAATAACACCCACTGTCCGAGAGGTCATCCAGTACGGCTGGTGGACGATGACACTGTTCGTTTGGATCACCGGGCTGTGTGTGGGCAGCTTCCTCAACGTGGTCGCCTGGCGTCTGCCACAGGGCGCCTCCATCGTGCACCCCGGAAGCCATTGCCCGAAATGTGACCACGTCCTGCACTGGTGGGAGAACATCCCCATCCTCAGCTGGCTTTTCCTGCGCGGCAGCTGCAGCAATTGCGGGTTGCCAATCTCACTGCGCTATCCCATCGTGGAACTCATAACCGGAGTGATTTTCTTCCTGGTGTGGTTGCGCATCTGGTTCGCCGTCCTCCCCCTTAGCCTTCTGATCGGCTACGGATATCTCGCTGCTGCCATCGTCGCCATCGCGATCATCGACTACGAGAATCTAATCATTCCCAACGAGATCACCTTCACGGGAGTCGCAACCGCCCTGATCCTCGCCGTTGTGTATCCGTCAAGTCAGTTCGTGGGTGTGACGGCCGTCGGCGGGGTCGCCAGCCACCGTATGCTGAGCAATGCCCTTGAAGTCATCGCACTCCGAGCTTTCCCGGCAGCGTTCGCTTCTCCTCGCGCTCTTGCCCTCCTCAATGCCTTTGCGGGGGCCCTCTTCGGCCTGGCGATATTGTGGATGGTCCTCGAAGCAGGCCGCCTCGTATGGGGGCGGCAGACCGTCATTCCTGAGGAACCGGAGGACCTCGAGATTACGCCTGAAGAAATTCGCATTGGCGAGGACCTCGTAGACACGTGGGAGTACCTGCTCTTCCGGGCGAATGACACCGTCCGGATTGATGTGGACAGCGCCTCTCTCAGCTGCACGCCCTCTTGCTCGTCGACCTCCCCAAAGCCCCCAGCCCCAGTCACCCAGATCGTCGTCACTCAGGAAGGCCTGAAGGTGGGCACGGACGTCGTCGCCTGGGATGACCTAGAGAGGATCGAAGGCAAGGTGAGCAAGTGGACGATCCCTCGCGAAGTGATGGGTTTTGGAGACGTCAAAATGCTCGCCATGGTCGGGGCTTTCCTCGGGCCTGACGCATGCATTTTCGTCCTCATGCTGTCTGCCGTTGCCGGTACAGCAGTAGGCGTCGCCCTGGTTGCCCTGCGCGGCCGAAGTCGCCATGCCCCAATCCCGTTCGGCCCCTTCCTCTCCCTTGGAACCCTGGCCTGGATGCTCAGTGGAACAGCGTTTGTTGATTGGTATACCCGGCTTGTCTCGGCCCTTATACAGTGACAAAGCTACGTCAACGCTCCATCACCTGCCCTCCCTTTTGCCTCCAGCTGAACTTGCATTCGTGCGCGCGTGCAGGTAACTTTCACGACAAGTACAGGGGTCGTCCCGGTGGTCATGACGAATGGCACGGGATTGTGACGACCTCAAGTGACTGACTGGAGCCGACAACGAGTCGGCGCGGTTGACGGGTCAGGCCTCAACGGGGGCCGTGGACTGGAGCACGTGTCCCTCCTCCAGAGACCTTGACGCCGGGCCTGATGTAAAGCTTACCTTTGGGAGCGCTTCATGGGAAAACTGAGTACGATCCTGGGATTCCTGGTGATGCTGGTCGCTATCGGCGCAGCCGTCCTCAGCTTCTTCCTCTTCACGGCACGCAAGGACCTCGCCGGACGCTCGGCCGAGCTCTCCGGAACGGTCGCCAGCATGGTCGGCAAGCTGGAGAACGAAAGCGGCACGACCTACAAATCCCGTATCAACTTCACACCCGGAGAAGGCGATCAGGCGGCCAAAGAGACCGGTTCGCTCTCATGGAACGAGTACCGAGGGGCAAGGGATAAGGCCACGGGTGAGCATCCGGCCTACACGAAACTCCTGGGTGAGGCCGTACGCTTGGCCACCGACATCAATGAACAGCGCAACGCACTGGCTCAGAGCTTGGCCACCGTCGCCGCGGACATGAAAATCCCGGAGACGGACCTGGACCCCACGGCCCTCACGAATCTTGCGGAAAGTGACCAGTTCACCAAGTCCAGCAACCGGATCCTCAGCCTCTCCAAAGCCGTTGTCGGCCGCGACGAAGCCATGATCCAGACGCTCCTAACCTGCGCGAGAGCCATTGACTTTGACCTTCCCACCAGCTCATTCAGGGACCGGGACGAGAACGTCGATGAGGACGGCGTGGTTAGTTTGGGTGACTTCAAACACAGTGCCCCGCTACTTGCTTTCAGCGGGGAAGTCAGCGGCATCAACGAACGCTGCAACGAATACGCCAAAACGATCGTTGACGGTGTCAGTCGGGTCAACAAGTTCAAGTGGGAAACCCAGGTAGACCAGATCAGCGACAAGGAACAGTATGGCAGCGTCTGCACGTCCTTGCTCAACGATTTCGAGGGTCTGAATCAGCAACTCGTCCAGTTCGAACAGGCCAGGAACCGCATCACCTCCCTCAAAGTACAGATCGAAGAACTGGAGGAAGAGCAGGAAGCTCACAAGGAAGAGATTGCCGACCTGAACCGCAAAGTCGAAGACTTGAAGAGGCTCGTTGCAGGCAAACGCATAAAGGCCCCGCCTCCTGGCACGCCGGGTGCTAAGCCCGTCGATATCGACCCAGACATTGAGGGCAAGATCGTGCAGGTCAATGACGAGTGGAACTTCGTTGTCCTCAATCTGGGCAGGGAAAAGGGTGTGGATGAGGAGATGGAGATGCTTGTCGCCCGGGCCGATGACCTGGTAGCCCGGCTCCAGATCTCCAAGGTCCTCCGCAAAATCTGCATTGCCGAGATCCTCCCGGAAGTCCAGACCGCCAGTGTGAAAGTCGGTGACCGTGTCATCCTGCCGGATAAGAAAGTAGCGCCGCCGAAGAAGCGCCGCTAGAGAGGAGTCACGGACAAATGGGCAAGCTCTTCACAATAAGCATGGCCGTAGCGTTCGTCTGCCTGACGGCAGCCCTCGTGATGCAGGTGATGGAGTTCATCGACCTGGGGAATCCGTTGCCGTTCTGAGATTCCGCGAGCCCTGTTCTGCAGCTTCAGCCCCCAAGGATCCCACCGATGAAACGACTGCTCGTCGCCATGCTTCTGGCCACCGTTACAGCCGTTCTCAGCTGCGGGTGTCGAACCGTGCCTGAAGACGAGAACGCCGTAGACCAACTCCCCTGGAACACACCTGCAGGATGGGAAGGCCAAGTCATCGGCGTCCCCTATTGATAGCGGCTCACTCCTCGTCCTCGATCTCTACCTTTACTTCCCCAATGCGTTTCCGGTAGCGGCTTGCCCGGCCTCCGGCCACGATTCCCCGTTCCGTTGTCTCCAGGAACGCCACCAAGGCATCGACCTCCGGAATCGCCGGACAGCCGGCCCGAATTTCAGCTAGGGCGTTGGCGCGGTTCAGTCCCTTCAGGAAGTAAACCTTGATCGCCATTCGGACTGCCCGTCGACTCTCAGGTGTCAAACCGGTTCGGCGCAACCCGATGGTATTGGGGCCGACGATCCGGTTAAACTGCATGGTGCAATAAGGCGGCACATCCTGCACGACCTTTTCCCCGCCGCTGACCATAGCGACCGCCCCAATACGAACAAACTGATGGATCAGTACGCCCCCACTGATGAACGCGCGTGGGCTGATCTGTACGTGCCCGGCCACTTGCGTGCTGTTGGCTATGATTACGTTGCTGCTCAACCGGCAGTTGTGGGCGACATGAGTGTATGCCATCAGCATCACGTTGTCCCCGATGGCCGTCGTGCTCCCCGGGTCTGTGCCGCGATTGACCGTCACGTATTCCCTGAACACACAGTTCTCGCCGACAGTGGTGTAGGTGACCTCGCCATCGTAATGGAGATCCTGGGGCTCTCCGCCGATCACTGCGCCGGTGTGGATGCGCGTGCCGGCACCGATCGTGGTGTGCCCGGTAAGGTGGACATGCGGCCCCACAAGGCAATTCGCCCCAAGCACGACATCTGAATCGACAACGGCGTAAGGGCCAACCTCAGTTCCGGGGCCGATAACAGCCCCCTCTCCCACAATTGCGGTCGGATGGATCATCACTCACCTTGTCCCTATGGCCTGTTTGCCGTTGGCCTGTTCCCGGTCAGGCAACGACTACGCGCCGCAGGTTCTTCTTCCCTGCCCGCAACATGATCTGCCCATCAACCACATCAGCAGCCGTGACCGTATACTTGTCATCGGTCATACGCTCGCCGTTGAGGTAGCACCCGCCGCCGCGAATGAGACGGCGGGCATCGCTATTGGACTTGCAGAGCCCGGACTCGGCAAAAAGGCCAACCACCCACATTCCCTCTTCAAGAGCGGCAGCAGTCACCGTGTGAGTAGGCAGATCGTCTGTCCGCTCCTCCACCCGGATCTCTCTCACCGCACTTGACGTTGTGATGTCGCCTTTCGGATCCGCAAAGCCAAACTCAGTGCCTGCAGCGACAAACGCCTTCCTGGCTTCCTCAGCGCCATGAGCAAGCAGCGTCGCCTCGTAAGCCAGGATCTCCTTGGAGCGGTTGATAGCCGGCGCCTCCAAGGCAGCAAGTCGCTTCACCTCGTCCATCGGCAACATTGTGAAGAAGGCGAGCAGTTTCTCTACATCACCGTCGTCCACATTGCGCCAGAACTGGTAGTAATCGTACGGGGACGTCCGCGCCGGATCCAGCCATACGGCCCCCGAAGCACTCTTGCCAAACTTCTCTCCGTCACTCTTCAGCAGTAACGGGAACGTGGCTCCAAAGACCTCTTCACCAAGCATGCGGCGCGTGAGGTCTACTCCAGCGATGATGTTCCCCCACTGGTCCTGGCCACCAAGTTGGAGCTTGCATCCTTCATCCCGCTTGAGAACGTAAAAGTCGTAAGCTTGAAGCAGCATGTAATTGAACTCGAGGAAAGAGAGTCCGGTCTCAAGCCGCTGCTTCACCGACTCAGCCGACAGCATGCGGTTGATGCTGAAATGCCGCCCCACATCACGCAGGAAGTCAATGTACTTGATGCCGGCCAACCAGTCCGCGTTGTTCACCAGCAGCGCCTGCCCCTCGGTGAAATCGAGGTAACGTCCCAGCTGCCCCTGAATGGCAACCGCGTTAGCGGCTATCTCTTCGGTGCTGAGAATCGGGCGTGCCTCTGTCTTCCCCGAGGGGTCCCCAACCATAGCTGTCGCGCCGCCAACCAGCGCAATCGGCCGATGGCCGCCAAGTTGGAGCCAACGCATTGCCATGACCGGGAGGAGGTGCCCAATGTGGAGGCTGTCAGCTGTTGGGTCGAAGCCCACATAATAGCTGACCGATTCCTGTGCCAGAAGACGCTTCAGAGCATCAGCGTCTGTGAGTTGGTACAGAAACCCGCGTTCCTCGAGGATGTCGAATGCGTTCACCATGATCCTACTGTCTAGTTTTCACTCCATCGCCCATTCCGGGAAGCAGTCGCTCTCGGCCGAACAACGAGGCAACAACCACGATGAACAACGCTCCTCGACTGCAACGAAAAGCGATCGCCATGGGCGTGGCGACCGCCTTTGATCGAACCGTCAACTGACCGCCTCACGTGTGCGCGGCAGCTATCGTTCTGAACAGTCCTACGTTACACGCCGTTATAGCCGTTTCAACCGCCAACTCACCGCCTCAAGCGTGCCCAACCATCTTGAACTAGCCCCCTCTGAGTATTAGCCTATCGATTCGCAATCACCGAACAGACTGACTACTGATTCCTCTTGAGAGGCCCGCAGGCCTCCGCGGCCCGCAGCACTCAGAACGAGAAAGAAACAACGATGCAACTGATTTCAGACCAGATCGCAGGATACCTTGAGCGCTCATCCTGGATTCGCCGTATGTTCGAATCCGGCATTGAGCTCAAGCAGCAGTACGGGGCAGAGAACGTCTTCGATTTCAGCCTTGGAAACCCCGATGTGCCGCCCCCTGCCCCGGTTGCCGACGCCCTGATCGCCCTGTCACAGGAGGTCGTTCGTCCTCTGGGTCTGGGGTACATGCCCAACGCCGGCTACCCCGAAGTACGAACCATGCTGGCCCAACGCCTGAGCTCAGAGCAGGGCGTAGAGCTCGGCCCGGAGCACGTGGTGATGACATGTGGTGCAGCAGGAGCAATCAATGCATTCGCCCGAGCCGTCCTGGAGCCGGCAGATGAGGTGGTCTGTCCCGCCCCCTTCTTCGTCGAATATGGCTTCTACGTCGAGCACTATGGCGGCAAGCTCGTTCCCGTGAAATCTACGCCCCTCACCTTCGAGTTGGACGTGGCAGCCATCGACCGGGCGATCACGTCAAAGACACGCATGGTCCTGATCAATTCCCCGAACAACCCCACCGGCCAGATCTACACACACGACGAGATCGCGAGCCTGGTTGCCGTCCTGGAGAAACACTCCGAACGCCATGGACGCCCGATTTTCCTCGTCTCGGATGAGCCCTATCGCTTCCTGGCCTACGATGGGATTGACGTGCCGCCCGTGCTTGACGCCTACCCATACAGCGTGGTCCTCGGGTCATACTCCAAGAGCCTGTCCATGGCCGGAGAACGTATCGGTTACCTGACCGTCAATCCGGGCATTGAAGATGTGGAACAACTGCTGGCAGGAATCGTCTTCACCAACCGCACGCTGGGCTATGTCAATGCTCCGGCAATCGGCCAGCGCGTTCTGCAGCACGTGGGGGCTGTGGAGGTAGACACCAACATCTACGATGAGCGGCGGCGAGCCATGGCCGACGTGTTGACCGGTGCCGGCATTCAGTTCACCTTGCCCAAGGGAGCCTTCTACTTCTTCCCGCAGATCCCCGTCGGTGACGACGATGCTGCCTTCGTGCGGACGCTGATGGAGGAACAGGTATTGGCAGTACCGGGGTCCGGCTTTGGGTATCCCGGCTACTTCCGGCTCACCTTCTGCATCGACAAGGACATCATCGAGCGCTCGGCGGAGTCCTTCAAACGGGCGGTCGACAAGGCACGAGCCGAGTAGGTCAACTCGCACGTCCCCCGGGCAATGAGGCCCGGGGCCATCCTCACGCAGACGCCGGCTCGCTCTGCCTGGATCAATCCGGGGCCCCGCCCCGCGGATAGCTCCCCATGATCTTCACAAACTGGCAGTGCTCCCCGAGGCCCTCAAGCGACTCCTGGACATTCTCCTCGGACAAGTGCCCAAGGAAATCAACGAAGAAGTAATACTCCCAACTCTTCCGGCGAGACGGGCGACTCTCGATGAATGTCATACTGATCTCATGCTCACTCAGTGGCTTGAGGCTGTCGTAGAGCGCCCCTACACGATCACGTACCACAAACAGAATCGATGTCTTGTCATCACCGGTCTGCTTGGGTTCCTGCTTGCCAAGGACAAGGAAGCGGGTCGTGTTGTCAGTGAGGTCCTCAATGTTGGCTTCCTGGATCTCCAGTCCGTAGCGCTCTGCCGCCAGCGAACTGGCCAACGCGCCTGCGTCCTCCTCGTGCGAAGAGCGGGCGGCAGCCTCAGTTGTGCTCGACACCTCGATCAGCGGCACTCCCGGGAGATTGCTCTGCAACCAGCGCCGACATTGTCCGAAAACCTGCGGGTGACTGTAAATCACCCGGAGCTTCCCCTTGGCCGAATGGCTCAACAGGTTGTGATGGACAACCATGTTGACTTCCGCACAGATCTTCACACTTGAGTCCAGGAACATATCAAGCGTGTGCGTTACCGCCCCTTCCGTGGAGTTCTCCACCGGGACGACCCCATAGCTCACATGGTCTCGCTCGACCGCATCGAACACGTCAGCAATTGTCCGTTTCGACAGGTAATGCGCATTTCGGCCGAACTTGTTGAGAGCTGCCTGATGTGTGAACGTGCTCTCAGGCCCCAGAAAGGCAATCCCCAAGGGATCCTCGAGCAACCGGGCAGCCGAAATGATCTCCCGGTACACAGCCCGCAGAGTTGCACTATCCATCGGCCCTTCATTGAGCTCAGCCAGACGCTTCAAGAGCAGTGATTCCCGCTCCGGAACGTAGACCTCGAGCCCGCGCTCACGCTTGTACTCCCCCACATCCAGCACATGCTGAAAACGTTGATTCAGAAGGCCGACAATCTGGGCATCCAGACGATCAATCTCTGTTCGGATTGCTTCAAGGTCCATGATTTATCCTGCCCCATCATCTTGGCGGACGACACATCAGGCAACACACTGGAACGCAGACAGCAAAAAGCCGCGACGATCAGATTACTCACGATCGTCGCGGCCTGAATAGCGTATCCGCTGCCGCGCCGACCAATCGGCCCGCAGGCAACAACACCGTCGAGTTACTCGGCGGCGGGCTTCTCGTCGTCGTCCTCAGCGGGGGCTTCCTCAGAAGCTTCTGGCTCCGCTTCGGTCGCTTCAGCTGCGGGAGTCTCTTCGACCTCAGCGGCCGGCTCCTCAGTCACGGCATCCTCGACAACTGCAGCCTCTTCAGCCGCCACGGCTTCTTCGACAGCCGGAGTTTCCTCGACGGCCTCAGGCTCGACGGCCTCAGGCTCAACGGCCTCAGGCTCAACGGCCTCAGGCTCAACGGCCTCAGGCTCAACAGCTTCAGGAGCACTGAAACACTCGGCCCCAACCGTGATGCCCTTGACACTCACACGGGTCAGTTCCTGGCGGTGCCCCTTCTTCCGACGACAGCGTTTCCGACGCTTCATTTTGAAGGCTATCACCTTCTTGCCGCGGTAGTGCTCCAGAATCTCAAGCTCAACCTTGGCGCCTTCAACGATGGGCGCACCCAGCGTCACTCCGTCGTCAGTCCGAACCATCAGCACCCGGTCTTCGAGCATGACTGTCTCACCGGGATTTCCAGACATCCGGTTGACCGCAAGCACGTCGCCAGGCTGGACTCGGAACTGTCGACCACTCTCATCCATGATCGCGTACATGAAACGTCTCCGTCTATTACACCATCCTCAGGGATCCATTCCAAGGGACGGCAGGCAAACCGCCTTGAATACCCAAAAAGAACAGAAATGTAGTCCCTCTATCGGCAGTTTCAATGCTCACACACTGAGATGGCCTCCACAAATGTCTCTCGATCGAAGAAAAGTGGCCCGACAAGGGGCAAACAACGCGACAGGTCCCCTCTCGCCACGGCACGAGTGCCTCCACGCGATCCCCCGTTGAATTGGTTTTAGTAGCCGTTCACGGGGGTGAGGTCAAGCCCGATTTCACGTTGTTGTGAAAGAAGCGCGACTTTCTTTCGGGAGACGGCTGGGATCTAACACAC
>JABHEG010000268.1 GCA_018676675.1 Lentisphaerota bacterium
GGGCAGCGTGGGATCGATGCAGATGCCATGCCCGCGGGGAGCCCGCTCCTCGCCCGGCTTCTTCTCAATGCAGTGCTTGCGGCGCCCCCAGTACATCCAACCGCCTGCGACGTCTACCTGCGGAATGACCTGCACGAAGCGCTCCGCACAGAAGCTGCCGACCTCTCGTGTCCACGTTTTGGTCGGGCTGCCGGCAAAAGTGCACTCGGGCACGCGGCCGTCCTTGAGTATCCCTCGAGAGTAGAGGCCGTTGTATCGCTGTCTGGTCAGCGCACGCACCAGATCCTGGTATCGGCCTTCGAGCCGCTTGTCGGTGATGAAGAGATAGGCGAGGCGCAGTTTGAGGAATGGCCAGTCCCGTATGAACAGCCCCGGCAACGCCACCGGATCGCCGTGGACCTGCTCGATGAGCTGCATCAGAGCCTGCGTACCGTAAAACACGCCCGCATCATCGCTGCCGACGATGGTGACCGAGGCAGGCGTGATGCTCATGACATACCCCTGTTCGCCCGGATCTTCTTGCGTGACGTTGATTCCCTGGCCGTGCGCCTCACGGGCGAGGGCCGGAGGCAAAGGAACGCGGCCCAACACTATTGCGTCTTTCGTGCCGCCCGCTTCGTCCACTGCGCTGATCGCCAGATCCCATCCGGTCACCCGCTTGATATCCTCGTGCAGCAATTCCGCCGTGCGCAACGTCCGAGCACCATCCGGGTTAGCCACGACGATTCGCGTCGCCTTTGTGACGGCGAACCCACGTTGCAGCCTCTTGAGCTCACGCGGATACGGCGACAGCACGAAACTGCCGGACCCTTTGACCAACGGCACGTCCACGACTGATTCCGCCGGCGCTTCCTTGCCGGTCTGCAAGGCCAGAGCCTTAACGGTTCCGGGGTTGTGCCCGGCCATTGGCTCGCCCCAGATCTGGACCTCTGCCAGATTCAGTGGCCGCGTGGCTGTCTGCACTCGGATCTGTACTTCGCGCGCTGCCGAGTCCAGGTCTTTCAGGCGCACATAGGCCAACGCGTCATCGTCTACTGTCGCGACCAGCTTCCCAAGCGAACATCCGACAAGCGTGTATCCGGCCTGACCTTCCGGCCGCGCATACACGAGGATGTTCCGTATCTGCGCAGTTGAGCCCTGCACCTCGATCTGACGCACAAACTGCTCCTTCCCGAAGTCGAACACGATGTCCGCCCCCTGGTTCCCCAGTTGCCCCGCAGTGCTCATCTTTCCCTGAATCAACGTGACAGCGGAAGCCGCCCCATCCGTCAGTGTTCCTTCCGCAAAGCGAATCGGCTTCCCTGCCGTTCCCTTCTCTCCGGACGTGGGGTGAAAGTCTGTATTCTGGCCCGGCTGAAAGTAGCGATAGTTGCCCGCGGTCTTCAGGTTCCCAGCCCCGGTCGGGCTATTCCCCGTCAGGCAGACCAGGCTGGGATCTCTGTATTCCGGCACGGCGACCACTCGCACGTCATCGAAGAGGAGCGTGCCGACGCCGCGCCCGTAGCCCAGATGGCCGGAGACAGTGGTACTCGTCTTCGCGCCGGAGTTGAACCGGAGTTCGACGTTCTCCCACGCCTTTGACTTGCCTGCCAGTTTCTTGACTACCTGTGGTGGCGGGCCAGGCCATGCGAAGATCCAGGCCGGTCCGTCCATCTCGTACTGCACCCGCGCCGTCATGAGGTAGTCCGTGTTCGGTTGCAGCGCCAGGTCCTGGCCAAGGCGCACGTGCCCCTCTCGACTCCGCTTCCGCAGGCGCGGAATGTGGTTTCCGGCCTCCTGCTCCAGAACGACGTCGCCCTCCGCCCCTTTCAGCAGCCTCGGCCGCCAGCCTGCAATATCCGTCGGCCCCCTGCCTTGCGCCTCAAAATCACCGTTCGTCACCAGATCTCGACTCTCGAACACGACGAACCGCAATGCCATGGGGTTGTCCAGGTTCTTCGTGGGGTTGTGTCCCCAGGTGCTGTTCTCCGGTGATGCATAGTTCTCGCGCATGAAGTTCATGCGCCACACGTGTCCACGCGAAGGCGCCTTGACCCCCAGAGCCTTGAACGGGATCTCGATCTCGACCATCCATTTGTCGGCATGTTTGGCAGTCACGCTACGCCAGCCGCCGTCGGGGTCCCATTCCCGTCCGCGCTCGTTGCTGTCGTACTGCTGGCCCAGCGCATTGGCGATAAGATGGTATTGCGTGCCCGGCTCCCACGGCTCGGGATCGAGCATCAACTCCACGCAATCGTCGTCCCACACAGCACCGTCATGCTCGCGGTCCAGGTGCCTTAGGCCCTCGATGTTCGGCTCCAAGCACTCGAAAGCAACGAACAACGCCTTGTCGTTGAATCCCAGACTGACTCGGGTCTGGTTCCTCGCATGCCTGCCCGATCGGAGCTCCTCAAAGTCATCCAGGACCAGCGCTTCACGCCACGCCACATCATTCAGTTTCCCGTCGATGATCGGGGCTTCCTTCAGGCGCGGACAGACAGCCATTTTCCGCAGCGTTTCTCCCTGACAGACAAGGCCTGCGCCAATCAGACCAACCCCAATGAGTGACCTGAGTACGTGCATCGTTGCCCCCCTTTCATTCGCGTGGACAGCCTGTGCCTTACCTGAAGCCGTGGGCATCTCCCCCACATTAGCTGTCCCTCCCGAAAACTCTATCCGGCCGGAATCTGACGCCGTTCCGGGCTCTTCATTCCAAAGCAGGAACTCCTTGATCTCATCGGGCAGTCCCGTCACCAACGACACCAGCTGATACACCTGCTGCCGGGGCGTAGGTGGCCACGGCTTCACCCTCGAAGACACGTAGGTGGCAAAGCCTGGTCAGGATTGGGTTCTCACGCTTTCGATCCCGTTCGTGTTGGTGCCATCGACGCTGGCTGATCTTCGAGACTTCTGTCAGTGTTGCAGCTGGGGAGCCGTTTCGACGCGTCCAAGGGCACTTGCTCAAGGCCTGCGACGAATGTGGTCGGGTACGGCGACGCTCGGGGGTCGCCGGGGGTGGGCAACTTGCCAAGGGTCGGCGCGCGGCGTATCCTCTTTTCGCTTGGGATGGTGATCCGGAATGAACGCAGAACACAGAGGCCCAGAGGGAAATGCGACTGAGCGTTGACAGCGCGCAGGGAAAGGCGTTTGGATGGATGTCCGACGGAAGGTGGCTGTTCCGACGTCGCCCGGTTGCGTGATCTGCAACGTGAACACGGCCTACACCCGGGCGCGGGGCCCGGCGATGGTCCGCCACTATGGCAAGCTGTTCGTTTCCGACACCGTCACCTGCCAGTACGAGATGCGCAGCGAAGACAACGGCGCGACTTGGTCGGACCCGCAATCGACTTACCAGCAGGAAGAAACGGATCGCGGCATGCGTATCCGGGGCGAGAGCTGCCTGTTCCGCGACGACGTGGCGAATCGGGTCCTGCACATTTACAGCGATCAACTCTACCCGGCCGGCGTCTACAGCGGCGAGGCGAACCGGTATACCCGCATTTTCGTCCGCGTCCTGGACGCATCAGGCGAGGCGTTTGGCGAGCCGAAACAACTCGTGCAGAAGGGCTACGACGCCAGGCACTGGGCTCGCGACACGGACTACGGCGAGAACAGCATGATGGTCTCCTTCTGCACGCCTCTGCGGACGAGTACGGGGCGCATCCTGCTGCCGGTCGCGCTGCTGCCCAAGAGCATGGATTTCGGGATCAAGCCGGTTCTCGGCTCCTGGGCCGGGTGCTTCATTGGCACGTGGCGGGGCGAGGAGTTGGAGTGGGACCTGAGCCAGACGATAACTGTGGATTCCGCCGTCTCGACAGCGGGCCTCGAGGAGCCGACCATCGCCGAGCTTGCGGACGGCTCGCTCCTGATGATCTGCCGGGCCGGCAACCGGAACATACCGGATGTACCTGTCTACAAGTGGCGAAGTGTCTCTACTGACGGCGGCCGTTCCTGGTCGCCGGCCGAACCGTTCCCGTTCGACATCGGTGAACCCTTCTTCTCGTTCGCATCCGGCAGCGTCCAGATCCGGAACAGCGCCAGCGGCAAGCTCTACTGGATCGGCAATATCTCGCCGTGTCCCACCAGGATCGGCGAGCCCAGGCGTCCGCTTCAGATCGCCGAAGTCGGTGAATCCAGCCGTGCCATCCTCAAGTCTTCGGTTCGCCTTGTCGACACCCGACGCGAGAAGGATTCCGCCAACGTGGGGCTGTCGAACTTCCGCGTCTACGAAGACAGGCAGACGCATGAGTTTGTCCTGACCATGCCGCGGGTCCGCGAACGTGGGAAGGACGACATTACCTCCCCCGCCTACGAATTCCGCTTCTGGCCTGAGTGACTCGACAGCTCGACGGGGGCCGGGGAGACGTGGTCAGTCCTATTGCTCGAGGTCAGCGTGTCTTCGTTGCCCGGTCTTCCGTGTTTGGTAGTGATGGCATCCAGTGTTTCGGTGTCCACCGGAAAGCGAGAGTGCTGGAAGAGGGCCGTGTTCACTCAGAAGAACTCCTGCCGGGCAGTGAAGGTCATGGCGTGAAGAATCGCGCATTTGAGCTCAACCGCGATATACACCCGTTCGCCCACCAGTTCCTGCAACGTGTGTTCCCTCCAACGGGGAGCGATGTCCACCGAATCACGTCCCGCGAACGGCACACAGTCGTCAAAGGAGAAACCATCGCGGAATACAATATTGCTGTCTGGTGTGAGCCGTGGTTGGTCATGTTCGCTGGGTTGTTCGACATACTTCATGACAGCAAAGCGAGCAATCCCACAGCTTGCGTTCACATTGAGGGTCAGATCATCCTTCAAGAGCCGTAGTCTCCTGGTGAGTACGAGGCCTGGGGCACCCCCTCCCATGCCCTCTATGCCGCAGAAGCCGTCCTTCCGGATTTTGTAGAAGGCGGCCCCGAAAGCGCGACCGTTCTGCAGCGCGATCATCTCTGGTACGGCCATGCTATGATGGACGTTGAATGCGCGGGCCGTGAGGATGTACTCAGTACCGTCGAAACTCTCACAGATATCTACAAGTGCAGTCTGAGCACAGCCTTGGAGCGGCGGAGTTGGCCGTTCCACAAGAGGACGGCTAGTGGTGTCCATAAAGTGCTCACCATCATAGCTATAGACAAGCTCCGATTCCATATATCCGTTTACCGGTGTACGAAGTGCTTCGTAGAATTTCATGTGATAGGGAACGGTTATCCCGAGGAAAACACCGTCGTGCCACGCAGCAGTCATACCGTACAGTTCCGTGATTGAATCGTCATTGTTGAACCGTGGACCTGGATGCAGCACGATCTTGGGGCCACTCCATGTTTTGAAATCCTCGGTCGTCTTCAGTGCGATCCTTCTGTCCACATGTGAAGCACGATGTATCAAGCCATACTCTTTGGTATGGGGATTGTAGTAGAGCTTATTCACCGCATCGCTATTGGTGCGTAATGCAACCATGTCGCGCTGGAGTTCCCAGTGGAGTCCATCAGCTGAAAATGCCACCTGAAGATCGTGCGATTTCTCTCCCTGTTGATTCCTCAAGTGATGGCACGTGAGCTTGTATCGACGGGACGGATCGCTCTCGTACCTGTCGTAGATAGGAAATGTCCTCATGCCGTCCTCACAGACATCCACGCCTCTATCCTCGATATCGATGACGTGTGCCGGATACCTGCTGCTGCCTTCTTTGATCTTCACCGGTTCGAAGGACTGCAGGTCGCTACTTTCGGATAGGGCAGTGAAGCAATCGGATTCATTCAGGGGATCAAATCCGTTGTAATACAGACGGTACTGACCGCTCTTCTCGTCCGGTATGAGTGAACAAGCACATATGCCACCAAAAGCTGGATCACAGAAGTGAGCGAAGTACTGCGGTGCAAACCAGCGACGCATCGTGCTGGATTTGTATTTCAGCCAGAAATCGTCAAAAAGGCAGAGCTTGACTCGATTGTTCTCGCTCATGGTATTGTCTCCCAGAAACAGACAGGGATTTGTCTTCCGGCTACGGCGAGGAACGTAACGAGGGGTGGAACAGACGCAAGAGATGGGGAGGGGATTGTGGTGGGAGAGGCCCGGAGTGTCGGTGACAGATGCCGCCGGAACGAGGCGTTTGGGAGCAGAATTCCCCCGTGCCTTTCGGAATCTGAACTCAGAGGACCATTAAGAACTCGTCGGTGTGGACATATTGCAGCTACAGGTCGAGCTGGCGAGGTCCTTCGGGAGGCGGCGCCCGTGAAGCAGAGGGTCTGGGGTAAGTCCTATTACTTGCCGGGCAGATCGCTGAACGGGATGCGTGGCGTCTCGGGCACATCTTCCTGGGGCGCTTCAGAGCGGAGGAGATGGAAGCTCGATACTACCTGACGGATGCGTCACGCTTCCTCCATTCTATTCGGGTTACAGATCAGTCCGGCGGGAGATTCCGGAGATAGGTCAAGGCATCAGTTGACTTTGAGCAGGCTCGAAACATGGGGAGCATGCCGGCGCGCGCAGGATAGAGCCGAGTGGGGCTGGTGAGTGTCTCCGATTCATAGAACACCACGCCATGAGCCCCCTGCGCGTACTGGTCCAGCACGCGCTCTATGTACTCACGGTTCGTGGGACATCCCTCCTTGACCCGCCTGTAAACGATGGCGGCGACCTCCTTTTCGTGGCGGTTCGGGTGGTGCTCGGAATCGTCGGCGCCGCCGGCAAAAAAGGGGTTGATGCAGGTATACACTTCGCAGGCAGTGCCACGGGTCATTTCAATGAACTCCGTGATCGGGAAGGGCGGGTTGAACTTAGAGTAGTTGGAGGGAATGAGAATGTCGATCAGCCCTTCTCTGACCCAACGTCGGACGTCAAGTCCTTTCCACAGATTGTCGCGGGGGGTCACACGTGTTGCGAGGAGGATTCGGCGCCCTGTCCTTTTTCCTTCATCATCTGCTATCTCCCGGACGGCTCGCACGAAGCAGGTCACGTAGTCGGCCCGGAACTGCTTCCAGCGGGTTGACGCCCGTTCGCTGACGTCCTGCAGTGGATTGACCCCGTAGGCCCGTATGTAGGCTTCGACTGCCGGGGCGTCATAGCCGATGACCGGCATGGTGCGTAGGAAATCCAGCAGCAACCCGTTGACCTGAGGGTAGTTGGTGACGACCTCGCGCAAGATCGCCAGCTTGTAAGCCTGGATTTCTGGGTGTGACAGACTCGGCCAGCGAGTAGGCCGATCATCCGCACCGTGGACCCGGAGATGGCGGAAGTTCCGCATGTAGTCGATGCGGTCGTTGTTGATGCTCTGCTCATTGGTCATCCGGAACCATGCGAAAAAGCGCAGTCCCTGCTGGTGGGCTCGTTCACTGGCCACTTTCAGGGGATCATGGTCCCTGAGAACAGCGGCCGCGGCCTCTCCCATCTCCGTACGAGGATCCTGGTTGGCCTTCTGATCCACCCATTGAGCGACCTTGCTGTGATAGTGCACTTGTCCGTCTGCATTGATCTGGAAAAAGATGTTGTCGAAACCTGCCGCCTTGTGATTGTCCACGACCGCTTCCGTTCCTGCTACATCGGTTCTGCGGGTGACCATGACCCAGCTCCAGAAGTCGGCCATGCCGACAACTCGTCTCTCAGGGGATTCTCGAAGGGAGCGTTGATCACGTAGAAGGTCGGTCTCTGCTCGTGCATCGCTGACCGGCACGAGCCTGACGTAGGCGATCCCTCCGTTGGGTTTGAAGAAGCGCCCGTGGGGTTGATAGATGAGGATGTCCTCGTCCGTCAGGCTTGCTCTCCTCCAGAAGAACTCGTCAACACTTCCGAGTTCCCAACCGTGCCCCAATCCTGTCCGTCCGCCGTAAATGTGTGTGTACCAGGCATCACTCTTGAGTTTCAAATGGACGCCCTTCCATTCGGCATCGTCGATGGGACTGCCGAGAGTATATAGGCCGACGTAAACATCGTGCAGCCCCTTCGATCCGACGGGGTAAGTCAGGGGGGGCAACTGATGACTGCCGTCCGCGTACAAGACAGGTTGGCCTCTGAAGTCGCGCAGCAACCACTGCCCGGCTCTCGGCGTGGCAGACACAGCGTCCCCCGGGGCTACCTTCGAGAAGTCCCGCAGCCAAAGGCTCTCAGCGGAGCGGAGTTGCCGTTCTCCCTTGCCCTTGTTCTCCGACTTCCACGGAATGACGCGTTGGTCCGGCTCCGCAGCATGCAGTGATCCGACATGGGCCGCAATCGTCACACCCAGCAGCACCTGTTTGAGCGCAATTGGCGCCAGACGCATCGGCGACTCCTGTTTCTTGGGTGTAGGTGCCTCGGAGTTAACGGATAGGAAATTGCTTTCCGGCCAGGGGAAGGAAGATAGGACGGCGTGGTGGGTGATGCGAGAAATGTAGCGGGAATTGTGGTACAGAGGCCCGGAGTGGTGCCGGCCCGCTCCGGCACCACTCCCGAGGGTCCCCCCGGGTTCTCTGGAATCAAGAAATAGGACTGGTACCCGGATTCCCGAGCGCGTAGAGGAGTCGCAGAGCGTTGCCGAAGGTCCTGGCGCATACGCTGCCCACGCCCCGAAGCGCTCACGAGAAGACTTCTGGAGAGAACGCCAGGGCTAGAAGGTGATTCAGGCTCTCTTTCGGGGATTTAGATGTCAGCAAGCGTGATCCACGTCCGCTAATATATTGAACAAGAGAAGCATCGGTGGGAACGGCACTTTTGTGATATGCGTGCTGGCTGTCTGCCGTGACCGGCTGCGGCCGACCGACCCGCACACGGCAGAGCCTAACGCTCAATCTGCGAGGTCATCCAGGCAGTAGACCTGAACGTCGTCGATATACAGCTTCCCATCGTGCTCAAAGCACTCCGGCAGCAACCGGACACGGCAGTGATCGATGCGAAGATCGGGTCTGTTGAGTCTGGTATCCATCTTGTCGTCGGGGATCGTGAACGTGATGCTGACCAACTGCCATATACCGGACGAATAGCGTCTCGCGGGGAAGGTCCAGTACTTCGCATTCAGACCTGTTGCCCGGCGCGGCGTCACAAGGAAGCGCAGGCGTTCTTCGCCCTTGCCTTCCGGAATGAAAGCGCGGCAGGAGAACATGTACGTCTTGCCCGGCGAGACCGGGAAGAGCCCGAAGTCAATCCACATCTGTGGCGGATCGATCATCATCGACCGGCTGCCCGTGAAGCTGTGATCCTGCGACAGCGTCCCGTACTTGTGGTTGACGACCTCGTTCGCCGTGGCAGCGTCTTCGAGCGAACCGTTGGGGACGAGATTGACCAATTCCCCGTTACCGAGCCAGATCATCGTCTGGGCTCGGACCTCTTTGGTGAGCGTCCTGTCGGCAGCAAGCTCTGCCAGTTCCGTCTTGACACCGGCATCATCCAGGAACGGCGTCACCAGCGACAGATGACGCATGAGACTCGACTTGACCTCACTCCCACCGTGCAAGCGAATATTCTTAACGGCAGACGCTCGTTTGAGGGCTCCGTCAGCGTCCGGAACGGCTCTGAGCAGTTCAACCGCGTTGGCGGCGTCTTCAAGTGAGCCGTTTGGCCGGACGATGCCCGCAAACACGGCCGTCAGGATGTCCCGACAGATCCGGAAATCGCCCATGATCTCTTCCGCGCGCACCTTCCGTTCCGGGGTATCGGCCAAAGCCACGACCATTTCCAGAAGAGCGTGACAGTGGTCCAGGTCACCCTTCCTGAGCGCAAGCGTGCAGGAGATGTCGCCCAGCGGCATGTAGATGGAATGGACGTGGCTGTACCAGTTGGTCTGTTTGAGTTCCGGACGCGCCCAGTAGTCTTCCCAGAACCGATAGAATTCGCGCAGATGCCTGCCCGCTTCAGAGCCGACGGCAACCGCGCACCAGTTCTCCATGAATGCGTCCGGATCCGTCGTGATGTCCCGGAAAAGCGCGTCGTTGAGTCTCTGGCGCGGACCGTCAAGAGCCGTGAAATCACACATTTCGGGCCCGGCGGCGCGGAGCCCTTTGGCGTGCATCTTGCCGTAGAAATCCGCCTGCCAGCGGAAACAGGGTTTCGGAATGACGACTTGGTACACACCCGGGTAGTAGTCGTGGAATCCGAACATGGTGCTTTTCCGCGACCATTCGTCAACCAGCTTCCATCGTTTGGCCGCCACGTCGTCGTTGAGGTACACCGCGAGCGACTCGAAACAGAGGGCCGGGCAGATATTCTCGTGCAGGCGGAAGGGAGGCGGGGCTGTCTGTTCGCGGTACGCTGAACCCATGAAAATGACGTCCGCATGCTCGTGGGCCACCCTCGCAGCAACGTCGTTCGCCCATTTCCAGTACGGTTCTGAATAGTCCCTGTACCCCAGGGAATTGCGTTTCCCGCCGCAGGCGTTCGTGCAGTCGGCGCATTCGCACATGTGGCCGTTGTCGCCGAAGTTCAGGCCGATGCATCTGACGGACGGATCTGCGCGGAGCCGTTCGAGAACGTTCTCCACGGCTATGTCGACCGTCGCCTGTTGGCTGAAACACGGACTCCAGGCGCTGAAGACTCCGGAACGCACATTCTCCTTGGTGTAAGCGCCTTCCGGGAACAGCTTCTTGCCGCCGATGGTCGGCAGGATCGCTTCCGGCCACTTGTCCGGCGCGTACTTCTTCGCCGGAAAAATGTCCAGCGCAATGTTGTGGGAGCCTGCTGCGGGCGACGTCTTGCCGTAGTGGAACTGCCTGAACTCAATATGGTTGATGCCGCCGCTGCCGCTGAACCTCCGTTCCACCGGCAGTGATGGCATGAAACGGACTTCTCGGGCGGGAACCCGGAGGATTGCGGATGCCGGATAGTCCACCCATGTGCGGTTCGACCGGTTGCCCCCAAGCAGGTAGGTGATGCGCCCGTGCTTTTCCAGAATGTGCATGAGCGCCCACCAGACCGATCGCTCGGACCCCTTGATTCTCATGGTGCCCGCCTCGGGAAAGGCAATCTCAAAAGCGTCGTCCTGTGCCCAGGGCATCTCCTCGACCCGAATCACGACACGGTTGAGGCCGGGCTCCGTTCGCCTGCCGACCGGGAGCCGACAGCCCGTGGACCTTTCCAGTTCGTCGTTGAACGTCTTCAGGTCGCCACGTACCTTTGCCGGCAGATCAGACGCCACAACAAAGGCCGCCGAGGGTTGATTGTCCTTGACAAGGAGAATCGCGCCCGCCGGAAGCGAGCGGGTGCTGCGGCAACCGGTAACGGCGATAGCCACGAGTAACGTCGCGCGTAAGAGAGCTGTCACGTGTTTCATCTGGCACACCTTGCAGATGGGCATATGCCGTCCGTTGCGTAGCGATGGCGCTGCGGATGCCGATGTTGTGGAGCGCCAACGCCGGTTGCTCGGGCTCGTTGACTGAGGAGGAAATTGCTTCCCGGCGGCGGGGTTAAGATAGCGCCGCTGGAGGGGATGGCACTGAATCTGAGCCGTGGTTGTGGTGCGGAAGCCCCCGAGTGGTGCCAACCCGGAATTCCGCTCCGGTGATCCGCTTTAGGTATGAGGCCAGCTCCACCGCAACGGTCTTTTCGGCGGGAGTCGGTTCTTCTCCCACCACGATGACCGCGCGGGACTGTTCCGCCTGAGCCAGAGTCAATGCGTGGGCGACTGCGGTGCCCAGCAGGAGGAGGATGCTCAAACATACCATCCGGTCCATGGCCTGGGTCTCCATTGTTGACAGATAGGACAGAAAGAGGCCTACCACTTCGGGTCGCCGTGGGCCAGCAGCCAGTAGCGCCAGTCCGTCACGAGCCTCCACGCACGCGCCGGGTTCCCGGTCGCCATCGCTTGATCGACCAACCGTAGATGGCCTTCCAGGAAGGCGCGGTCAGCCTGATCGAGGACCGTAGTCCCGTCAAGACGCGTGCGTCCCAGCGACGCCAGGGAGCGCAGATGGTCGAGATCCTCCGACGAAACCGGCTCGGCTTCATACGCTGACACCCGTGCACCGGCCGCAGGCACACGGAAGGCGGCCACGCCGTAGGGCGCAAGCCGGATCGGGAGTTCACTCGTGGCCCCCCTGGTGCGCGTGCGAACCAGTTCCTCCGTGACAAGGTCGGCAACGTCCCCGGCACCCGAGAGGGTAAGCGTCCCCTGCACGGCCCAGTAGGTCGGGTTCGCAACATAGAAGAGAAGCCCCTCCCGGGTCTGGAGGCAGCGGATGGCCAGTTCCGTGTCGATGCCCGTCTCGAGTACAGGCTGGAAGCGCTCCGCGGGCAGCGCGCGAAAAACGCGGATGAACTCGCGCATGGCTTGCTCGTTGCCGGTCATGCGGCTCACGTGCGAGAAACCCCAGAGAACGATCTGCGGGTCCCCGCCGATAAGACCCAGCGTAAAAGGCTCGCGCGCCCAGTCGCCGACGGCGTGGGCCTGGGGTGTCGACTGGAAGGTGTAGGCCCAACCCTCGCGCTCGGGCATGACATAGGGGAAGCGTTCGACTTCCTCCCAGTGGTGCATGATCATCTGGCTGCGCCGGGATCCGGACGCGAACGCTCTGTAGGGCGCCTCCTCGGCCATGAGCGACCAGCCACAAGCGTAGCCAGGCAACCGTCGTTCGGCGCGATACCGCAGTGGCGCTCCGTACATCCAATGGGTGACGTAGATCCCTTCCTCTCCTTCGAAGAGTTTCGGGGCCCAGCCGGCCCGGCCAAGGAAGTCGTCAAAGCCCAGCCCCGACGCCTTCCACATGGTTGCATGCGGCATGTCCACATATTGGCTCGCCAGCAGGTCGTAGTCCTCGCGATGACTGCGGATGCGGTCACGCACGGCACGGAAGAAATCGCGCATCTTCTTACACCGCCACTGTACCCACCTGTCCTGCATCGCGGGCGCCGTCAGGAATGCGTGGCGCTTACCGAAACGTCCCGGGTCGTCGGCCGCGCCGGGCACCACCGCGCCCGTTTCCTGCGCGAAACGGGCCACGGTCGCGTCGTCGTAACTGACCGCCAGCCAGTCGAAAGGCTCGGAGAGCCGGCGCCGGTTGTAGCGCTTCATGGGAGACAGGGTCGGGATCGAGAAACTCCCTCCCATGTACGCGGTCCAGTTGAAGCCGAGAACACCCGGCACATCCTTGAGCGCCCACGCAAACTCGTCGGCCACGCGTAGCATCATGTCCTCAACCTTGGGATGCAGGAAGTTGAGGTCTTTCACCTGGGCGCCGTCCTTGTCGACCAGGTAGTACGTGTCCTGTCCGGCCTGCACGTCCGGGTCGCTGCGCCCGGACTCTCGGGCCTCCCGGAGCGTCGTCTGCGTGATGAACTCCACGCTCGGCAGACTGCGGACATCGTTGACCGAAAGAACACGCACGGCCAGGGCGCGGAGGTCGTCGGTCAGTCGGTCGGTGTCGACACCCGGTCGGCCGGGCAGAACCGGGGTGTGGTCCTGGTACTGCCAGGCGCCCATGGCATTGAGGTTTTCGCCCGTGAAACGACTGTAACGGACATAGGCTTCGCACGTGTCCAGCCGCCTGAGCAGACGTTTGCAGACTTGCCCGACCGGCCGGGTGTCGAGCGTCGCGCGATGCCACTTGTACGCCTCCTGGCGGTCCACAGGGGTGGGTTCGCGGTGAATGCCCAGCATCGAGCCAAAGGCGTTGCCGGGATTCAGGTTCTCGGTGAGGATGCCGAGGAATCGCTCACCCGACTGCCGGCCGGCCAGGGCGGGAAGGTCGTTCTTGATGCGGTAGAACCGGATGGCCGACGCGGCCGCGGTCGAGCCCTTCTGTATGTTGATGACGTTCACCGCATGCGGCCCCGGCCCCGGCCGGTAAAGGAACTCCATGGTGCGCATCTTGCCGGAGACCGGGAACTTGAAACCCGTGATGACCGCCGGACACTGGCGGGCGTAGGAGACCTTGCCCCGCCAGCGCGAGGTGCAGGAGACACCCATCCAACGCTCGCGGTCATCGGGGTAGTCCACCTCGATGCGGTACCAGTCGAAGGGGTGCTCGAATGTCACTTTGTAGGAGAACTGCGCGCCCCAGGGCTTCCGTGTCTCGCGGTAGACCAGGCCATTCTTGCGCGTGACAATCGGGTCGGGCACGGGCTGCTTGGGCGTTTGGTCAAAGCCCTGACTGCGCGTCGCCAGGTGCTCACCCGTCGCCTCAAGCCAAGGGCAACTGTCGGGTTCTGTGCAGTCGATCGTCGCTTCGAGCTCGCAGTCCATCCCCTCGTCGTAGCCTGCACCGCGGGTCTCGCGCTGGGCAAGGTGGCCGTAGACGACGAACGGCTCCGGAATGTGCGCTTCGGGCTCTTCACCGTCGCGACGAAGCTCCGCGCTGAGCGTATAGACGCCCCGCTCGAATCGCCCCAAGTCGAGTCGGAAGACCAGGCTCCCATCCTCACGCGTGAATTGGGCGGCCGTTCCCTGGGCCGGGACGTCCGCCCCGCTCAGGGGCTCAAAGCCATCCCATGTTGCGCGGAGGACTCTCCAGCCCACGCGCGGATTCCCGGCCGCCAGGCCGGCGGGCACTCGCGCCCGCATCGTCACCGATCCACTGTCGGGGTAGTAGAAGCCGTTGTCCTTCGGGTTATCCAGAAGGAGACGGCCGTCAGCAGCCGGGCGTTCGGTGTTCTGCTTGTACTCGAAATACCAGTAAGGCTTCATGCGCGGCGACCCGCCCTCGGGATTCCCCTTGACGGACAACGGTCTGAAATCCGCACCCCCACCCGCTTGCGCCCACCCGTCGCGTGGGGTTTCCAGTCGCCACGCCCAGCTTTTGTCCGTGTCGATCATGACGACCGTGCCGTCAGTCATGACGATGCGCGCCTGGAGGTAGATATTGGGCGGATACTGACCCTCCCGTCGCCCCTCGACGGCGATGCAGTTGACTCTTCCCGGTATGAGAAAGGGCTTGAGATCGACAGGATGGGTCCAGTACATCATGGCGCCCCTGTTCGTGGGTCGTGGTCGGATCACGCTCCTGTCAGGGACCTTCTGCCCATTCACATAGACGAGTGTCATGTAGCCCGGCGAGGCGTTCGCCCGCCAGACCGTGCCGGCCGGAAGAGTGAACTCCTTCCGGAACCAGCCGTGATGCATACGGCGCACACAGCGAAGGTCCTCGATCTCGAAGACTGCACCCTCGCCGCCGTTAATGACCAAGTCCAGCCCGTCGGCCTTACCCATGCCTTTCCATCCCGCCGGGCTGGGACGGTTGATGTTCAGCGTCTCGACCTCTCCGGGCCGGAGGGTCTGCAACCATCTCATCCGCGCCTTCTCGCGCTTGCCGGCCAAAGTCACGTAGGTCCCCCACGTGCTGGGCTTCCCGCCAATCTGGCGGACCTTGATCACAACCTGGAAACTCTCGTCCCAGAGCGCGGGCACCCCCATCCCACCCGCCTTCCGGCCGGTGTTCCCCCAGTGGAGAACGCTACGGTTGCGGCTCTCCGCAAACGAAAACCGAAGCACCTTTCCGCCCATGAGTTCCCACTGCTCGATCTTCGCCCCGCGGTGGAAGAGTGCGAGGCTCTCGTCGGCACTTGAGGGAACCGTCTCCACGTTCTGAGGCACGATGAAATGCTGCGCGCGAAAGAGCTCGCGCATGGTGGGCCCGACCTCGACCGCGCCGTTCCCCTGTTCCCCAAATGCGGCCGCCACCAAGACGAAGAGCGCGGTGCCCGCACAAACGCAAGCTGCGCACGAAGATCTGCATCTTGTGTTCATCCTGATCTCCTCCAGATCAGCCCACACACGTGAACTTGCACTCTCTGTCCTGAATCTATCAGGAAATTGCTTCCCGGCCACGGGAGGAGAACAGCGCCGCAGTCGAAGGCTTGGTCCGATCATTGGCAGAAGCACACAAAGTCACGAAATAGGACCGCCCCCCCCCGGATTCCCGCTTGGGGATTGTGACGCCCAACTTCCCGCCCTGCCCCCTGCCCGGGCCGGCCCGTCGGCCCGGGCAGGGGGCAGGGAAGGCCAAAGCCGGCCCGTTTCCACTGGCATTTGCCCCATCTTTCGGCTGCCGCAAGGAGGCGACCACTGCGTAGAGCGATCGGGGCGGTATCATTGGTGTTGCCCAGACGGACGAGGGCCCGCCGGGCCCACGTTCGGCCATCGTCTCTACTGGTGTAGAGATGGTTGTCGCGCGCATCCGGCGACGGCCAAGTGTAGATGCACACGCCCAGTTCACCGTCCGAGAGCCGGATGATGTCTCCGAACGGGATCAGGCGCTCGTCTTCCGTGGACGGCGGCTCGACCCCATCGCTCTGGGTCCAGGTCTGCCCGCCATCTGTCGAGCGACAGACCCACGTGGGCAGGACTACGCCCTCGTGGAGGTCGGAGTAGTCCCCCATCGGGTTGCGCTTACTCCAGCCGGCGGCAAGGACGACCAAGTCCCCGCTGTGGGTCAGGCCCGCTGCCACATTCATGCGATTGGTGGTGGGCTCATGGGGCGCGGGTATCCCGCGCAGTTGCCAGGTCCTGCCTTCGTCCCCGCTCGCCCAGCACTCCACATCGCCTTCCCAGCCCCCATGGGTCGGTTGGTTGAAGATGGTCGCCACCACTGTCCCATCGGGCAGATGCGTCAGAATCGGCCAGGCACAGACATTGTCGACTGCGATGTACCTCTCACTCATCTCGGACCTCCGGTTTGGTATGCTGTCAGCCTAGCCGGTGCCCGTCGGCATGCAAGGTGCCGCGTGTTGTCGGGAAGTGGTGTGAGACCTCAGCAGAGGGCATCGTGGGTGGAGTCACGACCCGGAGAGCTGGTAAGAGGCATCGTGAATAAACCGAACATTGTCTACATTCTGGCCGACGACATGGGCTACGGCGATATGGGGTGCAATAACCCGGCGTCCAAGATCCCGACCCCGAATCTGGATCGTCTAGCAGCGCAGGGCATGCGTTTTACAGACGCGCATGCGCCGTCAAGTGTGTGCACCCCGAGCCGCTACGCCATTCTGACCGGGCGTTACTGTTGGCGCGGGAAACTGAAGCGCGCGGTGTTGTGGCCCTGGGATGCGGCGTTGATCGAGAAAGATCGGTTGACTGTGGCCGGTCTGTTGCGCCGGAACGGGTACAACACGGCCTGTATTGGGAAGTGGCATTTGGGCTGGGATTGGGCCACGCTGGATGGTCAGCCCGCGGATGGCGGTATGGCGCCCGGCGAGTTCGATATAGAGCGGCGGCGTGAGTTGGCCAGGAATATCGATTTCTCGAAACCGATGCGGGGCGGACCAGTGGACTGTGGATTCGATACCTATTTTGGTGAAGATGTGCCGAACTTCCCACCGTTTACGTGGATCGAGCAGGACCGGTTGGTCACGCAACCGACGGATGATGTTCTTGAAGGGGAGCATCTCCTAGATGGTGTTATGGCGCCGGGTTGGAGGCTCGAAGATGTGATGCCGGAGATCACGCGTCGGTCTGTCCAATACATCGGAGATTCTGGCGATCAGCCTCTCTTTCTGTATTTTCCGTTGACCGCACCGCATACACCGATCGTGCCAGCCAAGGTGTTTCAGGGCATGAGTGGTGCGGGCAAATACGGTGATTACGTGTGCGAGGTCGATTGGACTGTGGGCCAGATCATGGATGCGCTGGATCGCGAGGGCATTGCGGACAACACGTTGTTGATCTTCACGAGCGACAACGGGCCGGAGGCGTTTGCCTATGATCGCGTTCGGGAACACGGGCACTGCAGCATGGGACATTTGCGCGGGGTCAAGCGAGACGTGTGGGAAGGCGGCCATCGTGAACCGTTCATTGCGCGGTGGCCAGGCATCACGCCGAGCGGCACAGTATGCGATGAGCTCTGTACGCTAGGCGATCCTATGGCGACCTGTGCGGAAATCGTCGGTGCCGGGGTGCCTGATGGCAGCGGCGAAGACAGTGTGAGTATCCTGCCGCTGTTGCGCGGTGAGCAACGGCCGGTACGGACATCGGCGATTCATCACAGCTATGAGGGAACGTTCGCCATCCGCAAAGGGGAGTGGGTCTTCATCGACGCGTCGACCGGCCGTGACCATCCTCGCAACAAAGAACCCGATTGGCTCAAAGAGGAACGTGGGTACGTGGCGCATGACCAGCCCGGCGAACTCTTCAACCTCAACGATGACATTGCTGAACGCGTGAACCACTATGCGAGCCAACCCGAGCTTGTGAAAGAGATGTCGGCCATGCTGGAAGAAGCCAAAGTGTGCGGACGCTCTGGAGACATTTTGCAGGTCCCGGATCACGAACTGAGCGAGTGACGAGATTGCATGCGATATGTTCAGTCTTCTTCACCGAATGTGGAGAATGAGGACCACGACTCACCGGGGTCGCCTCAAACGCCTGCGCTTGCCCGCACGTGGACCGGCACTCAGTTCAGGAAGAAAAGGACCATCGATCCGGAGCGCACATGAAGCAGATTACAGCGATTCTGCTTGCGGCGCCTGTCGTTAGGTATACACGCGCGGGATAGAGAGTGTGTCCCCGACTTTCCCCTGTACCGGGTTGATTAGTACTCGCGAGGGTCGGCCAATCGGTAGCTCGTGCTCCGGCCGCCGGCCTCGTTCTTGATCAGGATGCCACGTTCCACAAGCTCCCGGATATCTCGCAGCGCCGTGTCTGTGGAGCAGTTGGCGAGCCTGGCGTACTTGGACGTGGACATATGCCCCTCCCAATTATCAAGCATGCGATTGATGACCGTGCGCTGCCGGTCGTTGACCGGGTTCGTATTGACCTGCTGCCAAAGCCTGGCCTTTCTGACGACGGATTCCAGCATGTCGTCGGCAGCATCGGTGGCCCGATCCAGGCAGCCCAAGAACCAGGCGATCCAGGCCGTGATATCCAGGGAACCGCGCTGCGCGGACTCCAACTGGATATAATACTCCTTGCGTTCCGCCTCGATGCCGGCTGACATACTGTAGAAGCGATCCTTGGAGCCATCGGCCTGCGACAGCGCCATGTCGGCGATTGCGCGAGCAATGCGGCCGTTGCCATCGGCGAACGGATGGATGGTGACGTACCAGAAGTGGGCTACGGCTGCCTTGATAACGGGGTCGACGCCGGAACCCCCGCCAAACCAGCTGAGAAATTCCTGCATCTCACCGTCGAGTCTAGCAGCGTCGGGTGCCTCGAAGTGGACGCGTTCCTTGCCCACCGGGCCGGAAACCACCTGCATCGGCCCCGCCTCACCCGTTCGCCAAGCGCCGACAGTGATCTTCCGAATGCCGCTACGACCGGTTGGGAACAATGCCGCGTGCCAATCAAACAGCCGGTCCGCGGCAAGTGGCTGATCGAAATTCCGTGTGGCGTCGATCACCATCGCTACCACGCCCTCGACCTCTCGGCTGGGATTTGGCAGTCCGGCCGTTCCCATCCCCAGGCGGCGTGCGATCGAGGAGCGGACCTCATCGGTGTTCAGTTTCTCGCCTTCAATAGCAGAAGACTTCACGATCTCCTGCGTCAATGAGGTTATGCTGGCCTCGGCGCGCAGCTCGAAACCCATGGCTTCCATCCTACCCAGATGTCGGCCCTGCTTGTGACGCACGGCGGCCAACGTTTGAGACAACGCCTGGTCGTCCCAAGAGAGCTGTGGCCAGCCCGTAAGCTCATGAATGTACGCCATTGTCTTTGGTTCCTTTGCGTGGAAAATAGCTTGTCTTCACCGAAACACCAGCTATTCACCGCAAGTTATGCGGTCAATATTGGCGCTGTTCACCGCAAATAGAATCCAAGTACCCGATTCCCGGGAAGAGCGAGCCCCCAGCTGAGGGCTTGTCTGGGCCTGGACGTCGCCGTCGTGCTCCTCACGGCGAGCTTACAGGGAGAGCACGTAGGTCCCGGCGTGACCGTGCGTCACGAGGCTGCGTCTTTGGCGGCTGCACAGTTGATCATGGAGCAGTATGTGGAATCAGCGGAAAGACTGAACGTCGAATGAAAGGACCCAAATGAAGCGAATCGAAGTTGATAGGGCACGTGCAGAATCGCTGGCCATGCTGACCGATGCGGGCATCAGGCTGGGCCCCGGCGAAGAGATCGAGATCACCGACTTCGGCAAAAACGAGTACGACAAACTCGGCCTCGGCCTCACTATCCGGCTGAACGAGCCGGAATACGCCTCCAAGTGGCTCACCGTTGCCCCCGGCCAGGTCTGCCCCAACCATTACCACAAGATCATCAAGGAGACCTTCCTCATCATAAAGGGCCAGGTGAAAGTGGTCCTCAATGGCGACGAACAGCTGATGAATCCTGGTGACAAATGCACCTTCGGGCCCGGCACATGGCACTGGTTTACCTCGAAGAAGGGCGCCGTCATAGAGGAGATCACTACCCAGCAGGTGGCCACCGATTCGTACTTCGAAGACACGTCCATTGAACGGTATATCAAGTTGGAGGACGAGTAGAGCTCAGCCCTCTCGATCGATCAGGATCAGGAGCACTCGACCACTCGCAGCCTGGGGGCCATGTCGGGCTCGGGGGTCAGTTCACTCTCTCTTCGGGCGGCTCTCCTGGCATCATTGAGCTGCCGTTGGCTGACCTTCGTCAGGTCCTGAAGGCGGGGGCATCTTGGACCTAGTTGGCCCGTCTGAGAACATCCCTCGAGCTGCAGGAAATGGGGCAGTGAGAACCCCCAATATCGGGATCAAGAGTCATACGCCGTTAGCCCGCACTTCCCATGAGCGGATCGCTATGGTGTCTACTTCTTGCTTCGGCAGAAACTACTGTGCATACGTTGGTTGTGCCTTGGGCTAGAAGGTGATTCAGGCCCTCCTTCGGGGATTCAGACACCAATAGGCTTAGGCCGCGTGCCAATATGTTGAGCAGAAGTGGGATCGGTGGGACGGCACCTTTGTGGTGACTTGACGGTACCGCGCGGGTCCCGTCTCGAACGGGTTAAGGACCCCAGATCTCGATTTCGGAGATGACGAACATCCCCTTCCCCTTCCTTTCCGCGAATGACAGGCGGACAAAGCGGGCAGGGGCGGGGGTGAACTCGATGGCGAGTTCCGCTACATCGCGGGGGGGCGTTACGGCTTCCCCCTGTTCAGCCACCACACGCCAGTCCTGGCCGTTGGTCGACGTGGCAACGGTGAGACCAGACAGCGGGCCGGTATAGAACACGTGGATGCGTTGGAGGTCGCGTGGCACAGTCAGGTCGAAGGTAATGGCGAAGGGGGCGGGTGTCTTGTAGCGCACGACCCAGTCCTGGATCTTGCTGTTCTTCTTGATCACGTCGCCCGTGGTCGGCGCTGCCTGTCGGTCCGTCAGGTCCCCCTTGCCGAAAGGGATATCGGCAACGCCTCCCTGATCGCGGATGTTGTCAGGTGGCGGGGTGTACGAGTAGGTCCCCTCCGTGTCCGTGTTGCAGGTGGTGATCGGCACGAACTTGCGCCAGGCGATGTGATTGTTCGTTAGGCATGTTTCCGTCGGCAGATCCGGGGCTTTGATGAGCTTGGCTGGGAAGCGGAAACGCCAGATTTCGTGCCCGGTTGCCACGCCTAGCTCTGCTTGGAGGCGGGGGAAGAACGCCTTCCATTCCGGGTTGGATAGCGCTTTTCGAGTGCACGGGCTCGACGCGAAGTACCAGCACATCCCTTGGCCGACCGCGCGTTTCAGGATCGCCGGCGAGCCGTCGTCGAACGCGGCGACCGTTTCCGTTCCGGGTTCGGCCTCCACACGATAGGCTGCGCTGACCAGTGGGAGCGTGCCGTCTGCTGTCACGATTGCCTTCCGACGTTTTGCCGGGCCGAGAGTGATCCCGAACAACGTCTTCCTTGCATCCCCGGCCGATTCCCCATTCGAGTAGAAGGAGAACGCCTCCGGATCCGTCGCCACCAGGATTCCTCCCGTTTCGACATAGCGGCGTAGTGCCGTCACGGTGGTCTGTCTGACGTACTTGGCATCGGGCATGTACACCGCTCGGAAGCGTTTGAGCTTCGCCTTTCCCCGCTCGATCATGTACTCGTCCACAAAGACGAACGCGCTCCGACTTACAGGGCCGAGGAACGTGTATTGGCATGGTAGTTTGTCGGAGACATTGCGTTCAGGGCGACTTGCGATGCTATCCGTTCCGTACAGGATGGCGCAGTCAGGTCCGGGGAAACTCAACGTCCGCGTTTGCCGCAGCTCATTGAGTACCGCAGTCACAACCTGCCATCTGTCCGGAGCGCCGTAGAAGTCGTTCATCAGGCAGCGCTTGCCCTTCCGTTTTCCCACCGTATCTCCCAAGTAGAGGTGAAGCCCCGTCCCGCCGTTGCGCACCACTTGGCTGAGTTCCTCCAGGACCTCATCAGGCCGGAAGGACACGGCGTATTCCTCCACATGCGGGCAGGGCCACACTTCGGCAATGCCCGACAGATCGGCGATGGTCTTGGTCAGGTACCCGGACTGGGGGAAGTCGGGGTCGCGTCGAGGGTAGAGCTGATGTGTGATGATGTCTGCGTGTCCCTTCATTGCTCCGTAGTCTAGACCGTGGTGCAGGGCCACCGGATCGTCGGAGATCACGAGGGTGCCTGGACGCGTCTCCCGGACGGTCTGTGCCAGCGTCACTAGCAGATTGTTCAGGGACGCCGTCAGCCAACGGCGATAGGCAATCCAACGGAACGCATTCTTGTCCGATTTGGATGTCGGGATACCGAATTTGCCTTCCCCGAACGTGGTCCGGATTGCCTGATCCACTTCCCGGATGAAGGGGTATGCGTTGGCATGTTCTGCGAATAGCCGGATACCAGCCGATTCCGTATGGTCGATGACTTCGTCGCCGAAAGTGACCGCCCAGATCACGTCTCCGTACTGGGTCAGTGTGGTCCGGACATCTTCCAGGTAGAGTTCTGTCGAGGCCGGATCAAGCAGGTACTTCACGGGGATTCCCTCCCCAAGCTTGACGCCCCGTACGTTGGGGTAGAGGATGCTCTTCACGCCATGGGTCCGGAAATGCTCGAACGCGTTGTAGGCCGGGGTGGTCAGAACAAACGAGTTATTCAGGGGGCGCAACCGAAGATCCGCCAGCATCTGGTACTTCTCGGACTTGACGTAGCGTTGGCCGTATTGGCAGGCGAACAGCCAGAACTTGCCGTGATCGATCTCCGGGAACCAGTAGATGGCACCGTCGCGCACCAGGCCGGTCGGCGTGTCGGAAAGCAGCTCCGAGTAAAGCGGATCGGGCAACTGCCAGACACGCTTCTTCGGTTCGTCTCCGGCGCGTCTCAGCAGGATCTCGTTCTCGTAGATTGCCTTTTCGGTATCGGCTGCCGCGACGTCCAGCTTGAGCGTCTGCTCACCCGGTCGGGCGGCGTAGGGCACTGTGACGCGCTTTGTGGCTCCCGCCTCGACCGTTGCGGTCAACGCTTCTCGTGAGAGGATCTTGGAGCCCTGCGTGTTCAGAAGCTCGATCCGGTACGTTGCGGCGTCTCCCGCGCCGATGAGTTCCAGTAGCATGGCGTCCGCATCGGCCACGGCCACCGACCGTATGCGCACCGGTCCACCCCCTGCGAACACCGCAGAGACATACCGCTCTTGGCTTCCGAAATTCCCGGGGCCAACTCCCAGGCAGCTCAATTCACCCGCGGGCTTCTCTTCACGGCCCACGTTCAGACGCCAGCGCTCACCCCCGTTCGGCGTGAATCCCAGATCACGGAACGGAATCGCCAGCTCAACCGTCCACGCCGAGGCCTCAAGTACCGTGGCCGTGCGCAGTCCGCAGTCCCAGGACCGGTCCCCGTCCCAGGCGTCATACCAGACGCCTGCACTGTTCACGACCACGTGGGCGCCGGTTCCGGCACCGCGGGAGAGCGGGTCCAGAAACACTTCCACGCAGTCGTCCTGCCAAATGGCGTTGTCGCGCTCCTCTGCGTGAGACCACGCGGCGCGCAGATCTTGCATCTTGGACTCTTCGCAGCGTATCCCGACGAAGAGGAACTCGCCGTCGTAGCCCACTCGCGCGTTCGTCACGTTCTTGAGGGGGGCATCCTTGATGTTCTGCAGTTCCAGGGCCTTGGCCTGTGTCCAGGCTGTATCGTTCAGGCGCCCGTCGATTCCCGGCGCTTCATCGAATCGGGCGACCGAGACCGTTCTTGCCACCTGTCCATGTGCGGCTCCCACAACCCCCACGAACACACTCAAGGCAACCCACCAACCGGATCTGGTCATCTCGATTCCTCACGTTTCTCGTTTCATTGCCTAACGGTGGCTTCTCACCTCAGGGAGTCAAGCCACTCGCGTTCCGGGGGAGCAGGTGTCAGTCGGTCACTGCAGTTGGTCTGCGTTCAGGGCTACTTTGCGGTAGGCGGCAGCGTGCTGCTCGATGACCTCGGGACGGAAGTGTTTGAACCACGGAATCATGACTGTGCGCTCATGGAAGGTCTCGGCCACGGGCAGGCTACCCTCAGGCTGACGCAGATCGCGATCGGAACACGCGATCCGCGTGGGCGTCCCGTCCCCGTACACATCAATGTCGTTGAAAACGGGATGGAGGTGGATGGCACGGCGGCCGGTCATGCCGGCCCGGGAACCCTCGGCCCCCACTGCTTCGCAGAATCTCGCCACCGGCAGGCCGTTCAGTTCTTCCGGCCGGTAGAGGCCCCGGGCCGCGTACCAACCGCCGATGCAACTGCCCGTGGACGGATCAGGTCGGTGAGCTTTGATGCCGGGGATGTCGCCGACGGTGTCCCAGAAGTGGTTCATCGCCTTCTGGATCTCCTCCACGCGGGCTGCGTAGTGCTTTAGCTGAACGCGGCCCATGGCCGACGAGAGCTGGTGCATGCGGTACTTGAAGCCGCCCCACGGCATGCCGGCACCAGCAACCAACTCGGGCAGCGTCAGTTCGTTGTGACGTCCGTAGTGCCCGAACACCAGTCCCCGTTCGTAGATGGCGCGGTCGTTGGTGATGAACATGCCTGCTTCCCCGATCGCGAAGGCTTTGCCTGACATGAGGCTGAACGCGCCCACGTGGCCAATGGTACCCAGCAACCGGCCCTTGTACCTTCCGCCATGGGCGTGGGACACGTCCTCGATCACCTTGAGCCCGTGGCGTTCGGCAATGTCCATGATGGGGTCCATATCGGCCGGGTGTCCCGAGAGATGAACGGGCACGATGGCCTTGGTGCGCTCGGTGATGCGGTGCTCGATGTCGTTCGGGTCAAGACACAACGTGTCCGGTTCGATGTCCGCGAAAACCACCGTGGCTCCGAGGCTCAGCGCCGGCAGGCCCGAGGCCCAGTAGGTAAAGCCAGGCACAATGATCTCGTCGCCTCGGCCCACACCACACGCCCACATGGCCGAGTGCAGGGCGGCCGTACCTGTGTTGCACCCGAGGGCATGTGAGACCCCATGCCACTCGGCCATCTCCTTCTCGAATTCCTTCGTTACGTCCGTGCCGCTCATGCCGCCGCGCCGCAGCACCTCCAGCACGGCCTGTTCGTCCTCTTCAGTCACGATGGGCCAAGTGAAGATGTCCCCGCCCGCGAGGGTGACCGTTTTGGGGCCGGCGAAAAGTGCGAGCCTTTTTGCCTCTTGCATCGTTTGTTTCCTTCCGGACTATCTGTCCTCTACAGTCGCACGAGCTTGCCCGTTCGTATCGACTCCAATGCCGCCAGCGACACGCGCAGCGCGATTCGTCCATCCTCACCGGTGCCCAATGGGGCTTCACGACGCTTTGTGATTGCTTCCGCCATGGCCTCGATGGGCGCGGCTGTGGCCGTTTCGTCGTCGCTGTCGGTGAACGACTCCAGGCGGTCAGGGTACTGCAGCTCAAATCGGCATTCGCTATCGATGTGACGGCCCGTGACTTGCGGACCGACAATCAGCTCCTCCGGTCCTTCGGGATACCCCTCGGGCATGCCCCAGCAGAGGAGCATGGACAGGTGGTGCCCTCCTTCGACCCCAACGTCGATGTTTGCCGCGTCAATGGCCAGGTTCTCGCCCAGACACGCCAGGCGTTGTGTGCCGCGACCAAAGATATGGCCGCGGGCGAACACATCGACGGGCTCACAACCCGTGATGAAGCGCATGACATCGAAGAGGTGACAGCCCATGTCGATCACGGGGCCGCCGTTGACCTCCGGCTGATGCATGGCCAGCTTCGGGCGCACGTCGCGCACATCGTTGAAACGCATGAAGATCGGCCCGCCGAACGCGCCCGTCTCGACCATTTGGCGGTACTTGAGGAACCGCGCGATGCCTCGACGCTTGAGCGCCACGGATAGAGTCACACCGTTGTCGCTGGCCGTCTCGATCATACGGTCAGCCTGGTCGAGGGTCAGAGCAATGGGTTTCTCGCACAGCACGTGTCGCCCGTGCTTCATGGCAAAACAGGCCATCTCCGCATGGAGGCAATTTGGTACGCACACAGAGACGACATCCACGCCTTCGTGCAGGACGGCTTTCTCATAGGAATCGTAGGGGGTCGCGCCCGTCTTTCCGGCAACCGCCGCCCGCCGTTCCGGGGACCGGTTGTACACGGCGACAACCCGGGCATCGGGTCGGGCTTGCCAGGCTGCCGCATGCTTTGAGCCGAGTTCGCCGCATCCCAGAACGCAGACGTTCAGTGCCATGGAGGGAGTTCCTTCCCAGTTCCGGGACCTCTCGGCCCTATCCTTCGAACAGCGACTTCAGGTACGCGCCGTTGCGGGCGACGGCTTCCGCGGCGGGCAGCTCGGATGCATCCTGCTCTGCAACCACCCAGACATCAGGGGCATTGTGCTTGATCCAATCTGCCACGTTCGCCAGGGGCGCGCCGCCTTCCCCGAGAGTGACGAAATTCCTGCGGTCTCCATCGAGCCCCGCGAAGTCTTTGAAATGCACGTAGGCCACCCGGTCGCGCACCGCATCCAGGAACTCAATGACATCCTTCCCGCCTCGGTAGACCCAGCCCACGTCCGGACCGAAGGCGAGTTCGGGGGCGGCGTGTTCCAGGAGCGTTCCCATGATTCGCTCGCCATCGGCGAATTCCCAGTCATGATTGTGGTAGCAGAGCCGCACGCCGCGCGCACGGCAGGCTACGGCCGCCTTGTTGAGCATGTCGATCTGACCGCGCAGTTCGTCGTCCTGTCCGCGCAGGCCCGAGTACATGAGGATCTTCACCTCCATCGCGTTCAGATAGTCGAGGATTTGGTCAAGGATCTTCTTTTCCCCTTCCGCTTGGTCCGTGTCCTCCAGGTTTCCCCCGATGTGAGAGCCGGCCAGCGTCAAGCCCTCCGCGTCGAGCATCCGTTTCAGATCTGTGGGTGGTATCTCGGCAATGTGTCGGAAACCGAGTTCGACGCCTGCATAACCTGCTCGCGCGACGGCTGCGAACACTGCAGGAAAGTCTTCGTTCTGTTCTGCCCCGAACGTGATTGTCTGGCATCCGAGCTTAATGGACATCAATCCAACTCCTTGTCCTGTTCGCCAACTTCCTACTTGCGATCTCACAGCAGGTGAGATGCGGTATACGACCCGATGCGTTCGCCCTGCCAGGTCGCGCGGGGACGCTAACGGTGGAATGGCCTCAACGGAGGGCCACCTGGACTTTCACCGACCCCGTTGTCTTGTCGGCCGCCGTCTCGAAGGCCGCGCCGATGTCGGCCAACGGGAAGCGATGGGTGATCAGCTTACCGGCTTGGACTCGACCGGAGGAGATCAGCTCCGCGCTCCAGTCGAAGTCCGTCCTCGTGCCGCTGTAACCATAGCAGTTGGAGCCGGTGACGTAGATCTCGCCCCCGACAATTCGTCCGAGGTTCACTTCCAGCGGCTTGTGGAACCCACCAACCAGAACGATTGTGCCGCCATTTGCAGCGGTTCTCAGCGCATCATTGACGCCCGCCTGGCTGGCAGTCGTCTCGATCACCGCACTCGCGCCGAGGCCTTTGGTCAGCTGTCGGACCTCGGCGTTGACGTCCTGATCAGGTACCCGGATCACACAGTCAGCCCCCAACTTCTCGGCCAATTCCGCCTGGCAGTTGTGTCTGGCGCAGGCGATCACTTGCCCGATGCCCGCGGCCTTTGCCGTCGCCACGGCAAGCAGTCCAATTGTCCCGGAGCCGATGACCAGAAGCGTGTCCTGGTATGTTGCTCGCGAGCGGTGGAAGGCTCGATGGGAGACAGCCAGCGGCTCGATCATCATGGCATCGTCGGGCGACATGTGCTCAGGAACGGGGTAGAGCGCGGAAGCGTGAGCCACCACGCGCTCGGCGAAACCCGCATGTGTTCCTCCCGAGGCCGCCCGTCGGCGTTCACAGTGGTTGTAACGGCCCGTCCGGCAAAACCGGCACTGCCCGCAATGAGAGGCGTATTCCACACAGGCTCGGGTACCGACCGTGATATCGGTGACACCCTCGCCACACTCGATCACCGTACCGACAACTTCATGACCTGACGCGGTCTCGGGTTGTCCCCATCTGCCGAAATAGCTGTGCAAGTCACTGCCGCAGATGCCACAGTTATGTGCTTCAAGCAGGACGTATCCGGGCTCCGGGACCGGAACCGGCACTTCCTCGACCTCGATGGTCCTTTCGCCTCGGAAAATGGCTGCCTTCATGCTCTCTGGGGGCATTGCCCTTCTCTCCTGCGTGACATGTGTCTACATTTCCGGGGCCGCCGGGCGCGCCTTTCCGAAGCCGTTTCCTGGCTCTCCAACTGCCTGTGACGATACGGCGTGGCGACTCGTCTGGCAACACTGTTGTCAACAGAGAGGACAGAATGGACATCGGACTGGCGCCGACCGTGATGATGGTGGCATTGGCGTTACATGCGACTGATGCTTGCCCGGGAAGCGAAGAAGCCATCGGCAAAGCGGCTCTCGATGCGTGGTTCGAGAGCTATGACGGAAGGCGCCCCGGTCAGATCAGCGTCGGTACACTCGCTGTCCCTGGCGGAGAATGCCACCAAAACCGACGCTTGGATGTGCCGTCCGGAATTACGGCAAGAACGCAACTCCGGCCAAGCCCACGTTGCTGACTACGAACGCGTTCAGTCACCAGTATGCAGGCGTTTGTAGTAAGGCACTCAGCGCAGCGGTGTGCCGTTGTTCCTGCTTGTCTTGGTGCCATTCGTCCCTGGGGTCCCTTCGCAGGAACACCTGCCCGCGGAAACGCGCCGTATCGGGAAATGGGCCCCTTCGTGGCCAGTGTTTACGTCGAAGGGGGGCCGCAAGACCGGCCGCCAACTCGGAGATGGGTCGCCAGCCGGATCACTTCGCTTGACTATTCCGCACCGCCCCTCTGCTTGGCGAGGATCACGCGGAAAAGCTGCGTCTCTTGTGGGGCTATTTGCACGGCAAAGCTCGCCGTGGATCCGGAAGTTGTGACCGGTACGGTCCTTTTGCTGATCAACTCGATTACGCCCGCATCGATCGTCCCGCCGAGCCCATCGTCGCCAAGTTCCAGGCTGATGGTGCTCGAGATGGATGTCGATGCGGGACCGTTGCGCGCCGCGATATACAGATGCCCGGGCTTGTCGCCGCCAAACCGTTCGAGCCATATCTCAGAGTCGGGGCTCGTCGCAAAGGTCACCGGTTGCCAACCGGCCACGGCCAGTTCGCGGAACAGCGGGGTGTACTTCTTGAACAGCGGCCGGATAGCATGGATCTGGGCGGCACGTTTCTTCTGCAGCCAATTGGGTCCGATCCACATACCATAGAACAAGCCGTTCTGCAGCCGCGCTTCCACTTCGGCAAGAGGTGTCTTCGTGCGAGTAACTTCGTTATCCAGCGTACTCAGTGCCCTGCGATACCAGCAGAAACGCCTTATCATCTGCTCACGGTCGATGTAGTCCAGTGATCGGTTCGGTCGTTCGATTCCGCCTTCGATGCCGCCGGCGTCATAGAGGTGAGCGTAATAGTAGTGGGCCCCCTGATCCATGCCGCCCGTACCGTTGGCGAAGAGGATGCGCCCCTCATCGTGGAGCATCTTGCTCCACCATTCGACAAATTGATAACTGCCGAGCCACCCGAAGAGGCACGCCCTGCCCGTCTCGTAGTCCAGGCTCAACCGCATATCGGGCAGCGCAAAGTGGCTGACCTCGAAATCCTCGTCTTTGCCGGACAGGTTATTGGCGTCGAAGTACCAACCTCGTAGTGGCGCGCCGGCCTTGATGGATTGGTCGAGGAACTTCTTGTACTGGTGTTCACGCGTCCAGTGAAACATGTTGTAAGGCGTGCCGGGAAAGCAAATCGTGTGAACGATCACATGCCAATAGCCATTCCTCTTCCAGTATCGATAGTCGAGGCGCAGCTTGCCGTTCCGGCGGCGAACGGCGCTGGCCAGGGCGGCCTTCGAGCCGTCGCGTATTCTTGGGTCGCTCGACTGGAGCCCCTCTTTGAGGCACGCAACGACCTCGTCGTAGGTCGGTCTGGCCCCCCCGTCGCTGTGACGGGCGTGCCATCCGGTGTGACTGGGGTGCCGTCTGATGTAGTAATTCCAGGGCTCGGCGTACTCCATCGAGTAGATGCTGTGCTTCTGGTCCCACCGCCACACTTTCTGTGCGTGTTCGTCAAAGGCAAGGGCGAAATCCCCCGGGTTCCCGATCGCTTTCAGATCGGCACCCGAACCAGCGAACCAGCCCCCTTCACGGTCAGCGGGAATGCGCTTGGCAAAAAGATGGGGAAGCCGATCGTAGTATCCTCTGGCAACGGAGCGCAACCCCCACCGGCCTTGATGCGGGTAAACGATCAGAGAGAACGGCGCGTGAGGCCCGCCTTGCTGAACCGAGTGCAGACCCAGATCAAATTCGGCATAGACGCCTTGGTTCTGCTCATAGGCCAGACGAAAGACATTCGGCGAATCGAGAGGCACTCCGATGGACACGCCGTGGCCACTCGCCGGCGAGACGCCGAAGAACGGGTAGCGGGAAACGGCACGGGTCTCTATCTTCCAGGTGGTCCATCGCTCGAAGACGTAGCGCTTGGAGTCGCTGTCGATCGGCTCTCGATGCCGTGGATCCTCCCAATACGTCCAGCCCTTGGCGTCAACCGGCAAGCGGACCCGCAGTTGGATGCCGTGGTCAACCGCCGCGCCGCTTCGTGCGACCGTCCCGTCGATGCGGATCGTCTGCTCGGAGGCGGTGAACGTCGCCGCCAGTCGGTAGGGCCCATCGGCAGCCGTGAGTTCCGTTCCAGAAAAGGTCCCAGCCAACCTGCGCCACTGCCCCGGCGTCCCGCCCCGATACTCTCGGTAGAAGAAACCGCCACCCGGCTGATTCCCGGTTACTGACGCACCCTCGATTCGGAGATCGGTCAGCCTGCCTGTCGCATCGTCGAAAGTCAGACTGAAGGCCTTGTCGCCAAAGGTCTCGCAGAACGCGGGCGAGCCGGCCAGAAGCCCCAGCATCAATGCCGACAATGTCCGCGTCACGGCTGGGCGAAAAATGGTCATTTGGAGCCGGTTGCGCTTCATCGTTCGGGTCCTCTCGCTCCCGGACGTTGTCAGCCACTCCAACAGAGAGCGGTCATCACTTTTGAACTCGAACTCGCAGTGCCCTGCCGTGTCTCCCCACGCAAACTCACGCCCACCGCAGATCAGACACGCGTACGGCATGCCATGCCCCAAGCCCGTATCACGGCCGCTCTCCCCCCCCTGAGTCCCGTCTCGTATCAAACAGCAATCCTGAGCAACCCCCAATCCCCCCACCAGCATCAGCAGCTCTTCATCAAAACGCTCAGGAACTCCCTCGGGCTTCTGCTCAATGATACAGGGAACAGGAAAGAGAGTCAACTTGGGAAGGGGATGCCCCGCCGGCTCAAAGCTCAGCAGCTCCCCGGAATGTCCGTCGCCTGCGGTTGCTGGATGGCGAATGGGGTTGTTGTGGAGGCAAGGTGCGAGGATCGGGGACCGGACCATCTTGTGTTGTGTTGGTCCAATCCGAAGCCTGTGTTAACCCTTACGAGGAGTGATATGTATTGCGAGGTGTTCGTGAAAGGAAGGTAGTGAAATCGTCAGCGATCCACGATGCAGGTTACCTGTGAAACTCGACTCCGCGCCACTCGCCGGGTGCAACACGCGCACAGAGACTTCGCCATCCTTCATCTTCAGATTGATCAGTTCAAGCGTGCCCGCGTCTATTGTCTCACCATAGTTTTTCACTTCGTTGCTGCAGGTAGCAAGATAGACAACCGCTTCCCCGGAAGATGTCAGGAGATGCTTCTGGCGGACGTTGCCGGAAGGCACCCTTGAAATGCTCTCTGGTTTCACCTCCAGCGACACGTAGTCGCCGATCGTGTCGAAGAACTCCATGATCCGCTTTGACTGCTTCCCGTACTCCTGAGCGTTGCGATGCGACAGATCAGTGTCATGCGCCCATTTGCCATAGAGACCCATTACCTGAGATTTTGTGATCAGCCCGAGCCACTGATAGATGCATTTCTCGGAGTTCCTGCCGCCGTCTGCCGTCAAGTCCGCGGGATTGGAGGGACCATCACCGTCGTTGTAGCAGATGATGACGACTGGCTTCTTGTGCTTCCTCCGAAGCTGTGCGGCGCGTCCTGGCTCATAGCAGTAGTCCCGAAGACTCGACATGACCTCCAATTGAGGGTGTGCAAGTACCCACCCCTTGTTCGACGGCTTATCCGAATCCCACATGTGCGGGAGCATGCTGACTGGAATATTTATGTCGTTACGCGACTCCCATAACTCGATGATGTCCAGGGTTTTGTCGACCCATTTCTTGGGCACTCCGTTCCGATCCACACTTCCTTCGTTGATAATGCCCAGTATGACATTCCCGTTATCGCCAATCGCGTCCAGTACGTTGAGAACCCAGCGTTCGTGGATTTCCCACAATGGCCCGTTTGGGAAGTCGGCGGCGATCTTCCCAAAGACATTCACGCCGGACGCGATCCTAAACTCGTTGACGTTATTGGCCGGGTGGTAGAAGTTGTACTGCCACCAATTCTCGCCAATCCAGCTGTTAAAATCATGCCACTGGTAGAGCTGAAGTATGAGCACGATGTCCCGTTCCCTGCACTTCTTGATCGTGTCTGCCATCTCGGACCAGTAGGCGGGATTGAAATGGTCCAGGTCAACAACCGGATGCTCATTCTCCCAATGATCGATTTTGAAAGGACATATCCAGCCGTTGGCCTGGGGGGCGAAATCGCCATAGGGAGGATGCCCTCGGTAGCTGCAAGTGGGATAGACGCGGCCCGCGGCCAATCGGTGCGACAGCATCCAGTCCGTCCATTTCCTGTGGTCGAAAAAAGTGGAGTCCCACGTATAGGCAAACGTGTGCTGCTCCGGCATCGGACCCACTTTGAACAGCGGTCTCCCTTGGTACAACAGCGTGGCGTTCGCCGTTCCTTTGTGAGCGATGGTTATCTGTGAGGTCGCGACGCCGGGCAGTCCGAACGTCACGGAAAGAGCGACCGTGAGAACCGTCGCCCTGAATGTCAGAAGGGGTTCGGAAACTGACTTGCAGGTAGTTCGTAGATGCATGTCGACTTGCTCTGGTTTGGGATGGACGTTGAACACGGGGTCGAGGGCCAGTTCGTGTGAATCACTTCTTCACGATCGCGGCAACCCAGCCGCCTTTGTACGGGGCAGAAAGCGTCACCACACTGCCGCCCTGAATGGTCCTGTCCATTAAGCGATAGCCTCCAGCGCGGGACGTCCGAGTGGTGACGCCCATGGAGACACTGATCCATGTCACATTGAAGGAACCTGTTGCGCCCGAGAGATCAAGCCCAACGGACCCGCCCTTGGTGAAATAGAGCGCGTAGCTTCTCCCCGGCTCCGCCGCTAGATAGGCCTCGTTACTCGCACGGTTCGAAAGCAGTCCCATCTGCGGCGTGATGTCCCAGAACTTAATCAGGCTCTCCAGAATCCGCGCCGCCTTGATGCTTGCCTTGGCGTGATCGTTCAGCCCATTGCCTGAGTCCGGACGGTGGAATCGGGCGCTGGCTGAGCCGCCGAAGATATTCCGCCAGAACCGCTCAACGCCATCCTCAGGCCCGCCCGTCCCAAAGCTCTTGTAGCCGCTGCCGTATATCTTGGTGTGATTGCTGGGGCGCGGATGCCTGTTGATCTGCCGCAGGAGCCACAGCAGCCTTGTCCAATGCGCTTCATCGTAGTTCCGGCTGTTCACCTGCGAGATGTCGGCGAACATGTAGTGCTCGGCATCCCTGAAGATGATCGGGGTATGTTCCGCCTTGTCGGCTTCGAACGCATCGTCGAACATGTCGGTCGTGCAGACGCTCACGCCCTTCTCGGCGGCCTTAGCCTTAATGAACTGAATCCAGTACTGGCCCCATGCCGCCGGGGTGGACGTCTCGTTGTCCATGCAGTACAGCACGTTGCCGTAGGGCAGGCTGTAGGAGAGCATCTTGCCGACGAACGCCTCCTGGTGCATCCGGATGAGATCAAGCTTCTTGCCATAGCGCGTCATGCCCTTGATCGAGTGGAAGAAGGGCTGCTGGTCCTGACCGGAATGCCGGGCGTACTTCATGGCGAAGCCTGTTTGCCCGTAGGTGTAGTTCACATTGTTCTTTGGGTTCCAGGGACTGGAGGCCCAGTGCGTTTTCGAGAAGTCGAAACGGTCCCAGACCTCGATCTGAATGATGATGTCCCGTTCGTCGCACCACTTGAGGCAGTTGGCAAAACGGATCCAGTAGTCCTCGTTCCACTGGCCCAGATCGAAGATGCCGTCCGGCAGTCGCCTATGCGGTTTTAGCTCGGGTCCTTCACGCTGGCTCATCGTGCAACGCACGTAGTTGGCCCCGACCTCTTGCATCTCGTCGAGATGTGCCTCCAGGTCGTTGGCCAGAAAAATGTGGTCGGTCTTACTGCCGCCCAGGAGCAGTACTGGCTGGCCTCTGTACTGCCAGTACCGCGGGTTCTTCGTATAGGGTTGGAGGCGGTTGCTGTTGGCCTTGGCCACGGTTTCCGGGGCACCCGTTCGCGACCGGCTGGTCGCCTGGTCGGCCAAGGCATGGACTGCCGAGACGATCACGGCCAGGAACAACAGAGCATTAATCCCGCATTGAGTTCCTGTCATTTCGGCGCTCCTTCTATTTGGAGGGAGAAAGCCCACGGCCTCCAATTCCATCAATCCTGTTGCGATCCGGCGAGAACCAGGTACAACACGGCATGGCCGGCGAACGGGGCGGTGAGAGTCCGTTGCTGGCCGCCGCGGACCCCGGCTGCTTCGATGGTCTTGCCTCTCCGGGGATCAAACCACTCCACAGCCAACAGCTCTTCCGTCGCTGAAAGGTCCATGCTGATCTCGCCGCCGGACGGCAGATAGACCAGGTACTCCCTGCCCGGATTGGCTAGGCAATACCGCGTTGAAGCCAGATTGTCTTGCGGGGTCATCGCCGCCAGGTCCATCCTGTTCGCGAGCACCAGGCTATGTCCCATCGCGCGCCGGACCGGATCCCATTTTGCTTCGATGTTTGCAGATGGGTTCCAGAGCGAGTTCTTGTACGGCTCCATGAAGATTGGTTGCAGGCCGCGGGTCAGACTCTTCCAGACCCAAGCAACGTTGCCCCCGACACCCCAGATGTGATCGGTGTCGCAGAGAACGACCTTGCCGGCGTTTGTCGCCGGGGGATCCCCTCGGTAGGGGTGCAAGCTCTTGTCTCTATCGTCGCGAGCCGGGCTAACTGCCTCTGCCGGGCTCTTCCACAGGTTCCGGTTACTACCCGGTCCGGCGATGCCATCCCACTGAAAACTCATCCAGACGGGGTGTTGCTTGGGCTTGTGCTTTTCGTGCTCGTGAATGAAGCGAACAAAGTGATACTGCCACTCGGTTGAGTCACCGTGACTTTCATTGGAAATCTCGTAGATCACATTGTCCAGGTCATTGACCATATCGATGACTTTGCGAACGTATGCCTCCTGAACGCGCGTCACGGCGGGATTGCCGAGGGTGTGAGCTTCATAGCCATCGCCGTCTCCATCGGTATCTCCATCGACACCATTGCGGTTGTTGCTCTTGTTTAGCGGATGGCCTGTCCAGGGAGTGCCCTTGCGACGGCGTGACTTCCTGGCGACGCTGAAGCCTTGAAACAACATCACGGCCACATAGCAGCCATGGTCCTGCGCTGCCTCGACACGTGCTCTGAGTCGGTCGAAGTACGCTTGATTGAATCGGGTGACATCGAATTTCGGCTTACCATCGAGTGCCTTGCCAGGTCCGGCTCTGGCGAAAGGCAACGGGGAGATGAGAGCGTTCCTGGAGTCTTTCGACACCCATGTCGTGCTTTCCCATGCCCACAGACGAAAGAAGTTGTGGTTGTGCTTCTCGAGGAAGTCGAGGTACGCAGCGTAGTCGAACGAGGTCGACCTGCCGCCGACCGGTAGCGTGTCCTGCAGGCTGGCCCATGTGTGCGACCCCGTCAGGTAGACGGCCTTGCCGCTGGCGTCGGCGAAGTAACGCGGATTGTCGGGATGGACGCTCAACGGACCTGTGGCGGCGCGGCGTGCGCCGTCACGAGCTGATGCCCCCGCAGCCAGTGGCAAAGCAAACCGCGTCAATGCCGTCAGTACCATGACAGCTCTTGCGCATGACAGGCTGATCAAGGATCGGGGACGCTTCATCGTTCGGTTCCTTGTGAGTCGACAGGTTCTGTCAAAAGTCCTTGAGACAGAACCGTGCTTGATCTTCCTGCTATTCAGTTCGGTTCTGTCCAGACAAACCTGTTTCCCTGTTTTCTTGACTACTTGAGCTGTTGAGGGAAGAGTGCGGACCTCCACCACACAC
>JABHEG010000372.1 GCA_018676675.1 Lentisphaerota bacterium
GTAGGGCTTGCCGGAGTTGCGTTGCTTCGGTGGAATCACCAGATGCCGCCTCGACTCCTATGCAGCGGATGGCCTCCGATCGCCGGCTCTTCTGGAGGCCGGTTTTCCCAAACCGGTGCCTTCGACGCGATCCGAGAGGAAGCCGGTCAGGGATGACCGGAGCTCCAACATGCTGCTTGTCTCCCCACGATCGTCGCCGTCCTAGTAACGAAATTCGTTCGTAGTCAGCAACGTAGGGCTTGCCGGAGTTGCGTTGCTTCGGTGGAATCACCAGATGCCGCCTCGACTCCTATGCAGCGGATGGCCTCCGATCGCCAGTCTTCTGGAGGCCGGTTTTCCCAAACCGGTGCCTTCGACACAATCCGAGAGGAAGCCGGTCAGGGATGACCGGAGCTCCAGCCGACACAGCGTCAATCGCCCCTCTCGGACCGAGCCGACACCAGCCGAACAGACTCGACCGCAAATCGGCCGGTAGGGACGATGTCAGTCTTTCTGAAATCTCCGGGGTCAATGCGCAATTGCTGCAACCATCCACACCAATGGCGATGTCCGGTCATGTCCACCCGGTAGGTGACCATGCCTCTTTCGGAAGGAGCCATGTCAAAACTGACGCTGTTCCCTCGGAACGTGTCATCAGCCGATGTCCGAAAGTAAACTCGTCCCTCGGTCAGCGGAGTGCCATTGCGGAGGCGGATCTCCACGACCGGGGTGTGAGTTACATTGACGTTCAGTCCGGCAGGAGAGAGCAGAATCGGGTCCGGACCAGTGATCGTCCCCACCAGGCACCCATCTCTGAGCTTAAGGTCACTGATGCCCAATTCCACGTCCCAGCCCTGAAGTCCCTTCCCGAAATGCCATTCTGCCGTCGTCACCATCGGCAAGATGGTCCCCCCGGCTTTGTGTTGCAGCACTAACAGCCAGTCTTGCGCATCAGGTGGCACGGGCAACGAGAGGCGTTCTCCCGGAACACTCACCGGCTCGGTTGCAGTGTTTTCTCCCGTGCGGGGGTTGGTCCAGCGACCGCTATAGACAGCTCCTTTGCAGCGGGTCGCCAGCAATTGCAGCTCTGAAGGGCGATCAGCCGCTTCCGGGAACCACAGGGCGAATGTCTGAGCCCGGTCGCTCTTGACCAGGATGCGATGGTCTCCGAGGCAAGCCCCCGGCAGCGGCTCGAGCCGCCACCAATCGACGGATTCATAGAACGACCGCAGATGCTGCAGTTGCCGTCCCCCCGGCAGAATCAGCCCCTCATCCCACGTCAACACCGCCCCCCACCGCGAGGTAGGCCCCGGTTGGTCCTTCGACACCACACCACCGTACAACCCCTGAGCACCGTAGCTGAAGCCGAAGCTGCCAGTCTGGATCGCACTGTACGCCGATGCCCGGATGCAGCTCGCATCAGCGGAGAAGGAATCGCGAAGGAAGCCCTCGTAGTTCTGCTCGCTCTGGACAAACGGCTTAGCTGCTGTCTTGAAATAAATATCCCAATAGTAGCTCGGGCGAACACGCGTGAAGTGTCCTGCCTGAAGCAAGGTGAAATCGTGCCAAGGCTCTGACCAGGCACGCCGATTGTCACGCCCGTGGGCCCAGGGATGTACCGACATCGCCCGATCGTAGGGATCGTGAGCTTTGATGAACGCGCCCAGCTCCACGAAACGCTCATCGAGGTCTTTGCCCTTCGTGCTGGGTGTCATCACGTTGTACTCCTGGGTTATGAGAAACGTGATGGGATAGGCCCCGTACCTGGCCAGGACATAATGCCACAGCCGTTCATGGTTCTCGTACGTATACGTGTTGAGTGACCAGCCGCCGTAGAAGCCGATGATCCCCAGCAATCCGGAGCGCGCGGCGTAGGCGTAGTACCGGTCCACGGCATTCCAGTAAGCAGCCACATCAGCGCTCGCGGACTGGACGGCCTGGAAGGCATTCACGCCGCCGCCTGTTCCCAGCGATCGGAAACCATGGGCCTGGAAGACCGTGTAGTTCTGGGCAACGCGCGTATCGACCAGGCGATGGAACGTCTCGATGGAGACCTTCGCCGAAGGGCACGTCCACCACGTGTCGGCGAGCCAGAAGAATGGCGTCCCATCCGTGTACGTCAGATATCGCCCGTTTGGGCTGACCTTGAGAAATCCCCCGTGTTCCGCCAACCCGTGCCCCTCCGCGACAGCAACATCGAGGGCGCCGTGCTTCCCGTGCAGGCCAAGGTCAGCCGTATTGCTGCACGTTGTCGCGTAGGTCCAGCGGCCGGTCACTGTCGGCGTAAAGCGCACCTTCCAGGAATCACCGCCAGCCCAAAAGCCCGGAATGCGGACGGTCTCTCCCGCGGGACCGCGGAACTCCGCGTGAAAACGGCTGGTCCGGTAATCGAATGGATCGGCGTAGCGGGCAGAAGCAGTGAAGGCAAGCTCCGTCACCTGCCACTGGACGCCGACTGAAGGCTGGGTGGCCCCGACTTCCTGCCCCCGGGCCTCACACTGAGCGAAAGCCAGGGAGATCAACACGGCAAGCAGGATGAGGGCTAACGACGTTCGGGATGGGAGTACAGCCATCGATTGTTTCATATCAACATCCGTGTTGGTCGCTTCCTTGCACCAGCGGGTCACTCGGACTGGCGGGTCAGCCAGCTTAGGGAAAACGAGGAAATGCGGTAGTTGGGGGATCCGTCCTGGTTATTGCTGAGGACGAGGTGTGCAATCGGCTCGCATCAGGCAGCGAAGTCCCTCTGGCCGCAAAGGAACCCAGAAACAAGACAGAGGTGTGTCTCATGATTGGAGCACCACAAGTCGGTGTTGATGTAACTCGCGGATGGTCACTGTTGAGGCCTGACCGCCCCGCCGAACCTCGATCAGTTCGGGCTCCAGCGGGGCTTCAGCCCGGGCCCAGTCGCCCGGGATGGATATGCTGAAGTCAGCCAGCGTGGGCAGATCTTCAGGCCAATACGTGTCAGAACGATCCAGCCGTTCGTTGGTGAAGCGCAGCATGGCTGACGGCATCTGCAGCACATGCAGGGCCACGCGGTCTCCCTGCTGCCACGGCGCGATCACGACACTGGGCGGCGCATCGGTCTCGAAGGGACGCTGAACCCGCCCCCTCAGGAGCTCCCAGACCAACTCCCGTGAGCGAATGCCGGGCTGATCAGCATACCCAAGCGTTACCGCGTTACGGATCCAAATGGCTCGCCCACGACCGTGGTCTCTGGCGACAATGGCCACGCCGGTCACCGTTCCGTCGGGATCGGGGCGAATCAACCCCTGAGCTGACCAACGTTTCCCGACCGGGCCAGTGTGGTACGTGACCGTGGCCAGGACCTCGGCATCACCACTGACATCAACGGGCAGGCAGGCCCCCGCCCCGAGGAAGGCCCGGGGCAAAGAGCCCTCGCAGAGGAGTCCGCAGGGCTCGAGGATCGCCGGGGGAAGCGTTGCGGAGTGACGGTGGGCAACGCCAAAAAGCGAATCCAGAATCCCCTCTTCCCGAGAGTCTCCATCGAGGTCCATGACGCCAAGCTCACCGATCGCCAGTAGCATTCCGCCACGCTGCACGTACTGGCGCAAGGCGGCTGCCCCCTCCTCGCTCAGACACTGAACATCCGGCAGCACGATGGCTTGATAGCGCTGCAGTGTGTCGGCGTCGAGCATGTTGTCCAGGATGACGTCGCAAGGCAAATGGAGCCCGTTGAGAAGGTTGTGGGCACCGTGGACATGTCGCCACCCCTCGTAGGAGTTGCTGTAGGCGAAATCTTTGGTAGCCCCGGAGAGAACCAGCCCGATGCACCGCCATGGCTCGCCTCCGACGTAGGGTGCGAGCGGGGCGACTGCCTGGGTCATGCTGGTCAGACACTCACGCACGTCCCAGGGGGCAGCGCAAAGACCGAAGCTGTTGAAGCCCCCCGCCGTGGCGGAGGCCCGACAGAGAAATGTGACGGCTTCAGGGCCCGGTTCCGGGCTTGGCTGGATGGCATTCGACGTGCCGTCACAGAGGTAGTCCCAGATCTCGACCGGAAGGTTGTCGTTGAGCGCCCGATGGTACTTGTGGTGAAGCAGCAGGTGGTTGTGGTGAGCCCCCACCTCGGTACTGATCATCGCCTTCATTGGGAGCCGCCAAAGTGGACACCCGGTTTCCCAACCGTGGCCCGGGCGATTGAAGTGGTTCAGGGCAATCAGCTTGTCGGGGTGTCTGGCCACGACGAACTCCGAGAGTTCTGCCCAGTAGCCCATGAAATCCTGGTAGCGCCAGTTCACATAGCGTCGGAAGGTCGCGTCCGACAGATCGATGGTCTCTGGGAAGCCCAGACCAGTTCCGCGGGCAAACGCGTCCCGGCAGTACTGACAGCAGCACCCGATGCGACGTTTGGCCGTGCTGACGCCGTAGAGCGTCGAGCCGTCGAACCAGATCCCGTCAAAGCCGAGCTTACCCACTACCTCCACGCAGTAGTTCTTGAGCAGGTCGCCATAGGGTGAGTTGTAACAGACAAACTGGTTCTCCCGTTCATCGCTCGTATCTCCGTCGTGGTCGAGCCAACGGTAACGCCATTCAGGCTTCTGAGCGGCCAACATCGGGGCCGTGCTGAGGTATTCCCAGGAGAGGATACTGATGCCGCGCCTGTGGCATTCGGATGTCAGCCATTTGAGGAGTTCATCGTCGGCGTCATCCCGGTACGGGAGGTACTCGCTGTGGAACAGAGGGTAAGACCCCTTGGCCGCCGCGGAGTACCACCACGCCTTGACACCGGCCTCCTCGAACACGTCCATCGCTCGCTCGAGCGTTTCTCGGTCGTCCAGCCCGTAGGTCGGACGCCACTCCACGCGGAATGGTGTCCATGGATAGCCGGAAGCAATCGTCCTGTCGGTCAACGTGTTGTCCATCATGAGGTCGGCACCCCTATGTGTGTTCCTGACGCTCGTTGTGACTACGCCGCTCTGCTCTGTCTTCAACGTGGGAGGGGCTGCCACGCCCCGATTGCTTCTGTCTTCAGTAAGAGTAATGCAGAATCGGCGGGTGGCACCGCCTCCCACATTGAGGCCAGGCCAACCTCGAGGGCTCACAATCGGCGGGTGGCACCGCCTCCCACATTGAGGCCAGGCCGGTTACGTCCCGTGACCGCGTCAAGACTGCGGAACGCGACCGCACGCGGGAGGACCGGCTCCTCCATGCGTTCTGGCGGCACTTCCGGTAGTACGCCGAACGGCCCTCCGGGCGGCACCCGAGGATGGCGGTCGGGGGCCGCCCGCCGTACAAGGTGAATAGCACCAGTCCCCCGCAACGCTACACCGGCTCCTCCAGGGAAGGCGTGTTCCTGTATCGTTCGAGGCCGATTGCCATGTCTGCACGGCAGCCCGGCTCGATGCGCAGCTCGAACCACTTGCCGTTGATCGTGTGGCTTTCCCCCTCCAAGCGGAGGGTCGCGAAACGGTGTTCGCCATAGGCACCAGCCTGAATGATCAGACGGCGGCTCTGGTTTGGGTGGAGGTTGCACACACTCAACTCGATCCTGTCCCATTCGAGGCGAGTGACCAAAGCAGCCACGTCCGCCGGCAGACCGGGCCGCTTCTTCTCGGCATCGAAATGTCGTACAGCCACACTGGGCACGCCACCGTTGTATGTCGGCATGACGCCGCCCATGGTCAGATGCACCAGCGCCTCGGTGGTGACCGGATTGCGGTAGAGTAGGAAGGTCTGGTAATAGGAGTGGACGGTGGCTTCAGTCCAGCGCAGACCGTATTTCTCGCGGAGTTCGCAGGTGATGGTGCGCAAATCCGCCCACTCCTGATCACTGTCCGGAGCATAACCAATTCGGCCTGGTGCTTCGTCGAGCTCCGCCCGCAAGGCATCGGTCTGATCGTGCACCTGGCTCATGCTGTGGCGCAAGGCATCCATGGGGTAGTCGGGATAGCCACCCGCCAGGTAATGCAGGTAGGCACTGTCCTGGCCCCCCTTGTACTTGCCCTTGACGGCCGATGGTGTGACCTGTTCCCACGCGGTCTGCCGCGAGAGTTGCCGTGCCAGCGACATGTCCCCAAGGCTGAAACTGTCCGCATAGAGGTGGGCCAGGTGCGCCGCATCTGGCGGTCTGAACTCGTACCAACCGTCTACCTGCTGTTTGCGGGTGTAACCCGCTTGATTGGTTACGCGATCGGGTCGGGTCATCGGCTCGCCGCTGCCTCCTCCGTATTCCAACACTGCGTCACTGTCAGTGTGTTTCTGGGGCAGCAGCACCACGCCGTCTTCACGCGTCACGGCATATGCGGACAAAGTGGTGAACTGGTCGCGTACCCAATCCAGTCGCCCCCGCTTCCCCGTCAACAGGCGCTCGTTTTCGCCGGCAACGATCATGGCGTCGGCGATGAACTGGAAACCATGCGGGAACACCCAGCCGTAATGACCGCCATACCAACGCCCATCCATGGTTTCGCCGACGATACCGTGCGGGCCGGCGTTGTCCGGCATAATCCCCTCGTTGTCCGCGCAACGCGCGCGCCAACCATCCGTGTAATCCAGGATCCACTCCCGGTAGCGTTCGTCACCAGTATACAGGTAGGCGTTGAGCGCCAGGCTGGTGGAGAGCAGGTTGGTGACCGTATCGGCGTGCGCCATGCGTTGACCGTACGCCTCTCCGTAGCGCCGGGCATTGTCGGGGGCGTCCAGGTCCAGAAGCGTGGCCACACCACGCACATCATGGAACGCCAAACCATAGGAAGTCATCCAGTTCTGCCGGGCGATCGGGTGCCTGAACTTCTCGTATGCGGGGCCGTTTGTGCCGAAATAGGAACTCCTGAAAACCCGATGGGTGGAGTCATAGTTGGGTTCGAACCCCGCTGGATTCTCACCGACCAAATACTCCGCAATCTTGAGCGTGCGTCCTCGATTGGTGTCGTTCTTTGGGTTGGCCAAGTTCAGGTAATAGAGGAACATGGCCGCCTCGCCCTTATGCATCCAATCCAGGTCTGGGAACCACTCGTCCACAAGCAACGTATTGCGGCCGAGCGCCATGGCCCGGCCCTCGTCAATACCGAGTTTTGTCTTCCTGCAACGGGAGAACTGCTGCACCAGAGCGTCGTACTGGCGTTGAGCAAGGGTCAGGAAGCGTCGGTCCCCGCCGAGGATGTAGAACAGGGGCCAACTGGAGAAGCTCTCGAACGCGTTGTCCACCGCACCGTATGCATAGGTCTGGAAATCGCGAACCGATTCCGGCCAGAAGATCTCCCCCTCGGGGGTGAGGTAGTTGTCCAGGAGAATGTCCACGGACTCGTTTAGCAGCGCGATGAGTCGGCGCTCCAGCACGGCCCACTCCGGCACGGTTGAGGTCGGGGTCCGAGCAACAACGGTTTTCATCCGTTACCTCGTTCGAGCTTCGCCATAACATCACGTGCCAGGCGCTCGGCCGTGTGCGCGATGTACCATTCTCCGCGCGTCGCCGTTGCCCCCCTGGGATCGCCCACAGGCCCTACATCACTGAAAGCCAGAACGCCCTTCTCGAAGAATTCCTGGCGCTTCTCCGGTGTCACCCGCCCGGTGAAGCCGGGCCGAGCGGAGTCCATGCGGACATGCTGTGGAGCAAGATGGAGCATTTCGGACGTCTCACGGTCATCCGCGTGTCCTCCGTTCACGCCCTCGGGGAGCCCCAGTTCTGCCGTCAGAGTGTTCAGTTCCGCATTAGTCGGGACCTCGGGAGCCGCGATGACGCGAACAGAGGGATACTGCGCGTCAAGCGTGTCTGCCATCCGGTCCAGTGTGGCAATATTGCCGCCATGGGACGCCATCAGGATGATGGTCCGGAATCCGTGTTGTGTGTAGCAGGCAACGTAATCCTCGACCAGCATTCGGAAGGTCTCCGGGCGCAGCGTCAGGGTGCCGGGCATCGCCATATGGTGCTCAGAGAGTCCCGGACGGATCGCGGGAGCCACAAGGGCGTGCTCCAGGCGTCGGGCAAGCTCACACGCCGCATTGACCCCCAGAAGCACATCGGTGAGTTCAGCCAGGTGATGGCCATGCTGCTCAATGGAGGCCACGGGAATCACAACCGTGTCCGTGCCGCTCGCCAACGCGTCGCGTACCTCCGGCCAGGTCATCTCCTCAAGCAGCAAGTTACTCATACCAGCTCCACCAGCATTTCCACCTCGACGGGAATATTGCCCGGCAGGCTCCCGGCACCGATGGCCGAGCGCGCATGCACACCGATCTCCTCGCCAAAGACCTCGATCATCAGGTTCGAGAAACCGTTCATGACGGTTGGTTGCTGGGCGAAATCCGGCGTGGCATTGACGAACCCAAGTACCTTGACGATGTGCCGGACACGGTTCAGATCCCCGAGGCAAGCATGCATCTGAGCGAGCATGGTCATGCCAACGCTCCGTGCCGCTGCCATGCCGTAGTCGACGTCAACGTCTCGGCCAACCTTGCCCAAGTATAGAAAAGCCCCGTCGCGCTGCTCCGGCCCCATGCCGGAGAAATAGACGAGCTTCTCACCAAAGGGTCGTCCCGGCACGAATGCCCCCGATGGCGGCGCCACAGGAGCAAGCTCCAAGCCCAGATCCCTGAGTCTCTGATACACGTCCATTCGATCACCTTGTCCTTCCTGTTGCCTGTATCCTGTCAGCTCCCCGGTCTCACTACTTCCCCAACAAGCCCCTTGCCGACGAGGACCGGGCGAAGACACTCCGCGAGGTTGAGTCCCATGACGCCGTGACCGTAGGGACTGGGATGGAGCAAGTCAACCCGCAGCCCGGCAAACTGGTCCATGATGCGATCACCCTCGATGAGATGCAGGTCCGGGCTGTCGATCTCAGCGACAAGCCCACGCAGGATCTCGTTGAAAGCCACTTCGCTGGCGTTGACTCTCTCAGCAGGGGCGATGCCTTGACTCACACAGTTGGGGAAGATCGTGAGCAGGAACACGGGCTTGCCGGGATTCTTCCCAACCACTTGACGGACGAGATAGCCGGCGCGCTGGGCAAATTCATCCGAGGCCATTCCTCGCATGTTGACCCCAAGCTCAAGGGTCATGAAGTCCCAGTCGCAGCCCGTTGCCAACCAATCGGCGACCTCCGGCTCACAGTGGCAGGCCCCGCTCAGCCCCTTGTTCGCAACGTCCACTCCCAATCGACGCGCCGCCACGTGCGGGTAACCATCAAGGTGCGAATTGGTGATGGAGGAACCATAGGCCAGCCAGCGCGTCCCCGGCAGTTCGTCGGGCAATGGAGGCCGAACGGTGCCGCCGAGGCCATCAACGCCCAGGAAAAGGCCGGGGCCACGCCCGAACTGCACACGCCAGACGTTCGGTGCAAACCCCTGCCGCAGCCACCGGGGATCGGGAGCCCCGAACGTGTCTGGAGCGTCCAGGGGCAGAACCATGCTTTGACCCGGCGGCACGTGGTGGATGGAGTGCTCGAAGTCGCCACGGAAAACGCGAATCTCCAGTTCCTCGCCGAACTCAGGCTTCTGGGCAGCAACAAACACGCGCACGTCTGAGTGGTCACTCACGAAGCGGACCTCGCAGCCCACGCCCTCCAAAGCGACATGGCGTGCTCGTCGGTTCAGCGCCTCACGCACGTGCCGAGGATAACGAGACAGCAGAACGCCAGGGATATCTCCCAGACGCTCAAAGTCACCCACGCCATGGAAGGACACGGGATAATCAGTGGCCGGATTCGACATGCTGGGGAATTCCTTGTTGACAGGATCGATACATCAGGGCGGGACAGAAATGTCGAACGCCTTTGTTCTTGGGGGCTGATGGACTGCCGGATCATCCAGAGGGCTCCGAACCAAGTCCTATCATAGTGCTCTTTTCGACTCAGGAGGAACGGGTCAGGCAAAATCCGGAAGCAGGCCGGAGATGCTGCCCTGCCCCCCTTCCCATTCCTCGCATCACTCTCTGCCGGACGCTATCTTGCCTCTCGCAGTTCCGTAGAGGCAGCGAGGACAGGACTGGTAGAGGCACAGACTGTCGTTGCACACCCTCAAATCAGTGGTGAATGGCGTAGGGATAGGTAGAAAGAACGGCACTCCGCTGCTCTGCGTGCCTCGCTGCGAACACCACCGTGCTGGTGGCATCTTCTGTTCGTAGGTAGCGACGTAGGGCTTGGCGGAGTCGCGTCCGTCCGGTGAAAACACCGGACTCTCCAGCCCATCCTGACGCCATTCCAAACGGAGATATCGTGGATGACTGGAAGAGCGTTCGGGACGGCATGTCTGGTGAACCTGGGGTTCGCCTGGTGCGCGTTTGGAGGGACCGAACGGGCCAACGGAACCGGCACAGGCGATCTGCGTCTCGTGGGCAAGTGGGAGAAAACGGCGACAGGCTTTGTGGGAACCGGGAAGCAGCAGTTCCTTGAATCTGACTTCCAGCTGACCGGCGATGTAAGAATCCAGGCACGAATCACGCTGAAGACGCTGGCCCACACGGCGGCGACGTTCTGCATCAACGGCAACAGCCATTTTGGCTTTGATGGAGCGGGCAAACGACTCTTTGTTGAGGGCCCCGTTCTCCGCCGGGCAGACATGTTCCTCAAGCCCGCCGCCGCCTACATCACTCCCGGCAAGCCTTTTCTGTTCGAAGTGCAGCGATCAGGGGACAAACTCACGTTCCGCATTGACGGCCGACAGGTGCATGCCTGCAAGGATCCACGCCGGTCCTTTGGCTACTTCGCGTTCCGACCATGGAGAAACCAAATGAGAATAGATGACGTGACCGCAGAGGGCGAGCGATCCGTTCGGCCGGTTCCCCCCCCGATGGTGGACTTGTCTCAGGAGAAGAACCGACACGTCGTCATAGCGGCAGGTACGCCCGAGATCTACCAAGGCCACCCGACGACCTGCCTCATGGCGGACGGCAAAACGATGTGGGCGGTCTGGACCATGAACCATGGTGGGCCGTGCGGACCGATGAAGAAGAGCCTTGATGGTGGGATGACCTGGTCCGACCTGCTGCCGATCCCCGATGGCTGGGACGCCTGTCGGAACTGCCCGAGCATCTACCGGCTCACCGACCGACAGGGGAAAGAACGATTAACCATCCTCTGCGGCGGTCCCCGAACCATGCGCCAGATCATCAGTGAAGATGATGGCGAGACGTGGACCGGGCCCATTGACCTCGGCTTCAAGTGCGTCATGGCGTTCTGTGCCGTCATGCCGCTCAAAGACGGCCGACATCTGGGACTGTTTCACAAAGGGCCGGACGGAGCAGACCGCTCGCCGTTGGTCGTGTTGCAGTCCATCTCCGACGACGGCGGACTCACTTGGGGGACTCCGAAGGTCGTTGCCGAAGTCGCCGGGCGCGACCCGTGTGAGCCGGCCATGATCCGGTCCCCGGATGGGAACCAAATTCTCTGTCTGATGCGGGACAACAAGCACGCCGACCACTCACTCATGATGACCACAGACGACGAAGGAGAGACATGGTCGAAGCCCGTCGATACATGCTGGGGATTGACCGGCGATCGGCACCAGCCCGGATATGCCCCGGATGGCAGGATGGTTGTGCCTTTCAGAGACCAGGCCCCCGGCAGCCCCACGAAGGGCCATTTCGTGGCTTGGGTCGGGACATACGATGACGCTGTGAACGCCCGGGCCGGGCAATGCCGAGTCAAACTCCTGCACAGCTACGCAGGTGGTGACTGTGGATACCCCGGGTTGGAAGTGCTCCCGGATGGAACGTTGGTCGCAACAACCTACATCAAGTACGCCCCCGGCGAGGACAAGCACTCCGTGGTTTCCGTTCGCTTCAAGATGGCAGACATCGATGGCGAGCTCAAGCAACTTGAGGAGGCGGCCGCGCTGGCGAAACAAGATCTGTTCACCGGAATGCGCATCCCGAAAATCGTGGTTGCCCCGGACGGCTCACTCCTCGCGTTTGCCAAGTGCTGCACGTTCCTGCGTCGCAGCGGGGATCAGGGCAAGACGTGGTCTCCGCAAGAAAACGTGAATCCCGAGGGCGGCGGCAACGTGGTGGTGGATGACACGACGGGGCATGTCCTGATCGTATGTCCCGGGAAGCTCTGCCTGTGGCGCAGCAAAGACAACGGGCAGACCTGGAGTCGTGAGAGCATCACGCTGAAACCCAATCTGATCGGCCACGGTACACCGGACAGCATCCCGGTTGACTTGGTCGCCTCGGAATCCGGCATCACGTTGCACCACGGCGAGCACGAAGGCCGTCTTGTCATGCCCGGCCGAATCCAGCCCCCGAACGGGGACAATGCCCAGGAATGCTGGCAGTACAACTACAACACGTCAATCTACAGTGATGACGGTGGCACGACCTGGCAGGTCGGCGAACCGGTCCAGAGCGGAACGGGCGAGGGAACGCTTGCAGAGCTGTCTGACGGGCGAATCTACTACAATTCCCGCTGCCATATGGCCGTTGACCACAAACGCCGGATTGCCTGGAGCCACGATGGCGGCCGCCGCTGGGTGGACTGGGAAACGAGCGAGGACCTGTTCGAGGTCGGCGGACCATTCTACTACAAGTATGGCAGCAAGCCCAGTTACGGCTGCAATGCGGGACTGGTCCGAATTCCCCCCGAAGCGACTGGCGGAAAAGATGTCTTGATCTACTGCGCGCCTGACAATCCCGGTGCCGTCGAACCGCACAACGGGCGGGTTCGGCTGACCCTCTGGACAAGTACTGACCGTGCCGGAAGTTGGCCCGTGAAACGCCTTATCCACGCAGGGATCAGTGTCTACTCGTCAGTGACTGCGGATGAGAGCGGCAACGTATACGTGCTCTACGAGAGCGGCGAAAACAAGCTCTATGAAAAGATCACGTTCGCTCGAGTCGACCTGGACTGGCTTGGGGTGAACCCATAGTGCGGCCAGTGTTCTGGAGGGCCGATGTCCACAGCGGCCGTGCCTTCCTGGAGGGCCGAGCCGCGCACAGCGCAGATAAGTACCCCGAAACCATGAGGAGAAGCCCAACCGATGAGCACCAACTGCAGACGTCTAGCGACCCTCGTTTCTGGACTCGCCTTCCTGGCTGGCGCGGCCGTTGCCCTTGGCGCTGCGGAGACCGCACCGATCGCGTGGGGTGAACTGCCCTCGCTTCCGCCGGCCTCCGGGCAAACCGTGCAACCGGGGTTGGCCGGGGCCTTCTCGGGCGTACACGGGGGTGTACTGATCGTGGCGGGAGGAGCGAACTTCCCGGCCGGATGGCCCCGCACATCGACCGGAGACCTATCTCCCAAGGTCTATCACCGCAACATCTTCGTGCTGCGTCCGGGCGAACGGGAAGATGCCCCGCCCATATGGCAGGTCGTGGCACGTCAACTCGAAAACGGGTACAGCTACGGTGTCTCGGTGGCCACGCCCGATGGCATCGTGTGCATCGGTGGGGAGTGGAAAGATGGTTTCGTGACCGATCCCGAGACCGGCGCCCTGAGCCAACCATGGCACCTGTCCAACCGCGTGTTTGTCTTGCGCTGGGACTCGGCAAAGGGGAATGTGGACGTATCGGACAAGCTTCTCGGTGCGGCGGATGACCCAACCGTCGTGCAGCCGATGCCCCCCCTCCCCGAGGCCTGTGCGTACATCGCGGGCGGAAAAATCGGGAATGTGATCTACGTGGCGGGAGGAAACTGCGGCAAGGGCCGTGAAGCAACGCAGCATTTCTGGGCCCTGGATCTTTCCAGGAAGAACTCCAAGGAGGGATTTGCCTGGGAGAAACTCCCCCCCTGGCCCGGCCCGGCCCGCTGGAAAACGTCGGCCGCCGTGCAAAGCGATGGCAGTACCGACTGTCTTTACCTGTTCAGTGGTACGGGGCCAGGTGGCGACCGGCTCACCGATGGCTGGCGGTTCAACCCCAAAGCGTACACGGCAGCGTTGAATGTCTTCTGCGAAGAGCAAGGCCTGCCGGCAGAGCAAGTCGCCCAATTCGGGTACGCTCAGAAGGATGCGTTCTGGGCCGCTGTTAAGAGGATCAGTACCAACGAGGAGACAGTTCCTCGGCTCCGTCCCTGGATGCGCATCGCGGACGTCGGGAAGGGCCGACCGGGCATTCGCTGCACCGCCGCGGCCCCGGCCACTGCCATCGGTGCAAACCACATCCTTGTTCTCGGTGGTGATGGTGGTGAGTATTACCAGCAAGACGTCCACAAGGCCCTCAAGGCACGCATCGCGGCGCTCAGCAAGGAGGAAGACCAGGCTGCCCTGGCGGCTGCAAAAGCCGAGATGGAAAGGCGCATGATTGCTCACCCGGGGTTTCCGCGGGATGTTCTGGCCTACCATACAATCACCGACACTTGGCAGAAGGTCACTGACTTCCCCGTGGGCAACCACGTGACGACCAACGTTATCAGTTGGGGGGGGACGCTCGTCGTCCCAAGTGGTGAGATCCGACCGGGGGTGCGCAGTCCAGGCGTCTGGCAGGCGACGCTCTCAGTTCCCGCCAGGTTCGGCGCGGTCAATTACACGATTCTGGGCCTATATCTCCTGGCGCTTGTGGTCATGGGGGCGTACTTCTCCAAGCGTGAAAAGACCACGGACGATTTCTTCAAAGCCGGGGGGCGCATCCCGTGGTGGGCCGCGGGCCTCAGCGTGTTCGGCACCATGCTCAGCGCCATCACCTTCATGGCCTGCCCCGCCAAGCTCTACGCCACAAACTGGCTCTACGTGCTCAACGTCTTCTTCCTCTTCCTGATCATCCCAATCGTGACCAAAGTCTTCATCCCCTTCTATCGGCGGCTGAATGTCACCACCGCGTATGAGTACCTGGAGAAACGCTTCAATGTAACGACTCGCCTGTTCGGCAGCGCCGTGTTCCTGCTCATGCAATTCGGTCGGCTGGGCATCGTACTGCTACTGCCGTCTATCGCGCTTTCGGTGGTGACTGGTATCAATGTGTACGCGTGTATCGCCGTGATGGGCGTGCTGGCCACCGTGTATACGGTTCTGGGGGGCATGGAAGCGGTGATCTGGACCGACGTTCTCCAGGTCATCGTGCTGATGGCCGGAGCGTTCATCAGCCTTATCCTGATTCTGAACAACGTAGATGGAGGGGTCGGTTGGCTGCTCACTGAAGCATCACACTACGGCAGACTGGAGTGGGTGGACTGGAACTTCGACTTCAGCACAGCGACAATCTGGGTCCTGCTCCTGTATACCCCTGCAGGCTTGATCCCCTACGCCTCAGACCAAGCGGTGATCCAGCGCTACCTCACCACGAAAGATGAAAAGAGCGCTGCCCGGGGACTGTGGCTCTGCGCCTTTCTCGGGCTCGCCGCGCTGGTCTTCTGGGCCGTGGGGACGGCACTTTGGGGCTTCTACCGCTGCCACCCCGTGCAGTTACCCCCGACTCTGGGAAAACTCGACATGGTATTCCCCTGGTACATCGTGAACGAGCTGCCGGTCGGCGTCTCCGGCTTGGTCATCGCGGGGGTCTTCGCCGCGAGTATGTCCAGTCTCGACAGCAGCATGAACAGCATGTCTGCAGCCATCGTTACCGATTTCTACCGACGCTTCAAGAAGGACACGACCGAGGAAGGCTGTCTGCGCCTCGCCAAGTGGATGACGGCGTTGGCCGGGACAATCGGTACCGTTTTTGCGCTGGCCATGGCAACCACAGACATCAAGAGCCTTTGGGACCAATTCATGGTGATCCTCGGGCTCTTCGGCGGCGGTCTGGCCGGGCTGTTTCTGCTGGGCATGTTCACCAAGCGGGGCAATGGCCGCGGTGCGATTGTCGGTCTCATCGCCAGTGGGTTTGTGCTGGGCTACGTCAAGACGTCCACGTCGCTGCACTTCTTTCTCTACGGCGTGGTAGGGATGCTCAGCTGCGCGATCATCGGCTGGCTGGCCAGTCTGGTGCTTCCGGGTGAAAATCGCTCCGCCGGCCTCACCGTACATGCCCTGCGCGCTGCGCCGGATCCGGAGCAACCCTCAGCCTGACCGGGCCTCCCCTGAGGCCTGACGACCACGAAATCAACGACCAGGAGACAGATGATATGGATCGCTGTGGAAACGAGAGCAGAATTGACCACTGGAAGACGCGGTCTCTCGTGTTGAGCGCAGCCGCAGCCATGCTCATCGGGGGGGCGATGAACACGATACGCGCGCAGACGCCACGGGAGGCAAAGGCAGTGGAAACCGTTGAGTTCATGCCGGCGGACAGCGGCGTCCCCTATGCGGTCTGCGCACACCTCGCCCGAGGAGGCGAACACCAGATTGCCCAGCAGGAAGTGGCTCGGATGGCGGAAGCCGGGATCCGCTGGGCCCGGACAGACTTCGATTGGTCCGGCGTCGAACGCAAGGAAGGTGAGTGGACGTTCAAGCACCTGGACGAGACGGTGCAGTGGGGTGAAGACGCCGGGGTCACGATCCTGCCCATTCTGGACTATGATGTCAAATGGGCCAGCCCGGCCTACAAGCACCTGGACAAGTGGACAGAGTACGTGCGGCGTGTCGTGAGCCGCTACAAGAATCGCGTTCGCCATTGGGAGATTTGGAACGAACAGAATCTCGAAGGGTTCTGGCGAGAGAAGCCGGAGCCGGCCAACTACGCCATCCTCCTCAAAGCGGCCTACGAGGAGATCAAGCGGATCGATCCGGAGCTGACTGTGCTCATCGGGGGCTTTGCCGGGATTCCGTGGGAGTTCATCGAGGGCGTCTACAAGGCAGGCGGGGCGCCGCACTTCGACGTCATGAACATCCATCCATACCGCTACCCGAAGCGCCCTGGTCCAGGCAAACTGTATGAGGACGTCGAGAAGCTCCGCGCTTTGATGGGGCGATACAACGATGGAGACAAGCCGATCTGGATCACCGAAGTCGGATGGCCGACCCATTCCTCCCCTGCGGACGTGGGCGGATTCATGAACGGCATCGTCAAGGCCGGCATGAAGGCGATCGTTCCCTCCCGTACGACATGGAGTGCGGCGCTGCTCCAGGACCACGGTTACGCACACACGTTCAGTCCCGAGGCGGAGGAGTCAGCCCGTGAGATGCTGCAGGCGACCACTCTCCGGACAGTCACACTCAAGGAGTTGCCGACGCTTTCGCCCAACACGACTCAGATCCTGCTTATGCCCCCGAATGAGGGGTTTCCCGTAGGCGCCTTCGACGCCATTGAATCCTATGTTCGGAACGGTGGCGTTGTGATGCTCTGGTCCGGGGTGCCGCTGTACTACGCGATGAAACAGAAGCCCGACGGCACCTGGGATCGTCCCCATGCGAGCGAGAGTTTCCGCAGACGCCTGCGTATCGGCTGGGAAGCCTGGTGGACAAAGGACGGCGTCCCAAAGAAGGTGAAGAAGACGGCAGCTGCAGAGGAGTGGAAGGGCCTCATCACGTTCCCGAAACGCACCCCGGAAGCGACGCGCTTCCTCACCGACAGCGCTCTGAAGCCCGGCGACACATTCGTGCCTCTGGCCGTGTCCAGTGACAAAGACTACACAGGCGTCTCAGCCGCTGCCTATGCACTCAACAGCGACATGGAGGGCGGCGTGATCGTGACGACCTTCTCCAGTTTCGGACGCAATGTCACGCAGGACCGTCAAGGCCAAATCTGTCCCCGGGCTTACCTCATCGCCCTGCAGGCAGGCATCCAACGAATGTTCTGGTATGAGTTTCAGGCCGTTGAGCACGACCCGTTCTACAACGAGCACCACTTCGGCATGGTTCACCGCGATCTGAGCCCCAAACCGGCGTACACGGCAGTCAAGGCCCTCACTCGGGCCCGTCCCGCCGGGTCACAGAACGCGAAGCACAACTGGCGTTCCGAAGACGGCGCGTTCTACTTTCCCCACTGGCGGCGCCCGGACGGAAAAATGGCCTGGGCGCTCTGGAAAGCCGAGCGGAGCCAGAGCTGCAGCCTCGCTATCACGGGATCCGTGACAGAAGCCTTCGACCACCTCGGAGCGCCGGTCACCGTTTCAGTCCGGAACGGTGAGGTCCAAATCGACGTAACCGAGTCCATCCTCTACCTGGTAGGCCCGGAGAACGTGGCCGTGACCGTCATTGACACGCCCTGATCGTTGGGCCCTGTTGACCCGGCCGCACTACAGGACTAACCTACGCGGAGATAAGGACGAGCCTGGCCTTCGCCAGCTATTCTGTCGCTCATATCTGAGCAGCGTAACTTCGGTACCCACTACTCGGTAGTCGGTGAAGTTACATACGAGCCGACCCCCGTCCGCCGCGGGGCCGCGGCGCCCCGGGTCCTATCGGGTTGAAACAAGGTCTTGCTTTAGCTGTTCACCGGGAAGAGCTTGTCCTCCCGGCCCAACCCCATGGAGCGCCGGTTTTCCCAAACCGGCCTGGCCGCTTACGGAGAAGCGGCACCCCCAACGATGTGTTTCGTGCTCAAATCGAGTGTTGTTTCAGACGAGCCTGCAGAGGGGGGGATTTGTCCCCTACGGTTTTACACACAAGAAAGATGACAATGAACTGCTCTAACCAGCTCAACCGTTTCACTCTGATCGAGCTGCTGGTCGTGATTGCCATCATCGCGATCCTGGCAGCCATGTTGCTGCCCGCCCTGCAGCAGGCCAAGGGCAGAGCAAACTCGACATCGTGCATGAACAACGGCAAGCAGTTGGGATTGGGCATGGCCATGTACGCGGACGACAATGAGGAGCATTTCCCCAACTGTGAGCGCGGCAGATCCTCAACCGCCACCTACAAGACATGGGACGACGCCATCTTCGATTACGTCAACAGCGCCCCTTCATACATCTGCCCCACAGCTAAGGCCGGCAACACACGTTGCCACATGATCAACGCCTGGATCTGTGGCGAGACCAACTACATGACGCCAACACACAGGCTGAGGCTGGGAGGAATCCCGAGACCGTCGAACACGGTAGAACTGGCCGAAGCCCACACACCTGGTGTGAGCCCCAATGTGAGGGGAGGATGGGCCATGTCCGTGAACAGTGCCGGTTCATCCTCAACCGTGCCGTGGGGAGTCGCCACTGGGGCCACACGCACCTCAACCGGAACGTGGTCATGGTACCCCGCTCCGCACAAGCGACGCAACAACAACGTGTTCTGCGATGGACATGTAGAAGCTCTCAGGGACCAGCCCCCCCCGATGGACAGGTCTTTCCTCTGGTATCCCACGAAGTAAGCGGTCCCCCGAGTCAACAGGAAAAGCCCATGCAGCCGTCCCGGCTCGCCTCTGTCGCTGTGCTGGCAGCAGGTCTGTCTGCAGCCGACGAACCAATGGCAAACTGGTCCCTCGATGACGGGCAGGGCACGGTCGCCCACGACTCCTCGGGAGGCGGACGACACGCCGTGCTCGAAGGCGCACCGACATGGGTCGCCGAACGACCCGGTCTGACGACCCTCGCCCTTGACGGCAAGGATGACTGTGTGGTCGTGCCGGGTGTTCCCGTTCTCCGGTGGCCGCAGAGCTTCACGCTATCAATGTGGGTCGCGGTGCGCGGCGGCGGCGAGCCGGCCGGGGTGCTCGTCAAGGCCGGTACTCTGCGGCTCCTCTACTACCCCAAACGCAAGCGGTTTCTGATTGATCTTCAAGGAGACCAGCGCCTCTACCAAAGCGTTCCCGGCGAGCTCACAGACAGCCGATGGCACCTCGTCACGCTCGTCCGGAACGCGGCTGAAGAGCAGGTCACGCTGTCTGTCGACGGGCTGGCGATCAGCCGATTCACTGAACCCATCGGTCGGCTTCACAGCGACCCCACGCCGATGCGAATCGGTTCGGGACTGTCGCCGGACCAACCCCGCTTCCTCGCCGGTGCCGTAGCCCGGATCAACCTGCGCGGGCAAGCGCTGTCAGAGAAGGAGATCTTGTCCATGTGCTCAGCCCAACGCGACGCTCTTGGCGACGATATGAGTGTAGCTCTGCCTCCCGCTCCTATTCGCGACAGCCGCTGGCCAATGCTGATGGTGGACACGACCCAAGTCGCGGTGAACAGAGGCGTAGGGCTGACCGTATGCGAAGCGGTACGGCACGCGGAAAATCCCGTACTGCGCCTCGGGGGGGACGGCTCGGTCGATGAGACACGCTGCCAATTCGACGGCTCGGTCTACTACCTCGATGGCGCGTTCCGCATGTGGTACTGGGCCATGCCCGGCGGCCCGGCATACGCGGAAAGCGACGACGGTGTCCGCTGGACCAAGCCGAATCTCGGTCTGCTCGAATTCCAAGGCAGCAGGAACAACAATCTGGTCCCCATGCCGGGGCGCCCCATGATCCACTACGACCCGGATGAACGCGACCCGAAGCGACGCTTCAAGAAGGCGGTGGGGAAGTCCAACCCGGACCGAGGCGGCCGCGAATCGCTTTGGACGATCGCTTACAGCCCCGATGGCGTGCATTGGACCCGAGTAGAACGCCCTGATCCCAGCCAATGGATCGACGCGGAGTCCCAGGTACTGACTCGGGTGGGTGACGAGTGGATCATCTACACCCAGGGCCTCACCAAGTTGGGACGCACGGTCATGGCCTTCCGCTCAGACGATATCGATCGCCCCGTCTGGGAATGGCCGGGGACGGCCGTCTGGACCATGAAGGACAAGTACCCAATGCTCCAAGCCCACCACGGCATCAAGCCGTGGGCGCGACCGGGCCTCACTATCGGCGTGTACGGCATGTTCCTCGATCGCACAGAGCTGATTGACACGGAAGTGGAGTTAGGCTTTGCCCTGAGCCACGACGGAGCCACATGGTGGGAACCTTGGCCGAAGACCACGCTGCTGCGCCGGGGTGAAGCCGGGGCGTGGGACTCGACGTTCCTGGTGCAGGGCTATCCGTGCTTCATCAACGTGAGGGACAAGACGTACCTCTACTACGGAGGGACGGACCACGGGAACATCGGCATCGGCATGCAGATTGGCCTGGCTACACTCCGCCGGGACGGCTTTGGTTACCTCGCCAACGAAGTCGGCTGGAGCTACGCCACGGACAAAGGCCCCCGCACGTCAAGCTTCACAACCGTCCCTATTCGCCTACACGACACAACAGGCGAACGCGTACTGCTCAACCTCAACAACACCGATGTGGAGCGTGATCAATGGGTGAAGGTAGAACTGCTCGACCGGCGTGGCCGCCCCATCGACGGATACACGCTTGCCCAAGCCGATCCAGTGACAGTCGACGGCATCGCCACCCCCGCAACCTGGAACCATGCCGCATCACTGGCCAAGGTGACGGAAGACGTGATCCGGTTGCGTGTCCACTTCCACGGTGGTCGCTACCGTCGCGAGAGTCCCAAGCTCTACGCGGTCTACTTCAACGAACCGCCGGAGATCGAGCAGTAGGCGAACAGGTAGCCCCGCTCGTGTGTGACGCCCCCTGAATTGAGCACAGAGCCGTTGGTCACGGACACACCGTTGGAGGCACTGAACATTGACATCCATAATGGATGCATTACGGTTCCTCCATGAGCACGATCACCCTCAAAGACGTTCCCCCGGATCTACACGCGGCTCTGAAGACGCAGGCCAAAGCGCATGGGCGCAGCTTGAACAGAGAGATCATCGCGGCACTCAACGAGACAGTGCATGCGTCCTACATCGACGCAGCCGCTGTTGCAGATCAGGCCCGAGCCGTTCGTGAAACGATGGGGATCTACGTGACGCAGGCGGATCTCACGGCCGCGAGAGACAGTGGACGCCCATGATCGTTGTCGATGTCAACACGATCGCGTACCTGTGGATTCCCGGTGAGATGACCGACTTGGCCGAACGGGCCCTTGCCAGGGACCCCCACTGGGTCGCGCCAGTGCTGTGGCGGTCCGAGTTCCGCAATATTCTCGCCGGCTACATCCGTCGCGACCACCTGCAACAAGACGCCGCGCTGCGCTGCCTGCGAGCCGCTGAATCCCAACTTGCAGGATATGAGTACCATCTCCCTTCCCCGTTGGTGATGGAACTGGTCACACGCTCCAGATGCTCGGCATACGACTGCGAATACGTGGCACTGGCCACGGATCTTGGCACGACGCTTGTGACCTCTGATAAACAGATTCTCCGGGAGTTCCCCGAGCACGCAACCAGTCTCCGGGATTTCGTCCAGGGGTAGCTGCCCTATTGATCCGGATCGATCAGGTGGCAGGCAAGGAGGCGCTCATCACGCGTGGTCAGGTCCGGCACATCCTGCGAGCAACGCTCGATACACTCGCTGCAGCGAGGGTGGAAGCTGCACCCGGAGGGGAGATTCGCGGGATCAGCCACCTCACCGTGCAAATCGAAGTTCATCTTGATGTCCGGGTCAGGATGGGGCACGCAGGAGAGCAGAGCGCGGGTGTACGGGTGCTTGGGCGCACTGAACAACTCGTCGGTGGGTGCCAGCTCAACAATGCGCCCGGCGTACATCACGGCAATGTGGTCGCAGATGTGCTTGACCACACTCAGGTCATGGGCAATGAAGATGTACGTCAGGTGGAACTCTTCCTGCAAGTCCTCGAGTAAGTTGATCACTTGGGCCTGGACGGATACGTCGAGGGCAGACACCGCTTCATCCGCCACGATGAGGGCGGGGTTCATGACCAGGGCGCGGGCGATCCCAATACGCTGACGCTGGCCGCCGCTGAACGCGTGAGGATAGCGAATGGCGTGTTCCGGCCGCAGACCGACTCGCTCCAGCATGGCAGCCACGCGGTCCCGCAGCTCGGTGCCTTTGGCCAAACGGTGGATCTTCAGGGGCTCACCCACGATATCGCCTACGGTCATGCGGGGATTAAGGCTCGAGAACGGATCCTGAAAGATCATCTGCATGCGGGTGCGAAGCGGCTTCAGTTCAGGTGTCGGCAAGCCCGACAGCTCGTGTGTCTGGCCCTGGTCGTGGAAAAGCACCTTGCCGCTGGTGGGGTCGATGGCCCGCAGGATCGCGCGGCCGGTCGTGGTCTTACCGCAGCCGCTTTCTCCCACCAGCCCGAGCGTCTCACCCGGGAAGAGATCGAAACTGACCTCGTTCACAGCCTTGACCACACCGGCCTTGCGCTGGAAGAAACCCTTGCTGAAGATCGGGAAGAACTTGCACAGATCTTGAACGGACAACAGTGGTTGCGGGGTGGAAGTCACAGGCCATTCACCTCCTTTGCTCGCACACACGCCACACGGTGGTCGGCGGCCAATTCCTCAAGCTCAGGTGCTGCGCCGGTGTCACACAGCCCCTCCTTGAACGCCTCACACCGAGGGTGGAACGGGCACCCCGGGGGAATCTCACGGAGATTGGGAACCGTGCCCTCGATAGACGCCAGCCGCTCCCGCGTCCCACTGAGTCCCGGGAGACTGCGCAGAAGCGCCTGTGTGTAGGGATGGAGGGGCGCTTTGAGCACAGCATGGACACTGCCCTGCTCCACAATGCGGCCCAGGTACATCACAGCCACATCGTCAGCCATCTGAGCGATCACGCCCAAATCGTGGGTGATGAACAACACACTGGTGCCCAGCTCCGCTTGCAGTTCCTTGATCAGGCGCAAGACCTGGGCCTGGATGGTCACGTCCAACGCAGTCGTCGGTTCATCGGCGATGAGTAGCTCAGGCTTGCAGACCAACGCCATGGCAATCACCACACGTTGACGCATTCCGCCCGACAACTCGTGCGGGTATTGGGACAAACGCTCCTCCGGACCCGGGATGCCCACTTTCCCAAGCATGTCCACGGCCAGCCGCTCCGCGTCGGCCTGGGTTACGTCCTGGTGCAACAGGATAGCTTCACAGATCTGGTTGCCGATGGAATGCACAGGGCTCAGAGCAGTCATCGGTTCCTGGAAGATCATGCTGACCAGGCCGCCCCGCACCTCGTAGAGCTCCTCGGACTTCTCGTTGAGCGTGGCGGTATCGAGCGTCCGGCCATCCCCCGTGTGCAGCAGGATTTGCCCCCCGACGATCCGGCCCGGCTCCTGAATCAGCCGCATGACCGAATAGCTGGTCACGGACTTGCCGCAGCCGCTCTCACCCACCAACCCGAGCACACGCCCGCGCTCCAGATGGAAGGTCACACCGCGGACAGCCTGTAGTTCACCCTCATCGGTAAAAAAGGAGGTCCGCAAATCGTCGACTTCAAGGACGTTCTTGTTCATTCGTGCTCTCAGCTCACCTGGAGGCATAGGGATCGGCTGCATCGCGCAAGCCATCGCCAAAGAAATTGAAGCACAAGACGGTGGCCACGATCATCACAACCGGGGCCATCAACCAGGGGTAGTAACTCACCGCTTTGATATCCATACAGTCCTGCAGCATGACGCCCCAGCTCACAATGGGCGGACGCAATCCCAGACCAAGGAAACTCAGGCTCGTCTCTCCAAGAATCATGCCCGGGATGTTCAGGGTCAACGCGACGATGATGTGGCTGGTGAACCCAGGCAACAGGTGTCTGAAAATGATCCGTCCATGACCGGCTCCCAGCAGGCGGGCGGCCATGGCATAATCCTCCTCGCGTAAGGCCAGAATCTTGCCACGGACAACCCGGGCGAGGCGCGTCCAACTGAGCAGGCTCAGCGCGATAGTGATGGCAAAATACGTCTTCAACGGACTCCAGTCTCCGGGCACGGCCGCGCCGAGGGCCAACCACATGGGCAAACGCGGGAAGGAGTTGATGATCTCGATCGTCCGCTGAATCACGTTGTCGACCCGGCCCCCCGCATAGCCACTGATCCCGCCGATCAGAAGTCCCAGGACAAACGTGATGGCGATCCCGATCAGGCCGACGGAGAGAGAGATACGGGCACCGCTGATCACCCGGCTTAAGATGTCCCGACCGTACTTATCCGCGCCCAGCAGGAAGAACACGCGATGCCGTGCAGGGAAGCACACCGGCAATTCATTCGCGTCGACACCGAGAAAGTGGCGTGAGCACGGAATGAACCCCAGCAACCGGTAGGGCGCACCCTTCACGAAAAGCGATAGCGGGACATTCCGCTCGGGATCATCGACATAGCTCTTGCGCATGAGAATCGGGTCAGTGTGTTGGCGAATGCCCTTCACATAGAGTCCTCTTCTCACACTGAACGCGATGCGGTGCGGCGGACAGTAGCTGTAGTCCAGATTCCGCGTCCATGGGGACTGCGGCGCAAAGAAACCAGCGAACAGGGCAACGGTGTAGAGCACACCGAGAACAAAGAAGGCGGTTACGGCCAGTTTGTGCTTGCAGAAGCGCAGACGCACCAACTGCCACTGGCTCAGCGTATCGAACGCCAGGTCCCGTGTCTTGTCTTCTCCGAAAAGGCTCACCGCGTACCTCCCTGGAGTCGGATCCGCGGGTCAAGCCAGAGCAGCAGCAAGTCACTGACAAGCGTACCGAATACGCCAAGAAGGCTCAGTACCATGAGCAACGAACCAGCAAGGTTCATATCCTGACTGAACAAGGCGGCCAGCATCATGGGACCAACCGTGGGCAACGCCAGGACCATCGCAACGATCGTGCCCCCGGAAATCAACTGGGGGAACAGGCCCCCGATGCCGGAGATGAAGGGGTTCAGGGCCATCCGTACAGGGTACTTGAACAGAAGCTTCATTGGACGCACGCCCTTGGCCCGGGCAGTAGTCACATACGGCTTGCGCAACTCGTCCAAAAGGTTGGCGCGCATGACGCGAATCATGCCGGCGGTGCCTCCGACCCCCATCACGGCAATTGGGATCCAGATGTGTTTCAGCAGATCAAGAACTTTGCCCCACGTCCATTCCGGCTGGGTGGCGTAATCAGGTGAGAACAGCCCGCTCACGTTGGCAATCGTCATCAGGATCAGGGCCAGGAGGAACGGAGGAATGCACATTCCGAGGAACCCGATCGCGGTGAGTGCGTAGTCACTGATCGAATGCTGGCGCACGGCCGAGTAAATGCCGATGGGGATCGCCACGGCCCAAGTGAACAGAATCGTCCCCAAAGAGATCAGGAATGTGAGCAGGACACGGTCCCCGACCATGTCGTTCACTGACTTCAGCGTCTCCATACTGAGTCCCATATTTCCCTGAAGCAGGCCCTTGTCCGCTCGGTCAAACGAACGGAACCAGTAGACCCCCATCCAGCGGAAGTAACGCTGGATGGTGGGATCCTCGAAGTAGAACATCTGCTTGAGCTCCTCCAGCTGCTGCTTCTCGGCTTCCGCATTGTCACCCGCTTCCTGCAGTTGCATGATGCGCGTGGTCAGGAAATCCCCGGGCGGCAACTGGATGATGGTGAACGCGCACACCGAGATGATCAGAAGCGTGGGCCCCATGATCACCAATCGCCGGGCAATGAACGGGTGCCGGACTGAGACCATCAAGATCAGGGCCACCACAATCCCGAGAACAGCAAACCGGATCAGGCGACCGACCACCTTCGACCGCGGCTCGGTCGGAGGCCGCTCCCCTGTTGCTGAAGCGACGCTGCCACCGTCGCCCTCCTCGCCCGGCATCGGGACAGCCCGCAAGATGGACTCGCGTGTCTCCCGAATCGCACCGGGTGAATCCTGGGGATCTTCAAAGAAATAGGACTCTATTCCGGCATTCGCCGGGGTGTGAAAAATGACGCCGTACAACGCGTTCTCCGGCACATTTCGGAACCCCTTCTTGACCACGACCAACTGCGGCGGGGCAGTGGAGATATTGATGCTCCACAGGTTCTCGGCTGTGTTGTCCAACGCCCGTTGAAACAGGCGGACCTGGTCATCCAGCTCGACGGCCTGCAGCGCTTCCTCGTAAGCCGTCAGAGACTCGTACATGGGATGGTCTTTCGGCACCGGGATGGAGAGCTTGCTCTCCGTGGCCTGCTCCGCCCCATAGTAGCCGCCCAAAGCGTACCAGCGGCCCCACCCTCCCGCATAAAAACTCTCACCGTTGAACGACAGGAAGTAACGGGGACATACGAGCGGGAGATAGTCGCTCTCGCTTGACCACACGTTGAAGTCAAAGTTGTTGGCCGCCTTTTCCCGGTAAAAGAGCGTCCGGGCCCGCTCTCGCGGAATAACCCGTACCCCGACATCCGCCCAGTCATCCACCACAAACTGGGCCGGTCCTACGCCAGTGAACGCACAGTAGTCAAGGTAGAAGACCATGCGTGTGCCGTCGGGATAGACCCGGAAACCTTCACTGTCCCGCTGGGCCGGATTGCCGTTCAGATCCGCCCACACCGCGTCAAGCAGGCCATTCGCTCGGGCCGGGTCGAACTCGGTGAAGGCCTTGTGCAGCTTCTCGGAGTGGAAGGGCGATTGAGGGCCGGGAGACACCTGAGCCGGCTCGACCAGGTTGTGGTACTCTGCCTCGATGATGATCGCCCGGTCAATAGCCAGCGACAGAGCCTGGCGGAAGCGCTTGTCGAGCAACAACGCCGCCTTCCACTTGGTCTCCGGCTCATCCGGGGACACACGGCGATTGAGATTGGGGTTGATCGCATAGACGCTCCGACAGGCCGGGTACCAGTGCAGAATGCGGGTCCCGCTCTGTTCACGGCGGCTCATCAGCTCGGTGTAGTTCTCGAAACGCATGTGTCGCGTCTGCATGCTGACCAACCCATTGGCCGCGGACAGCGATAGCATCTTGTTGTCCTGGACCTCGAACTGGACCCGGTCGATATAGGGCAGTTGGTCCCCCTGTTCATCGACCACGAAGTAGTAGGGATTACGCACGAAGACCTGCGGAGGCACGTTCTTGTGCTTGCGGTAAACCCACGGCCAGAGGCGCGGGCAGTCCGGGTTGCGAAAATCGCGAATCCGATGGTACAGCGACCGCGGTGACTTGAGCCCGTGAGCCGCCAGGCGCTGCTTCAGAAACGCCGGGTCTCCCAGGGTCGGGTGGTAGTTGCGGAGGTAGTGCGCCGGCTGCATCATGCCGTTGCTGTACATGGCCAAATGGTCCATAAACAAGCCATCCGGGACACCGAAGGTAAAGCGCACCGTGTACTGATCGACTTTCTCTACCCGGCCGGGTTTGCCTCCCGGCATCATCCAGTTCGGAATCTTGCCGCCCACGGCCTTATCGAGCACCTCGTGCTCCCACCAATACATGATGTTATCGGCATCAAGGGAATGGCCATCCGACCAGCGAATGCCACGGCGCAGCGTGACCAGCCACACGCGCCCTTCATCCTGTTTCTCGATACGCCGGGCCAGATGCAGCTTGATGGGATAACCCAGAGGGCTGTAGCGCACCAGATTCGCCCCGGACAGACGGTAGGTGATGACCCCGACATCGTTCGGACTGGTACCGATCCGGAGCCACGTGCCGCCGTAGACACCGATACCGTCCACTCCGCGCATGACGATCGGCTCAGGGCCGACCCGTTCGTGCACGGGAGGCAAGTGCCCTTCCGCGACCAGCTCGGCCAGGACGGGTGCTTCGTTGTGCGGGAACCAGGCAGGCAGGTCTCCAGCCGCGATCATACTCACCGTCTTCTCGGCCGATGCCTTGCCCGCGGACAGCGCGGCAAGGTGGCTCTGCACTTGGGCGTATGCCTCATCAGGAACATCGACGTGGAGAATCTGCGGAGTGTCGGGATCGAAGCTGACATCCCGTGCCTTCTCGGCCGTGGCCAACTCCTCAGAGCTGTAGGCCTTGGGCTGCAAGGACGTGTCCGGACGAGTGAACGCCGCGAATACCATCAGCAACAGCGCCAGCAGAACTCCTCCTCCGAGAAGCCCCAGGACGTATGCATGCCAGGCGGGCATGCGGATGGTGTGACGTTCGTTCGGCATGGCCCATAATGTAACCCCTGTCGCCGCCCCGGCCCACTGCCGAGCGCCAGGACCTCGAGGAGACGCCCGGAACACGCCCGCAGGCAACCACGGGACACCAGCCTTGACACCTCCTGGACACATGGGTTGGGTTGGCGAGAATACGGCCCTGGGTCCTGGGAGGAGCCACCGGAACTAACGCCGTCAACAGTGACCCGAAAGGCTCTGTTTATCGATGAGATAGGGATCGGCGATAGGACAGCCAGCCGCGCCCTGGTGTCACCTCCACGAACAGGATGAACCCATTGAGTACCTGGCAAGTGGCCGGAGGCGGGCCTATGGTTAGTCGCCTGGCGGCGCACCTGCGCGGCCGAAAGGAAGGCCGGTCCGTCATGCCCCGAACCGGTACCAACAAACGTACAAGAAGGAGAAGCAAGCAATGAAGACACTACTCGCAAGCTTGGCCGCAGTCCTCGTTTCCGCCGGCGCTCAGGCCGAAATCAGACCATTCAACTTGAGTCTTACACCGGATGTCGCCGTCTGTGACCGGGGCGACACGATCGAGGGCCTGACCCTCAGTGTGTGGGGTGAAAACCAGCAGACATCGCTGGCTTTGGGCATCGCCAACGGTACGACCGGACAAAGCGCCGGATTGAGTTGGGCATACGTTCTCAACTACGCAGACGACTACAAAGGCATTCAGTGGGCACCGATCAACTACACAAAGGGCGGCTTCCTGGGCTGGCAGAACGGATTTGCGAACTACGCCGCGGGAACCATGAAGGGGCTGCAGACGGGAGCGGTCAATTATGCAGGCACGGTGACCGGGCTACAGCTCGGTTTCGTCAACTATGCAGAGTCCACCGACACCGGCGTCCAGATCGGACTGGTCAACATCATCCGCCAGAACACCGAGTGGTTCACCGGTCTGCCCGAAGAGCTGGCGCCGGGGATGATCTTCGTCAACTGGCGGTTCTGATTCACGTCGGCAAGCTCACCTCACCTGCCCTTGCGGCAGTAGAGCAGAGGCTGGGGAAAGAGGCGCGGTAGCCGCCTTTTCCTCAGTCCGCCGACCGACTCAGTCCCGCGCCTCCCCCACTTGCATCCGCCTGCGGGCCTTCCAGTAGGCGGCCTGCAGGTAGAAAATGCCGTTACTGGAGACGCGGCTGTAGTCAAGCTGAGTAATCGCCCGAGCCAGCAGGTCCTTCTGTTCCTGGGGGAACGAGACGTGTTCCGCTATCAACTGGGTCAGGGCGGCCTCGCCTCGCTCGCGGATGTTGTACCACACTTTCCGGTAGCTTCCTTCCCAGGCAAGGGCCTCGCCGGTTCGCCAGTCGGTGCAGAGCTTAGTCAGATCGAGCCTCTCGGCGGCAATTCCTGCGTTCCGGGCCCGACCCGCACACTGCTTGGCCACCATCGCCATGACCTCGTGCATCTTCGCCTTCAGGGCCGCATCCTGCTCCAGCGATCCCAGGAGCTCCAGCGATGCCTGCATCTGCAGCCAAGCGTAGGTGGGCTGGTTGGACCCAACGGTGAACGACTGCTCGATGGCCGGCTCAAGGTACTTCCGGTACAGATCGTGGTACTCCTGCCTGCCCGTGACATCCCAGGCCGCGGCATAGATCATCGGCAGGCGAGCGGCCTCGTGCCCTTCGACGTTCCACATTCGGCTGATGCCGCGGGTGTCACGAGTGCCATCGGATCTGAGTGAATCGTAGTTGTTGTCCGGCGTCACGTTTCGCGTCATACGGTCGGCAATGGCGGCGAGTATCTCGCCGACTTTCCGCTGCGTCTCGGGGCCACACAACGGGCTGCGATGGTAGAGCCAAAGGCCGTGGACAGCATGCGTGTATTGATCCCGTGAGGAGTTCGGGTAGATGCTCTTGAGATCATCCGCGCAAACTCCTCGAGCCAGGAATCCCGGCACGGCGTGAGCCGTGGCACAAAGCCGGATGCCTCGAAAAACACCCAGGGCGCGTTCGCGAAGCATCTCTTCCTTCGTGACCGCGTACCGGTCCACAATGAGCGAGAGCATGGCTCCGGCGGAGATCATGCAGTCCTCCATGCCGGTACCGTAGCCACATTCATTCGGGTCCTGCCTGGCGGCTTCCTCGGCGGTTGGCAGATGGGCCAGCTCTTTCCCGGGCTCATAGCTGGTCAGATAATCGTAGAAAAGGTGCGTTTTCGGCAAGTAAAAACGCTCCCAGGTGGTCTTCCATGCCTGCTCCACGCAAGCCGCGACGTTCACGGCGGTCGGTATCTCAAGGCTTGGGGTCCCTGCGGAGGCCCGAAGGCACGTACCGAGTAAAGCTGTCATGACATGTACTCTCATCGTTCCATGCACCAACATCGCTGGCGAGGCGTTGCGCCCCAATTCTCTCATCATGCGCTTCTGCACGCCACGTACTCTATCCCCAATCACGGGAGAACTCCGGCTGCAATCGGGAAACACCCCGAACACATGACCAGCCCGAGTTCTCTCGGCACGACAAATCCCTTGCTGAACGCCCTCCTTGCACCTGTCGGCGGGGGGCCCATATTTGCACCTGCACGTCACCTCCCTTTCGCGCATACACGCGAGCGCAACAATTTGAGGGACTCTCACATGGACGGAATACTCGACGGTCAACAGATTGCCAAGGCCCTCGGCCACAGCATGCCCTACCAAGCTGTCGAGGGCCGTTGGTCAATAGAACGAGCCCGGGCCTGGTACGATGAGCTGCCTTGGCTGGCAGGCTGTAACTACTACCCAGCCACCGCCATCAACCAAATCGAGATGTGGCAAACCGACACGTGGGACCCGGGTACTATCGAGAGGGAGCTGGGCTGGTGTAAGGATCTTGGCTTCAATACCCACCGCGTCTACCTCCATGACCTGGTCTGGGCCGAAGACGAAACCGGTCTCTACGAACGCATGGACCAATTCCTCGACTGCTGCGCGAGCCACGGCATCCGCCCCTTTTTCGTCTTCTTCGACGACTGCCACTACCCGGCAGCCCAACTCGGGGCACAGCCCAAAGTGATTCCGGCCTACCACAACTCGGGCTGGGTGACCTGCCCGGAACGGGCCTCTGCCCTGCGCTTCATGCACGGCACAGCCGACCAGGCAGAGGTCTCGCGCCTCAAGGGATACGTGCAGCAGACCATGGCGCGCTTCCGCGACGATGAACGCGTCCTGATGTGGGAGCTCTACAACGAGCCCGGACGGGGCGCGGGTGAGAGTGGCACCCGTCACGGCGACCTCGGCTACGAGGATTTTGGCGACGGGTCCTGCAAGCTGGTCCACGCGTCCTGGCTCTGGGCTCGGGATGTGGCCCCCTCACAGCCCATCTGCTCCAACACCGACGGCTGCGTGGGTTCGGTCAACTGGTCGATCAATGCCCTCAATTCGGACGTCCACTCGATCCACAACTACTCGCCGGCCGCCGGGGTTCGGGAGCAGATCGAGCGGTTCCGACAAGACGAGCGGCCGCTCTTCATGACCGAGTACCTGGCCCGCGAAACGGGCTCAACCTTCCAGGCCGTGATGCCGGTTCTCAAGGAGCAGAGAGTCGCTGCGATCAACTGGGGCTTCGTGTCGGGGAAAGCGGGCACTATCTGGCCGTGGTCATCCCGACATCGCGACGGTGTTTTCCGGGACAGCATGGAACTGCGCGCCAAAGGAGAAGTGCTGGCCGCTGGCGCGCCGTATCCCGAACCGGAGCTCTGGTTTCACGACATCCTACGAACCGACGGCACACCATTCGCGGAGGAAGAGATCGCCTGCATAGGGGCGTTGACCCAACCGTATAGCGTGAAAACCCCTGGGGAGTAACATCACCATGTCGAATCTACTCGTTGGCGCAGGACGCGGAACCATCACACCATCAGTTGGCGCGATGCTGATGGGGTACGCCCCGGCACGGGCAGCGGAAGCAGTACATGACGACCTTGCCGTAACGGCCATCGCATTGGTACAGGATGGGACGAAAGCCCTGCTCATCAGCGCCGACGTCTGCGTGATCAAGGATCCCCAAAGTACGCAGCTCCGGAAGCGAATATCCGAAGCGACGGATGTGCCCTTCGACCATATCATTCTCTCGGCAACACACACGCATTCGGGCCCGGCCATGAGGGGAACGCCAGGCGGGGCTAACCTCGATGAAGAGTACCTGACCACAATCTTCGAACCCCAGGTCGTCAATGCAGCCACGCAGGCCATCAGTGCCCTGCAACCCGCTCGAATGGGCGTCGCCACAGCGCTGAGCGATGTGGGCGTGAACCGCAGACAGATCGCCCCCTCCGGGAGCATCCGTCTCGGCCAGAACCCGTGGGGGTGTCATGATCCCACAATGACGGTGATCAGTTTCCGGGGAGCAGATGACATCCCCATCGTCAATCTGATCCATTACGGCGCACACTGCACGGCAGCAGGAAAGAACCCCGAGATCACCCGCGATTGGGCAGGCCCCATGGTCGACCGGCTGGAGGAGGAATCCGGCGCCCTGACGGTCTTCTTCAATGGTGCAGAGGGTGACTGCGGCCCCCGGCTCTCCAACGGTCAGACGACCGGGAAAACGGACATCCGTTTCGCCCTCGAGCTGGGGGCAAAGGCGGCGATCGACGCAGTGGCGACCCACCGAACCATCAAGGAGTTCCGCGACGTCGATCTCCGCGTGCTCTCCGAACCGATACGCTTACCCTACGAACCGCTGCCGGACCCCAAGGTGCTCGAGCAGCAGATCGACGATATGGGCGCCCCCGAAAAACTGACCGGACTGCGAGTCATGTCTCACAAGGCGCTGTGCGCACGGCTCGAAAAGAGCCGCTCACCAGGTCCCCACGAGACACATCTCGAGCTTCGGCAAACCGTCGTGTCCGTTGGCCCGGTCGCGTTCGTCCCCTTCCCTTTCGAGGTGTTCAGCGAAATCACCCTGAGGTTGCGGGAGTACAGCCCGTTCCAGCATACGCTGAGCCTCAGCAATGCCAACGGCTGTTACTTCTACTTCCCGTCACAGGACCAGATTGCCCGGGGAGGCTACGAGGTCTGGGTCTTCAAGTCCATGAATGTCCGTGTGTTGACCGATAACGCCGACAACACGGCCATCGGCGAGAATCTCCGACTCCTCCAGACACTCGCGGAAGCATAGTCCGACGCGTTGGAGATAGCCGGACACCGAATGTAAACAGAGCCTCCTGACCAGGTATGGACATGCAGCAACTCAAAGCCGTGATCGACCGGGAGTTGGCGGCAGGATTCTTCCCAGGATGTGTGGTCGCCTGGGGACGCGGTGAAGCCCTTCAGGGAATCTGCAGTCGAGGACTGGCTCAGCGCGCGTCCCCCGCTCGAGAGATGCTCGACGACAGCGTCTTCGATGTTGCCAGCCTGACCAAAGTTGTGGCGACAGCGACAGCACTTGGTTGCGCCATGGAATCGGGAAAACTCTCGCTCGACACACAGGTCGTCGATGTACTGGGTGCCCCCCTTGAGGCGTTGCCGTCCGCCTTGACGCTCCGACACGTGGTCACTCACTCGTCCGGCTTTGACAATGCCAAACCCGCCCCGGGGCTTCGAGGAGACGCCGCGCTGGCAGACTGGCTGAGCGTGCCGGCTGCCGCCCCGCCGGGCACACAATTCGTGTATGCCTGCAAGAACGCGGTCTTGGGCAGCTTGATTGTGGAAGCGACCACCGGCATCCCATTCGCGGTGTATTGCCAGGATCGTGTCTTCGCTCCGCTGGGCATGATCGATACGTGTTTTGGTCCGCTCGAACCGTCTGAACGCATGGTGTCCTGCGGGGCGAAAGAACTGGGACAGATCTCGGATGAGCCAGCGTGTGCGATAGGGCGACCGATCGGGAATGCCGGGGTGTTCTCGACCGCCAGGGATCTGTCGCGATTCGCGCGGATGATGCTCAATGGCGGAGAACTGGATGGCGTGCGTGTGCTTGAGCCAACGACGGTGCGATTGCTGACGTCCGTCCAAGCTCCGCCCGGGCTGCCGGAGTTCGGCGTGTACTGGAACATGGACCAGGCCCCGGATCCGTACCATAGCAGGCCTGGTAGCTGCTCTTCGTCCACCTACGGCCATGGTGGGTACACCGGCCAATCGCTCTGGATTGATCCGAGCCACGGTGATTTCGTCGTCGTGCTCAGCAATCGGCTGTGTGCGAAGGGGCTGCAGGAAGCCCCTGACCGTTACACGTTCCTGACTGAAGCGAATCTCGCCCGGGTCCGGATCGGCGAGGCTGTGTTCGCTGAGATGAGAGTACAGACGGGGTAACTGACTTCCCGCGGCTCCAAGCGAAGATGATGGACCGAAGAGGTCCTGAAGAGATCGGCTCGCCAGTTGTTCTGTCGCCCATATCGGAGGGTGTAACTTCTGTCGGGGGCCAGACAGGTCGCCGTCCGGAGGCCGAACCGTGCTCAGATGGCGTGAGGTTGCACACGAGCCCCGCCTCTGCCGAAGGTCCGGCAGTCACATCAAAGGGTGTAACTGCCCCCAGATGTTTGGAGCGCCGGTTCTCCGTAACCGGCCTGGCCGCATATGGAGATGCGGCACCTCCAAAGCGGTGTTGCGGCCAGCGACTCCGTGCTCAAATCGCGTGAATTTACACACGAGATCGGCTCGCAAAAGACAGGGAATCCGGACATGGGCAAACGTCTTCTGCTGCTAAGTACAATTGCCGGCTGGGTAGCTGCTGTCACGGGAACGGCGGCGTTGCCTTGGGTGACGGAACTGGAGAAAGCGGCGGGGCAGGTGCTGTACGTCTCGGTAGCCGGGGACGATACCTGGACCGGCCGGTTGCCGGAGCCGAACCCAGCCGGAACGGATGGCCCATTTGCCACTCTCGAACAAGCCCGCGATGAGATCAGGCAGGTCAAAGAAGACGGTGGGCTTCCCCCAAAAGGGGTAACGGTGGCGATTCTTGAGGGACGATATGAACGGGCGGAGACCCTTGTTCTGGCCAAGGAGGATTCGGGAACGGCCGCGTCCCCGATCGTCTACCGCGGTCAACCTGGGGTTCGCGTGTGCATCTCCGGCGGACGGGTTGTTGACGGGTGGCAACCGGTCACCGATGCCGGACTCCTCCAACGCCTGCCGCCTGAAGCACGAGGGAACGTCATCCAAGCCGACTTGAAGGCCTTGGGAATCGCGGAGTATGGTGATTACTCGATCAATGTCGAACATGCCATTCAGCGGCGAGTGGCGAAGGCAGACGGTCAAGGCGAGTACACCATGGGCAGTGTCGGGCCCAAGCCCGGCATGACCTGTCCCGAGCGTCTCGAGGTCTTCTTCAACGACCAGCCATTGCAGATCGCACGCGGTCCCAACGATGGGCACATCACTCTCGAAGAGCCATTGGGCAAGACCCCTTACATGGTTCGGGAGCGCGAACGGGGGCGCAAGGAGGGCATTTTCCGCTACAGAGGCGACTACCCCAAACGCTGGATCAGTGAGAAGGACGCATACATCTGCGGCAGTTGGAGCCGGGACTGGGCAGAACAGCGCCATCGGGTCGAGCGTCTCGATTCCGCAGAACGAGTGATCTCTGTCCCGCGCCCCTATCACTACTATGGTTACTACAAGGGACAGTGGTTCTACGGATTCAACATTCTGGCTGAACTGGATCGCCCAGGCGAGTGGTATGTGGATCGGGAGTCGGGAACGCTGATTCTGTGGCCACCGGAGCGTGTAAAAGCCCCCCGGATCGAGGTCTCGATGGCGCCGGCCCTTGTGACGATGAACGGTGTGTCTAACGTCACGTTCCGCGGTCTCCTCCTTGAGGCAACCCGGGGCACGGCGGTCACGATGAATGGCTGCAACGAGTGCCGTGTCATTGGCTGCACCATGCGGAATCTTGGCGTACACGCGGTCACGGTCCAGGACGGTCGGGAGAACCGCGTCATCGGCTGTGATATGTACGGCATGGGTGGTGGCGGCGTCTACCTGGTTGCGGGGGACCGGAAGACACTGACACCCGCCGGACACGTCGTAGAGAACTGCCACATCCATCACTATGGCCGTTGGGACCGAATGTATCGTCCGGGCATCGTGTTCAGTGGCGTCGGCCTACGGGCGTCGCACAACCTCATCCACGATGCCCCGCACTCGGCCATCATCTTCGGCGGCAACGACCACGTGATCGAGTTCAACGAGATCCACAGTGTCTGCTTCGACTCGAATGACTGCGGGGCCATCTACGCCGGCCGCAATTGGACCATCCGCGGTCATGTCATCCGCCACAATTACCTCCACCACATCGCCGGGCGCCAAGGACGCCCCTGCAAAGGGATCTATCTCGACGACTCCTTCGCAGCCGCCACCGTCTCCGGGAACATTTTCCACAAGGTCAACTACGCGATCTTTCTGGGGTGCGGGCGTGACAACATCTTTGACAACAACGTGTTCATTGACTGCCCTGGCGCCATGCACGTCGACGCGCGCGCGCTGGGCTGGCAGAAGCCGCACATCGCCGGGCGACTCAAGGAAGCCAGAGAGAAAGGGACGCAGTGGGGTATCCGGTTCATGGAGCCACCCTACAGCACGCGTTACCCGAGGCTTCTCACTCTCCTCGGTGATGAGCCTGCGTACCCGAAAGGCAACGTGGTCCGGCGCAACATCTTCTGGCCAGGCTCAGGCGAAGACCTCCGCCGCATGACGCATGGCGCGAAGCCTAAGGATACCTGGTGGGACCACATGGAGCCCAAGATCAGGCACTTGATCAAGCTGGAAGACAACCTGATCAACGAGGATCCGAAGTTCGTCGACGAACCCGGCGGCGATTTCCAGCTCCGGAGATCTTCCCCCGCCTGGGCACTTGGGTTCCAGCGTATCCCAGTCAAGGAGATCGGGCTGATCAATGACAATCGCCGAGCGTCCTGGCCGCCGCTCCATTCGCCGCGCGCCATGCCGAGGCCACCGGAGCCAAAGAAGGACCTCCTGCCACCGCCAGAGAAAGTCGTCAAAAGGACACTGCGCACCGGCCCTGCGCCCGTGTTCTCAGTCGCGAGGACCTCGAGGCCGATCACAGTTGACGGCGTGCTCTCGGCGGCCGAATGGGATAACCGGGAACCGGGCAGCGCGATCCAGATTGACAAGGGCCTCTACCACGAGTCAGTGCCCCTCAAGAGCTGGGCCTGGATGGCCCACGACGGCCGCAATCTTTATGTCGGTGTCCTGAATGACGTGGATCCCGGTAAGCCCCTGGTGACGAAGCAAAAGTGGGCCCGTAACGACGCGGTGGAGATTGCCTTGCGGAATCCGCAAGCCGGCAGGAACGCGCCGATCCTTGTGCTGCGCGGCTATTCGGACAGCATCTTCGAGAGCTCCTCCGAGGCCCGCGCTCCGGCTGACGTCGTCCAGGCAGCAGGAAAGACCGTCACATTCGCCGCCAAGGTCGTCGATCCAGGACATTGGACCGCGGAATACTGCATCCCGCTCACACTGCTGGATCCAGAGATTCCCTCTGGAATGACGATCGAATGCAACATCTCCGTACGTAAGATCGCCGGTCCGGACTGGGTAATGTGGCAAGGAACCGGAGGCCTGACCTGGGAGACAGACAAGGCCGGCATTCTGAAGCTGCTCAAGTAACCACGGTCGATGACGAGATGGTCTCGGGCGTGTACAGTGGGCGACGATCTGGACGTATGTATGGCATGCAGGAGATCTGAGGAGCCTCATGAACGACTGGTACAAACGCTGCTATTCGAGACTGCTGATTGACAACCACATCACCGAGGATGATCCCTCGGCCATGACTCGCTTCGATCCCGCGGACTATGTGGCGATGGTCAAGACGGCCGGGGTCGAATCGGCCATGGTTTACGCCACTTGCCACAATGGGAACTGCTACTTCCCGACCAAAGTCGGGCACATGCATGCCAATCTCAAAGGGCGCGACATCTTCGGTGAGACGGTGGACTTGCTGCGGAGCGAGGGAATCGTGCCCGTTGCCTATTACACCAGCGTCTACCACAACCACTCCGCCAAGACACATCCCGCCTGGCGCTTCAGCCCCATCAACGGCGGCCACCACAACGGGCGCTACTGGTGGAGTTGCCCCAACAACGATGAGTACGCTGCCTTCGTGCTGGATGAGATTGCTGAGGTCATCGCCTACGATGTAGACGGCATCTTCAATGACATGACCTTCTGGCCAGGGATCTGCGCGTGTGCAAGTTGCCGCGAAAAGTACCGCGCCGAGACCGGTTCCGAGATTCCTCGAAAGGTCGATTGGAAGGACCCCGCGTGGGTCCGCTTCCAGCGCTTCCGCGAACTGTCTATGGCCTCCTTCTCCCAGGCGATCACCAATCACATCAAGTCCATCAAGGACATGACCGTTACCCATCAGACATCGACGATTATGCACGGTTGGAGGCAAGGCTACACACTGGGCATCGCCGATGCCTGCGACTACACGTCCGGCGACTTCTACGGTGGCAAATACCAACACGTCATCGGCTCGAAGGTGCTCGCGGCCGCTTCGCAGAATCAGCCCTACGAGTTTATGACCAGTCGCTGCGTGAACCTCCGTGACCACACGTCCATGAAGTCCGAGGCGGAGCTGACGGCAGAAGCGGCGACCACCCTCGCCAACGCCGGTGCCTACTTCTTTATCGATGCGATCAACCCCGACGGTACGCTTGAGAAGGGCGTCTACGAACGCCTGGGTGCGGTGACCAAAACGCTGGCCCCCTTTACGCAGACCGTGAAACGCCTCCAGCCCGAAATGGTGGCAGACAAGGCCTTCTACTACTCCTCGGCGGCATACGTCGACCAGACGACGAACTCGGACATCATGGCACCCAGTGGAGGCAAACCCGCAGTCGATGAAATGAACGGCGCGTCCATCATCCTGACCCGCTCCCATATCCCGTTCCGCGCGGTGACCAGTGCGACGGAAGACTACAGCGGCTTGAACGCCATCATCATGAACAACATCATGTACACGTCGGAGGAGGAGAACGACCGACTGCGTGCGTTCGTGGCGAACGGCGGAACACTCCTGGCCACTGGCACCACCTCGCTCTTCCGCCCGGACGGCACGACCACCGGCAACTTCGGCTTGGCTGACGTTTTCGGAGTCGCCCACACCGACGCTCGAGCGAAGCGCTTCCACTACCTCTCCTTCGAGGATCGGCGCTGGCTCGTTTCTTCACACGCGGCAGCGCCTTTTGTTAAGGCAACGGATGCCCGCGTTCTCGCTCGCATTGTCGAGCCCCTTTTTGATCCCGACGCCGAGGAGTATACCTCGATCCACAGCAATCCTCCGAGCGTGGCCACGGAATACGCGGGGCTGACGGTGCACTCCTTCGGCAACGGGCAGTGTCTCTACCTATCGTCCCCCGTGCTCTCGCTGCAACAGGACGCGCAACAAGCCTTCGGTGCCTGGCTCTTCCGGGAGTACTCACCTTCCGGCCTCGTGCTCGACACAAATGCCCCGCCATGTGTTGAGATCACGGTAAATCGCAGCACGGTAAAGGACGCTTATCTGATTGGTTTCGTGAACTACCAGAAGGAGCTGCCCAACGTGCCCGTCCGGGACATCTCTGTGACTCTGGCGCTGCCTGGAGTCAAGGCAGTGGGAGCCTGCACACGCGTCTCGAACGGTGCGAGCCTGGACGTGGGCATGAACGGTGGTTCACTCCAACTCGAAGTGCCCCGTCTGGATACACTCGAAATGATCGAAATCGAGTACCAGCCCGCCTGAAGACCAGCATTGAGTCGGTCAGTGATTCGTTGGACGGCGCGGAACGAAACTCCAGTATCAGAAGGCGGAAGTACAGGGCCAGGGACACGGACTAACACAGACGGACACAGACGCAATATTCCAGCATTCCAGCATAGGAGATCACGCCATGGGAACCAAACAACTCGCCGAACGCGCGCTTGAACAAGGCCAGGGGATTGTCCGTTTGGCCCCGAACTGGGTGCCTCGCTCCTTCTGCATCCCCGGGCGCCGAATCAAGCTCCACCCGGACGACTACTACGCCTTGGGCGGCGAACGCGGCGGCATTGACGAACGCTGGTTCTCGTCTACCACTCCCGCTGACAATGGCCCGTTGACCAGTCAGGACGAAGGCCTGAGTTTCATCGTCATGCAGGATGGTTCCACGTTGGGAAAGGTGACCTTGCGCGACGCCGTGGCTGCCCTGAAAGGAGCATTGATCGGCGATCGGTTGTGGGACGAGCACGAACGCTGGCCGATGTACTCCAAGTTCTTCGACAACCAGAGCGCCCTTCCCCACCACATCCACCACAGGGACGAGCACGCCAAAGCGGTCGGGCAGCTCGGGAAGCCCGAAGCCTACTACTTCCCGCCTCAAGTCAATAACCATGGCGGGGACTTCCCCTACACGTTCTTCGGCTTCCATCCGCACATCACGAGGGATCAGGTGCGTCAGTGCTTGAGCGATTTTGCCAGTGGGGACAACAAGATCACCAACATTTCTCAGGCCTATCGCCTGGAGCCGGGAACCGGTTGGGATGTGCCGCCGGGCGTGCTGCACGCACCGGGCAGCATGTGTACGTACGAGCCCCAAAAAGCCTCCGATGTGTTCGCCATGTACCAATCCGTCATCGACAACCGCCAGGTCGTGCCGGGCGAGCTCCTGTGGAAAGACACCCCCGAGGACAAAATCGGTGACGTGGACTATCTCATGTCCGTGATCGATTGGGAGCTGAATGTCGATATGCGCTTCGCGGAGAAGCACTTCATGCGCCCGCAGCCAGTGAAGGCTGTAGAGGAGATGGAAGCAGATGGCTATGTCGAGACCTGGATCTGCTACAGATCCGACGCGTTCAGCGCCAAAGAACTGACCCTGCTTCCCGGCCGCACCGCCACGATCACGGATGCGGCGGCCTATGGGCTTATCATGATGCAGGGACACGGGACCATGAATCAGTGGAAGGTCGATACACCCGCGCTTATCCGCTACGGTCAGCTCACCAGCGACGAGTTCTTTGTCAGCGAGAGCGCCGCCAGGCAGGGCGTGAAGATCTCCAATCTCTCCGACACCGACCCGATCGTCATGCTCAAGCACTTCGGACCGGAAAACCCCGATTTGACGTTGGAGTAGCCTCAGACGTCCTCACGCGGAGGAAACAAGCGACACCTTCGGCGAAACAGAAGTAGGCGACACAGGCTCTGTGTCGCTTCCCACGCAGGGCCTGCGTGGGCTACCCGGTGTCAGCTCGTCTTTTGGTCCTTGACCTCCCGCGCAAGGAGTTCCGTGCCTGCTGGTTTGCGCCAGTTGAGTGCTGGGAGTTCAGTCCGGATCACTCCGGAACGACCACCGCGATGTCTCCGGATGAATATCCTACGACAAGCCGGTCACCGGTTGCACAAACCGCGTCCACGGGATCGCTGTGTTTAGCGGCGACGGCGAAGGCTGGTGTCAGCACAACCAGACCATCCGGTCCCCCGACCACCAGGACGTCCCCGACTACAGCGAGTGCCCTAACGCCACGACCTACCCGGAACACATCCAGCAACACACCGTCACGAACCCGGTAGCGAGCCACGAACCCGTCGCCGCGCCCGACGACCAGGGCGGGTTCTCCATCGTCGGTGCGCCACAGTGCGCTGCACTCGTTCGGTGGATGGTTGAAGTGTCGCCACACGGGAGCGAGCTCAGGGTAGCTCAGACAGTCGATCCCCCCGGGGGTAAGGGCGATCAGGAGAGGCGTGGAGTCAGGGCGCCGGACAACGTGACCGGAGAAGTACAACGGCAGCTCCATATTTCCGGACGAGTAACCCGTATAGCTGCGCTGTGCCGGAGCCTTGCAGGCACCATTCTCGAGATCAGAGGTGGACGCCAAGAGGCGATGACAGCGAGAGTACAGGCCGATGACAAGTACGTCTTCACGCCCATCTCCATCCAGGTCCGGGACAGTCACTGCCGCTTTCCCTCCCCACGTGTGTCCCTGTGTCGGCCATGAGACCTCGAGTTCCGGCTCCGGCGACAGACGCCCCATGCTGTAGTGCGGGAAGAACAGGTACTCGCTATTGCCCTGCGCGTTCGGCCGCCAGGGGATGAAGCAGGCAGGTCGAGCCGCCGATATCCACGAACGGTCTCCGTCGCCATTGCGGCTCATGTCGGCCTGGAAACGCTCATGCCCGTCGGAATTGTAGGCCGTGAAGCGGTCGTCGAGGGTGTAGACGAGGAGCTCGGACACCCCATCACCATCAATATCTGCGAACATCGCATCCACGACCGGCGCAGACAGCTCGACCTCGGCGATCAATCGTCGTTCACGGCTGTCGAGAACCAGCAGGTGGGTCGGCGACCAGGCAACCACATCGGCGTGGCCCCGTGGCTGTTGAGGAACCGAGCGGAGCCGGAGATCCACACGCGACTCACGTTCGCTCGATATGACCTCGATCTCACTGAACAACACACGGCTTCGACGGGCGTCAGGTTTGGGCTGAACAGACACACGTAAGCGCTGTTGGGGAGGCAGATCGACAGGCACAGTCAGCGTGGGGAAACGCGCAGTGGACATGTAATGCGCATTCTCAGCAAATGCCGTCCCGGACGTCCCCGGTTGCGCTGCGGCTTCCTCCTCCTGCACACCGCCCGTGAAAGGCGCAACGCGCACAGCCAGTTCAGCCGGCTTCAACGGCTCGACCTTGAACCGATGAGACTGGTAATAACCGGGCCAGAAAAAGCGCAACGCTCGGACGGCCACAGGGCGCATGAAGTCCAACAGGATCTCGCCGCTGCCGCTCTGCCAACCCGGCACTTCGGCTCCCATCCAGGGCACATCACGATCAAACCACTGCTGCGGATTCCGCGCCCAACTGTAGGGGTGCCCGTCGAGCGGCTCGGGGTTGGCCGAAACACGCACAGTGCGCTGAATCGCATGTCGCGGCGCGATGTGAGCCATGTTTTGGGTCTTGGCAGGGCGGGCGCTGAGCGGAGCGGAGATGTCTTCCTTGGCAGCCCCGGCCACCGGGTGAACCGCGGCCTCCTCCCAGGCTTTCCGTAGTCGGACACCAACACGTTCGAGTACATCGTTTGTCCCGGGAATCTGCAACACATGGCGGCCGGGACTGAGAGTCCGTCCCGCAGCACTCAGTCCTTCGCCATCAACGATAGCCCCCCCCTGCCCTGTGAGCACCGCCTGCGCCCCCCCGACGATGACAACACATGCGGATAGTTCCGAGTCCAGCACGACAGTGACAGGCTGGTCAGACGTGATTGTCGTGTCACCAATACGCAGTGAACGGCAGCCTGCCCACACGCAACCGTCGCCCGAGAGTACCCGCAACGCTGCATCGCTTTCGGGCAGACCGTCCGTCTGGTCAGACCCGACGGCAATCAGGTCCACTACCGGTGTGCCTTCCGCGACGCCGTTCACGAGCATTGCAGCTGTGCCCTGCGGACGCACATCAAAGGAACGTCTGCGTGCGTCATTCGTCGCGTACAGCAGGTTACGGAAGCAGGTTCTTGCGTCCTTCCGGTAGCGTCCGGACAGGTACTGCCGCAACATGGTGGGACGCGCGGCGCCGTCACGCGGCTCAAGCGTCACGTCGGTAACCAGCGGCTCCGGCGTCACGATGTGCAGTTCCGTGCCATTGCCGCCGTCGAGGGCGCTGAAGTGCCGGTCATCGTCTTTGCGGCCCGGATGGTATGAACGCCAGCGACAGACGACCTGGTAGTCAGTCCCTTCAGCTGCCGCATCCGTGAAGCGGGCCTCATCGAATACGGCGAAGTAGGCCCGACGGCGCCGAAGAACGTGGCGAGTCCACGTCGCCCCACCATTCCTGGCGAGAGCCGAAGACATGCCCTGAAGACGAGGTGTCTTGAAGGACGCCTCAACGGAGCAGGCGGCGGAGACGGGATCGTGCTGGCCGCGGCTGATTGAGACGACACTCCGCGCCCAACTGGTCACTTTCTGGACGTTCTGAAACAGCAAGAGACTTCCGAGCTCTGTGTAGCGACAGATTGCGTTGCCTTGCGGCCCGGCCCCAAGGAACGACGGTCCCACGTTCTCGCCCTGCATGAGCAAGTAGCCGTCGTCGGGCTCGAAGCCATCACGGAAAACAGCTTTGGAGAACGCGTTCCCGGGCAAGCCATGGTAGGGCTCGACCGTCTCTCCTGCCACCATGTAGGGATGTGTCTCCGGGCTGACGTAACGCTCGAAGAACCATGGGTCGTGCGGCACCAGTTCGAGGCCGGTGTGGGCTGCCGGGAACGCCTCCTGCGCGTCAACGGGGGGAGAGAGCATCCCCGGCGGCATGGTCACCCCAAGGTAGGTAAACGGCAGTTTGTGGTGACGACACAGCCAGACGGTTTCGGGGGCTCGGCGCGCGAAGGCTTCGGCCACGATCCCGGCCCCGCCGACCGTGTTGGTGAACTGTGATCCCGGGCGGCAGGCGATGTAGGCATTTGTGCCGGGGTCTGAGTTGAGATTGTCGCGCATGGCCACCGCATAGCTGACCTGGCGCCGGAAAATCCCGGCGTCTGCCATCCGATCAAGCAACCCCATGTGCAGGTACATGGCATCGAGATTGGACAGCGTCTCCATGCAGGAAAATCCCTCGGAACTCTCCATCCGGTAGCGGTGGTCCTCGGCGAGCTTCAGCAGTTTCCGGCGGAGGACCTCCAGGTTCACCCGCAACTGTTGTCTGCCGGCGGCACTGCACTCAGGCGGGAGTGCCGCGCGATGGTGTAAGTACTCGTGCAGCAGGAACTGGCTGGCAAGGGCGGACATCGGGTGGCGCGTGTAAGCGTCTGGCTCGGATTGCGGGTTGAGGGCGGCCACACTTGACAAGTCTGTATTGCGCAAAGCCAGGTCAACGAGACGTCCGTTGAGGCGGGTCAGGACATCAGGGGCAAGTACCCCCGCTGCCGCGAGTTGCAGAAGGCCTACGTAGTGGCGTTCCCAACTGTAATGCCCGGCGGCCCGGAACCCCCAGAGCCCTTGTTCGACGGGCCGTTCCAGCTCGGTCTTCAGGAACTCGCGGGCCTTGTCCAGTGCTTTGGTGTTCGCTTCCCACACGTAAGCGAACGCCTGCCGGTCAAAGCCGCCGCCGATGTTCTTTGGTCTGGCCGGCTTTCCAGGCCCGAATTCCAGGAGGGCGGGAAGGGAACGCTCACCGTCGTTGGTCTCGACCAGCTCACGTAAACGCTGCAACGCCGCAGCGAACCCCTCCTCGCCGTCCACGCCAACCACAAGCATATCGCTGCCTCTGCGCAAGGGAGAGAACAGGGCACGCAACTCATAGCGTCCCGGGCCCGGGCAGGCGCTGTTCGCGGCTACGAGGCGTCGGCAGGCCAGCATCAGAACGGCACGGTTGCTGTAAATGCTGCCAACCAGAATGAGATCGCGGTTCAGGTACGACTCGCGGAGCTGGAGCACCCCCGGCTCAAGCACGTCGCTATCCGGCACAATCGAGACAGGTTGGTCACTCCCAAACAGTGCTTCCGCAGTGCGTTCTGCCTGGGCTCGGTCAGAGCCATGGACAACCGTGACCCTCGGGCGGGCGCCTTCAGTGAGAGCAAATTGGGCGTGCATCACGGATTCTCCTCCCTGGAGTCCACACGGAATCAGAAGTGAGACGAAGACGGCTGAAACGATGGAGCCAAGCTTGTGCGAGGCGAGGCATGCAGCCACGCGTGTTCCCGAGACGCCAACGCGTCGCACGAAGGCAGAACGTACCCTCAAGCGTTCCCGAATAGCTGAGGAAGTGTCTTTCAGGAGCATCACGATTGCCGATCCATGTTTCGTGGTTCGTAAACGGGCGATCAGAGGGCCGCGTCTACCGCCAGGTGAGAGCGGAGCCAAGCCAACTCCTTCTCCACGTGGACGCCGCGCACTTCATGTCCTCCGAACGGGTAAATCTCGATCCGTTTCTCCGACCGTACCTTGTTGAAGGCCGCAAACACACAGTCGGGCGGGGTTGATGTGTCCTTCAAGCCGCATGAACCCAGAAGTGGACAGCGGATCCGGTCCGCGAAATGGAGGACGTCATAGTAACTCAATGTCTGGAACACACGCTCGGCCGCATCGGGATAGCGGCGCACGTATTCCGCAATCGTACTGGCGCATGCGGTCCTACCCTGGACCCGCTTCTCCCACCAGCAGAAACTCGGGACGTTTGCCAGACACAGCGCGACTCTGGGGTTGAGCGCCGCGGCGACCATCGCCGTGCCGCCCCCTTGGCTGGAGCCACTGACAATGACCTGATCTGTACGCACGTCCGGCCGCGTTTCAGCAACGCGAACGGACAGCATCGCGTCCGTCCAGGCGTGGTACAGGTAGTGGTTGTGAGGCTGTTCCAGATTGCCGCAGATCCAGTGACTGTTCCCGTGCCGATCCATGGGAGTTCGGGAGCCGGTTGTTCCGCCTTGCTGACGAAAGTCCATCGTGACGACGGCATAGCCGGCCAGAAGCCACCTCGCATGGTCAACCGGGCAGTCACGGCTGCCGTTGCCGCCGTGGAACTGTACAACAACCGGGCAAGGCTCTGCCACCTGCGTTGGACGGAGGTACCACGCCGCAACCGGAGTACCGTCAAGTCCGGCGAATCTCAGATCGTGCACGTCCACCCCAGCCAATGGGTACTCGATGATGTTGTCCGACACCTCCAACGGGCTCTCTTCGACCTTTGACGCGGCCTCATTCCAGAATGCGTCGAAGTCGCTCTCCTTGTACGTCGGTACGTCCAGCCCCTGAAGCTGCTGAATTTGCTGCTCGATTAGCCTCATTCCTGCCTCCTGAAGGACGTCCAGTCAACGCAATCTGTGCGCGGGGGAAGAATAGCCGGGATTGCCCTCGTCGTCCACAGGACGATCGCGCTATGGACGAATCCCCGATGTCGTCTCCAATCGTGTACGGCGAGCGGCCCTTCTGGCCAGCCGGGCAAGCCCTCCGATCGCCATTTCCCGGAAGCCGCCCGGGGGGCCGTGCGGCGTACGTTTTTTTGTACGGTGAGCGCCCCTCCGATCGCCATTCCCCGGAAGCCGCCCGGGGGGCCGTGCGGCATACTCCCGGATGTCATCTCGATCCCGTGTCGGGACCATCCAGCACGGGGTGGGGACGTTGGTGCTCTACGTTCAACGCTTTGATCCGTTGCTGTAAGTCTGGGTCTGTCAGCAATTTGGCACTGGGCGAAGTCGGATCAAGGTTGATATGACCGATCTCTTTGAAGTGGTACGTCTCCGACAGCCCGCAGCCATACGCGTGGTAAGTCGGGATGGGCACGCCCTGTTCCATCATGGCTTTGAGCTCACCGAAGTGCGTGTCATAGATGTCCCGGGGAGAGACGCCCTCGCGAGCGCACACGCTTGCGGCCATGCCGATGACCTCACCGAGGATGCCCAGCGTGCGCATGACCCGAACACACGAGAACGCGACATGAGTCGTGCTGATGTGCCGACCGCCAAGAAACAGGTTCTCCACATCCCTGGCATACAGGCACCGATAGGGGACCGGGTAGGGAGCCAGGATGCCTCGATGATAGGCACAGGAGCGGAAAGGCTCGTCGAATGTGGCCTCGTTGTGGGGATCGGGGAAATGCAGGTCAAGGTTCCAGGTCATGGCGCCTGTGGCGTCGGGATGCTCGACTCGGTCCTCGATGTCCTTCTGCGTCAGGACATAGTCGCCAACCACTCGATAACTCTCGCGTTTGCCCCCGATGGGCGTGGCCCAAGCAAGTGTGTCGTTGGCCCATTCGGCCTTCCGTTTGGAGCGATTCTTGAGGAAGGACCAGTTCGCGAAAAGGGTCATCAAGCCATAGTCCCGGATGTACTCTGCCTCCGTTGCCTGATCGCGGTACTGTCCGGTCTCCCACTCCCAGTCTCCTGAGCGAACATAGTACGCGTTGTCCTCGGAGAAAGGGATTCCCCAGTCAACATCAGCGAACTCCGTGGGAGCATCTGTCTTGGCCGAGCGCCAGAGGACAGACATCCCCATAACCTGGTTATCCCCTTCCTCGGGTGCCAGGCATTCGTCATAGGCCGCTCTTGATTCACGCCCATACATGACGTCTGCGCCCATCATGCGTGCGATGACCGCATCGCCGGTGCAGTCCGCGAAACAGCGAGCCCGGTAGCGCGTTTCGGCTCCCGTGTGCGCGTGTCGCGTGATGAATGCCGCGACAGCCTTCGGGTTACCCGGTTGCTTCTCCACCGCGACCACGCGTTCGTTGAGTGCGAGGCGGTATTGGTTGTCCGGGTGCAGCTTGAAGACATTTGCCTTGCGGACATCCTCGTACATCTCAGGGGGAAGCACCCCGGGCCGCCCGAACACCGGCTCGATCTCCGTAACCACGCGACCAAGGTTGGGGAAAGGGTCGGCGTGGGCAAATCCTCCGAGGGGCACGCGAATTTCTGAACTGTTGCATCCGCCGAGAACAGAGCGGTCCTGAATCAGGACTACGCGCGAGCCGGTTCGCATGGCCGCGATCGCGGCACAGACTCCCGCCATGCCGCCGCCGGCGATCGCCAAGTCATAGATGACAGGGTCGTCGTGCGTGACTGTGCCCGACGCCTCCCGACGTAACTCCGCGAGTTCAAGACAGCCGTCCGGCGGCGTCTCACTTGGATCCGTTGTCAGGTAGAGTGCATCACAGCGTCCGTTGAAGCCGCTCAAGTCATGCAGGCAGATCCGGGTATCGCCTTCCTCCAAGTGGCATATGCCGGCCTTCTGCCATCCCCAGCTCGGGCCATTCGTTCCCAGGACCTGAGGCAAAGGCACACCATTCAACAACACGTTGAACCGGCCGGCTGGCTCACCCCGTCCCCAGACCGCCGTCCAGTCCCGTGTGCGCACCCAGACCGTCCAGTCGCCGCTTTGGGGAACGCAACACACGGTCTCCGCATCCGCCACGGGGACTCCCAGGCCGTGCGCCATCACGTAGGCCGATCCCATCTGGTCCACGGATTGCTGGTCGATCACCCAGCCCCCCAGCGTGTCAAACGCCTCAGCTTCGAGCCACAGTCGCGCCATCCTGGTCTTCTCCTTACCAATGAGGTATCCGACTTTAGCCCGGAATGGCAGCGAGTCGAGGGCTCGGGTACGGGGCGTGCCCACGCCGGGAGAACGTCGCGCTGGCAATGCGGGCTAGAGAACCACGGGAGTTCCCCCGTTTTCGCCGGACTCGTGGATAGCATCGATTACTCGCTGCATGGCGTGGCCGAGCTCGCCGGGGACAGGCGTTGGCGCCACGCCGCGGATGGCGTCGGCAAAGCACTGGAAGCTGTTGGGGGAAGGCTGCGTCAGGTCGCTCTCAGAGAGTCTCTCGACCTCGTTGTCTCGGCCGAGAATCTTGATTCCGTCCTTGGCATTGGCACCGGCAAGGAGGATGCCGTCGCTGCCGTGGATTTCCACGCACATATGGCCGACCGGGCGTGTCCAGCTGAGCTCAAGCACGCCAGTTGCCCCATTCCGGAAGCGGAAGAGGACCGCCACGTTGTCTACCACATCGATGTCGGGACGTCGCGTGTCAGTGAGTGCGCGGACGCTCTCGACATCGCCGAAGAACCAGCGCATCATGTCGCCGACGTGAACACCAATATCGCCCACGATTCCGCCGCCCTTAGACTTCGTCACAAACCAGTCCGCTCCCGGCGACCAGCCACGGTCCGGGGCGGTGGTGTGGACTCGGACCGCTCGGATATGGTGGGGCTCCCCCAACCGACCGCTGTGGACCAGTTTGGCCATGCCTTGAAAGAACGGGTTGTAGCGGCGAGACAGATTGATCTGCAGAACCTTGTCGACAGCTCTGGACGCGGCCACCATCTCGGCTGTCTCGATCTGGGACATGCCCATCGGCTTTTCGCACAGCACGTGGTGTCCTGCGTCGAGCGCCGCAAGGGTCATGGGGCAATGCAGATACACCGGTGTGGCCACGGTCACAGCATCGATCAACCCCGACTGGATCAGGTCCATGTAGTCGGCGAACTCAGCGGCATCCGGCGCATGAGCGTCACGAACAACGGCGCGAGCTTCAGCAACTATGTCGCAAAGCGCCGTGATCTTGACGCCGTCCACGGCCTTCAGGCCCGTCGCATGGCTGCGTTGCGTTATCTTGCCACAGCCAATGAGGCCAACTCGAATTGTCTCAGTATTCATCACCTGCCTCCTGCCTCAGCCCAGAATTTCCCGCAAGTTCTCCATGCCTCGGCGGTTAGCTTCGCAGGCATCCAGAGGGCCTTCGTATTCGAGCGAGAGGTAGCCGTCGTAGCCGGCATCTCTTAGGAACCCGATGGCCTGGGCAACCCCAATATCACCCTCGGCGGCGATCGCGGCCTGGGTAAAAACGCCGTGACCACGATCGCGCCACGCATCGACCGGTTCGCCCGGAGCACTGCGGATGTGGTGGTCCTTGGTGTGGACCATGCCGGCGAACGGGGAGCATTGCTTGATCGCACTCAACGTGTTGTCGAACTCTACGGGAAAGAAGTTGCCGGTATCGACCAGCAGCCTGAAATTGTCCCGGCCGACAGCGTTGTAGATCCGGAGAACCCGGGCCGCACCTTGTACATGGAAGCCATGGTTCTCGATCATGGTCGTGATGCCGTGATGCGCTGCGTAGTCAGCAAGTTGGCCACAGGCATCAACGAAGAGCGGGAGGTCCTTCTCAAACTGCTCGTCGGTAGCCTGGGCCGCAGGTCGAAACGCGACGTCGTGCCGCACCAAAGCCGTCCCCAGGCCAGCGGCATTGTCAATTTCCTCCTTGACGCGGTCCAGCTCCGCACTGAATTCTGCCGCCGTGCGATTGATGAAACTGGCGCCGAGAGTGTAGCAGGAGATCTCCAGGCCGACGTCCTGTGCTTTGGCGGCCATGGTCGCGACCAGTCCGGGCGTCTCAGCAAAGGAGAAGACATCCCTCAGAGGCACGATCTCGATGTGATCCGCGCCGTTCTCAGCCAACCAGTCAAAGGTCCCCAGCAGATCGAACGCCCCTGCCTTGATGGCCTTCGACAGGCTGTAGGTGCTTGCCCCGATCTTCATTCTGCAGGTCTCCGTTTCTGGTTGTGCAGGGCGGACCAGGAAACGGTGGCCCGTGGCGACGCGCCATCTGCTCGTTCTCGATTACTTCACAAACGGGAACAGGTCGCGGTAGTTGTCTTCACTGAGGGCGGTCGGGAAAGGCGCGGCAACATAGGCCTCTGCCAGACGAATGCTGTTACCGCGTTCAGAGCCATAGAGGTCGCAGAGCCGGTCCCGATAGAGCCTGGCGCTACGCTCGAAGATGGGGCTTCGTTGGCGATCGATGTAGGCAAAGCGACCCGCGGGGTCGGCGGGACCGGGCACGGCGGTCAGGTCTTCATTGTTGACCCAGGGCAGCCACTCGAAAAACTGCGACTCGTGCTTCGCCATGACCTCCACCTTCCTCTGCCAGAGGTCATCGACGTCGATGACCACGGCGAAGGCATCTGGACGCTGCTCCTGGCGAACGGCGTGGAAGAAGGCCTGAACCGTGTCCTTGCGCAAGGCGGGGACATCAGGGCAGCAGTGTGGCACTTTGAGCAGGTACGAGACATCCCCGACGAGTTGGTTCGTGTAGCGATGGTCGGCATGATAGTCCTGTGCGTGATGCGTAATCACCAAGTCCGGCGCGAACTGCCGCAAGAGTCGCAGCAACGCCCAGCGTTGATCCAGACTCGGGAACACCTCGCAGTCGGAAGTCGGCATGACCACGTACTCGATGCCGAGCATGGCCGCGACAGCTTCCGTCTCGCCTTTGCGTCTTGCGGCCAGGTCCGGACGCGTCATCTCGTGATGACCTGCGTCACCGTTGGCCATGGAGACGAAGAGGACGTCCCAGTCCAGCTCACGGTACCGCATGGCTAACCCGCTGCCGAGGATGTCGCAGTCATCGGGATGTGCCCCCACAAACGCCAATCGCTTTTTCATGTCTATTCCTTGTCAAGAAGCAGGTTCTGTCAAAAGTCCTTGAGACAGAACCGTGCTTGATCTTCCTGCTATTCAGTTCGGTTCTGTCCAGACAAACCTGTTTCCCTGTTTTCTTGACTACTTGAGCTGTTGAGGGAAGAGTGCGGACCTCCACCACACAC
>JABHEG010000261.1 GCA_018676675.1 Lentisphaerota bacterium
CCCGCCTTCGCGGGCGGAGTTATGCCGGCTTTCCTCCTTGATTGCAGCGACCGACGCGGTATCCGCACGTCCGTAGCAACAACGAACATCAATCAGCCCTTTTCAGGGCTTCATTTTTTCATTCTGAACCTGCCACTTCCCGCCTGTCCGCGGGGCAGGGCGGGTAGCGTTCGATCAGATTTCGGAGTTGATCGCAGAAGTAGCGGTAGTTGTCCCAGGACACATCCGGCGGGACAAAGTGGTCTACCGCAGGGAGGAAACGTCCGTTCTCCAGCATGAAGGGGATCTTGCGGAGGTCACTGTCGATCGCTTCCCGCCCCAGGGCCAAGGTGTGTTTATCGACTCCCCCGATCATCTGGAGCGTGGGGTGGCTCCGACGCACTTCCGTGAGATCGATCCCCATCTGCGTTTCCCAGGGGAATACACACGTCACACCGCCGTCGAGCCACGCATCGACCAGCAGACGTGGATCCCCGTCGCAGTCGACCATGATGATGTCTACACCGGCGTCCCGCAGGGCGGCTGTGAATCGTTGGTAACGGGGTACGAGGAAGCGCCGGAAGAGCTCCGGACTGATCAGGGGGCCGGTCTTGAAGCACATGTCTTCCCAGATGAAGAAGAAGTCGACGGGGGCGTTACGCAGGACAACTGGGAAGAACTCCACCCAGAGATCACAGAGCGTGTCGAGGATGTCTTCAACCAGAGCCGGGTCATCGTAGAGAGCGTAGGCGAGGGCTTCATAGCCCATGAGCTGGCGGGGGCCGCCGAAGAATCCAATGGGGAGGTCGCCGGCGTAGCAGGGCTCTGTGCGTGTCGCATTCGCAGCGCAGTAGGCCTGCCACTTCTCTGAGGGGGGAAGACGAGCGGCCAGGTCGAGGGCGAACCGTGGCTTGATCCGCTCCCAGTCGCTTCGGTCTGAGACAGGGAAGGACAGAAACTCGGGCATGGAGCCGCGGTCTTTGCGCTGACGCTGACGGATCCCGAAACCGTCGATCACAACCTGCGTTTCACCTTCGTCTTCAAGAATGCGTGGCTCGACTCCGGGGCACATGAAGGCATTCACCGGGTGGCGGTGGCGGAGGTCACCATCGAAGCCGCAGATCTCCCGCCAGTCGCCATCAGCGGGCATTCCTTCACGCTGCCATCGCTCGAGTGTTTCCGGCCAGGGGCCGAAGCACGGGAAGAACGGGGCCCGGTCCACAGGTTGCCCACGCATGAGCTTGAGGAAACGTTCGCGATTTGTCATGCTCACTCCAGTATGATGCGTTTCCCATGTCGCCTCTTACCAGTACTGCCCTGCAACGAAAGCCAGGCATAGAAGCACACCGAAGAGCAGTTGCAGTTGAGCCGTGCGCGCGTCGAGCATCATGAATGTGGCTCTGTTCGTTTCCCGGTGGACTCGCGTGAGTTCCAGCGACGCAGGCAGAGCGATGAGAACCAGGCCGACTGTGCGGGGGGCGAGCCCCGGGGAGTTGGCCGTCAGGGCGATCGCCAGGTACAGGCTGGTGAGGATGTAGGGGGCGATGACAAGGCAGCGGTAGTAAACTCCGGATCCGTGGTCGCCGAGCCTGGCCGCGACTGTCCTGCAACCGTTTGCGGTATCAGTCGGGATGTCCCGCCAGTTGTTGGCATGGAGGATACCAACCGTGAGACTTGCCAGGGGGAGACTCCAGAGGATGGGGAGCCACGACAGTGTCCGTGTTTGGACCCAGTAGGTCCCAAACACAGGGAGGAGCCCAAACGCGATGAAGATGGTGACATCACCCAGGCCGGCGTACTTCAGACATCGGCCACGACGGGTGTATCCCACCGTGAATAGTGTTCCCAGCGAGCCAAGCGCGAAAACCAGCCAGCCGGCGGCCGGGATGAGAGCTGCTCCACAAGCCATGCCTAGACCAAGGGAGACCAGTGCGGCGCGGTACACCTGCTTTTCGGTGAGCCAGCCGCGGACGATCGCTCCGCTCGTAGGCAGGATGCTGTCATCCGTGCCCCGGTGGTGGTCAAAGCAGTCATTCAGCAGGTTCGCCGCGGTGTGGAAACTCAGGACGCCGACCATGGTCAGGGCTGCCAGAGCCCAGTTGATGGTGTGCCCCGCGTGGACGACCAACGCCAGCCCCAGAATGACGGGCAAGGCCGATGCGGGATAGGCAAACGGCCGCACTGCCGTGAACCATATCTTCACTGCGTTGGGGGTAGGTTGGGCTGTCACGATGGGATTTTCTGTCACGTGGTGTCGTTTGCCGTCCTTCAGGGAAGATCGCTTACGTTGTGCGCGGCTCTGCTCGGGCGCCTCGCGTTTCGCTACTCGATGGTCACCATACCGGTGAACCCCATGAAGGCCATCGCCATTATGCCGGTGATGAGCATGGTGATCGCGACGCCCTGGAAGGGCTTGGGTACACGGCTGTATGTCATCTTCTGCCTGAGGCCGGCGATCAGGAGAATGGCCAATGCCCATCCCAACCCCGCTCCGAGGCCGAAGCCGACAGATTGGGCGAACGAGTAGTCCCGAATGACCATAAAAAGGGAGGCCCCCAAAATGGCACAATTGACGGTGATCAGAGGCAGAAACACGCCCAGAGCGCAGTAGAGCGTGGGACTGAAGCGCTCGACGAACATTTCTACAAATTGAACAAACGCTGCGATCACCATGATGAACACGATCAGGGCGAGGTGGTCGATGTTCCAGGGCACGAGGACCCAGTGGTAGATCGTGTAGTTGAGAATCGTCGTGGAGGCGGTGACAAAGGCAACTGCAGCTCCCAGCCCCAGAGCTGTGTCTACCTGACGGGAGCAGGCGATGAACGAACACATCCCCAGGAAGTTGGAGAGCAGGATGTTGTTGGTGAAGACGGCGGCAAACAGGATGACCAGGGCGTGCGTCTGAGTCATGTTGGCCTCCTCTCGTCGCCGGTGGGATGCACGGCGTTGAAGAGGGCGATGAGGAAGGCCAAGGTGAGAAAGGCGCCCGGGGCAAGAACCAGGAGCTGGTTGGGGGTGTACCAGTCGGCGCTGAGGACTGGATAGCCAAGCAGTGTACCCGAGCCGAGGAGTTCCCGGAGGGACGCGACAAGTGCGAGCACGATGCCGTACCCAATACCGTTTGCCGCCCCATCCAGCGCTGAGATGAAAGGCGGATTGTGTGAGGCAAACGCCTCCGCGCGTCCCATGATGATGCAGTTCGTGATGATCAGGCCGACATAAGGCCCCAGCTGCTTCGACATATCCCAGTAGAAGGCTTTCAGGAGCTGATCGAAGACCACGACGAACGTCGCGATGATCATGACTTCGGCAATCATCCGTATGCGACGTGGCGTGGCTTCCCTGAGGAGCGAAACAAACAGGCTTGAGGCGACTCCCACGAACAGCAGTGCCGCAGCCATCACCAGGGCGTTCGCGAGGCGGTTCGTGACGGCCAGGGCCGAACAGATCCCCAGGACTTGGACGGAGATGGGATTGTTGGCCCAGAGGCCTTGGTTGAACACCCAGACAGTCTGGCCGATTCCGGGAACGGGGGAGCGCCGCGGACGCTGCAATGCTGTTGACTTCCTCTGGCCCCCGTGTCCGGCCCAAGAGTCGCCGGGTGGCACCGCCTCCCACATTGTGTGCTTCCCCAAAGTGGGAGGGGCTGCCATGCCGCGACCGTCTTCAGAGGAAGTCAGCAGCGTTGGAGGACGCCGATCGTGGAATGGGCTGTGCGGTATGTCCTTCAACGTTCCTCCAGCAACTGATCGATGGCATCGCTGAGCATGGCTTCGACGTTTCTGCAGGTCAACGTGGCGCCCGTTATCCCATCTACTTCGTCTTGGGCGGCGTTCGGGCGCCGGACGCGCCTGATGCGGATTCGTGGGCGATCGGGTGTTTCCGTGATGCGCTTGCCTTTGAACTGGTGCCGAAACCAGGCAGTGCATGGTGTCTGGAGGTCGCCTCCGCAGGAACAGGCGGCGGCGATTTCGCCGCCTAGTCCGGGCGTCTCGCTCTGTTCGTGGAAGGTCACGCCGCGGATTGTCTTCATGTCGGACTCGATGGCCAGGAAGCCTCTGATCGGCCCCCACAGCCCGGTGCCTGAAAACGGGACCGCGACGGCCGAGCCGAGATCTGGTTCCGTGCCCACCTCTCCCGAATACCTGTAGAGTGTCGTCTTCCCGTGTTTCTCTGCGGTGATCGTGCGGCCCGCGATTGCGATCAACTGAGACGACGAACTCTCGAGCGGGACGGGCACGTCCAGGACTTCAAGAATCTGTCGTGCTCTCTCGGCCTGGGCATTCATCCGGCGAGCGGGCTCCGTCAGCGTACGCGTGAGGGACACCAGCGTTGCGCACAGTGCACCCAAGGCCGTGGCATAGAGCAGTGTATAGGCCCGGTTATCTTTCATCCCGGAGCCTCCTGAGTCTCAGCCGAATGGCTACGTCATCGATGAGCGGTGCGCACGTGTTTCCGAGCAGAATAGCGAACATGACACCCTCGACGTATCCGGTCAGGCCTCGAATAAGCACGGTGAGTGACCCGATCAGCGTGCCGTACACCCACTTGCCCAGATTGGTTGTTGGGGCGGTGACCGGATCGGTGGCCATGAAGAATGCGCCGAAGAGGAACCCGCCAGCGACAAGCTGCCAGAGGGTTGGCCCGAAACTGCCGGGGAGAGAGAGGTGGAGCACGGTGTTAAGGGCCGCGAACGAGCCGAGGGTCGCGACGACGGTGCGCCAGTTACTGATACCGACGAGGAGGAGGAACGCTCCCCCGAGGGTCACCGCAACCGCTGATGTTTCACCTGCACAGCCCGGCACTGCCCCCGCCACGACATCCAGCCAAGGCGCAAGCTCCCCGTGCTTGGCAGCGCCCAGGGGAGTGGCGGAACTCAGGGCATCGACGCAGCTCGCGTCCACATACTGCGTAAGGCGCCCGGCCAGGTTGTGACCCGGCCGGATCCACCCCGAGGACATTGCCGCGGGGTAGCTCAGAGCCAGGAAGCACCGTCCCACCATGGCCGGGTTGAAGAGATTCCGGCCCGTTCCACCGAACAGTTCCTTGCCCACCAGCACCCCGAAGGCGCTTCCCACGGCCACCATCCACAGCGGCAGTGCGGGCGGAAGAATCAGTGGGAAAATGAGCCCGGTTACCAGGAATCCCTCGTTGATCTCGTCCCCGCGGATGATGGCGATAGCCACTTCAACCGTGCCACCGGCAACGTAGGACGCCGCAACCATGGCCAGGACGCGGAGCCCGAAGAAGTACACGGCAGCCGCGAGGCAAGGCAGCAACGCGAGAATGACCAGGGCCATGTAGCGCTTGACGTCCAGAGGGTCGCGGATGTGCGGGGATGCTCCAGTCCGGTCTCCGGGCGCGAAGAGGAGGCCCTCTGCTGCTGCGAAGACTGGTTCCAGTTTCCCCAGCGGTCCGTCCCCTTCGAACCGGGGGCGGAGCGCATGGAAGATGTTGAGGAGGCGGTTCATTGGATTTGCCGGGGGGCCGGGCACTGCCTTGAGCGAATATTCTCCTTTGCATCACCGAACTGCTTCTGAAGATTGATCTTGGCCGGACACACGTAGGTGCACAGTCCGCATTCCACGCACAGATCCAGGCGCAGACGTTCCGCTTCCCGTTCGTCTCCGGCCCACAGACACTTGTGAAGCAACGACGGCATGATGCCGGCTGGACAACGACTCTCACAGTGTCCACAGGCGACGCAGGCGCGGTGCTCGCCTCGGAGAGCCGTGGTCAGCGCGTGTCGTGTCGGGCGCCGTAGCGTGCTCAGGAAACAGCGGCTGGCGGAGGGACGATCGCTTCCAGCCCTGAGGAAGCCGAAAAACTCGCGGCTCTCGTGCTCTTTGACCATGGTCAGACCGGCGCACTGGTTGTCGATACCGCACTGTCCGGGATCAAGTTGGGCGCCGGTCAACGCTCCGCCATTGAGCACACGGAGAGTGGTTGGACCGGTGGCGGGCGGAAGCAGTTTCTCGAGCGGGTAACCCAGATGGACTTCAACGTGCCGCGGTTGCGGTGCTCCGGGGCCGCCCAAGGTCACGACGCGTGTCGTGGCTGCTTTGCCGTGTGTCAATGCGGCGTCAACCGCGAGCACTCCGGCGACTCCCGTGCCCCAGACTGGCAGGGCGGCATCGCATCTGAGCCCAACCCGGCGGGCCAGCAACCGAAGGTCGCCTGCGGGATAGCGGAGGGGGACGTGGACGATCGTGATCCAGGGGTGTTCCCTTGCCGTGGTCTGAAGCAGCTCTGTGATTTCTGATTCGGCGTTTGGAATGGCCAGGAAGAGAGGCTTCTCTCCCATCAGGGCATGGAGCAGTCCAAGCCCACGAATGAATGCGGGGACATCCCGGGCCAAAAGGACATCACCGCGTGTCTGGAATGGCTCGAGTTGGACGGTTGAGACGACGGCGGCCTGCGGCGTGCGCAATGGGCTTGGGACTCGACCTGTGTGGATGTCTCGGAGGAACTCCCAGGCGCCTCGGGCGACCAGCTGGTCTTGCATTGGGCCGGTCGCTTCCGGTGGCCTGGCCCGGCACATCGCGTCCTCAGGCGGCGTGTCAAGCACGATGTGCCCGTCGGTTGCGTTGAGGTGTACCGTCCCCGGGAGCGGCGCGAGCAACGGGATGTCGAACGAGCCCGGGGCTGTGGCGAGGGTTTCCCCGGCCAGGACGACCTGGTGGTCGGCGACGGTCACGTTGGTGAAGGCGACGGTCTGGGAGCGCAGGGGAAGGTACAAGCGCTCCGGGGCGGCGAGTACATCGACGCCTCTGCTGGGACGCCCATCAAGTCGCACGTTGTATCCACCACGGAAGCCGTTCATTCTCGCAGGACCTTGAGCATCTGGCTGTACATATCCACGGGCCGTAACCTACCACGTCTGGTCTGGTGTGGCTTTGACGTGAGGTCGTTGGGGCCTCCCTACAAAGCTATGAGGAAACGTCTGCCAGCAGAGACCGCATGTAATCGAGGTCATTATCCAAGGCGCCGGCGTCCCCCAGGAATCCGTTCTCGTTCATGAGGAATCCACTGAAGTCGCGTGCGTGGAGTGCCTCAACAACCAGTCGCCAGTCCACCAGTCCTTTGCCGAGGGGAGTTCGGTAGCTCTGCCATCGTCCCGCCTCAGTATCATATCGGTACCCCATGTTCTTCCAGTGCACGTAGGCCAGGTATGGTCCGAGGATATCGAAGCTGTGCGGCCAGTGCTCTTTGCCACTGCGGATCATGTTCTCGGGGTCGTGGATGACCCCAAGCCATTGTGGGTCAAATGGTTCGCAAAGTCTTCGGGCTTGCGACGCGCTTTCGTGCACATAGCCATCGTGCAGCTCGATCAGCGCGCGCACGCCGTGTTTTTCGGCGAAGCCGCAGATCGTGGCCATTTGCTTCTGCGCCACGGCGAGTGCGTCCCAGTAGTTGCCCAACCGCTCGGGGGTGATCACTCCAGCCACCTTCAGCGCCGGGGCTCCGGCGGCTCTGGCGAGCCGGAAATAGTCCTCCATGGCGTCAAGCTCAAACCGGCCCACCCAGAACCAGCCGAACGTCATGGATACCAACTCCAGGCCCAGCTGTTGCATGAGCTCCCCTACCTCAGTGAAGTTGGCCATGGACTGGTTCACTTCGGTTGGGGTCAAGGGACGGGTTTCCTTGAGGGGAGCGCCGCCTGCCGTCTGCACGAGAGTATTCCCGGTCACTTCCACACCGGCGTAACCGGCCGAAGCGATTCGCCTGAGGCCGTCTTCGACGCTGTCTGCCTGAGCCACACCAAGCGTACTTCCGAAACGCATTACTTGGCCTCCTCTATCCAGGAGTCGGGGGAAACTGAAAGGGCGCGTTGTGTTTGAGCTGCCTCAACGAGAAGCTGGGACAACGCAACCGCGTTACGGGCGCTTTCGGGTGCGACCGGCACCGGGGCACCGTCAACGACGGCGTGGTACAGCAGTTCATGGTAGTGGATGAGGTCCAGAGTCATGTCGAAAGGTCCGGTGTCCTCCGCCTCGCGTCCGCGCTGGATGCCGTCGACCTTCACGGACAGTGATTCGGTGCGCATGGTCACGTCGAACGGGGGGCTCAGTGTGCAGGCTCCTTCGTAACCGCAGACCTGCCACTTGGGGAACGATCCCGGGGCGACCAGCAACTGCAGCAGGTCGACGACCAGTCCATCGTCAAACCGCACGGAGGCACGCCATGGGCCGCTTCGGGTTGCCGCTTCCGCAGGCGTGTGCACCAGGCAGGATATTTCCACTGGGCGGGCTGGGGCCCCGATGCGCAGGCATTGATCCGCGATATGGATCCCCCAGTCAACCAGCAGATCGGCTTGTCCGCACCAGACCGTCGGGTGGTTGCTCAACACGTAGTAGGGCAGACCGACGTGTCCTTGTTCGATGACCTTCTGGGCGGCCAGGAATGGGACTTCCCAGCGCCGGTTGTGATGCACGGTCAGGATTCGTTCACGTTCTCGCGCCAGTGAAATGAGGTCGTCGCATTGGGCGACGGTGGCGCACATCGGCTTCTCCATAAACACGTGTCGGTTCGCCAGCAGCGCGACTCGGGCAACGTCATAGTGGGTTTCGGGTGGTTTCGTGACCACGTACACCAATTCCGGGTTGGCATTGGCAATCAAGGCGTCCACAGTCTGGTAACCGGGGGCTCCCACACGTCCAGCTGCCGCCTGCACCCGCTCAGGAATCAGATCACACACCCCGACGATGCGGTAACGGTCGCTCATGTCCCCCGTCAGCAGCGGAAGGTGGTAGTTTCCGCACCATCCGCCACAGCCTACAACACCGACATCGATCACTCGTCCCATGGACTTCTCTCCTTGTGTCAGGTCCGGCTACTCAGAATGCTCCGCTCAAGAGGCGGGCTGCTGTTCCTTCAGACTCTCGCCGATCGGGAGCCAGGCTCGCCCTGCGAACGTCACGATATCGGCACGGCCGCGACACTGCAACCCGCTGCGAGTCAGCCACAGGGCTGTTTCATTCTAACTTCCGTGAAACCGTGAGAGCGTGAGAGCGTGAGCACGAGAGTCCGGAGACGGTAGCACGATAGAGTTTCTCGCCGATTTCTCTTGATATCGTCTTGTACACACTGTATGCTCTATGTGTGTACAGTTAGGATGTGACGTGTATTTATCTATCGATCACAATTCGGGTGTCTCGATCTCGGCTCAGATCAGCGACCAGATCAAGTATCTGGTGGTCAGCGGGGCGTTGCAGGCGGGCGAGCAGATTCCGTCTGTGCGCGAACTGGCGCGCCGTTTGAAGCTGAATCCGACGACTGTGGCACGGATCTATCGTCGGCTCGAGGCCGAGGAGATCATCTACACGCAGGCAGGTCGTGGAACGTTCATCACCCGAGAGCGCAGCGGCTTGACGGCGGCCGAGAAACGCCGGCGCCTGAGCGGGAAGGTCCGCGATTTGGTGGTCGAATGCGGGCGAATCGGGATGGACTATGCCGACCTATTGAAGCTGGTCGACGAGGAAATCCGCAAGATCGAGGGTTCTGCCAGCGGTGGAACGAGTGAATAGGGCTGCGAAGCGAGTCCGCAGGGGGCATCGTGATGCTCAGCCCGATGCAGAACAAGGAGCCAGGTCATGAACATCATTGAGGCGAAGGGGCTGGTCCGCTATTTCGGCGCCACCCGTGCCGTAGCAGAACTTGACCTCCACGTCCCTCGTGGCAGCATCTACGGGCTCCTGGGAGAGAACGGCTGCGGTAAGACGACCACGATCAACATGATCATGGGGGCGCTTCTTCCGAATCAGGGAACTGTGCGCGTGTTTGGCGAAGATCCCTTGACCATGCAACCGGCGACACGTGCACGTATCGGCTATCTCGCCGACGAGATGGAACTGCCCAAGTGGATGTCTCTCAAGGAGGCCATCGAGCTCCACTCTTCGTACTTCTCTACGTGGGATCGCGATGAACTGTGGCGCTTGATGGAGATCTTCGAACTGACGGCTACGCAGACGTTCGGCGCACTCAGCAAGGGTCAGAAGAGACGCTTTCTGATTGCGCTCATCGTGGCGCAGCGCCCTGACCTCTTGATCCTCGACGAACCTTCAGGCGGTCTTGATGTCGGGGTCCGCCGCCAATTTCTGGATCTGTTGGTTGATATCGCCGGCGAGCGTGAGATCACCATCCTGATTGCCTCGCATATCCTCTCGGACGTCGAACGGGTGGTCGATCGCGTGGCGTTTGTCAAGGACGGTCGCACCGTGCGCGAGGCGGCACTTGAGGATCTCAAGGGGACGGTAAAGCGTCTCTGTCTCCCGCTGGGCAGCAATCGCTGCGAGCTTGAGAAGCGCTTTGACATCCTGTCGCTGCAGGAGACATCGGACGTACAGTTGGCGACCGTGAGCAACTTCGATGAGGAGCGCCTCGACGGGCTTGAGTGCCGAATTGAGCACCTTAATCTGGAAGAGCTGTTCCTGCTCTACAACGAGCAGGCGGCAGTGGAGGGTGTGCCCGCATGAGCCAGACCTTCTATTCCCCGGACCGTCAGTTCCGTCGGGCCCTGGCCGCGGACTGGCAACTGTTCTCCACGGAGTTGCTCTACGGCGTCCCCTACATTGTGGTCGGCTTCTACGCACTGCGCTGGGTGGGGACGAGCCAAGTCTACAACGTGACGTGGCCCTTTGTCTTTGCCGCCGGCCTGGCGGCCTGGCTGACCGTCCACATCTGTTCCCCGAGCATCAAGCGAAAGAGCGCTCTCTACTTTTTCGCCTTGCCGCAGAACCGTCAGACTGCCTTCAATGGGCGTCTGGCGTTCCTGTTCATCCTGGTACTCTGGCTTGTCGTCCTGGTGTTCGTCGGCTGCGGAATCAAGCTTGGCGGGGCGGGGATCACCGCCTGTTACCGCATCCACCCGGAGTTTGTCGTGCTGCCGTTCCTGACCACCTCCGCCGTGTTTTGGGGGGTCCATTGTCTCCACAGCAGAACCTACTGGTTTCGCGTGTCTCTCTTCGGTGCGTCACTCGTAGGATGGCTGTTCTGGAAGCTGTACGCCATCTCGCGGAACCCGGCCAATGCCGGGAACAACTATTGGCCAGGTCGCGAGATGCCGCTGGGACTGCAGTTCGTTGTTGCCGGGCTCTTCGTGGCCATCAGTGTGCGCTTTATCTTGTCCGCTCGCACAGCATGGCGGAAGCGCCAGATGGGAGCAGTGCAATGAGATCCAGCTGGCTTCTTCTCAGGGCTCTCCGCCACAGGTTGTTCGCCTGCCTGCTCACTGAAACGGTCCTGGTTTTCCTGTTCTGCTACGCGGAGATGGCCCCCTCGGGGCCGGAGAGACTGCAGGGCACGATCTGTCTGGGTGCCCTTCTCGCGGTGGCATTGACCGCCTTCGTCCTCTCTCCTTTCCGTCCGAGCAGGCTACCGTTCCCGGTCAGTGTGCGCCAGCGAGCTTGGTTGCCGGTCTTGGTGTTTGTGCTGCTATGGGCCAGCGGCGGCGCCAGCATCACGGTGACGCTTCTGTTAAAGGGCCTCAATCCATTCGCGGCTTCGGAACAGGTTCACTCCCCATTCGTCCCGCTTCTTCTCTGTTTCCTGGCATTCTTGTTCTGCCTTCGTGTGTGGCGGTCAAAACCGCACTTTGTCGGGGGGATCGGCCTCCTTTTCGCGCTGCCCACGACAATACAGAATTCGCCGGTTCTCTCCGCTTGGGGGCAAGCGTATTGGGTCTGGGGCCCCGCCGCCTTTGTCGCGGTGGTGTTCTACCTCTGGGAAGCGCCGATTCAGCTGGCTCGGGTGGACCGCTTCCCGACGGCCCAATCAGCTGTCCCATGGTTTCCGCGATTTCCGGATCTGACCATCGCTTCTCCTCCTCACCCAGTCGTCTGTGTCGGGGATACCCTTGAGATCGCGTTCCTGCTCGCTTTGGCCTCCGCATTCTTGAGCTCAGTGGTCTTTGGTCGTTCCTTCCACACCATCCCAACCGTCTTGCGTTGGGGGTACCCCTGTGGGCTTGGCTACGGGTTTGTCTGTTTTGCTCGGACGCTGTTTCGCAACGCCCGGGCGGGTGGCCTGAGTCATGTTTCGGCCCTCGGTCTGGCCGGAATGCAGAGCACGCTCATCCTTCATCCTCTCGGGCTCTTCCTGGGAGCAAAGAAGGGCGTTCTTGCCGTCTGCACGCGCTGCAATGCGGGGAAGTTTCTGTGGATGACGCACTGCCGGCACTGTGAGAACCGGGGCCCCGGACGCATCGTGAACAAAGCAGTTGCCAGGACGGTTCAGGGGAAAGCGGTGCTCGGGCATCGGCGAGCCCAGATCCTGAAGAGAGTAGTCATTCCGCTGCAGCTCTTCATCTTCAGCGGATGGCTTCCCAACATCGTTGGTGACAAGCCTTACGCCACCCGCACCGTCTTCGTCAGTCCCGACGGCACGCGAGATTCGGGAGCCCTGGAACGGGATGTGGCCCGGGTTAAGGAAGCAATCGAGACGCACTCGTCCCCCGTGGGGTGGGGAATCGCGGAAACTGTTTCAAGCGGTTCCATTCCCGAGCGTTTTCGCCTCGAAGTCAGACCGTTTCCCAGTGGCACGCTGTGCGTGCGCGCCTACGGCTTGCGCTGGGATTCGCCGGAGAACGTGCCACTGCCGCTGGCCAACCGCCTCGCGGAGGATCTAGGGGATTCATACAGGGTGCATGTAAGCACCAGTGAAAGCAGCTTTGTCTCTCCCTGGAAGGTCTGGGGTTTCCTCGACAACGCTGTCCACTGGGTCGAGCCCCGGATCCCCAGAGGAGACGTTGGGCGGAGCACTCCTCGACCTCCCAGAGTCGCCGAGCCTCCTTTGCCTCCCCCTGTCCCCACGCGCCTCCCCCCTCCTCATCAAGCTGTCCCCGCGCGCAGAAAATAGCTCAGGAGCGAGTTCTCAATTCACTAGCCGTTGGCCAGTGTGAAGGCGATGACCAGCGCTGACAAGAAAAAATCTCCGTCGAATCCGGGCGGTAGTCGCTTGGGGTATGTCCGTTTGCTCGGGGCCTCGGGACCGGGGGTTCCGCCCTCCTGGGCAGCACGATCCAGGGCCTGAGCCAGCGGACAGGGCGACGGTATGGGCTCCGGGCGACGGTAAGCGCTGAGAAGCTCGCGCGATCCCCTGGCTAACGCTCTGCGGACCTCGCGGCGCTTGCCTTTCACACGTGGGATATCCATGCGGTCGTAGAGTGTCGTCTGGTGGCGCAACCAGGCAATCACCGCCGCCTCTGCCCGGTCCTCGACGCTGATCCGTCGGGTCCGCGCAACCGTGCCACTGCCCACCGGGGTTGCGTGAGCCGCGACGGCCTGTGCCAAACGCTTCTCCAACGCGTCGTGATTGGTATGGAACCTAAGGAAGATGCGGACGGCTTCTTCGAACTCCCCCTGGTACTCCTTCTCGTCCCGATCCCTGCGCCGGCGGTCAGCTTCTTTCTTGCGCGCATACTCGGGGGTGGCACGCTGTTTGCCCAGCGCCTTGCGGACCCGGACAACGACGTGCTTCGGCGCCCAGACGCCTTGAGAAAACACCCGCCGCCCGTGCTTCTCCTGTACGGTCCAGGTGGGCCCGTCCTGCTTGATGCGCCGTGTCAATGCGGCGTCACCCGGAGGCACCAGTTCCCAGTCTTCCGGAGGCTGCAAGACAGTGCCGTCCTGAGCGCGGACGGTGCCCAGTTTTGGGCCGGGAGTTACGGTTCGTACTTCGTGAGTCATGGCCATTGGTCGCTGAGTTGTTCCCTACTAATTCAGTGCGCTTTGGAACATAGAGCCCTCACTGTCGTGTGTCCTGCCGGCAGCGGAGGAACATTGCAGCCCTTTCTGTGCGCCGTGCAGAGGGTACGTTACACGTGATCGGGACGGACGAGAACGAGAGGGGAGGGCCGGGAGTGGAGCAGACGACACGGTTACTGGAGAATACACATGGCAGAGAGCACACCTGGACAGGCGGATGGGATCCATGCAGAGGTCCCGCTGGAGGCAATGTGTGAAGGGGCGCGGAAGCTCCGGGCAGCGTATGAACGAGTGCCGGGGGCACCGCTCTACCGACGTGAATTCGGGTTCTACTGCCTTGAGCGTTGGAAGGAGCAGGGCATGCCGCAGGATGTGCCGGCCCACGAGCTCTTCAGCTATGACCCGGGCGGGGAACACAGCCTGGGTCAACTGGGCTGGTGTGAATCGGCATTCGTCCCTTGTTTTGAGACCAAGGTGCTCGAGGAGAGAGACGATGACTGCGAGGTCGTCCAGGACAGTGCGGGGCGTCACGTCCTGTTCTTCAAGGGGCGTCGAAATGGGTTCATGCCGGAATACATGGACCATCCGGTCAAGGACATGAAGACGTGGAAGGAAGATGTCCTCTGGCGTCTTGACCCAGCCTCACCGGAGCGCTACACCAATCTGAGTCAGCGCATGGACGTAGCCAAGGCGGCAGCCGGGCGGGGGATGATCATCACCCAGAACCTCATCGGGGGCTACATGTACCTGCGCAGTCTGATGGGGCCGGAGGATGCGCTGTACGTGTTCTACGACCAGCCGCAACTGGTCCATGCCTGTATGGCGGCTTGGCTTGAACTTGCGGATGCCGTCCTGGCCAGGCATCAGGAACACGTGACCATCGATCAGATCTACTTCGCCGAAGATATTTGCTACAACAACGGGCCTCTGATCAGTCCGGACATGATGCGGGAGTTCTTGCTTCCCTACTACCAGCAGCTCATCGCCAATCTACGTTCACGTCAAATCGACTCGGGCCGCCATCTTTACGTACAGATCGACACGGATGGCTTTGCCAATCCGACGATCCCGGTCTACCAAGAGATCGGGATGGACGCGATGAGTCCGTTCGAGGTTGCTTCCGGCTGCGATGTGGTCGCAATAGGAGAACAGTATCCCGAACTGGCCGTGTTCGGCGGCATTGACAAGCGCGTTCTCGCCAAAAGCAGAGCGGACATTGACCGCATGGTCGAGCGCATCCTTCCGGCCATGCGTGGCCGTGGGGGATACATCCCGACGTGCGACCACGGCGTCCCAGAGGAAGTGCCCTATGAGAACTACCTGCATTACCGCAAACGGTGTATCGAGCTAGGCGGGTGAGGGAGTGTCCGTTGTCGAGTTCTGGTCGAGTGCCCGGCTGAGAACAGAGCAGGTGGCGCAGCCGATGACCGCGACTGACAGGGCGAAGAAGAGGCCCGGGAAGTTGCTGGCTGTGGTGTCTTTGAGGAAGCCATTGAGGCCAGGGCCGAACGACGATATGGCCTGGGCTGCCATGATGAACGGATACACAGACCCGAGCACATGAGCACCGTAGAGCTTGGTTACGGTGGCGGGGTAGATGGCGAAATTGCTGCCGTAGCAGAATCCCACTCCGAAGACGCTGAGGAAGAAGGCTGCGACAGAGGCCTTTCCTGCCGCGATGAGTGCCGCGATTGAAACGATGAGGACCACCTGAGCTGTCAGCATCGAGCGCCGCGGGCCGATGCGGTCGATGGCAATCCCCCAGAGGATCCGACCGGTGGCATTGCCTGCTGCCAGCACCGTGATGGCGACGGCCGCCACGGCCGGAGCCAGACCGAAGTCCAGGGCCAGCGGCTTGGCATTCCCCATGACGATCAGGAAGGGCAGTGTCCCTACGAACATCCCGGCAAAGAGGGTCCAGAAGCGACGGTCGCGGAGAAGGGAACGCCTGCGAAATGCGGCGACTTCAGTGTGAGAGGGCTGTCCGGGAGGCAGGGCGAGCATCATTCCGGTCAGCAGCACGGCCGGCGCATAGGTTGCGGCCACCAGCCCAAAGATGCGCCGCGGTTCCCAGCCCGCGCGCATGAGCGTCTCCGCGATCCACGACAGAAGGACAGGTCCCGCGGCAAACCATGCGGCGGTTAAGCCACTTACCAGGCCTCGGCGGTCCGGGAACCACTTCAGGGCTGTCGCCAGGGGGCATACATAGCCTGTTGCACTTGCCGCCGTCGCGAGGACCCCCATTGAGAGCCAGAGGAAGAAGTAGTTGTCGCTGAATGCCCACGCCAATCCCCAGGCGAGTCCGAGGAGGAGTGCGCTTGCCGCGGCCAGTGGGCGTGGGCCGAAGCGGTCGTGCAATCGCCCGGCGACAATGATCATGGTGCAGAAGGAGAAGACCCCCGTGTTGAAGATAAGCTGCATCTGAAACGCCGAGAACCCGTGCGCAGCTCTGAGCGGCCGAACAAACACGCTCCACGCCTGGTGCGTCCCCAGAAAGAGCAGCATCAGGCCGCACGCGATGAAAATGATGTAGCGTTTCAAATGCTGTTCCCTTGCGTGTCGAGGTCTAAGCGAGCGTGTTGCTGGAGCCCCAGCCCCCGTCTCTCGGTTTTTGTGCGGCGGATGGCCCCCCAACCGCCATTCTGAGGAGCCGCCCGGAGGGCCGTGCGGCGTACGGTCGCGTGCACGCTAAATCACTGTGGGAGCAGTAGCATAGCCGCACCTAGCCGCTTTGCATGCCGGGGGCCTGTCTGTTTGGCCGACATGTTCCCCTTGAAAAGCCCCGCCTTCTCTCTACTCTTAGAATTGGTCTGAACGGGACTGCTCCCATCACGTTAGAGAGGAACAACAATGGCATCACAGACTGACTGGCTGCGTACCCACGTTCGGCAAGTGCACATGGATTTCCACATGCCGGAATTCCCTCTGAAGGCCATAAAGAACTTCGACGCCAAGGCGTTTGTTGACCACCTCGAACGAGGGCGGGTTAACATGGTCGCCCTGTTCGCCAAGTGTCACTTTGGGAATTCGTTCTACAACACGGTCGTGGGGCACAAGCATTCGGGGCTGCCGAATGACTTCCTGCGGGAAGCGGCGGAAGAGTGCCGCAAGCGCGATATCAAGACGACCGCCTATTACTCACTGTGCTGTGACCGACGGGCATACGAGAACTATCCGCACTGGCGCGCGATGAAGGCTGATGGCGAGCCACTCCCGATCTCCGGGCCCTGGGGCCGCGTCTGCGTCAATACCCCTTACCGAGAAGAGCTCGTCCTCCCACAGCTGGAGGAGATTGCCCGGGACTACCCCGTGGATGGTTACTTCATCGACATTCCCTGTGTACCCGAGTGCTTCTGCAAGTACTGCCAACAGAAGTTCCAGCTCATGTATGGACGCGAGCTGACGTCCGCCGTGCCCGGGGTCGAGCGCAGAGCATTCATCCAGAACTCGTGTGGGCGCTTCCTGCGGGAATTGCGGGGAATCTGCGCCCGGCACAACCCGGATCTGCGGATCATGACGAATCAGGCCTGGAGTATCCGCACGGCGCGGACATTCTCAGAGCAGAGCCATTTCGGCGTCTGGGAGAGCCAGCCCCGGTCCAACTACCTCTCGCACAGTTTTGCGACGCGGACCGTTCGCACGCTTGACGTGCCGGTACAGGTCATGTCTGTTCGTTTCTACCAGGGCTGGGGGGACCTGACTCTGAAGCCGGCAGCCCAGATGACCACCGAGTTTGCTGCCATGGTCGGCAACGGCGGCGTGGCCAGTTCGGGTGATCAGGTGAATGTCGATGGCACACTGCAGCCAGCCGTCTACGGGATGTTTGACCAGGCCTTTGGCTTCGTAGAGGCCCGGGAGAAGCTCCTGCTGGATGCCAGGAGCGTCACGGATACCGCTATCCTTGCTCCCGTTCCACGCGCCGACTATCCGCCGGAGCATGCGGAAGGACCGGCTATGCTCGGGGCTCACAAGGCATTGCTCGAGTCGCATGTGCAGTTTGACATCCTGAGCTCGCTGGACATCGACAAGATCGACGCATACCAACGCATCGTGCTGACCGAACCGAATGACTTTGGTCCGGATGTCATGGAGCGGCTCCGTGCCTGGGTTGAGGCGGGTGGAGACCTGATTGCGGTCGGCAGCGCACTGATCACCAACACGAATGCGTTCGAGTTGGCGGGTGTGTTTGGGGTGGACTACCTGGAGCCATCCGTGTTTTCCGTGAGCCACTTTCGTCCGGGCCCCGAGGTGGCAGGGGACACCTATGATCTTCCCCTTCAGTGTCGGGGTCGGAGCTACAAGGTCATTCCCACGACGGCTGACGTACTGGCCGATTACATCTACCCACAGATTGAGGGCACAGCCACATACGCATTCCGCCACAATGTCTGCCCGCCGCCGGCTGACGACGTCTCGCCCTATCCGTTCGCAACCGTGAACCGCTACGGCAAAGGGCGAGCTGTCTATGTGGCGGGCTCAGTCTTCAAGATCTATTGGGAAACGAATCACCACTGGCTCCGCCAGTTTATCGAGGGGATCTGGCAGCATCTGGATCCGGAGCCGCTCTACCGCGTTGACATGTCCGGCATCATCGAGGCCAACCTTATGCAGCGCCCGAATGATGAGCTGATGCTCAATCTCATTCACTATCAGGTAGGGCATCAGAGCGCAGGCAGTGCCATTCCGTCCATCGAGCGTGTGCATCCGATCCGAGGCGTGCCCTGTGAAGTGAAGGCGACAGGTGTGGCCCGAGTCGTGCTGGAGCCGGAGGGGGCCGAGATCCCCTTTGTCGAAGACAATGGGTACGTGACGTTCACGGTTCCGGAGATCGAGTACATGGCCATCGTCCGGCTGGTGATGTCGTAGATGGGGGGAGGGGAGGGCGGCGGCCCCCGACCGCCGTGCCTTTTCTCTCCGACCTGAGGCCCGGTCGCTGCGAACATCGACCATCCAGAGACGCTCCACGCGGGGACCATTCCCTGGAGGGAGGGGGGCGTGCTGGCCGAAGCCCTTTGGCGAAGGCGGGTCCTCGACCGCCGGGTTCCGGTGCAGGCGCTAAGGTAAGGCAATCAGGGCATAGCCGCCCTTCGACCAAGCTCAGGGTCCTGAGCAAGTCCCACAGCCGTGGGACGCGTCGAGTGGCCCCCCCCACGTTGGCTGCACGTGAGCTCAATGTGGGAGGCGGTGCCATCCGGCGACCTTTCCCTGGATGCACTTCCTGCCTATCTCAGCACCATTCACAGCTAGCGCGTGGGATTCGTGTCGTCCGGAACGCCGCAGGCCTTGCCTGCAAGGTCGGGATTTGGGGGAACATCACACGGCAGCAACCAGCGATCCCGCTTGATGAACGGGCCGCCCTTGAACGTCTGGTCACACTTGTCGCAGCGCTCGATCCGGTCAAAACAACTGCGCATGCAGCCTCGTGAACCGCCGATGCCGTAACTGCCGGCTCCCGCACCACCGCCCCACTTGGCGATCTGAGCATGTCCCTCAACCAGATACCCGGAGGGATCCTCAGCCGTCTTGCGCCACGTCCCGAACGTCCGCGGCCAGCACATCTTGTAGGCCATGTCCTCACTGACGTGCTGTTTGCGAACATCGAAACTGAGCCCGGGGAAGGTCTTGTGCAGGAAGGGCGAGACCTGCGTGTCGCCACCGTGGTAACCGAGCGTGCAGCGCCCCATATCGACGTCACCCCACTCGTACTCCTTGTCTTCGATCTTGATCTTGACCGTCTTGCCGTCCTTGACGTGCGGAATGGCGTCGGCTTGACAGCCCGTGACGCAGGCCATGCAGCGGTCGCACAGCGTGTTGGGCTCCAGGAGAGGATCCGGCTCGACCTCCAGATCGGTCAGGATCGCAGCCAGGCGCTGCCGGGGACCGAACTTCTTGGTCATGAAGACCTTCGACCAGCCCATTTCACCGACTCCTGCGGCCACTCCGGCAATTCGGATGGCAAGATGCACCTGAGCGGGGACGCCGTCAGGGCGTAGCGGCTCGGCGGGAGGCTGCGTCTCCGGCACGCCTGGGTAATAGGGTACCGCTTCGAAGCCGTGGTCCTCAATGAAACAGGCTGTCTCATAGACGCCAACCGGAATGAAGAAGCTGTTGAGGAGACCGTGATAACCGTAGTAGGTATAGGTCGGCCAGTAGGTTCCCTCCTCGATGCCGCGCCAGTTGCCGCGCAGAATGCGGCGCGTGACCGCGATCACGGTCTTGCACTCGGGGAAAATACTGGCCGGATGCATGCGTTTGGGAGCGTTCTCGAAGCGCTCAATGTTCGCAAAGCCGACCAAGTCCAGGCCCTGCGACTGGGCAAACGCCCGTATCTGTTCTTTCGTTACTTTCTTACTCATTGGTGTATTCCCATCCTTGAGTCTCAGAGCATGTGCGAAGAAGCGTCGCAGGTCTACACGGCGCCCTGAAGACTCGCCTTGCCGGTGGCATCCTTCTGCCAGGCCGGCCGTTTGCGGAACTCCCCGGCAAAGGTGTTCTCGACGGCGTCGGCCTTCTCAAGGCTGTGAACGCAGGTGCGGTTGCACAACGCCCCAAGACGATCCGGCAGGCCGGCAGGATGGTTGGGATTGCGGCCCGCGCCGTTCTGGCAACTGCGGCAGGTATCGTAGTTGATCTTGCCCACCGTCATTTCTTTGCCGCATACGGCTACGGTCTCGCTCTCGTCTGCGGAGATCGCGTCGAGGGGACAGCTCGCGGCGCACTGCTTGCATTGGGTGCATACCGACGTCTCACAGAGCGCCGTCGGCTCCAGCACCGCATCGGTCAGGATGATCTGGAAACGCTGGCGGGGGCCGAACTGGGGTGTCAGCACCTCACCCGAATAGCCGACCTCGCCGAGGCCGGCACGAATGGCCGCATCACGCACGTCCACCATCACGTTCGGGGCGGGTGCGTCGGGCTTGACCGCTACTCCCGATGGCGGAACCTGAGGAGGGAGATCCTGCACGGGAACGGCTTCCCATTGGTTGTCCTCAATCCAGGTCGCCAGAGAGATGGTCGTCATAGCCAACATGCGATCGGCGAGCCAACTCAAGCCATATTGGCCATAGATGTCGAACTGAGTGCCCTCCTCCAACCCACGCAGCGTTCCCCGCGTGATCCGCTTTCCGATGACGATGACTGACTTCGTCTCCGGGAAGATCGAGCAAGGGTGGTTCTTGGTGGGAACGCCTTCGAAGCGTTCGATCGGGGCAATCCCGATCAGATCCGCCCGTTTTTCTTGTGCGAACTGCCGGAAGGCTTGGGTGAGTTCGTCCATGGTCATGTCCTCTTGTTGCTTGCACTCCGGCCGAGGGGGTGTTCCGTGCTATCCCCGGCGCTCAAACTCTGCCGCAATCGCGGCGGCTGCCTCGGTCAAAAGTCTCTTCAAATTGGCGGTCCCTCCCTCAGGGGGACGGACGGTCGGGTAGTACATTCCCAATGCCACATACGTGTCCGGCTCGGCGATGAGCACCGGCGCGGCCGCTGCCTGAATGTGCCCGCCCTGACGCTCGTACAACGTGAAACCGGCATCCCGGATCTCGCTCAGGTGCCTCCGCAGTTCAGCCTCGCTCACCGCTTCCGGCCAGTCGTTCTCAGGCAATCCCCGGTCCCGGATAAACGCAGCAAGCGTGCCACTCCCAAGCAGGCTCAACAGGACACGGCCGGTCGCCGTCCCGTAGAGATGGTCATCAATACCGGCCTGGCCACCAACGCGTAAATGGTGCTGACTCTCAACGCTGGCCACCGTATGGCGCAGACCGTCGCGATAGACGGTCAGCAGCACGGTCTCAGCGAACATGGCCTGCAGGTCACGCAGTACAGGCCGCGCGATCTCCGCAAGTTTGCCGGCCAGGAACTGCTTCCGCCCCAACGCCCACGCTTTGCCCCCGATGGCATAGCGCCGGGTGTCCGGTCGGTGGGTTGCATACCCCAAAGCCACCAGCGTCTGCAGCAGATTGTGGGCTGTCGGAGCTTTCAGGCCCGTCCGGGCTGTCAGATCCCCTAACGCCACCCCATCCTTCCCAAACTCATCCAAGACCTCCAGCAGACCGAATGCACGTTGTACGGACTGGATCATCTACACAAATTCCACCATGTTGAATGCGGTCAGTCCTGATAAATTACTGGCGTATGGACACCCGTGCAAACACGCCTGAGGAACTTTCCTTGATGCCTCCCATTGGTCCTCTGAGCGGCGTTCGCGTCTGGCCCTCAGGACAGTCCCATGGAGGGCGTGCCTGGCCGCCGGACCTCAGATTCCGAGCCTGTAAGATGACCGTTGAGGACATCGGCCCTCTGCGGAGGGACACGGCCGCTGTGGACATCGGCCCTTCATGGACTCCATGCCGCGGTCAGTGGGCCATCAGGGCTCGGTAAGAGAATGCGGACACTGCGACCGGTGTGTCCGGGGCATAGATGACACTGTTCCCCTCGAGGTCCGTGAGTTTCGTTCCAGCGGGGATGTCAGCGGCCTCTACCGTCACCGGGAACGACTTGTCACCGGAGTTGGAGAGCAACAGGAGTTTCCGTTTCGGGGCACTGTGGGACTGCCAGCAGGAGGCCTCAATGACTGGGCGAATGACGTCCCTGGTCTTGGTGCCGGGCTTGTTGAGGAACCACGTGATCTCGTGGTATGGGGAGTTGACCACGTCAGGATCACGCAGGCGCCTTCCGTAGGCAAATACATCCATGGTCTGCACTTTCATGCGAACGAGGCGCTGCATGTAGTCGAGCCCCCAGTGTTTGTGCTTCGGATCGAGCAGGGCTGTCTGTGTGGTCATTGTGCCAAATGCCCCGATCTTGTGTCCTCCATGCACGGCGATGGCCATGGCCGCAGCAAAGTTGTTGAGATTCTCCACCGCTTTGGCATAGATCCGCCATTCATGGAGAGATGTGTATCCTTGATAGACAGCCGCCCACAGGGGCACGAGTTCGTGCTTGGTGAAAGCAGGTACGAGGCAGTAGGCATCCTGAACGACATCGATGGAGAATTCGTGGATTGTCTCGGTGAAGACTGTGTGGTCGGGGTGGCGGCGGCGGAGTTCGTCGGCGAGTTCCCAGCTTCCCTGCAAGTGATGCGTGCCGAATCCGCGGGGATGACCGTGGGCATCTGACCAGCAGATCCACACTCCGCCGTAGTTATAGGTGTCCAGGTAGGATCCGTGAACACCATATTCGGTGATGTTGCGGCCGAGGAGCCGAGTCAGATAGTAGTCGCGCCAGACCTTGTCATCGCGGCAGAGCGGTCTGAACAGGTAGAGCACTCTCAGCGCGTCGATGGTGGTCTCATCCTTCCCCCAGTGCGTTCGCAGATCGCTGATGTACTTCTTCTTGGCATAAGTGTAGGCGACAAACCAGTCGGACGCGATTTTCGCGAGGATGGCCTCGTCTACGGGGCCGTCCCAAGCAGCTCGGATCTGGGACCGAATCTCATCGGTCTTTTCCTGGTCGGTACTCCAGTATTCCTCCACCTTCTGCATGTAAGGGAGCCTATCTGCCTGGTCAGGGCGCACCACGGCTGCCGGCGGCGGGGCCTCGATGAGGGATCCTCTCAGCTTTTCCCAATCCCACTTTGCGTGCATGTCATAGAGACCCACATTGGTATAGGGGAAGACGTGGATCCTGTGGTTGTCCTGCAGGGAGAGGAGCTTGCTGTACGCTTCCGGCTTGTTCGGCGGAAAGTAGCGCTGCAGGTCGGTCCCGAATGTCCGCCAACTGGGCCACCAAGTGAGAAAGACGCCGATCTCCACCTCGGGAAACAGCTCGTGCCATGCCCTGAGATGGTCGAAGTGAACATCTTGCGCCCCGAGCCAGAGGGCGTTCTTCATCTGCCAATCCGGCAGTTCTCCCCGGGCGACCCGTTCGGGGATAGTGCCTTTAGCGCACCAGCGTTGCTCGACCGCCCATTTGCGGTAGACCTGTGCCGCTCCGTACCAGCCTCCCGTATACTCGGTCGTGATGACGGGGTAGGGCGACGTGAAACCCACGCCCGGTCTTCCCGTGTCACCGGGGAAGTGATGCACAGAACAGCGGACGCCCGGGCCATTGTATGCTTCGGACGTGTCCCGAGAGACCTCGTAGTCCTTGACGTACCCAGCGGGATCCGGGGTCCACACCATGATGCCCTGATCACCGTTGTCGTACATGATTGTCTGCATGGCCTGCATCTTCGAGCCATACGTCCCGAACCAGATCGCGTCCTTCAGGCGTGGCCGTCCGCCCGTGTCGCGGTGTTGTTTACTGAACGGGTCGCGGATGACTTCACCGAATTGATAGGGAACGGTGAGTCGATCGTGCTCAGGACCCGAGATGGGATTGAGGACCAACAGAGGGAACTCCACCTCGTAGACGCCAAATCCTTCGGAAGGCTGGACATCGATGGTCCAGTGTGTTCCGTCCGGGCGTGTTCTGTCGATCCGGACCTGGACTCTGGCTTCGGCGTGCGCTCGGCATCCGTTCCCATCCAGCTCGGCCTCTCCACCGGCAACAACGACGTTTTTCAGGTGGTCTCCCCCTTGCCACAGCGTGACACGATAGAGCAGGCCGTCGTTGTCCAGGATGTTCTCGTGCAGCAGCTCCGGGGCGGGCTTGGGTTCGGGGGAGGGGACGTATCGTGTGCGGTGGTTTCCCACCATGGATGCCTTGATTTGGGCCGGCGTTCGGTGGTCGTAAGCCACGGTCACGTCATCGATGACGACGTAGTCACTTGCTCCCTTCAGCCTGAAGTAGACCTTGAGCGACACGGCTTCCGGGAGGGCGACGTACACGGCCATGGCGTGTTCTGTCCAGGCATCGTTGAGGTCGAGCACGGCGGGGGCGGTCGTCACCCCTCCGCTACCCCCGACAAAGCTCCCATCGGCGGTAAGCAGGGCTTGAGCCCAGCGGAGACGCCCCTGGCCTCGGGCACGGAAGCGCACCAGCAGTGCTCGTGAGTTGAGTGGAACGGGTTGGCTGTGGATAAAGGCGCAGTTGGGAAGCGCCGCACGAACCCTCAGCCCTTGATCGCCTCCTTCGCCAGTCACCACGTCCAGGTTGGCCCGGTTCGCAATGGTAGTCGGCAGAGACCAGAAGCGTACTCCCTGGCTGAAGTTGCCATTCGGGAGCTCAGCGTGAGCACACCCCGCCGGCAGTGGGGCGGCGACTGTGCGGGCCGCGGTGAGGATCAAGGCGACAGCGATGGCGTCTCTGCAAGACATTGCGTTTCCTTGAATGAAGCTACAAAGAGCAGGCCGCCGCGGGAATGGTCCGCGACGGCCTGTTGATCGCCAGGTGAAATCAGGGCACAAGGCCCGTGCTGCTGTCTGCTACTTGATATCCAGCAGCTCGATCTCGAAAACCAACGTCGAGCCTGGGCCAATCTTCGGACCCGCACCACGGTCTCCGTAGGCCAAGTCGGCGGGGATCACAAGTTCCCATTTCGAGCCAACTGTCATCATGGGCAGGGCTTCCTGCCAGCCTTTGATGACGCCGTTGACCGGGAACGTGGCCGGCTGACCCCGGCTGTGCGAACTGTCAAACTCCGTACCGTCGACCAGGGTGCCTTTGTAGTGTGTTTCGACCGTATCGGTGGGCTCCGGCTTCTTGCCGTCACCTGTCTTAATGACGCGGTAAATGAGCCCGCTGGGCGTTGTCTTGACGCCGTCTTTCTTGACGTAAGTATCTCTGAACGCTTTGCCGGTCGCTTCGTTTTCCGTGCTGGCCCCACTGTTGCGTTTGGCGCTCTTGGCAGCCATTTCCTTTTGGAACTGCCCCATGATCTGGCTGGCCTCTGCGTCGGGAATGCTGGATTCTTTTCCAGCGACTGCTTCCTTCAGGCCCTTCATCACGAGATCCAGGTCTAGCCCCAGGTCGTCTCGAGCAAAGCTCTGGCCGATTTGTCTACCGATTAGGTAGCTCACCTTATCTGACATCGATTTCATCTCCTTGTCCGCAGCCCCGGCGATCCCTGCCGTCAGCGCGGTTGCCACCACCACGGTGATCATTGTTTTCATGGTTTGTTCCTTTCACCTGTTTCGGTTCTGTCAAAAGTCCTTGAGACAGAACCGTGCTTGATCTTCCTGCTATTCAGTTCGGTTCTGTCCAGACAAACCTGTTTCCCTGTTTTCTTGACTACTTGAGCTGTTGAGGGAAGAGTGCGGACCTCCACCACACAC
>JABHEG010000271.1 GCA_018676675.1 Lentisphaerota bacterium
CTATCGCTCAGACCAAGATCGCCGGTCTGACCACCTCACTGGCTGACAAGCTCGATGCGAATGATGCCATCACCCCGGGCACGGCCGCCAAGATTACCTACGATGCAGACGGTCTGGTTACGGCTGGTGATCCCCTTTCTGACGCTGACATACCGGACACAATCACCGTAAGCAACTACCTTCCGCTTGCCGGCGGCTCTCTCGTCGGGCCACTCGCGATGTCCGATCAGCCGATCACAGGCCTTGCCTACCCCGTTGATGCACAGGACGCAGCCAACCGGGACTACGTTGACAACGTCCTGAAACAAACTGAATGGCAGAGGAGCGTTGAGGCATTCCACGATTTCAGTGCCGGACTGCCTTCCGCACCATTCGAAGGGCAGCGTTACATCTCTGCCGCTACAGCCGACGGCTGGATTTCTGACCTGATCTATGAATACTCCAATTCCACGTGGGTATCTGCCTCAGCGCCTACCCCTGGGTACACCGTGTGGAATCACGAGGACAATGCTCACTACAGCTTCACGGCGATCGGCTGGAAGCCCCTGGTGATGACGTTGGACCATAATGCCCTCATGGGACTGCAAGGTGGGGCAGCAGGAGAGCTCGGGCTCGACATGTACCACCTCGGGGAGGAGCTTCACACCGCCCTTACAGGCCTGTCAAGCACAAGTCTTCTCGCAACTAATTCAGAAGGCATCCCCACCACGACCCAATTGAGTAGCTGGGTCACTGGAACGGCGAATCAGATCACAGTGACGCCAACCGGCCCAGGCGGAGTAACCCTCTCCCTTCCCCAGCCGATCGCAAGCACGGACTCGCCAACCTTCCAGAACTTGAACCTGAGCGGAAGCTTGGCCCTGGACGGGAAGGGACTCTCTCTCGGCGGGCATCTTGTGACCGGAGGCGACCTGATGACAGACGCCGATGTTACTGTGTCAGGGGGCCAGGCCTTGACCATCCTCACCGGCCCGGCCTCGGCGACCCTGACCCTCCCCACCGGGACCCGCTCCCTCGCTACCCTGGCAGGCCCGGAGACATTGACCAACAAGACCATCGACGTTTCACTGAACACGCTGTCACGGCTCACAACGAGTGAGTTCGACATGGGCATTGTGATGACAAACCGGACTCTCACCGGAGCGACTGACGCCAATCTCGCAAGCGCCGCTGCTGTCGTGTCCTATGTGCAGGACGAGTTGGCCGCCCAGTCTTACACGGTGGATGATCTCGAAGACACGTTCCTGACGACGCCTGCTCCCGGTCAACTGCTCATCCGGAACGCAACAGGGACAGGTTGGGCAAACTGGGGTGTCTCAGGGGATGCCACGCTCTCCGATACTGGGGACCTCGCCATCATAGCCATTGGAGGAAAGACGGTCAACCTGGGCGGCAACGTGAACACAGGTGGGATTCTGACCACGGGTGGTGCCCTGGTAACAGATGGGCATGTCACCTTTGGTGGCGCCTTCAGCACAACCTTCACACTCACCGGCGACACGACACTTGCCCTCCCTCCCGGGCCGGGCACCGTCGTGACCGATGGAGCAACCCAAACTCTCACGAACAAGACCATTTCCCTCTATGGCGGAACGAATTCACTTGCCGGCATCGATACCACCCACTTCGGGATGGCAGTTGTAGCCACCGATCTGACCCAAGCCGGACTCACCGACAGCAATCTGACAACCGCCGCTGCCGTGCAGACCTACGTTCAGGATGAACTGGCAGAGCAACCCAACACTCTGGCTGAACTCGATGATACGCTTCTGACGACCCCGGCGCCGGGCCAAGTCGTGGTCCGAAACATCGCCAACACCGCCTGGCACAATGTCGAGATCACAGGGGACGCATCACTGACGGATACGGGGGCGCTGTCTGTTGGCAGCATTGGTGGCGAGACGGTCAATCTAGGCGGCAACGTGTTCACCGGCGGCACGTTCGTAACAGCCGGAGACCTGATCCTCTCCGGCCCACACGATACCACCATCACCGTGACCGGAGACACAACGCTTGCCCTCCCTCCCGGCACTGACACCGTCGTCACCGAAACAGCCAACCAAACTCTCACGAACAAGACCATTTCCCTCTATGGCGGAACGAATTCACTTGCCGGTATCGATACCACCCACTTCGGGATGGCAGTTGTAGCCACTGATCTGACCCAAGCCGGACTCACCGACAGCAACCTGACAACCGCCGCTGCCGTGCAGACCTACGTTCAAAGTGAGCTGGACCTGCAACCGGACAGTTTTGCCGAACTCACCGACACGGATCTGACCACTACCACTCCGGGCCAAGTCATCGTGAGGAATGCGGCAAATACCGCATGGCAGAACGTTCCCATGACGGGAGATGCAGCCATGACTGATGCCGGTGCGCTATCCGTCTCCAGCATCGGTGGAAAGACGGTCATCCTAGGTGGCAACGTCTACACAGGGGGCACCCTCGTCACCGACGGGAACCTCACTATCTCGGGGGCTCACAGTACGACCCTCTCCGTGACTGGGGAAACCACACTCACACTGCCTGTGGGGCCTGATACAGTCGTCACTGAAGCAGCGACACAGACCCTCACCAACAAGACCATTTCGCTCTACGGCGGAACGAATTCACTCGCCGGAATCGATACCACCCACTTCGGGATGGCAGTTGTAGCCACCGATCTGACCCAAGCCGCACTCACCGACGAAAACCTCCCCACGGCCCCAGCCGTCACCAGCTACGTCGATTCCGCCTTCCAGGGACGCCCCTGGAAGCAAAGCGTGAGAGTCGCGACGACTGAATCAGTCAGCCTCACCGGCGGACTCGCCTCCGGCGCGTTGATCGACGGTGTAGAACTCAACGAGGGAGACCGCGTTCTCGTGAAGGACCAGACAGAACAAGCCGAGAATGGGATCTATGAAGTACCCCCAACTGGTCCCGCATTGCGGACGATCGATGCAGACATGGCCGAGAAGCTCTTTGCCTGTGTCGTTCCCGTTCGCGAAGGAAGTACCAACGCCAACAAGGCCTGGATGACGACAGTCAGTGGCTACTTCCAGCTCGATATCGATCCGCTCGGCTTCACCAGTCTTTCGGGTGGCAGCTACCATGCAGGAGCCGGTCTAACCCTGACCGATACCACATTTGATGTGAACATCGCCGGAGCAGGGCTCGAGATCGATGAATTCAACCAAGTTCAGGTTAGCAGCACGCTCGCGGGAATTGGCCTGACGTCCGCGGGCCACGGGCAACCGCTTGATGTGAATGCTGGCAACGGTCTCTCGGTCGTGGGCGATGTCGTCGGGGTGGAACTGGACGGGGGAACACTTGAGCTGACCGCCAACGGGCTCAAGGTAGCGACTGTCTCGACCTCCGAGATCGCTGACGGAACGATAATCAACGACGACATCAACCCCGCCGCGGGAATCACTGACGACAAGCTTGCCCAAATAACCTCGACGGACAAAGTAGCGGCGACAGCGATCGAGCTTGCCTCGGTAGAAAGCGGCCTGGACAATGCCAATGGCCTGGAAGTTGTTCTGGACGGCGACACGCTGGCAAAGACCTCGGGAGGCCTGCGCATCGGCACGCTGACCGACGATGACATCCCGAACGACATCACGGCGGACAACTACGTCCCGATCCAAGGCGGGGCAGTCGGAGGCGATCTCGCCGTGGAAGGAAACGTCGCTGTGGGAGCGTTGACGACGACAGGCGGCGCGTTCGAAGTTTTCTACGATGAGTTTGGTTCGCAGGTCACAGACCAGTCCAGCACGGTGCAACAGATTCCCAAGGATCTAACCACCTATTGGCAGTCCTTTACTGCGGGATTCTCCGGCCTCCTCACCCAGGTCGATATTGAGGGAAAATCTTCGGGGCCGCTCACGCTCAGGCTGTACGATGGCGAGGGGACAGGCGGGGTAGAGCTCGGGAATCAAACCGTGTCCGTGTGGACAAACACGTACGCAACGCAGAGCACGCCCCTGGATGCTCCGATCTCTGTCGTGGGCGGGCAGACCTACACCTGGAAACTGGAAGCGGGAGGAAGCGTCCTGTCCGTGTACGAGGACCAAGCTGACGGCTATCCCGGTGGGCGAAACGATCAGGCTCCAGGCCATGATTACGCGTTCAGTACTTACGCGCAGCCCATCATTCCCATCAGCGCGCTCTACGTCGATCCCACCGGTCGCGTCGGTATCGGCACAATGGGGCCAACCGAGCAATTCGAGGTCGTGGGCAACGCCTTCGTGACCGGAACGGTCAACGGACGGGACATGTCCGCGGACGGGAGCAATCTTGACGCACTGGTCAGCGATGCGCTTACCGATGGGGATTTCGCCGCCGAAGGCTTCATGTACCGCATGGCCGTGACCGGAGCCTACACGACGAAAACCGAGATCGACGGTGTTACCATCGGAGCAACGACCGCGGCGGATGGGACATTCCTGAACCTGACAGCCACAGGTGGCGCATTCACAAACCTGACAGCGACAGGTACGCTGACGGCGGATTCCATCAACGGACCGGTGTCCCTTCCGGTCTCCGGGGGTGGCTCCATCGCAGCACTGAACTTCGGCGGGGCCTCCGACCCCGACACTGGCTTCAACCATGGAGGAAACAACACGATCGATGTGCGTCTGGGGGGGGCCACCAAAGCCGTTTTCGGCGAGACGAGCCTGCAGCTCTCCGGCACACTCAAAATCGCGGGCGGATCACCCGGTGCCGGCAAAGTCCTGACCTCCGATGCCGACGGCGATGCGACGTGGGAGGATGTACTGAGAAATGTCGTCTTTGTCAATGACGGCGAAAGCATCCAGGACGCGATCAATGGCATAGAGGACGAATCGGGCGCGAATCCCTACCTGGTCAAAGTGGGGCCCGGCGTGTTCTCAGGGGCAATCACTATGGCGTCATTCGTCTCGATTGAGGGATCCGGCCAGGGGACAACCATTATCACATCCAGTGGAAACGCCGCCACGGTGACCTGCGCCAACGATAGCGAACTTCGCTTCCTGACTGTCAAGAACAGCCGCACGGATGGAAGCGGCGATAGTTTGGGCATCGATACCGACGGCAAGACAGTCAGCATATTCAAAGTAACCGTAGAGGCCGAGGCCCAGGCCGCGTCATCGAAGTTGGCCATTGGGATTTGGGTAGAGGGTCCTGGGAAGCCTGTCTTGAGAAGCGTCAACGTCATCGCGAAGAACGGCTATCCGTACGCGCTCTACGTCTATGGAAGCACGGATGTTGAGGCCGCCCTGCGCGACGTGACGGCGACGGCCTCTGCAGGTACCGACGCCCGAGCCGTCTACGTCCACGCTAGTGTCGACACCGGGTCTTCCCTCGATCTGCAGCAAGTGACGGCGAGCGCCGAAAGCGGATCTAGCGGGAACATCGGGCTCCACATCCTCGGCACCCCCAAGATAACGATCCGCCAGTGCACATTTGAGGGGGCAACCAACAGCCTCCTGACCAGCGGAACAGGTGCGGTCTTCCGAGCTGCCGGCACACAGTTCGACGGCCCAATCAATCTGACTGCTACGGACAAAGCCAGCATCAACTGCTACAACGGCAGCTTCGAGCAAGTCACCCCGTAAACGAAATGCGCCCTCTTGAGCAGCACGCCTGCGGCTAGAACATTCAAGAGAACAGATAGAAACGGCAAACTATGAGACACACAACGCGACGCTTCCATTGCTCCGCCTTTGTCTGCCTCCTCGTCTTGGCCGCAACCATGTCCGGTTCACGAGCCCAGCAGCTTTCCAGCCCAAGCTACCGATCCACCGGTTCGTTTGAGGCCGGAGCCGGACAGAGCTCGGGGCCGAACCATCGCCTGGGCAGCAGCATAGGTCCGGCGGAGCCAAGCGGAGTATCCCTGAGCCCAACCCACCAGCTTAGGAGCGGGCGTGAGGTCCCTGAGGTTGTGCAGGAGATTCTCCGGTTTACACTGGACGCAGGCTGGAATCTAAAGGGATCCCCTGTCACCAGCGACCAGGCCATCGGCGACATCTTCAAAGGCTCTCTGGGGCACACCATCAAGACCGGAGATCTGTCCCAATGGGACACCGCGAACGGCCAGTACCTTCAGAGCACCGACACCGATGCTCTGGATGCTAACTATGGGTTTTGGGTGTTCAGCTTCTGGGGAGGGGAAGGGACGGCTTTCACCGGTACCGAGGGCAGCACGGCTCCCTTGAGGGACCAGCTACAGAGCGGCTGGAACCTCTACTCCCCGACTGACTACACCACCTTGACAGATGACTCCACAATCATTGTTGTGTGGCGCTGGGACGCTGCCGCGGAGCGGTACCAGCTTGTTCTACCCGGCCAGAACTTGGTGCCCCTCGAGGGATACTGGATTTACCGGGAATAGATAGCCTGACCGTGCCACAGCCCAACCGGCACGTTGAAAGGACCTGCATGAGGACGCGCACGATCATATGGTTGCTGACCCTTGCCCTGAGCACGATCCACGCTCAGCCCGTGAGCGATGATGCCCTTCAAACCATGTCCGCGGCCAAGCTGCTGGAAGCAGGTCAGGGCCATTTTGATGCGGGGGCCTACAGCCAGGCTGTCCGCGTCCTGCGCGTCGCCTTCCGCAAAGACCCGGGAAGCGTGGACGTCAACTTCCTTCTCGGTATGGCCCAGGCTGCCGCCGGCAACCACGAAGCAGCCACCATGGCTTTCGACCGTGTTCTCATTATGGATCCCAATCTACCACGGGTCGAGCTCGAGCTGGCCAAGTCCTACTTCGCCCTCCGCCTGCTTGACGTTGCCGAAGGACATTTTCGTCACGTGCTTGAGGGAAGTCCCCCGAAGCAGGTCAAGGAAAACGTGGAGCTGTTTCTTGACAAGATTCAGAAGGAGCGGAAACGCCATGTTCTGGCCGGAAGCCTGGCTGTGTCCGGAGTCGTTGACTCCAATGCCCGGGTTAGCCCGGGCGGTGACGTCGCGCTTCCCGGGCTGGACGACACCATCACGATCCCGATCGAGCGTGACGCCTACACCACGTTGTCATTGGCCGTTAGCCATGAGTTGCGAGTCAAGCCTCGACGACGGTCTTGGATGACTGGATTCAGCAACTACAACGCACGCTACGATACCGAATCGGACCTGGACCTTAACTACTTCGGTCTCCAATCCGGCCCACGCTTCCAGTTTGGAGACACGCGTCTGGACCTCCGGGGCGTGGGTACGTTCGTGCGCAAAGACTACCACGATTACCTGCGTGGACTCGGAGTCAGTGGGATGGCAACCAAGCGCTTGACGGACCGCCTGTGGCTTTCTCTCGTCCTGCGCATGGAGGATCGCAAGTACTATCAAACGCCGCAGAACAACGGCTTCGCCCTCACTTCTGCCGTTATGCCGACCGTCATCTGGGGCAAGACAATGGTCGCGAGCAGCATCGGCTATAGCGTCACGAACGCCGACGAGAGCTCCGAGTCTTTTGACAAGCTGTCCGCTGGGCTCCGGTTCAGCCGGAAACTCCCCTTCCGGGTGTCCGGCTTCCTCGGTTACCGCTTTGACCATGCCCTCTACGATGCAAGAGGAAGCTTCTCCACCAGCCGAAGGGACGATGACGTCCATCAGCTGACTGTCGGGCTGTACAGACGCCTTTCGGCACACATTGGCGCCTCTTTGACTCACTCGTATACACGCGCTTACTCGAACGCAGATATCTACGACTACGACCGGAATGTCACCTCACTGTCCCTCAAATGCAGTTTCTGACCCATCTGGTCCTCTCAAAGAAAGCATGGGTATGCCAACCATGACAACTCAACAGCGAACGCGGCGGCCTCGCTTGGCACCAGCCGTTGTCCTCGCCCTTCTCCTCCTTTCGGTTCCCATGTTTGCGGCAGATGCAGCCACGGCCCATATCGGCGTCGTGGTGGCTGTTCGTGGCAAGGTTGAGCTCCTGCGGTCGGGCGAGCAACCTCGACGACTCGTGCTCAAAGATAAACTCCTGCAGAAGGACATCGTGAAGACAGGGCGCCGGGGACGAGTCCAGCTGGCATTCGAGGATGACACGATCATCAGCTTGGGGCGGAACACCGAGATGGAGATTACTGAGTTCATGTTTGAGCCCAGTGACGGCAAAGGGGCGATGGTAACAACCGTCAAAGAAGGTGTTTTCCGGGTCATGGGGGGGGCCATCACCAAAATCGCGCCGGATAGTTTCAAGACCAATACACCGACGGCAACCATCGGCATCCGCGGTTCACTCTACGTCGGTGAGGCCTCAAGTGACGAGACGACCGCTGCCCTCGTAGGCACGGATGGCGAGGGGATCTACCTGGAGAACGAAGAGGGACGAACGGATGTGACCGAACCCGGCGACGGGGCTACCGCCAGACGAGGCGAACCTCCTTCACAGTCTGAACCGATGGGGGACTTCGTCAGCGCGAGATTGGGTGACACAAGTGTCGGTGGTACGGACACAGACGGGGAAGGCACGGAACAGCAGCCCCCGCCGCAGCAAGACGATGACGATGACGACGATGACGACGACGATGAGCAACCGCCGGCAGCCGACGATGACGACGATGACGACGACGATGACGATGACGATGATGACGATGGGCAACCCCCGGTAGCCGACGATGATGACGATGACGACGATGGGCAACCTCCGGTAGCCGACGATGATGACGATGATGACGACGACGATGGGCAACCCCCGGCAGCCGACGATGACGATGACGGGACAACTCCCGTGGGCCCTGGTGACGACACCGGTGACGGAACTACGCCCACAGACGACGGCCAGGCTGCGACCGGACAGGAAACAAACCAGGATGTAGAGGAAGCAGCACAAGGCGTGGTGGTCACGCTTCCTTCAGGATACTTCATCGGTCAGGACCGCCAGAGAGACTGGGTATATGGGGTCGAGGATCCGGATGAAGTGAGTGTGGATGTGAATGTCAAACAAGGAACTGTTTCCCATATCGAGGGAGGCCGTGCCGACCTCGTCACGGAGTCCAATACCTCGCCTTCGCCAAACACATCCAGGGCTCCCGCGCCTCCCCCTCCCCCGGAACCCCCCGAGCTGTACCTGGTGATAACACCCGACAGCCAGCTTGAACTTTCCGCCGAGAAGACCGCGAACACAGACGTGGTGGTGGCCGAAGGCAGCAGTATCAGCGTCGCGCAGGAGACGAAGAGCTATATGGTTTGGGGATACTGGGGGATGAAGTACCACGCCCCAAACGACGCGAGCAAGCAGAGCCAAGTCTCGGGTGTCTGGGCGGCCACTGATCTGCTGAAGACGTCAGTGGAACACTTGCGGAATGCGCTGCTTGGGGGCGATTTCACTGGGACCTACACCGGGGATGCGCACTGCCTCGTCGACCCTGCAGACTCCGCCAACGCCCAACTCACCCCGCTTGACGGCACAGCACACCTGCAGGTCGACTTCGCGCAGAAGACCTTCTCCGGAGGGTATGATTTCACAGCGGACCAGGGCCCCCAGATGCAGACAGCTGGTGACGTCGGCGAAACGGGATTGCTGGGACGCGTCACAGGGATCAGCAGCGAGAGTGTGACCAAATCCGGTGTTCGGGGGACGTTCTACGATACCGACGCGAGCAAAGTCATCGGGTCATTCAACGCGGTCACACCTGAAAACGTCTACATCGGCGTTTTCGGTGTTCAGGGGACTGTATCACCCAATGCATCCGAGTGACCAGGGCCGTGCAGCGCCTGTGTTGAGCCGACAGGGAGGCATGCAGGTGTACACCACGACTGCTCCTCTTCCGCTCAGACCTCTCGTGCCGCTCCCTACTCTCCTCCTCATGGCAGCACTGCTGCTGCCCACCATTGGCCAGGCGTGGGGACCGGCGACACACGCCACCCACTGGCGCGATCTCAAGAAGGAGCTTGCAGCCGAACCGGACGCCTCCTCTCCTCCGTCGCCGGCCCTGCGCCGACTTCTCCTTGAGCACCCCGACGCGTTCACCTTCGGATGCATCGTGCCCGACATACGTGAACTCACCCCAAAAGGTGACAAACTCAGGTCGGTCACCCACAAGTACGCGTTCATTTTCGCGATGCTTGAACACGCAGGGACGCCGGCGGAGCAGGCCTTTGCCCTGGGGAATCTGGCCCATTTGGCCCAGGATACGGGGGCCCAGTTGTTCTACGTGCCGCACCAGATGTGCCGCCATCGGATTGGCTCGTTTCGCCTTGCTGGTGCTTCACAGGAAGATCTGATCGAGGGCATGGTCGAACTCTACCACTCGGACGCAGGCCTATTGCGCAGAGCACTGAAGCGCCGAACGCCCGAGCTGGTCACGTTCTACGCAGAGAGCATCAAGACGTACCTGTCGGGGAAACGCGAGACCGATGACATAGCTCCACTGGTTGATCGCTTCTGCCGCCTGGCTGTCCCCGGCTCCCGGGTGGGGAAACCCGTGGGGCTTGTCCTGAATGCCGTAATCCTCCCCCTTTCGGCACTCAAGACGGGGCTGGCCAACCCGCTGAACTACAGTGATGCAGCCCAGTTCCGGCGTCTCGGCAACACCATCTTCCTGGATCTTGCGGACAAGCGAGAGAAGAGCGATTGGTTCCGGAACTGGCCGACTTGGTCACGAAACGTGCAGCTGTTCGGGGGAACGCAGGGAGGCAAGGCCTTCCGCAAAGCACGCTGCAGGAACGGCCTTATCCTCTACAATGCGTCGTTTACGGACGAGCGAGGAAAACGCAGGAAACAGTTGCGCATCGGCGAGGGGAAGTGCGTTCTCAACGCTGAGTTGAGTTGCACAATGGATGTAGCAGGCATAGCCGACTTCGAGGTCTGCTTCAAGCCTCCCGCGGATGCCCAATGGGAGTCCCTGGCCCGTCTACGCGTTCCCGTGAGGATGTCCGTGTCCGATCCGAACCATCGCAGGCAGGTTGCCGTCCCCTTCCTGCTGCCGAAACGCCCCGGCACGGTCTACTTCACGCTGGATGTGGATGGCGGCAGGAAAGGTACTCCGGAGCTCTCCTCCCTCACCCCCCACTCCAAGCGCGCCAAAGCGGCAGGCTGGCCGCCTGTTCTGGATATTGTCCCCGACAAGGCCCCCTGAGCCTCTTCTGCGAACGCTACCCCTCCAACGGTTCAGACTTGTGCCGCCAGATCGCCAGGGAAGTAATCGCTCCCGCAGCCAGATATCCCAGGATGAGAAAGGGGAAGGGAACGTGCATGAAGGCAAGCAGGAGAACGCCTACCAGCATCACGGCAAGCGTGAACACGATCCGAACCAGCTTCATCTCCACTTCCTCCATCACCGACGGGTTCTGTCAAAAGTCCTTGAGACAGAACCGTGCTTGATCTTCCTGCTATTCAGTTCGGTTCTGTCCAGACAAACCTGTTTCCCTGTTTTCTTGACTACTTGAGCTGTTGAGGGAAGAGTGCGGACCTCCACCACACAC
>JABHEG010000186.1 GCA_018676675.1 Lentisphaerota bacterium
ATGGGGGTGTATTCCAATAGGGTAATACGATAGCAATAGAAAAGGACAATCGCGGAAGGCTATGGGGGACAGGAGTTTGGCGCGCGCGCTCGGGGCGGAAAGGTGTACTACGGACCCAATCTACAGTAAACTACCGCTAGCTACCCTCTTCCACGCCTTTTTCACGTCTTTGTTGAATAACTCACCGGGTCAGTCCGTCAATTACCACAGAACGACCGATAGTCAGTCCAAGACGGAAGAATGATACGGGTCCCTAAGAAAGGATGGAGGCTACGAACATGAAACGGACAATCGCCATCGTATGTACCGGGATCATTGCCGCAGCTCTGTTGGCCCCACAGCCGGCATTGGCAGGAGACAGCGAATGGGCAACCGCAGGGAAGATCCTGACCGGACTGGTCGCGGCCCACGTGCTCACTGGTGGTCTACGTTCCGCCCCCAGCCGACAGCGGGTCAGTGTCGTTGAGCAGCGTATCGTTCATCGGCCGACAGTCGTTGTTGAGGAACGTGTCGTGAGAGAGCCGACCGTGGTTATTGAGGAACGGGTGCTGAGAGAACCGACCGTAGTCGTAGAGAGGCGCGTCCTTGGAGACCGCTACGTGACCGTCGAGGAACGCGTCGTTCACCGGACATATCCGAGTACACACATCGAGATTCGGACCTACGGGTCGTACGGGTCATCGTCCGGATGCTACCCCCGCAGCACAAGAAGCTATCACAGCTGGCACGGCAGGGGCCACGGGTACCACTCCCGGCACGGCCGCTCCTCGCATCACTCCCGGCACGGGCACTCCTCGCATCACCTCTCGACGCGAAACCCCAGGCTCTCATCCAGAGCACACAGTATCTCAAGCAGAATCAACAGCCACACGGTTCGGCGCGTCCACTGATCCGGCGTCGAGGAGGGCCTGAGAGACGGCCCATTGAAGTAAACCAACAGGCCAGGAGTCGCCACTGTGGCACTCCTGGCCTGTGCCGTTGCCTCTCCCGTCCTTTCCGAGCCGTTCACTGCGCGCGACCAAGGCGCGGAAGGCCAACAGGCCGGGACACGTCCGTCGGCGAAACATCAGTCGACGAGTTCACGCACATCCAGAACGTAGAGACCTCGGAACCCCTCGTGGACGGAATCGATACAGACACTCGTCCCGTTGCGGAACCAGTTAGGGTGAAGGTCGCAACGCCACTCACCATCCATGAATCGGGGGGCATGGAAATTGCCAATGTCGAACCGAACCCCGTCCTGACAGCGAACCAGCATGAGAACACGGTCCCGGTCAGCATTCGGATAGGTGTCGTTGGCGAAAAAGCGTCGATCCGGTGAGAAGTTGCAGTGTCCGTCGTTGGTCACCACGTCGACTGCCACGGGCTCGAAACAGGCACTGAAATCACCGGTGTCACAGGAATGGTCATCGATAAGGAAGAACGCCTGCTCCCCTTCGCGATCCAAGGCCCAGCCGAGGATCGTTTCATCGTCCTGCCAGTCGTAGTGGGAGACCATCCGTGTTCCCAGGACGCGTGCGTCAGTGCCATCCATATTGGCCGTGATGAGGCGTGTTTCCCAATTGCGTGTCAGAGAGGGCGCCTTGAACCTGTGTAGACAGGCGAAACGCGTTCCGCTTGGGTTGATCTGGACGTGATTCACCCAATGGAACGCTTCCGGGATTTCCAGCACCGACGGTGCCAGACCGGCCATTGCGGAAATGGGAAGGACCAGGCGGTGTTGACCGCTGGTGGTATCGACACACCAGACACCATCCGCCTGGGGAAGATCAGAGGGGTCGGTGAAGGGTGCCGGGTTTGGGTACCCGTACCCGGCGCGAGCTTTGTACACTCGGGCAAAGTCGACGGACAGACCGACAGGGCCTGTCTGACTGTAGGTGTAAATGGCCCGGGGAAGGACACGGACTTCGGTGCCGCCCTGCTCCAGATCATGAACCACGGCAACGAACTCACCGTCACGGAAGTCGTTGTAGACGACCAGTCGCTCATTGTCTTCCGGAAGCCATTGGGCCATGTTCGACTGCTGCCAACACCACGAACTGGAATGTCCGAGCGGTATGAAACGGGGCTGAGACTCAGCCAGATCAAAGTACCCCACGGTGGCAGGCTCTTCATGGGTGGGAAGGCGGCCGATAAAATCGACCTTCAGCCCGAGTAGATAGCGGTCGCTGCAGTTCGTCGGGAACTTGTCATAGTAGCCGAAAAAGAAATGCTCGTCAGCCGGGCTGACGCGCCTAACGGGCATGGGACAGGTGCGGTGTCTACTCGCCTCGCTCATTCGATCGTCCTCCAGTGCGTGTGGTCCGCCAGGATCATTCATGACTGCAAAGCGACCTCGCGACGCCTCAGTTCAGCCTGGGTGGCGCGCAGCATTGTCTCACCCCCTTCAGAACAGCCGCCGGACAGAGCCTGGGAAAAGGCCCAGAGCATCACATCCGGGCACCGCAGGGCCTGAGCCACGAATCCGGCATCTCTGTGCATGGCGGCAGGTATCTCCTCGGCGTCCATGTGCTTGATCATCTGCAAATAGATCGTCAGAGCAGCATCACCATTCCGGTAGTCCCGCGCTTGCGAGAACGCCCGGGGCAGCGAAACGGCACCCGCAGCATAGTCCCCCCGCTGTATCGCCACCAGTCCTCGAGCAAAATGGCAGCTCCCGCGCATGTCGCCGATAGCGACGTCATCGATAAGGGGAAGTGTCCGAGCGGCTTCAGCATGCCGTCCTCCCAACAAACTCTCCCAGGCTTCGGTCATCGGTGCACGGAAGGCAGCCAGGATCTGTGCCTCCTGTTGCTGCTGGCGCCGCCCAAACCACGTGGCGACGGCAGCCCCGACGACAAACCCTGCCACGTGGGCCCAGAAGGCGATGCTCTCATTGCGCCCGACTAACTCCAGCGAGTAGAGGAGTTGCCCGCTGAACCAGAGCCCCAGGACAGTCCATGCGGGAAGCACGACGATGATCGGCCGAAAAGAGAAAATTGAGAAGAACGCACAGCGGAGTTTGGAGGTCGGCCAGAACATGAGGAAAGCCCCCAGCACAGCAGAGACGGCCCCGGAGGCCCCAATCATCGGGACGTCAGCACTGAACGGCGAGAGCGTGAGAAGCTGCGCCGCGGCACTGAACACGGCTCCAAGGATGTAGATCGCGGTGAAACGAACGTATCCGAAACGGCGTTCCACCTCTCGCCCGTAAATCCAGAGGAAGTACATGTTCCCCAACAGGTGGCCCCACCCACCGTGGAGGAACGTGCAGGTAATCGGGGTCCACCAACGGAAGCGAAACCGCATGGCTCCCCATCTGTAAAAGGCGTCCGTGCGGGCGACCTGGGTCGCCTGGAAGGTGAGCCAGAGATGGACAGCAGTGCAGAGCAGGAGAATCGTGTATACCACGACCACTGCTCGGCGCCGGCGAATCACCGGCTCCTCAATATCGATGCTGAGAGGCAAGAACATGTCGAGGGCTCGATCGTCTAGTCAAAATGCCTGATCACGATGGGTTTCCGGGCAGGCTTGGCGCCCCCCCCTGGAACGGCGTTAACTCCTTCTTCCCGCCGTCTCGCGGCTTCCTTTTGCACGACCTCCGCAGGAAGCGGCAAGCCGCGCGACTCCATCTCTCGGATGACATCCCTGCGCCGTTTCTCACCCGGTGGACCCGTGTCACACACCGCTGTGAGCTGTTGTTGAAGAAGCGTCCCACGCCGATCATTGGAGGCCAACTCAATGATCTGGTCCATCATCTTCGAGTAAGCGTTGTCTGCTGAAAGCTGCGGGGTCGTCTTGAGCAACTCATTCCACGCCTGAGCCCCGGCATCCACCTGCCCCTTACTGATCGCAGCCTTACCATAATGGTAGAGATAAGCCGGTCGGGCCGGGTGCTCCGTGGGCACATCAGCGGCCATACCACGGAGTATCTCGAAAGCTCCAGAGTCGTCCCCCATTCGGGCCATCAATACCGCTTCCCCGATCCGAGCGTGGGTTTCCGCCTCGGTCCCCTCCCAACTGGCCGCGGAGAGGGCGAGCGCTCGGCCCGCCAAGCCCAGCCACGCGTGCGCTTCCGCCGCGTCCCCGCCTGCCGACAGCCGTTCAGCCCGTACCTCGGCTCTGGCCGCCTGCCGCAGGGCCAAACGCCCCCCCCGCCTACGATGCCATGGCTTGCCCATATCATCAGCCGCAAGCTGTGCCCTGCCCGGGTTGCCCACACCAAACGCAAAAAGCGTCCCGGCCAACACCACACTGGCGGCAACGTACGTAAATGGGGAACTGAGGACCCGAGACCACGTTACCGTGTGAGTGGTGGCCGAGAAGGAAGCCAAGCACGCCGAACACGTGAACGTCATGGCCGCCGGCTGCAGACTGACATCGTCCCACGTGAAGAGCCGATGGCAGACCGAGCACACGACATCAGCTGGTGAAGCAGGCGATCCGTGCGCTGTCGGAGGCGGCAGAGCCTGTCCCCCAAGCTCCTCCTCTAACTCACGCATGGCTTGGCAATGGTTGTCCGACATGACCTCAACTCTCAAACCGCTTCGCGCGCTCACCGGAAGTAACCTGTCGTGCCGAGGCGAACGGGGAGTGCAGATGGGTGCCACAAGCCGAAGCAGGCATCATCTCAGACGGAACGCCAGGACCCCGAGCCCTTTGGCGGGCGCGGAAGTCGTTCCCCCCTGCCCCAGATTGAGGAGCCCAGTCTTCTCTGTCCGCTCGTAAGCCACACCGATGAGCCGACGGCCGGCCAAAACGGGAGCCCGGAAGCCCAACTCCGACTGTCGTGAGAATAGCTGGGAACCATCGCCCATGTCGTACTGCCGGATAACCGTGACACCTTTCCCACCACCCAGCATCTGCAGCATACTCGTGGCCGATGTGTCCATGACCAAGGCAAGCCTCTTGCCATCCCCTACGAGCTCACCCACAACGCCCCGCGTCCGCCAGACCTCTTTGCCGGTCGCCGTATCGAGGCGGACCAGGACTGGCACAGTCTTCAGCTTGTTGGCCTTGCTCAAATCGATCCCGAAGTCCTTCAGCAGGCCTTCATTCTCTTTGTACGCCGGCGGCAGATCGACGACCGGCGCGTTCCCGGAGGCCGTTTCCGGAGCCCGTGCCAAGGCGATAAGGTACCCCTCGCCGACGAGCAGTGAACGCTCCTGCAGCGTGAGCGGGGACTCCCAGCGCTGTTTCCCACTCTTGAGGTCATACCAGACTGTCCCTTTGGCCGTCCCCACCAGGAGCCCATCCGCGATCACGCGTTTGCGTGAGTAAGCCCCAGCGTCCTCGATGGCCCAGAGCTCTTCACCGGCAGCCGAGAACGCGTGCACGCCGCCGCCGAGCTCAAGCAGCAGCGCATTGCCGGCCACGACGGGGCCCCAGTCAGGCACCTCAGGAAGGTCAGCCTGCCACATCATCTTTCCGGTTCCGGCATCCATGGCCAGCAAAGCGTAGCTGGCAGTAAAATCGTCCTTGACGATGGAGAGAATCGCGAACGCGTGTTGCTTCCCGATCGCGATGCCATAAACACCGATATTCCCTTTGAGCCCTTTGCTCCACAGGGCTTTACCGTCGGCGAGACTGAAGCACATCAGCCGTTGCTTCTTCGCGGCTGCCTGATCTTCCTTCTTCAGGTCCAGGCGAATCACGGCAGCGGGGGGCACATGGGCCAGCAACTGCTGGGTCTCGATGTTGTGGACCCGGCGCAGCACCCGAGCGCCAAGCTCAATGCTGAACACACGTGTCCCGTCGGCTGCGAGCCTGATCAACTCAGTGTTGCCGGAGACGAGCATGTCGCCTCCCATCATCTCGACCTCAACAAACGCCTCGTTTCCTCCGGGGAGCTCGATGTCCCCCAACTCCTCACCATTCTTGAGGGAAAGGCGCACGATGCGCTTGCTGAACCGGACAATCGCGCTGTGCTCCCCCGCCCCCAGAACACCGGTATCGTGCACCGCCCCAGCTTGTTGCCAGTGCCAGCAGACCTTCCCTGCGGGATCCAGGACGAACTTCCAGACAAGCACGGCCGCCACCACAACCACAAGGGCGAGGATTCCCAACAGGACGCGTTTCCCAATCCTGGCCGTTTGCTGGAGCTCTTCTTCCGCTGCAGCTGCCGCCAGTCGATCCTCCTCAGTGATCTCGCCTACGCTTTGATCACGGCAGGCGAGGCTGCAGAAGTAGCCCTGGACCTGCACACACTCCCGGCAGATTGCGCGCCCGCACTGGCCACAGACCCCGACCGCCTTCTGTTCACGGTGCTGATCGCAACGCTTGATCGCTTCAGGTTCAGTCATTGCTCCAGTCCCCTGCTGCCATAGCCGCCACGCATGGATTCCGAAGGCGGGAAGATGGCACACTTTCTTCTTGGGGGTGATGCCTCCAGATGACGGACAAACGAGATCACATCAGTCGTTTTCCGGACGCTCATCTGGACTCGAGGCCGGCTCCGGGGTAGGAACAGGAACACTCCCCGGGGCAGGCTTGGTTTTCCATCGCCGGTGGATCCATAGCCACTGGGCCGGACAAGCCCGAATCATGGACTCAAGACACCCAGTGTAGCGTTGCGTGTTGTGCACAATGCTCTGCTCAAGAGAATCGCCGACGTTCTCCCACTCGATCGGGGGGAGGAAGCGTATATGGTGGCGCCTGAGATCGGGATCACGGCGGAAGCAGGCCGGAACGACAGGGACATGGTAACGCTGAGACAACAAGGCCAAACCTGACATCGTGCATGCAGGGCGGCCGAAGAAATCTACAAAGACCCCTTCGTCGGATGTCATATTCTGATCAAGCACGAAACCGACGGCAGCCCCGTCGGCCAGCGCCCCTTTGATCCGGCGCAGGGCCTGCTTGCGCGGAATGAGGGAAACGCCGTGCGGCTCCCGGAGACGACGCGAGGCGTAGTTCCCAACCCGGCCTTTGATCTCCTTGACGATGATGTGAGTGGGGTGCCCCTCATTCCCGCTTCCCGCAAGCTGGTAAGCAGATGCAACAAGCCCCAACTCCCAATTGCCGGAGTGAGCCGCCAGGACGAAAGCCCCTTTGCCTTCCGAGAGAGCAGCGAGAAGGTGCTCGAGCCCCTCGAAGCAGCACAGGGAGAGCAAGGTGTCCCGGGGGATGGTGGGCAGGGCAAAGAGCTCGGTCAACAGGAGACCGAGATGGCGGTAGACGTCCCGGATCATCGCCCCTCGTTCGCAGCCATCCAGCTCAGGAAAGGACGCTTGGACCTGCCCCTCAACGACGTCCCTGCGAAAGCGGAAAACGCAACGGAGCAGCCAGCCGACGACCATCCCGGACCTGACGCGGAACCAAAGGGGGAACTTCTCCCAGGTCCAGAAAACGATGTCAACCAAGACCGTCAAATCGTCTCACCTCAATCCACCAACGGTGTTCGGCAACGACAAACGGGCAGTTCCCCCCTCGGAGCCGTCATGGCTGTCCGAAGGCGGGCACCGGCTGTGCAGCTACCGTCTCATGCGCGGACGGAAGCCTTCATGGTCTCCCGTTGAAGGGCGAAGACCTGCTCAATCCCCTGTTTCGCCAAGGATAACATATCATCCATCTCTTCCTGAGAAAAAGGTTGATCCTCTGCAGCGCCCTGAACTTCCACAAAACGGCCGTTGCTGAGCATGACCACATTCATATCGACATCGGCGGAGGAATCTTCTCGGTAACACAGGTCCAGAAGTGGTCGGCCATCGACCATCCCGACACTAATCGCGGCCACCCGGTCCTGAAGCGGCCACTCGCTGGTCCGCCCATCCACAAACATGCGCTGCAGGGCCAGCTCAAGTGCCAATGCCGCCCCCGTAATGGACGCACACCGCGTTCCTCCATCTGCGTCGATCACATCACAATCGACATAGAGGGTCTTACCCGGGATCCGTTTCAGGTCAACTGCGGCCCGGAGGCTCCGCCCGATCAGACGTTGAATCTCAAGGCTCCGCCCAGAGGGCCCGGACGAGCTTGAGGCCCGCTGGCTTCGGTGGTCCGTGGCCCCGGGCAGCATCCGGTACTCAGCCGTCAACCATCCACCCTCCACGCCTTGTTCGCGCATCCAGCGCGGCACACCCTCGGTGACGCTGACCGAACACAAAACGCGAGTACGCCCGAAGGAAACGACTACCGAACCGGCAGGATGGACTTGGTAGTCAAGCTCAAACTTGACTGTGCGGAGCTCATCGGCACTGCGGCCATCACATCGATCACCCATCTTGGGAAAGGCCCTCCACGGTGTTATGTTTTCACTTACGTGTTGCGAGCATAGGAACGCAATCTTACTCAGTAACTTCCAGCTACGTCGAGGTCATTGCCAGTTGCACCCCCGGTTTTTTGCCCCCGTTGTCGCCTTGGCTCTGCTGGTCGCCGGATGCCGGAAAAGCAGTGCACCGGGGTACGAGCGCCTCAGAGCTCAGCTCCTCCGTGAGGCCTTTGACGCCCTCAATGGCCGTGCCCCTGACCGAGCCCAAATCCTCCTCGGTCGCCTTGAGGACCTCTCCCCTGACCAACCGTTCTGGCGCCTGGCATCGGCCCATGAGGAAGAGCGTGGACGACTCACCGAACTGAATCGCCTGGTAGAAACCGGGCGTTTCGAGGAGGCATCGGCTTACGTCCGTTCCCAGACAACCGAGACGGGAGCGTCCGGGGCACTGGCGAGGGCTACGGGCCTGCCTGAGGCGCTGCAGGCCCTGCGGGTATACGTCAATGCCCCCGCCCCAACGACCTCGCGCACAGCTCGGAATGCACTGCAATCCCTCGAATCCCACAGCGCGGTACTGACGGTATCACCCACGTTCGTGAGATGGCAGCAGGCCGAGATGAGCAAGTACGTCGCCATGCGCGACAGCGAACAGACAGAACGGGTGACCAGACTTCTTAGCACCTATGACCAGGCAGTGGTAACGGGCATGGATACAGAGGCAGCTCTGAAGCAGTTCCGGAAGGAAGCCCCTGAACACCCCATCGTCTCGTTCGGCGAGCAAGTACGCAAGGGGCGGTGGTCAGATCTCGTCAAAGCAGCCCAACAGCCCGGCGACGGACGGGCCGCGATCGAGATCCTGGCGTGCCAGCACTGGCCAAACCTACCGCAACGCGTCTCCTCCTGGGCCGGCCGCGCAACTGCCCCCTACCGGACCACAGCCGGGGCATTGGTGCATGCACTGGTCAGGGCGGAACGTGGAGACTTGGCGCCAACGCGTGGCGTTCTGACGGAGCTCGGTGAGGAACTCCAGCTGGCAGACCGGTACACCAGCTATTTCCTTGAAGTCGGAGTCCTCCCCCGCGGGCAGTTCACGGCAAGTTGCTGGCGCGCGCCGTGTCCGTCCGTGACGGATATTCTGAACCGAATTGTGCAGGTGCGCGAACACAGCCAGGCCAAAGGCAAGTGAGGCAGGCCGGCTAGATGGGGTGCCGTGCCGGCGAGTCCCATCACCCCAACCCCTCGCTCCCCCCCCCGGATTCCAGGGCGGCAGGCAGAGAACACGACATGTCCGCATGAACACGAACACGCAACGCTACTGGGACACAACGGCCGACGAGTATCAGCGACAGACGCGGATCTCCTGCACGGATTTCCACTATGGCCCGCTGCTCCCAGGCGATGGTCTCCTTCAGCTGCTGCCCTGGGACGTGGCCGGGATGGCATGCCTGGAACTGGGGGCTGGAGCCGCCCAGAACTCTCTATATCTGGCATCGCGCGGAGCAGCATGTACTGCAGTTGACATCTCCGAGCGACAGCTTGAGGTCGGGCGAACGCTTGCCGGCGAACTGGGCCTGGAGATCGAACTCGTCCAGGGAGATCTCGAGGCCCTCCCGTTCCAACGGCACGCCGCGTTTGATCTCATCCATTCGGTATATGCCCTCCCATTCGTCGATGATCAGGAGGCCGTGATCCGGACCGCCGCAACCCTTCTGACGCCGGGAGGAGTCCTTCTGCTCAGCACGGCACACCCCTTGGCAAATGCGGAGTGGCTGGCCGTCGATGATGATGAGACCGGGATTTTCCTGCAGGATTACTTCGTCCCACCCGTCGATGCGCGAGTAGGCGAAAGCGAGGGCCTGCCGGAGGGAGGGGTCTCAGCATGTTGCCCCGCTCCCCTGAGCCACGTCTTCAAGTGGCTCCGCGATGCCGGGCTCGAAGTACTTGATTTCCTGGAGCCAGAGCCGCTTGCAGTCGAGAATCCCGACGAGCACCCCGGCAAGGGCGTCCCCTACGACAGCCCGGAATGGCGTGAGCGCTTTGAAGAGCTCGCCAGAATCCCCGTGGTGGCCATATTCCGGGCCCGGAAGCCAGAACAGGCATAGTCTGCAGGCTTGGAACAGGGTCTACCACCGTGAGCAGCAAATGACCCCGACAGTTCAGCGTCGCATCCTCTGGGCTCTTGCCTGGGAGTGGAAATCCTGTTGCGGATACTACCTGACGGCGCAGGAATGCTCGCGCCTGAAACTGCCAGTCTTCACGATCAGCACGTCGCTGGGTACATGGGGAAGATGGACAGGTGGACGGGCGAATGAGATTGCCCTCAGTGAACGCCTCTTCTCTGAATGCACCTGGGACGACGTAACCCACGTGCTGCGGCATGAAGTGGCCCATCAGCTCGTAGAGCACCTCCACGGTTCCCCCGCCGAACCGCCCCACGGCCCTACGTTCCAGGCCATGTGCGCCCGGCTGGGGATTCCAGGCTGGGCATCGTTTGATGTGGAGCCTCTGACCACCGTTCTCGCCGCCCGAAGCGACCGCGAACGCCCTCCCATTGAGCGAAAAATTCACAAACTTCTCGCGCTGGCCGAGAGTCCCAACCGACACGAGGCAGAGGCAGCCGCAGCAAAGGCCTATGCGCTGGCGGTCAGACACAACCTGGCCCTCAGATCCGGGGAAACCGACGCCGAATACATCAGTCTGACGTTGGGGGAAACGGTGACAAGGCGCGACCTGTATCTGAAGCGCCTCGCCAACGTTCTCCAGGAGTATTATTTCGTCCGGGCCATCTGGATCCGGCGCCCAACGCTGGCTGGTCAGCGCGTGGGTTTCGCTCTCGAGGTAAGTGGAGCCACGGAGAACGTGTTGACGGCCCAGTATGTCCACGCTTTGGTGGTCCGGACGATTGTCTCCCAGTGGGGAATCTATCGCAAGGCACACGGACGAGGCACACGCCATGGCCCCCGCGGCATGGCGTCGTTCGCTTTGGGGGTCATTGAGGGCTTCGAGAACCGACTGGCCCGGCAGATGGCCATCGTGGCAACCGACCATGGCGAAGCATTCGGCCTGATCAAGGTGGAGGAACCGGCGCTCAAAGCATACTTGGGACAGCGCTATCCACGCGTTTCCACACGAACGCACAGGCACTCATCCAACGAGAACGCGCACGCATACAGCGCAGGGCAAGAGGTGGGGCGCGAACTGGTCGTCCGTCGCCCCATACGGGGCTCAGGGGTACGGGGAAGACAGAAACTGCTTCCGGGGCTGTAGGAGCCGCCGTAAGCGCGAGCAAATACGTCACTGCATGATTGCGTAGGAGAGGATGTTCACGCCAAGAGCCAACGAGTCGGCTGACTCAATTCCGCTGCAGTATGGACACTGGGCCAACTCCCAGCCGCAAGCCAAACCGTGAGGAGCATAGACGACCGCCACGTTGCCGTTCACGTTCACGCCGAAAAGCGCAGGAACGATCTTCCCTTTCGCGCCAAGCTTCCGGGACAATGCTGGGCGCGGCTGAACGCCCTTGACTTGATTCGGGAAAAGAAACAGGGGATGAGCGGAAGGAAGCCGATCCAGTTTCTGGCCATTGAGGACCTTGGAAATCTCAAACCGGAACGAGCGGTCAAACGCCTCACGACCGCAGCATGACTCGGCAAACAGAATTCCACCACGCATCAAGTATTGACGCAAGTTGCTGCGCTCCTGCGGAGTCAGCACAAAATCCTGGTGTCCGGTCAGGTAAATAAAGGGCACTTCGAACAGCCTGGATGAATCCAGAGCCACTTCCTCACGAGCAAAGCGGACCGGGGTCTTCGTCTGATCATGGAATGAGTTGAGCAACATCGAGAGTCCGGCTTCCCGCGTCTTCCACATTCCCTTGTAGCTGGCTTGGGCGATGATGAACTTGCCAGACTTTCCCTTTGTCGCATCAACAAAATCCAGCGCTTTGCTGAGCGGGAGCGCGGCGCTCCGCTCCGCCGTAACGTAGGCCATGAGGTTCGCCCCGATCTTACGGGCTGAATCCACATGATACCCCAGGCAGTGATGCCGGTCGGAGTCCTTGAGGTAGTCCCAGCCGCAGCTCACATCCCAGCGAAAGAAGAAGGCCGCAGTCCGGCAGCCTATATCGATGCCAACACAGCTGGGTTCACCGGTCTTCGCCCCGGCCTTGAGGGCCCACGGGCGGTACTGAATGTTCTTGATATCGAAGAACGAGTGATAGATTGGGTGGTCCATGGTCAAGCGGTAGGGGGGACGTTCAGGGACCAGCTGCTGGACCTCACGCAGCGCAGACTCCACAAACGCGCGCCGTCCGCAACAGGCGTCAAAGATCACCGTTCCGCCGCGCAGGAGATACTCCCGCAGCTTCTTCCGGTCGTTCGACGAAAACTCGAACGCCTCATGGCCCGTGCGATAGAGAACCGGGATCTGCTGGGGGTTGGTGGGGATGCGGTCCTGAGGCAGGTTGATCGAGCTGAAATGGACGTTCAGATCTTTGGCCATCCAACGCAGGAGGTTCTTGCTGTCAGCCGGGTTCGTCGCCCAGTCTGACCGGCGTTTCGTCGCGATCTTGGCGATGAGGACGGGGGGCCGCGGCGGGTTCTTTTTCTCAGTTCTCCGCAGGGGAACGGCAGGCAGGGGAAGCGGAGGAAGGCCCTCGGCACCGGAATGCTGAGCGGGCGGCTTGGCGGGCGGTTTCGGCGTACAGGTGTAGTTCTGCTCCTCTTTGACCACGGTACTGTTCAGCCCAAAGCCGTCCAGCAACCCTCCCAAAGCTTCAGCACCGAGCCACCCCACGAGCACCAGAACACTGGAAGCCAGACGTAGCTGGGCCTTCATGATGCCAACTCCTAACCACACAACCAGAAACACAGACGCCAACGCATTACACCATTAATGACACTACCTTACGAGTGGACGAAAGTCCAATCAGCGAGCAAGGGGAAGGGCCAGGAGCCAGCGTCGCGAGATGCTGTAGAACGACAGGAGATGACGTTACCGTATGGACAGTTCCCCGACATCGCCTGAAGCGAACACCGCCCGGGCAAGGCGCAAGGGCATCGGTCGTGTCGTCAACGCTACACGATGTTCCCTCGCCGGATTGCGCGCGACGTTTCGTCATGAGGCGGCATTCCGACAGGAGATCGCCCTTGGTTGCCTGACGCTGCCTCTCCTTCTGTTCCTGGCAGCGCCTCCCGTCTTCAAGCTGGCCGTTTTGGGCGCCTATTGTGGTGTTCTGACCACCGAGCTGCTCAACTCCGCCATTGAGAAGGTCACGGACCGGGCATCACCGGGTCTGCACCCGCTGGCGAAGCAAGCCAAGGACATGGCCAGTGCAGCCGTCCTTGTCAGTCTCGTCGGGTGGATAATCGCCTGGGCGTTCACGTTGGCAGCTTCATGCCCCCCTGTTGTGCTGCCACCTGGTTGAAGTGGGGGAGACGTCCCACTAAAGTGGCGCAGCCAGTGTGTCGACTCGACGGACACTGCGTCAGATGTGAACGGTCGGCCGATGCCTGACCCCCAGACCTGCGCTCACGCGGATGACTTACGGAGCACGCTGAATGAAAATACTTCGGTTGATCGTGCTCATCACTGCCATTGGGGGACTGATCAAGGGCGCCTGGATGATTCTCTGGCCCGGCGGAGCAATCCGGATCATGAACTGGTGGCTGGATCTGCCGGAACGCATCCTGAGGATCGCCGGGGGAGCCATGGTTCTGGGGGGGCTGGCTCTGATCGGCATGGCGGTCGCCTATATGAACGTGGTCGTGGCCGTCGTCACCGTTCTGGGCACGGTGGCGGTGCTGGCGGGGATCGCCTACCAATGGCCCGTTGCCTTGCGGACAGTTGCCAAACCGTCGCAAGGAGAACGCGCGCGATACGGAATGCGCCTTTTCGGAATTGTGATCATCGTTGTTGCGGGGGGCCTCCTTTTTGTCTACATGCGGCCACACTAGCCGAACGCGGCTAGGGTCTCCCCTTTATCTTATGGATGGACGCTCTCAGGAACATGCCACGAGCCAAGAACGAAGTCCTTACGGGTGTTGAGATCGGCACTAGCACGATCAAGGTCGTGATGGGTGCTGTGTTGCCTGAAGATGAGATCGCGATTCTGGGTGCCGCGGAGATCCCATCCCTGCGTGTGGTAAAGGGCGAAGTGACCGAGGCCGCGGTCGTGCAGGAGCATCTCGAACGCGCGCTCGCCGCCGCTGAACAAGAGGCAGGTCAGGAGATCGGTGACGTCTTCCTGGCCGTGACCGGAGCCCACATCCAGACGGTGAACAGCGTGGGCAGCACGGTCATCAACGCCCCCGACCGAAAAATCAGCGAAGACGATGTCGTCAGAGCCGGGCGGAACGCCCACGGATACACTCTCTCGCCCGACAAGAAAATTCTCCACTACTTCGACCGGCACTACCAGATCGACCGAACCCGCGAAGTTACCAATCCGGTTGGGCTGGTGGGCACGAGACTGGAAGCCGATGTACACATCGTTTTTGGCCAACACAACAGGATCGAGACCAACTGCCGCCTGATCGCTGACGTCATGAGCTATCCAGCGGTGGACGTCGCGTTCTCTCCCGTTGCCGCAGGCTTCGCAGTCCTGTCCGCCGAGGAGACAGAGAAGGGGGCCCTTCTCATCGACGTCGGAGCGGGGGTCACCGAATACGCCGTTTTCCACGGGCCGGGGTGCGTCCACTCAGGACAACTCGCCGTGGGCTGTGATCAGATTACCAATGACCTGGCACTGGGGCTGCGCGTACCCATGCCGAAGGCGCGACAGATCCTGCACGAACTCGGAAACTATGGATCCGCAGTGATGACTCCAGATGGTAGAGCCCGACTGATGAAGGTCGATGCACTTGGACGGGGTGAGCGCAAAATCCCGGTCTCAACGACCGAACAGATCATCGAGTTGCGGCTCCAGGAACTGTTCGAGAACATCAAATGGGATCTCGAGTCCCGAGGAGCCCTCCAGCGCGCGGGGGG
>JABHEG010000297.1 GCA_018676675.1 Lentisphaerota bacterium
GGAAAAGAGCGAAAAGCTGGAAAAAGCAGAGATCGCACGCAACTATAGTGCGCCAGACGAGCGTGGTATCGACAAGGAGAAGTTCCTATGACCACGCGGCAAGCAGGTTACGGAATCCAACCGAATTCTGCGCTCGAAGTGCCCTTCTCATCGGCTATTCCGACGATGAACTGCCCCCCGGCTACCCACTGTATACCAGCCTGCCGGTAAGTAGTGATGAACCGATCAAATCGTGAGAAATCGAACGCCATTCGACCGCTCTCCGTCACTAGCGGCCTAATGAGAGTCAAATGGAAGGGCGGATGCCTGTTGAACGGGTGTCCGTACTTGAAGGGCGGATACTCCCCGCTGGTTTCAGGGCCAGCCAGGCCTAACCGAACCAGAATCTGATTCTGGCGATGGGCTACGACATTTGCGGCCCATTTGGCGTGGGCGGCCCAAAACTCGTCAGAGAACAGCGGGATACCTAACTCCTTGCGGAAATGCACCCAGTTGGATACTCGTAACTGCTGCTTGCCGAGCACGGCTTCATGGACGCGGAGCTCAAGTTCTCGGCGGCCCCTAACGGGTTCCCCATCCTCATCATCAGCCTGGATGGCAATCACGACTTTGTAGGTGCCAGGACGCGCATCCTTTGGCACGGGGACTGTAAGCCAGATCGCCTGGCATGAATTGGCCCTAATCGTCGTGGGGGGGACGGTCCACAGAGGATCTGGGAACAGTTCTGGCTCAATTCTGTCCTGGTGCGCCTCCCTCCGTATATGGCCGACATATCGAATCTTCAGGGCTTCTTGAAGCATTTCAGGGAAGGGCGATTCAAAGCTGACTCTCATGCTGTGCAAAGGCGAAGTATGGCGAAAGACAATCTGGAAGCTGGCATACTCCCCACGGGCTGCCTCCGCTCGGTGAAGCCCGGTAAGAGATTCAGGTTTGCTGTCAGGAAAGACCTTCTCCAAGGGGTCAACTGTGTGGAGTGTCAGTTCTTGCGAAAACAGACGTGTGACGCTCAAATAAAAGAGCAGTATGGGGGCTCTGCGTATGCCATTGAGGAAGGTCGTCATCATGAGTATACTCCTGTCGCCCATTGAGGTCTTTCTATCCGAAATCCTGCGCATCCGGCACCCACTGTCAGCGCCATACTCAGCGGCGCGGCTTGCCCGTGTCCGCTGGAGCGCTTTGCTGACGCTTGCCGAATGGGTTCTCATACCAGAACACCCCCATGCCGCGCCCTCCTTCGCGTTCCTCGCAGGTTAGCAGGTCAAGATCGCCGTCACCATCCAGGTCAAGCATCTCGATGCGATCGTACTTCACCCCTCTCTCGGCGCCGCTGATCTGGTGCGGCGTCCATAGATGCTCCGAAGGTGTCCGCCCGTACTCCAGCCAGAGGACGCCGTGCCTGCCCTTGGCGTTCCACGTGGTAAAAACCAGATCCGGTTGCTTGTCGTTGTCAACGTCGGCAACAACCACAGCCCGTGTGTTGCCGGCACTGAAATCAGCGGAGATCACGTATGTGTGCCACTTCAGGCCAGCGCGATCGAGTCTCTTCAGGAACAGGATCTTCATATCCTTGACTGCGACGACTGCGTCTTGCAGGCCGTCCTCATCCAGATCCCCGAGCGCCATGCTTAGCACCTCTTTGTCCTGGGCGCCCATAAAATGGTTGTTCCATGGCCGTGTCTGTACGGAGCCAATCCCCGGATTCTCCAGCCACCGGCATCCGCGAAGTGGGCCCCTGCGGTCCGATACGACAAGGTCGGAATCACCATCCCCATCCATGTCCTGTTTCCAGATCGACATGACCCAACCTGCCGCAGACATCGGATGCCATCGGTATGCAGAGAGGTCGCGTCCTCCCTTCGGCGCCTGAAACCAGCCGATCTGTGCGTTCTTGCCTTTTGATCCCGCGACGAGATCGACTCCGTTCTCTCCGTCAATCTGCATGGGCCAGGCGAACATCCACTGCTGTGCGCCATTCTCCGGGTCGGCAAGCACGTCCTGTTTCCATGCTTGCGGAGTGAGAATCTGTTCGCGGTTGTCTGGCGCCCAATGAACAAAGACCTTCTTCGTCCTGCCTTCACAGCAACTGACGACATCAAGAGCGCCGTCGCTGTCAAGGTCGGCAAACACCGCGTCTTCAACTGAAGGCGTTCTGCCGACTGTAACCGCGGGCCACCTCGACGTCGCTTTCCCGTGGCCCGGATTAAGATAGACCCGGGTTATGCCTCCTTCCTCCCAGCCTGTCGCGATGTCCATCAAGCCATCGCCATTGATGTCCGCGAGCTTGGTGCCATCAGCCCCCCGCGAGGTGTCATCGATGGTATGGCGAGCCCACGGACCACCCACCGGCTCAGCGGCCACAAGATCCGCAACCGAGGCCGGCAGCACAGTGGCAAGCAGCGTCAAACACCTGATTCCATCTGTCCATTTCATGTCCGTGGTCCTTTGCGCCAACATGGGCCTCAGCAACTGAGCCCTGCAAAGTTCGCTGCAGGCTCTCGTTGCCCCCAGCTTCTTGTCTTGATTGTTCCGGCGAGGCGCTGCCCGTGTTTGTCCGTGCCTGTCCGTGTTGGTCCGTGTCTGTCCGTGTTCCGGGAGACGCGCACCGTGCCCGGCTCGGCTTGGCCTCGCCCATGCCTCCTCACCCCAACGTCTGCACACACACCGGTTTGGGTAACGCCAACGTACACCCGGTGTGCTCAAGGGCACCGGTCTCACTGTCAATCGCGAACACCAAGACATTGTCGCCGCGTTCGTTGGCCACGATCGCGAAACGTCCGCTCGGATCCACGTTGAAGCCGCGGGGCCAGTTGCCGCCAGTGGCTTGATGCCCAAGGACCCTGAGCCGCCCTGTTTCCTCATCCACCCGGCAAATGACCAGGCTGTCGTGCCCCCGATTTGAGCCGTAGAGGAACCGTCCGTCGGGAGTCACGCGAATGTCGGCACAGTAACTCGTCTCCGTGAATCCGGGAGGGAGGGTAGGAACGGTCTGAAATGTCCTCAGTTGCCCGGTCTCATCTGAGCGCTCCAAACAGGTGATTGTGTTGAACAACTCGTTGATCACGTAGACCCACGGTCCGGTTGGGTGGAACACGAGATGGCGTGGCCCCGAGCCGGGCGCAATGTCCACCGCATCTGGGTCAAGAGACGCCAAACGTGCCCGCTCAGCATCTACCCGATACTGCCGTACACAATCCGTCCCGAGGTCTTGAACGTAGGCAAACGAACCGTCCGGTGAGAAAAGCCCGGAATGGGCGTGGGGCCTCTCCTGACGGTCCGCGTTCACACTGCTGCCTGAGTACTGAATCGCCTGGCTTGGGGGCCCCGCCGTGCCGTCGCCCTGGATCGGCATCATGCAGACATTCCCGCCACTGTAGTTAGCGCTCAAAAGGCACGAACCGCTCGGATGAACGCTCACATGACAGGGCTTTGCGTCTCCAGTCCTCGATTGGCCGAGAAGCTCAAGCCTGCCATTGTCCCTGCCAATTCGGAAAGTGGCGATAGCTCCCGTCGGCTCGCCTGCGGGAGCATCCACATCGCAGACCGAGTAGAGAAACGAGTCATTTGGGTGCAGGTCAAGCCACGCCGGGTTGCGGACATCGCAGGAGATCGACAACGGCTCGAGCTCTCCCTTCTTCCGGTCAAGTCGGTAGGTGTAGAGGTTCGGGGCATCCGTCCCGGGTATGTAGCAGCCGATGAAGACGAGAGTTCCACTCATGGTTATCACTTTACTCCAGTACGATGTCGCCCGCTGAATCAACCTGGTAGATGGCAGCCCCGGTCGTCGTCCAGACCAACCACATGTCGTCCTTCTTGTGCAGCGATCCCACGTTGAATTTGAGCGTGGAAACGTCCGCTCGAGTGAGCCCCATACCTGCAAACGGTATGCGGAGCTCACACGTCCAGCCATCCGGTGTCGTCCTGGCCGAGTAGGTGATTGCCTCCTCGAGAGTCTTTGCCTGTTTGACGGTCGCGCCACCGTGAGTAGTGCCTACGACCCGTGGTTCCGGACTGCACCAAAGCATGAAGATCGGGGTCCGCCTGGTGGCGCTCCGGTTGCGGAAGGCGATTTCCAGGCCATCTCCTCTGTACGGTTCTTCGGAATGGACGATCGCGTTGGCTCGCCCGTGGGTGATCCGAAACGCGAGGTAGAGTGATGCCCCGTCTGCTGCTGCACAGAAGAGGTCCACTTGCCCAGCCTGTTCGCCCCCCGGACCAATCGCGAGTCTCCCGACTCCAGCGGGAGATTTCCACGGCCATTCCGTTGTGTCACCGTCTATCTTGAGCTGAGTTGGTGGGGCCGGGGCCGGCACTCGCCGCGACGTGTCCACGCCTTCGGCTGGAACGACCGTCAAAGGCGTGGCGAACGGCTCAAGCGGCCAACTAGACGGCGACGAGTGCAGATTCCCGCTGGCATGGCAGCTCCCCCACAATCCGGAAGCCCGTTCCACCACGGGCACCCGGCTCTGCTGGAAGAGATTCCCCCGAATAAGGCTCCCCAGAGGACGACCAGCTTTGTCCGGGACCAACTCCAAGGTCATGCAGTCCTCTGTCTCGAAGCCATGGAACTGGTTGTCGATCAGACTGAAGCGCCCGGCCACCCGAATGGCGCACGCTACGTCTGTAGCCCGGCCGCGGCTAACCTGATTGCTTCGGAACAGCGATGTGGAACTGCCGTAGACATCGAGACTGACGGGAACCATGCAGTCGCTCACAATGTTGTCGTGGATCAGCCACCGGCTCTCCGGAGGAAACAGCTCGAATGAGTCCCCCACATCAAGGTCCTGCTTCGCTTCGGTCAGACGGAATTCGAGCGTGTCCGGATCGAACACGTCGATCGTCGACACACTCCGATCCGCCAACCACACTACGTGCCATCCCCGGTAGCATTCGGAAACGTGCCACTCGAGCGGGAGGGAGCGCTCCTTGAACGTCTTCGCGTCCACCACGGCCGACACAGCCGAAGGACGCCGCCGCGCCGTGACCCCGCGCCCACAGTTGCGAATCTGGTTGTCATGCACGATGACATCCTGAATCCCTTCAGTGAGCGAGATTCCCGTTGTGCCGACGATGCGATCTCCGCGGACGTAAACCTGGTTATCCGAGACAATCACATGGGATGCATCGATCTTGATTCCCGTCCGCGCCTTCGCCCCCTCGCCCCGATAGGTCAGGTCAATGATATTCCCGGTCACAGTCATCTCTTTCGACGGAAATGAGTTGCGGGTTGTGTGGCTGGATACATTGATGGCCGTGCCGTTGTAGTTGACGAAAATGTTGTTGGCGATACACACCTGCCGGGCCCCATGATTCACCGTGATCCCCCCGCAACGCCCGCCACTCTCAAACACATTGTCCCGGATGATCGCCTGCCCACAGCCCAGCTCATTCAGGTGCTTATGGCGATGACTCATATCCCCAATCGTGAATGGCCCGGCATTCCGCACATAGTTCCCAATCAACCGGATGAATCGGGCCGGCCCCTCGTACGCATGCCATCCGGCACCGTCTATCCGGCAGTACTCCACTGTCGTGTTCTCGGAGGTGTCGTTGTTATTGAACGCATTGGCCGCGCAGTCGGTGACACTGCACCGCCGGAAGATCAGCGACCGGGTGTACTGCTTCGGAGGCGTCTCCCCACCAACCCGGCTCGCGGCCTGACAGTAGAAGGCCTCCGACGCCATCTTCGAGGCATGCACATTCTCCACAAGCATGTTCCCCACACTGTGGAACGTCATGGCGGAGCACGGTTTGAGGGCACAACACCAGAAAGGAACACGGTTTACGTTGCGCATCGTGCCCGGCTTCTCAGCCAACGATGTGTGACCAACCATCTTCAGGTTGCGGACCGTGACGTTCTCGCCGCCACGCACGTCGATCACAGCACCAACGCCGTCAGTGATGTCCAGCAACGTCTTCTCGCCGCTTCTTCCGGCGATGGTCAGATTGGCACCACGAGTATGGAGTCCACGGTGCAAGCGGTAGTGTCCGTCCGGAATGTGCAGGTTCAGCCCCAGCTTCGCCGCAACATCAACCGCTTCCTGGAGAGCCGCCGTGTCCGAGTGTTTCATGACAGCCTGGTCGCTCGACCTGGTCGGGGGATCACGCAGCCACACTGTGTTCCCTTCCACACGCTCAATGACCGTGCGGAGCTGTGTCCGGGCGCTGATACTCAGTACGTGACCGGGGGCCAGTTGATCGCTCTCCTTGAACCGGATCTCAAGGCCGCCACTCAGCGCCTGCCAGCCGGCCTCGACAGGCACGCCCGTTCCTCGCCAGGAACGGGCCAGGTCATCACTCCACCGGAACGTCCGCGGGGCAACCGAGGTCACCTCGATGATGAACACGAGCCAGTCTCCCCCGCTGCCATCGAAGCCCCGTACCTCCAACGCATCGTCAAAAGCCAGGTCACACTTCCCATACATGGAAGTAGGCCCGCGCACGGTGCAGGCATTGTACTGAGGGTTGCACTTGGAGAGGGTCACGTTTTGGCCGGCGGCAAAGTCCTCGATCTCGGCCACGGCAATCTGGTGCGAACCGGCCGTAACCGTCGCGTTGGTTTCGGCCCCCGATCCAGTCGCCCCAAAATCCCGAGCATTCAGCCACTGCCCGCCTTCACCCAACTCCAGGACCTCCGGGAGCAGTTCGGCGCCACGGACATCGGCCTCTCTCCCGGCGGCAACCCCCAAAGCCAACCGAAACGGGACATCGGGCAGGAAGTACCGACACTCAAACGTTCGCCATGTGTTGTCGGAACGCCCTCCCATTGGCGGGCCGGAAGACGCGTCCACAGTAATGACGGCCGGCGCTTTCCCAGGCGTCAGGGACTCGTAAGATTTCAGCAAGACAGGCCCACCGCGGTAGCGCACCCGGAACCGCAACACAGCCAGCCCCTTGAGCAACTCAGGGTCAATCCTCGGCAACTCGATGTTGGCATCTCTATCCCGGGGGGCACGAATGCGCGGAAAGCGGGTGCCTGAGTCTCCGTCCAACACTGCCGTGAGTTCGCCCTTGAACCACGCATTGAGGGTCCACGCAGCGGGGATGAGGTTGCTTCCGTTCAAGGCCCATTGTCGATACTCCCCCCCCTCGGCGAGGACGCCGCCAGCCGGCTGCCATTCCTCGAAATTGCCGTTGGCGATGAGCGACTCCTCGCCGTGCAGAGGCACCCCCTGCCCCAGCACCGACAGTATAGACAGCAGCGACAGCCAACGACGTGGCGTGAACATCATCAGGCTTTCCCTCCCTTTCGAGTCTACACAAACGGAGTCGTCCGGCAACAGAGCTGAAGGGGAACACCCCACGGATCACGCAGCATCACCAGATGCGAACCGTCTTCGAGAACGACTTCCTCGAACAAGGTCGCACCAGCCGCCACCAAACGGTCCCGCGTCTCGACCGGTGTGTCAACGGCCAGGGCCGCATGGAATACAAGGGGATTCTGGGTGCGATAGTCGGCGATCGGGGCCGTTTCGTTCCGGTAGATCTCCATCACAACCCGCCCGCCGCAGTCGGCCAGGAAGTGTGTGAACGGAGGTCCGTCCATCGCCTTCGCGATGCTCATCCCGCAGTGCTTGACGTACCACGCGGCCATGGCGCAGGGATCCGGAACATTCAGGGCATAGTGCTCGAACTGCACAGGCAACTCCTCTGTCGTTGGTTGCCCCTTCACCGGGGCGTTCACCGTTTTTGACGATCGAGTGCCCTCAGCGCAAGCGACGGATGCACTCGATCAGGCTGGCACAAGCGTACTCATTGTCAGCATCGCTCATTCCGGGGTGTATGGATACACAGAGTAGCTTCTGCGCGATGTCCTCAGAGACAGGAAGTCGCTGCCCGGCCGTGTGCTCACGCAGGTCTTTCCGGGACATGTAGACCGGCGCATTGGCAATCACACAGCCGACGCCGAACTCGTCGGTCATCGCCTTCAGCAGTTGGTTCCGCTTCTCGCCGGCCCAGGATTCGCGGACAAGACACGTGTACAGGTAGTAAGAATGCTCGCAATCATGCGGCTCATAGGGCGTGGTGATCTCCGGGATCCCCTCAAGCATCTCGTCTCGAGCCTGAGCCAGACGACGACGCGCGGAAATGAAGCTGTCGAGCTTGCCCAGCTGCACCAAGCCAACCGCCGCCTGGACCTTGGTCATGACATTCGATGTCCCCCAGGCTCCCACACCGCCCCCATACATGCGCACGGACCGGCAGTAGGCCTCGAGCTCGGGGTCATCTGTGGTGACCATCCCCCCTTCCCCCAGGGTCGTCATATTCTTCATGGTGTGGAATGAGAACACCGTGGCCAGCCCCCGTCCCCCGATCTTCTGTCCTTTGTAGCCGCCGCCGGCTGCGCGAGCGGCGTCCCCAATCACCGGAACGGGCCCGTGCTCCGGGTGGGGATACCGTTCCCCCACCGCGATGAGCTCATCAATCGGTGCGGACAGTCCATTCATATGCACGGGGAAGATGGCCCGTGTCCGAGGCGTCATCCGGGCCTCAACATCGACGGGATCAAGCTCGAACGTGCGGGGATCAATGTCCCCCCACACGACTTGTCCACCGGCTCCGCAGACCGCAAGGGCCGCAGCAGGAAAGTTGACAGCCGGAACGATCACTTCATCGCCAGGCTGCAGCTTCAGGAAACGCATGACCATGTCCAACCCGGGACCAGCGCTGTTCACCGCAACCGCATACTTGGCCCCGCAGTAGTCGGCAAAGGCCTCTTCGAAGTCCGGGATCGGTGGGGCTGAAAAGCCGAAGCCCTTGCTCACGTCCATGGAATCGCGAATCGCAGCCACGGCCGCTTCCACTTCCTCCTCACCGTAGATGGAACCAAGCTGCGGTTCGCCCTTCCAGGCCGGCGACGGCTTCGGTCGTCGCAACGCGTCCCAGATCCGTTCATCGTTTAGCATCGTGCTGCACTCCATGCTGCTCTGGTAGTCTCAGACGCACCAAGGCCGTTCAGGGCGCCCCTGATGTCCAGGCAATGGTCGCATCAAGGCCACGCAACCCACGCCGCATCCATCAGGGAGCCGCCCCCGCCAGATCTCACCTCACCTCAAAGAAACCCCGAATCTCCCCAACCTGAATCTCGAACACACCGGGCTCAACAACCCACCTCATGTCACGATCAAGAACAGCCAGATCACCTCGGCCAAGGACGAACTCAACCACGGCGAACTGTCCTGGTTCAAGGTGTACTTTACCGAACCCCCGAAGGGCTCTCACCGGCGTCGTGACACTGCTCACCAGATCGCTCACGTAAAGTTGAACGACCTCGCCACCGGCACAGTCACCCGTATTGCTGACCCTAACCCGAATCTCAACCTCACCGTCCGGGGCGATCACCCGCGGCTCAATGCTCAGGTCTGCGTACTCAAACGTCGTGTAGCTCAAGCCGAAGCCAAACGGGAAAAGCGGTTCAGGGGAGGCAAAGACGTAGTCCCGTCCCGGGCATTCAGGGGTCCCGGGACACTTGTAGTACCCGCCCGCCGACGGCTTGTGATTGTAGTAAGCCGGGACGTGTCCAACCGTACGCGGCACAGTCACCGGAAGCCGCCCGGAGGGGTTCACGGCCCCAAACAGGATATCCGCCAAAGCGCGTCCTCCCTGCTCACCGGGATACCACGCATCCACAATGGCGGCGGCGTGCTCGGATATCCACTCGATAGCATAGGGACGCCCATGGGTGAGGACAACAACCGTAGGCGTCCCCGTCCCGATCACGCCTTCGGCCAGTTCCTGCTGAATTCCCGGGAGCCCCAGGTCCGTGCGGTCAAACCCCTCCCCGCACGTCGGCGCCGCAGCGCTCGCCTCATCATCCCCCCAGCCAACCCCACTGGTCAGTTTGCTGCATCCCCCCAGAACGAGAATGGCAACGTCAGCGTTCCCAGCCGCCGAAACAGCCTCGGAGATCCCTTCTTCACTGCGATCGGAAACGCCACAGCCGGGAGCGAAGTGAACCGTCGTCTGCGAAGATACGGCATGCCGTATTCCCTGGAGAGCTGTCACGGCCTCCTGTTTCTCCACAGAGTAGTCTCCCAGTTGGGCTGTGTCAGCGTTCGGGCCGATAACGGCGATGGTGGGCGTGGCGGCGCTCAGCGGGAGCAATGCCCCGTCGTTCTTCAGGAGCACGATCGACTCACGGGCGACCTTCAGAGCCAGGGCGACATTCTCGGGGCAATTCACCACAGCCGTCCGATGGGGAGAGTCATCAAAGTCATCCTCGAACAACCCCGCAAGAAACTTGACCCGCAGGATACGCGACACAGCAGCATCGACCCTGGCCAGCGGCACGCGCTCTTCCTCGACCAACTCCTGGAGTCGTTCTCCGTAGCAGGAAACAGTCGGAGCTTCCAGGTCAAGTCCGGCCATCACGGCCTGTCGGCCGGCCTCCTGCAGATCCCCCGCCGTCCGATGGAAAGAGTGGAGCATCTGAATCGCTCCGTAGTCTGCGAACGTATAGCCGTCAAACCCCCATTTCTCTCGGAGGATGCACTCCAGAAGCTCCTGCGAAGCGGAACACGGAACACCGTCAAGCTCACTGTAAGCCGGCATCACGGATAGGGCCCCCGCTTCCATCACAGCGGCCTTGAAGGGGGGGAGATAGACCGAGTGAAGCTCCCGCTGGCCGGCTGCCACGGGAGCCAGGTTTATTCCGGCCTGCGGGGAACCGTGAGCCGCAAAATGCTTCGGCGTCGCTATCAGATGGTCCGGCCCGACAACTTCCTTCCGCCCCTGAACACCGAACACATAGGCTACTCCCAGCCGTTCACACAAGTAGGGATCCTCACCATAGGTCTCTTCAACACGTCCCCAACGTGGGTCGCGAGCCAGGTCCAAGTCGGGAGCGAGAGCCTGATTCACGCCAACGGAGCTCGCCTCGAGAGCTGCAGCCGAAGCGACGTTCTCAACGAGTTCGGCATTCCAGGTACTCGCCAAACCAATCGCCTGTGGAAACACGGTAGCCCCCACAGACATGTGCCCATGTAAGCACTCGCCGATGACCAGAGCGGGGATACCCAGACGCGTTTCCGTGGCGAGGAAGCGTTGGATGGTGCTGATCACCCTGGCCGCCGCCTGTGGATTCGGTGCAAGTCGAGCATCCTGAACAGCCCCGATTCCCTCGGCCCCGATCTCGGTCCGCAACATGGCATCCGCCACGCATCCGTCAATCAGAAACCGGGCACTGTCAGCCATCCCCATCTGGCGCAACTTCTCACTGAGGGTCATCCGACTCAGCAGATCTCGGACGCGATCCTCGACTGGCGCGGATGCATCTCTGTAAAGCAGGTCATTTGACGACATTTGTAGTCCTCGAATCGCGCGCGCCCCCCTCCCGAGGCGTGACATTGTCCTTCCCATCCACGAAAGCGTGACGGTAGCCAATAAACGCGGACAGGGCGTGCTGAACGTAATCGATCCGGATCTCCGGAACACGAGAATTGAATGCACGATTCCCGGGAGTGTCGGGTTTGGCACAGGCAGCCCGTGGGATACCGCCGCATAGCTCCCCGGACTGAACCTGCGAACGAAGCAGGAAACGCGCACCCAGATGACACGCCGCTTCGATCCCCCGCCGCAATTCCCCGTCGGCCTCACGAAGAACGCGGTGCGCCGCGATCAGTCCCTCAAGACGGATGGCTGTAGGACATGTTCGTCCATCGGCGGTGAAGCCCCCAAGATGCCTGGGGCGATCCGGAGACAACTCCTGAGTCCCAAGCATCAGCCTGCAGATCCGTTTGGCGTGCTCCAGCAGGAGGCCACGTCTCGCCGGGTCAGCCCCCGGTCGATCGAGTGAGACCAGCAGCGGCTCTGTGGCCAGCAGGGCCCAATGGTCAGGAGGAACGATCCCGGCTGTGATCCGGGCACGGGACAGGTGCTCCATGCCGCGGACAGCTGCGCCGTGCCACCGGTCACCCTCGGAGCTCCCACCGTAGGTCATCAACGCCAACATCGCCTCCCCGGGATAATAGAGTGAGGTCCAGCTGTCCGAGCGCCCGATGTCGGGATAGAACTTCGAGCAGAATCTGCCGTCCTGGTACTGCATAAAAACGATGAACTCAGCAAGGCCTTCGAGCGTTGCCCGGGGAACGGTATCAGGAGCCCGAGCTTCGACCCGCTGGAGTGCGAGAAGGGCAAGGGCCGCTCCCCCAAGCTTGGCCTGGACAGCTCCCCAAGGCTGTCGATGGCCGAGTTGCTCAGGCCGAGTCCACACGGCCAAGAGACCCGTGTGCCCCTCAACCGGCCCCACGAATTCACGGCACAGCCAACGCGTCGCCCGAACCATCGTCGTGAGCGCTGTCTCTGAACGCGTCAAATCGTGAAATTGGGTCAACGCATAGATGCTTCCGGCATGCCGAAGAAGGTTGTACTTCAGGTCGGCTTGCCTGCCGTCAAGATAGGTCCGGTAGACAAACCGTCCCGACGTCTGGCAATGCCGGATCAAATAGTCACCGGCGTCGCGAATGGCTCGGTCCAGCTCCGCCGTCGGGACAGCCCCGGCAGGACTCGAAAAGTCTGAGACTCCCGGTCGCTCCTCGCCCGACGGGGCCTCCCCCGGCTCCGCCGCAGCACATACAACGGTGCCCAGGACAGTGGCAATCAGAAGCTTGATTTGCAGCGCCCAATTCACTCCACACGACTCCTCACCCTGAGCCCGCCACTACGGGAAGGCCGTTCGGCTAAACGTAACACGCCCATAGTCGGACGCCATAGGGCTCCCAAATTGGTCGTCGTAGACGCTACTCCCCGGGACCATGTTACGACCGTCTTCCCCGTCCGTGAACGACGGCAGGACACCGTGGATTTCTGCCCCGGGAGATCCCGGCGCAGACATAGGGTCCTGTCCTTTCCACGGGAAGTGCCGCCAAGCAAAAGGTTCCCTCCCACAGAGTGGAGAGGCGCACTCGACGCGCCGTCATCCATCGTGAACGTTCTGAGTCGACCTCCGTTGGCAAGGTGCCGCACAGCGAGCGTTCGCAGCGTTCCATCCATGGCCTCTGCCGGTAGCACTAGCGTCCGGACCTGAACTCCCGCCAGCACGTGATCAACTCCTCCACACTCCCCCCATTCTCTGCCGCTGACCACCAGCTGCTCGACATGTCCATGCCCGTTCAGCCCCAACCAGGACACGAGCGCCCGGGCGCCGTTCCGCCCGCCGGTATTCACGACCAACGGTGGGACGCTCGAGGGTGCGCTCAGAACCAAACTGGGAGTCGCCCCGTCCCCTCCGGAGAAAAGCGTCACTTCTGCACCATCCGTGCCTCTGAAGCCCCCCGCCATCAGGGCGAACGCTCCGCACGCCGCGATACCTGCTGCTACGCGTAAGCGCTTGACAGAAGGCCCAAACAACAGAAGCGCCAGGCTCCCATAGTAGAGCGCGACTGCCCAGAGCGCCGGCCGCCCGACTGTCAAGCTGAGCGGCTCCTTGCTCCCAAGTTCGGCAAGCAACTCAACCGCTCGGACAATGACTTCAAGCAGGCGGCCAACCAGAACGTCTGCCGAGGCAAACGGTAGAAGCCCCAGCAACAGCTTGGGCCAAATGAAGAGAACACCGACGAACGCGATTCCCGCCACCGCCGTATTTGTCAGCACAGCTCCCGGGATAAACAGCCCGTTGTACCAGGCAACGAGACCTGTGCTGGCAAGCCACGCCACCAAACTGGCGAGGAACACTTCACCGACCCGGCGACCGGGGAACAAACCGAGAATCCCCTCCGCTCTGGCCCGGCGAGGCACCCATCCGCGGCGTTCCGCGGCCCATCCTGAAATCTTCGACAGAAGCGGCCATGCCGCGAGCAAGGCCACGACAATCGTGAAGGAAAACTGAAACCCCATCTGAAGGAGGCTTAACGGCCGGAAAACGAGCAACAACCAGGCGGAAAGTGCAACTGCATTCATGGGAACAGGCGGTCGATGCACGGCTTTCGAGGCGGACCAAACCGAGAGCATCAGCCAGGCCCGAACGGCAGAAGGTCTGCCGCCGGTCATGAAGACATAGGCCCCAAGAAAAACAGGCACAATGGCCCAGCGGACCCGGAAAGGAACGCGCAAAAGGCGAAGTGTCCACACAATGAGGGCGCAGACCATCCCCACATGCAGCCCCGAGATGGCGAACAGATGGACGGTACCACTCCTGAGCAGACGTGCTCGCGCCTCCGCATCAACCCCTTGTCGATACCCTAACGTCAATGCGAGCAACGCCCGGGCAGGCCCTTCCGAGAGTCCCCTGCGAACTAGGGAGTGGGCCAGGAAGTCACGGGCTCTGTAGACGCCAACAACCGCTCGGCGCCACCCTCTCGCCATGTGCAGGCGGCGAACAGCGGAGGCATGAAAAATGTGGCGAATTCCCTGCGTCCAGAGGTAGGTCCTGTAATCGAAAGCCCCGGGGAAGAGGGCGGGGCGGGGCCTCAGGAACGTTCCCTCAGCCTCAACTACCGTGCCGTAGGGAGGAGGCATCCCCCCAGCCCTGATCTGTAGGAGAAGGCGCCCGGCGGAAGGAGTCCATTCCTCCTCACTCGACCAGCGGAACGCGGACACGTCCACCGTCGCCCTCGGGGAAACGGACATCCAGGCCAGTTCCGGAGCAACATGCTCCGACCGCGTTACACAGCCTCGGATCTGCCCCGCACACTCTTCGCGCGGCAAGGCCCTGGTGTAAGTCTGCCAGGGAGCCCAGACGTGAAGCGCAGTAACGGCGAGGCCGAGGGGAAACGAAAGGCAGAGCCAACGCTGGCCGGGCCTACAAAGCAGAGCAGTCAGGGCAACGAGCCCTCCGCAAACCGTGCCGACCAACGGAGAGGGGCATCGCCACACAGTGATGGCCAGCACCGTGACTATACCCAGCACAAGCGAGAGAGCAGCCGGGACCGCGGGGAGGATGGCAAAAGGTGGATTCGCAGTATTCAAAGGAAGAGTCGAGACAGCCCGATGCAACCAATGGCTAGGCCCCCGCCCTCCCGCCTTCGCCTCGCTTTGCCTCCCCGAGATCACTGAAGTTGGGGGGCAGCGAGAATCTGGAACCGTCTGCTCGCGGCCATCAGTTCCCACCGTCCTTCCCGACCACCTGGCAATCCCGAACCACCAGCCGGCCGCCCTGGATGCCAGCCGCAACGCCGCGGATCGAGATCGGGGTTTTCGCCTCGTAGGCGAGGCGAATCTTGTCCTTCAACTCGTCGTAGACGCCTTGCCGGATGAAACAGCGCACCCGGGATCCAAACATCAGGTATCCCCCGAGAGCATCCGGCCCTTGAGCCGTAGGAACACCGTTGATGACCAAAACATGCCCTTTGACACGGCGGTTCAGCTCCGTGGCCGATGTCTGCTTGAAGAGTGCGCGCAGTTCTCCCGCGCTGTAACGAAGCTCCTTCTTCCCTACCGGCTCCGTCCCTCCCTCATCATCCGGCTCCTGAGCCGGAGGGGGAGCCGGATCGTCATCATCAAAGGCAACAGGCCCTGCTTTCCCGGCATCGTCCTCCTCGGCTGCAGGCGCGGCCTTCTCGCGCCGGGAAGCAAGATACTCCTTCGCAGCTTCAGGGCTCAGTGTCTCCACTTCCGCGACCCGTTTGGAAAAATAGCGCTGCCAATCACTCTCGGAGGCCGAAGACGCCAGGATGACATCCCCGTGCTCATTCCGTTCCATGAGCATCCCGTACTTGACCACGCCATCTGCCAAAGTCAGCTTCGTGTCCAGCACCCAGAGCTTCACCGCAACACGCGCCACCTCGCCGCGCACAACGCGAATGCGCCGCTGGACCGTCGAGCCGCACGGATGGTCAACACGAATCAGGTGAACACGCTCCGCCATTCCCCCAAAAAGCAGCGGCTCGGACTGCCCTGGTTTGTCTTCAGAAGGCTCACTGATTGCTTTGAAAGCCGCATCAATCGAGACCTGACAACCGGCGGGCCGAGTCACGACCTCAATGCTGCCGAAGACCGGAGAGAGCTCAGCATGCACGGTTTCTCCTCGGATACGACTCACTTTGAGAGTCTTCTCAACCGGTTCGTAACCAGTGGCGGAGAACTTCAGGGCGTGCTCACCGTCTCCCAGCCACCCGAGCAGGAGCGGGGCGTTTCCTAAAATCTGAGTGCCATGCCACACCGTCGCTCCGGGAGGACTCGACGTCACGCGCAGCATCCCGGGTTTCAGGCGAAGCATATACGGCTTATCAGGGAGGAGGTCCGGAACATGGATCTGGCGAGTCAGGGGGTCGTAACCCTCCATGGCAAGGTCGATGCGGTGCCGCCCTTCAGCAAGGTCTCGAACGACCAAAGGCGTCACCCCACGTTCAGTGTCGTCGACCCTCACCGTTGCCCCAATCGGGTCGCTCATCACCAGGACTACGGTCACCGCCGGCCCCCCAGCCGCCAACTCCGGGGCATTCTCAGGAGGCGGGGTGGCAGTCGGCTCAGCCGGAGTTCCCGCCTCTGTCTCAGGCAGAACATCCCCAACCTCGGGAACAGGCGTCTGAGCCGCCGTTGACGAGAAAACCGTTCCCGTCTCTGTACTGTCCGCTGGCTCGCCGGAGTCGTCATCGTCATTGGCCATAAGCGCGGCAAGCTCGTCATCCCCGAGTCCGGACGCGCCCGAGGAAGCAGGGACGGAAGCCTCTTCATCCGGCTGCTCCACGGACTCTACCGGAGCCCCCTCTGCATCTTCGCCCTCCTCCGCCCCCGCGGGGCCCCGGAGTGAGTGAATGGCCCAACCTATAAACGCCAAAAGGGCGAAGAGAAGAACGATCCGCCCCAACGGCAGCGGAGATGAAGGCTCAAACGGTTTGGGCAGCTCGTCGATCTCCGTCAGCTCACAGGGAGCGGGAGCCGGAACCGGCGAATCACCATCTTCATCGCCGTCCTCGGCCAATCTGTGAGCCCCTTTGAGCAGGTCCCCGGTGTCCACAATGTCCGAGCCGTCGGTGAACAGAAGAAGCTCACGGTGGATGGCAACGCGATCGCCGGAAACCAACGTCTGGGTTGAGTCAATGCGCTGCCCGTTTATGCGGACGCCGTTTGTGCTCTCAAGGTCCTCGACCACCCACTTCCCAGCCACCTCATAGACACGGCAATGATTCCGAGAAACGCCCTCTTCATCCAGCACAAGGTCGTTTTCTTTGCCCCGTCCGATCGCGAACCCGGCGGGTATCAAATCAACGATACGTCCCTGGTATCGGCCACCTAAAAATCGTAGTTTCATCGCGCCTTGGCTCCGCTTACGATGACGTCCGGCCTCTCGGCGCCAAACCGGTACAGTCGATGTTCTCAACCCGTCCACAACCTGTCCCACATTCGCTCGTTTTTCAAGTTCCGCAACACAGACAGCGCAACCAGGCAGCGCCTCTGGAACGAAAGCGCTTCAGAGCTACATTGGTTTGAGGTTGTTTGCGATCGGCGACGTCCGCATCAAAACGCGGTGTGGAGGAGAAGAGAATATGTCCAGCGAACTGTGCAGAGAACTGGCTGCCCTTCTGGCTCAGGCAGAATCGGCGCGTGATATGGAGATGCTGGTCGAAGGCCTCCTGACTCCGGCCGAAGTGGAAGAGGTGATGCGACGCTGGCGTCTCCTCAAACGCCTGACCGCCGGGCAGACACAGCGGGAAATCAGTCGGGAGATGAAGGTGAGCCTGGGGAAGATTTCGCGTGGATCGCGTATGCTCAAGTATGGATTGCCGGAATTCACCGACCTGATGCGCCGAATTGAAAGACCGTCCGAGGACTCGACAGAATGACCCCTCCTCCTCAGCCGAACAAGCGCCCGTGCGGGCGCCTTATCTATGCAGCCAGCGAGTCGGATGCCGACCTGCTGTATGCCAGTCGATTCCTGGCTCCGGATCCCTTCCTGTGGTACAACGTCGCTGGCGAGGAAGGAATCCTGGTCAGCTCTTTGGAGGTGGGCAGAGCCGTAAAGGAAGCCGCCCGGGGAGTCACAGTCCGTTCGTTTGTGGACGCACGGGAAGCGTGGGGAGTGCCTTCAAGAGCACGCAAACTTGAGGCGTACATCGAGGCTTTGGGGAGACACCACGGCGTCAGTCGCTGGGAAGTCCCCGGTTCATTCCCACTCGGACTCGCGCGTAGGCTCTCCCAGCGCCGAATACGCCTGACGCCTGTATCGGACTTTTTCCCTCAGCGCCGCTCCAAATCCCCGGAAGAAGTGGAGCATCTCCGTGAAGGGGTGGCTCTTGCCGAGACCGGCATGAACCGCGCATTCGACATTCTCAGAGAAGCCTCCATTACGCCCGAAGGAGAACTCTCCTGGAATGGGGCTGCTCTCACCGCAGATACGCTCCGGGGCGAGGTCGACGCAGAAATCGCGCGGAAAGGCGGAACGGCCTCCCACACGATCGCCGCGCCGGGAGAACAGGGGGCCGACCCGCACGCGACCGGGACAGGAATAATCCGAGCAAATACCCCAATCGTTCTCGACATTTTCCCAAGAGTAGACGCGACGGGCTACTTCGGGGACCTGACCCGAACGATCGTCAAAGGTGAAGTACCCCCAATCGTGGAGAAGGCATATACGGCCGTCCACGATGCCCAAGTCGCGGCGATGGCCGCGATCCGAGCCGGTGCCAGCGCCAGCGCTCCGCACACCGAGGCCGCACAAGTGCTGGCACTGGCCGGCTTTGAAACAGATGCTGACACCACTCCCCCCCACGGCTTCTTTCATGGGACCGGACATGGTCTGGGGCTCGAAATCCACGAGTCCCCGCGACTCAGCGGCAAGGCAAAAGACTGTCTCGAGAGTGGCGATGTCGTCACAGTCGAGCCTGGGCTTTACTACCCCGAATGGGGCGGCGTGCGCCTGGAGGATGTCGTGGTCGTTACCGACGAGGGGTGCGAAAACCTGACGACTATCGAGAAAGCCCTCCGAATTGAGTAGGTCTGGTCTGAACTCCTGCCCCCCAAGACGCCGGGGCTCGTCCCATCATATGGCCTTAAACAAACAACAACGGAAACTGCTTCGGCACCTGCGAAGCCGCCACGGACGCCGAAAGACCGGACGCGTGCTCTGTGAAGGGACGCGCTGTTGCGCCGAAGCCCTCCGTTCGCCCAATTTCGCTCTCGATTTTGCCGTCTGCACGCATGCCTTCATGGCTGCCCTCGAAATGGGTAACGCACGGCTCGAGCTCCCCCCAAACGGGCGCATCATTGCGATTGCCGAGGACGAATTCTCCGAGATCGCTACCACCGAGTCCCCTCAGGGCGTGCTGTGCGTTCTCATCCCTCCAGAACCATCCGACAAGCCACTCCCAACCGTTCTTCATCCGTTTGTGTTGATCCTTGATCGCGTCTCCGAGCCCGGAAATGTGGGCACAATTCTGCGAACGGCATGGGCCATCGGGCTCAGCGAAGTGTGGTACACCGAGGGAACGGCGGATCCACTGGCCCCGAAAACGATCCGGGCAGGGATGGGAGCCCAGTTCTCCATGGGACTGCGCCGCTTCGCAGATCTGCCCGAAGCCGCCTTGGCGCTCAACTCTCTCGGGGCGGCTGGTCTGTGGTGCGCCATGCCGCGAAACGGGATCAGCTGCTTCGACGAAAGGTTCGCCCTGGAACGTTGCGGCCTCGTTATCGGGAATGAAGCAGAAGGGATCCGTGACGATCAGCTCGGCCAAGCGGTGTCCATCCCCATGCCCGGCGGGGCGGAGTCACTCAACGCCGCCCAGGCGGCCACAGTGCTGCTCGTCGAAGCCGTACGACGAAAACTCACCAACGACTAGAAGACCGCAGACAAACAGGAGACAAACGATGCTTCGAGCCCATTCCCTGCTGGCCGCCGTGTTGATCGGCATCCTCCCTTCCGTGACGCCTCTGTTCGCCGGGGACTGGCCGCAATACCGTGGGCCAAATCGAGATGGTGTATCAACCGAAACAGGTCTGGCAAAGGTCTGGCCGGCCGGCGGACCGAAGATGGTCTGGTCATCAAAAGGGATCGGGCTCGGCTACTCATCCCCGGCCGTGGCCAACGGAATGCTGTACGTAACGGGTGTTAAGGAGAAGAAGGAGTTTCTTGCTGCCTACACGCTGTCCGGCGAACGCAAATGGCAGACAGAGTACGGGAGCGCCTGGACCAAGTCGTTCCCACCAGCCCGGACGACCCCCACACTCGCCGACGGCGCCGCTTTCGTCATCAGTGGTGCTGGAGAAGTCGTTCGGGTGAATGCCGCGACTGGGGAAATCACGTGGTCGAAGAACGCGAAGACAACGTTCGGAGGCCAGGTCGGTCCCTGGGGGACAGCTGAATCGCCTCTAATCGTCGACGGCAAGGTGATCTATACACCGGCGGGGAATCAGACAGCGATGGCCGCCCTGGACATGAAATCCGGTGAGACGGTGTGGAAAAGCCCGTCACTCAACGACAAGAGCGCCTACGTCTCTCCCATCCTCATCAAACACGGGGAGAAGGCGCTGATCGTCGGGGTGACCAGCCAGTACATATTCGCGGTGAGTCCTGAAACTGGGGACCTCGCCTGGACATTCAACTATGGAAAAGAGTCTGCCCCAAAGCGGGGAGGAACGATTAACTGCTGCTCGCCGATCTACTACGACGGGGGGCTCTTCGTGAGTAGCGGCTACAACCACGTTGGCGTGATGCTGACGTTGGCCGAAACCGGCCCGCCTTCAGTAGCCTGGACCTCCCCGGATCTGGATATCCACCACGGCGGGGCCGTCCTCGTTGAGGGCCTCCTTTATGGCTCAAACTGGATCAACAACCGACAGGGAAACTGGGTGTGCGTTGACTGGAAGACGGGGGAAACGCGCTTCGAGAAGACGTGGCAGACCAAAGGTTCCGTGGTCGCCGCGGATGGAATGCTCTACTGCTACGATGAGAAGCAGGGAAACGTCGCCCTTGTCACGCCTTCCTCAAAGACATTCGACGTCGTGAGCTCGTTCAAGGTCACGCTTGGGACTCAGCAGCACTGGTGCCACCCGACGATCAGCGACGGTCGGCTCTACCTTCGACACGGCGATGCCCTCATGGCATTCGACATCCAAGGCGCCCGGTAAGCCCTCTAGATCAGATAAAGAACGGTAACAAGAATGGCGGCGAAGGCTCCGAGCGCCAGCCAACTCTTGCCACTCGCCAGCAGGCCACGAATGCCGGTGAGTTCCTCTCCCGCGTCCTCGTCCTCACCTTCGGGGATAGGAACGAACACCTCAACGGCCATGTAGCACCCTCCCACGAAGGCCAGCATGGCCGTGACAATGCAGAAGAGATTCAGTGGCTTGGGCACATGCGCCTCGAAAACCGACACTAGCACGAAGGCGACAAGGCCCACGATAGCCACGCCGATACCAATCCTGCCAGTTGCCACACCAAAGTCGAGGGGAAGCGCTCCCTTAGCCCGTTCAATAAACTGGTCGGACGCGGCAAGCTCCTCTTCCTGCTTCTTGCCCATGCGGTTGCCGATCATGCTGCCGATCAAGAGCAGAACGGAGCAGACAGGGAAAGCCAGGAACGTCCTCGTCTCATCGCCCATACCCGTCTGCCAGCTGTAGATCCCAAGACCGATGCCGCCGAGCATGGCTGCCAGCGCGCCGATACTGTTCACCCGCCGAGAGAACAGAGCGGCGGCGACGATCACGAAAATCGGAGGCTCGAAAAACGACATGATGGCGAAATTGGCCTTGATGATGCCGCCCAGACGCTCAACCTGAAGAGCAAAAACCAACCCCAGAAGACCGCAGCAGAGAATAGCGGCACGGCCAACCCAAATGCCATGCTTCGAGGAGGCATTCGGGAAAAAGCGTCGATAAAAATCATGTTCCGTCAGCGTAGCGGCAGCGTTCAGCAACGCAGCGGCTGTGGAATTCGACGCGGCCACAAGAGCAGCAATGATGATTCCCCCGATGCCGATCGGCAACACATCGTTGAGCAACTTCGGCAGGATGCTGTCACCCGTGCCGAGAGGATCAGCGGCGTAGATCAACGTTCCGCACATGCCGGGAATGATGAAAGAGAGCGTCAGTACGCCCGTGATGGCTCCGGCGATGATCAAGCCGCGCGAAGCATGGCGGACATTCTTTCCGGCGAAAGAGCACTGCAACATGTACTGACTCGTGCACCAATAGGGAAGACCGAGCAGGGCAAACATGAAAATGTGCTTGTAGTTGGGCCAGACGTCTGCCGATGATTTCCAGAACGTGAAGGCCGACTCGCCAAGTTGACTGGTAAGGCCCGACACGCCGCCGACCGCGGGATGCTTGAGACACAACGGCAGGAGAATCAGACCGCCGATGATCATCAGGAAGCTCTGGATGACCGAAGAGTACGCCGCCGCCATGAGGCCGGAGAAGAAGCAATAGAGAATGACGGCCCCGCTGACGAACCAGATGATCTGCAGCTGGCTCAGCCCCAGAACCGGAGACAGCACCGTGGAAAGAGTATACATAGCGTTGCCCGCAAACAGGGCGTAGTAGAGAATCCAGAGGGCCGACACGAGCAGTCGCAAGCCCACGTTGTAGCGCGTCTCGATCAACTCGGACACGGTGGTGATCTCCAAGCGCCGCAGTCGTGGCACGAAGAACAGCGCACTGGCCGCGGCGAGCATGTTCCCCGTCCAGGCAATGAGAAGAACGGACACGCCACCCCCTGCGTAAGCAGCGCCGGCGGGGCCGACCAGATAGATCGCAGCCACGTTGGTGGCCATGATCATCCCGGCAATGACCCACTTGTTGAGTGAGCGTCCGGCGAGAAAAAAGTCCTCTCCCTTCTTGACGAATCGACTCAGATACCACCCAAAACCAATGGTCCCGACAAGGTATGCCAACACGACGAGTGCGTTGATATTCACGTCTCTACTCCTACTTACAGCACGGCGGACAAGAGCAAGGAATGGCCAATACCTATACTTCCGAAAAGCCAAGTTGCCAAAGCTCGGAGTATCGTGGACATGCCGTAGCGAGCGTGAACCAGCCAGGCCAAAGCGAACCGTGCGATCCAGCGCCACGGGAATCTACACAATCTGGCCGGGCGTCGTTCCACAGGTATGTTAGACTCTACCGTTTCCATGACACGAGGATGTGACCACATGCGATCGCTATTGCCTCTCCTGATCTTCTGGGTCCTCACAAACAGTTCCGGGCAAGCCCAGAGCGTCCGACAACTGCCCCCCCCCGTGCGTGAACACCTCGAGAACATCGAGACCATCAATGATGGTGGATTCGAGGTCCCAACCGGGAAAGCATGGCGATTCAGCGACTGGCCGCCCCGACCTGACACGAGCGATAGGCTCATCGCCGATTCCATCCGCTACTCCGACAGCGTCGTCCACAGCGGCGACGGCAGCATATGCCTTGACCTGAAAACGGTTGGTGAAGACCGCATCCTGCTCGTCCAGCAGAAGCGCTCTGTCGATGCCCTGCGCCCTCACGATGGCCGCTTGGTTCGGCTGTCGGCCTGGATCTGGGTTGCACAGGGACCTTCGGGCTTCCAGGCAACGCTGACCACGCGGAAATGGGGAAAGCCCGGAACGCCGCCTCTGGGATCACGGCGCCTGCGTCTGCCCGGCGTACGCGGCGAGTGGACTTACGCAGAACTCCTCTTCCGACTCCGCCTGGGAGAAACAACGCGATGGGACATCACCGTGGCCGCCCGTCAGGTCCCGGACCTCAAGGACTCACCCATCGTCTACATTGATGATGTACGCCTGGACGTACTTGCTGCCCCCAAGCTTCAAGCCGACCTGCTCTGCGGACGGACGATCTTTGAGCCAGACGACATCCTGCCGATCCGAATCAGCGTCGCCGAATCGGCGCTGGCGGAAGGCCTGAAGTATGTCCGCTGGGATATCACGACATCTGATGGGTTAGCCTCACACAAGGCCGGGGACATGCTCCTCAAAATGTCGCAGACAACGACCAGCATCGCGTTGCCGTCCCTGGCAGACGGCAGCTATGCGGTCCGGGCCGCACTGGGATCCCGAACTGGCGAGCGTGCAGTCGAAGTTCTGGTCCCGTTCCGGAGAACGGGAGGACCCTTTGCGGACCGGTAGTGCCCTTGCCCGAATCCATCCGTGTCTGATTGGCCCCCGCCAACTCGGCAGTCGACGTGTACTGGAGGAACTGATGATACCGCCGTCATGGAAGAACGGTTCTCATGGCATCGCACTGCTGGGAATCTGGGCCATCCTCAGCCTTGCCGGTGCCGGGCACGCAGCGAACAAGGTGCCAGTGGGCGCCCCTGAAGGGCCTCTCCCCCCCGTGAATGGGGTTTGGCAGTTTGACTTCGGCGGGGAAGCCAGCCCTGGCGAGAGAGGCTTCATCCGCATCCTGCCCACGTCCGAATACAGCCCTGGTAAGTTCTACGGCTATACCAAAGGCAAGAGCCGGCCGAGACCATTCGATCAGAACCGTCGTGTCACGCGTGACAACCTAAGCCTCGATGACGTCACACGTGACGGAGTCTACGGCGGAAACACGTTCCGCATCGATCTGCCCGATGGGCGCTACGAGATCGCAGTCCTGACCGGCCAATACAGTCGCCCCGGGGCAAACCGCCCTGACTCACATTTCCGCACTTACTCCATCAGGGCCGGGGACACCGTGCTCTACGAACGGGACGATTCCCCCGAGACCTTTTTCCACGCTGAGGGGCGGTATTTCCACAACTACCACCGTGACTGGCACCCGGATGTGGACCTCTACACGGAGAACATTTCCCGCTGGATTCCGTTCGCTCACGGCGTGGTCGCAGTGACTGGAGGAGCGCTGACCGTCGCAGCATCGCATTATGCACCGATCAATGCCCTGTGGATCTTCCCGGAGGGCAGTGCCGACGGTCATGCGGCAGTCGATGCCTTCAAAGCCAGGCAGAGGCTCACGTTCAACAGCCAGTACCCATATCTCCCTGAGACACCGGAGCATATGATCCCAAAGCTGCCGACAGACGTTCGAGCTTCCGGTGTGGTCCTCTACGTCAAAGACTCGTTCAAGGGCCTGCAGCCTGGAGCTCGTCCGATTGCCCGGGACCTGGGGCGCCCCCTGCGTCTGTTCGCGAGCCGTGGGGAACGGGAAGCCGGTGTCGTCGGCGTTCTCCCTCTGCGCGACATCGCCGGCCCCATTGAGCTCAGAGCAGCCGAATTGGTTGGAGCCGATGGGGCATCCATTCCTGCATCGGCTCTTGATATTCGCTACGTTCGTTACGGAGAGTATCCAGTCACCGGCGGGTACGTCGTCAAACCCCACTTCCTCGTGCCCTGGCGCCCCGACCGCATGGAGAAGCACATTGCGCGATGGTTTTGGGTTGACCTCCACACACCCGACGATGCGAAGCCCGGTTTCTACGACACCGTACTCACCTTCAGCGCCTCCGGAGTTGAGGCAAAACTCCCCGTCCAGGTGCGAGTCCTGCCTCTGAATCTGCCTATGTCCCGGCTCTATGCCGGAGTCTATGCCGGCAACCTTGACGGGACCGTTTTCAGGCATTTCCGGACGATGAAAAAGCGACCCCATGACCTGATGCACAAAGTCATGAGAACACGTATGGAGTTCTATGCCGATCAGGGATTCACCGGCCTCTACGACAGTTTGCCCTGGCACCCGTTCGCCTATCGGGACGGCGAAGTCAAAGTCGACGAGGAGACGTGGGACTTGTACCTGGACGTCTTCGAGACGGCCAAGAGTATCCCCAACTTCCGTGACCGGGGCTTCTGTTACTACCTCGGCGGCCCCCAGTTGTTCCCAAAATGTCCGAACTACCTCTCAATCCGCAAAGCCGACCAGATGAAGCTGGACGATATCCGGTTCAGCGACGCAGCCGTCGGAGAAATGACCGCGATGGTCCAGGAATTCTACGGGCGCATCCGTGCCCGGGACTTGCCGGAGGTGACGTTCTACGTGTTCGACGAACTGGGCAACCACGGCGCCAAGGGTGCACGCTGGGGTCGCGAGATGCTAAAGGCCCTCAATCGCTGCAAGGAAGCGACCCCCGGAGGCTTCCGGACCTGTGTCTCCGCGCTCCGCTGCAGTGTGGCCCGCGAATACCTGCCCCACGCTGACATTGTCATGCCGAACAGTGCCTACCCAGTGACCCCCGAGACCATTGAGGAACTCCAAGCCAACGGCTGCACGCTCGGACTCTACAACATGGGGGCCTCACGTTTCAGCTACGGATTCTATCCATGGCGCGTCAACGCTTATACCCGGGCCCAGTGGTCCTTCAGCTATGACGGCGACTCCCGCGATCCCTACGTTTCCCTTCCAACCGGTGCCCGGTACTCGTGCGACTCCCGCTACACGCCGGACTGGGACGTACTCCCATCTATCGGCATGCTTCGCCAACGCGAAGGGGTCGACGACTACCGCTATGTCCAACTCCTCGAGGACCGGCTCCAGACCGCTAAGGCCGCCGGCAGGGAGACGGCCCCGGAAGCCCAACATGCCAAAGCAGTCCTGGCCGAGCTCCGGGACGCAGTCGACATCACCTATCTCGCCCCGCGAAACAACCTCGACAAGAGCACCATGGACTACTACCGATGGCGCGTCGCCGAAGCCGCCATCCGTCTCGGCAACTGACCACATGCAACACATGGTCACAGGAGCCGCCGTCACGATGAACAACACGTTTCGCGAAGCTCTGTCAATACTGGCCATGGTGTCCATCCTTGGCGCTTTCACTCCTGCCGGAGCCGACGACACGAAGCCCCTGCCCTGCGTGCATGCCTCCGATGCCCCCGTACTGGATGGGCGTCTGGACGATGCCTGTTGGGAAGCCGCTGCAGCCGCTGTCAGATTCTCGGTGATGGGTAGCGGGGGAAATGTGGCGGCCGAGAAGCAGACGACCGTAAGGACGGCCTACGACGCCCACAATCTCTACGTGGCCGCGACCTGCATTGAACCGGAGATGGACAGGACACAGGCATCGATTAGGGCCCGGGACGGAAGTGTCTTTGACGACGACTGCCTGGAGCTGTGGCTTGACGTGAACCATGATGGAGCCACCAGCTATCACTTCGCCATCAACTCGTTGGGCACCGTGGCCGATGGCGTTTCCGATTGCCGGAAGGGCTTTCGGTATGACAGAGCGTGGAATGCGGACATCACCACCGCGGCCAGACGGCTGGACGATCGATGGATGCTCGAGATGGCGATCCCTTTCAGAGCCCTGGACACCCCGTCGCCGACAGAGGAGACGCTCTGGGGGTTCAACGCGGCGCGCGAGCACCGCCTGGAGGGGGCACCGACCTTCAGCACGTGGTCTGCCCTGGCCGGCCGGGCGTTCCATCAGCCGGAAGCGTTCTCCCTTCTCCGTTTCGTCGGCGCAACGGTCAGACCAAGTCTGCATGAGGTCTCGCACCTGATGTTGGCGTTACGCAATCCGGACTTCTCTGAACGGGATACAAACGGACATCCGAGCGGGTGGTCCCTGGGGGACAACACGACGTGCGTGGAGACCGCCTACCTTTCCGGAATCTACGTTCTGAAGACCGACTCGGATCACACGTTGGCGCGTCAACTCCTCGACCTTCGCGGTCTTGCCGGAAGGGAATACCAGTTCTCGGTTCAGGCGAAGGGCATAGGCGAGGCACGTCTTGGCCTCGTGCTTCGTCGCGCAATGGAACACGGTAAGGACGAAGAGACCAAGATACTCGACAATCAGCCGATCACGGACACGTATGAATGGTACCGTGGCAGCGTGCGCGTCCCCCATACGGCAGATGGCGTCGTTTCGCTGGAATTGCGTCGTACCAGCCGGCAGGGAACGCTCTTGTGCAAGGGGCTCAGCGTGACCGATCCTTCAGGCTCATTCGCGGGAATCAAGGATGCCACGGATGTCTTCCCCGCACAACGCTGTGCGGTCGAGGCCCCCTTCCCCGCCTTGGGGAAGAAGTGGGGCGTTCCTTTGTGGGGTGGGCCGCTCAACGTCCTCCATGTCGCCGACGCCAACTACGGGTTGCGGGGAGGCGTGGAGTTGGGTGGCCGGCTGGAAATGGTCCTCGACCAATGCTGGGTTGCGGATGGTGTCCCGTTGGCCTATGGCGCTGAGAAGATCAACGCCAAACTGCGGGGCGACGAGCGGCCTTACGACGCCATCCTGCTCTGCACGCCTATCGTGGACAAGGCCTTCCTGCAGGCTCTCAGGCAGCAGATCCGAGCAGGAACCGGTCTGATCCACATTCAGCGTGACGGCGACATGTTGATCGGCAAGGGCCTGGAAGATGTACTGCCACCCGCCGTAGCATTGGCAAACGCACCCCATCCCCTGGCCCGCGGAATTCCCTGGTCGCTCCTGCCCAGGACCCCGGACAACGGGGTCTACAGCGGTCGCACGGGCCAGCCGGGCGTCAAAGACCTGGGGACCGGCATGTACGGCAAAGGTCGTGTCGTTCGGCTGGGCTACGGAGGGCCGGGCAACGTGCGCGGTGTGCTGCCGGCGACGGGCAACAACCCCGCCGATGTACACGACTGGTGGGAATATGCTTACGCGCTTGTCGCCAAGAGTGTTCTCCATGCGTCGCAACGTGCGATGCCCGCCGAGATCGGCGTGACCCAAGTCGATGGTGAAATCCTGCGGGTAAATCTCCAAGCCCATCGACTGTTCACCGGACACATCGCCCTGCGCTGGGAAGACAAGTACCACGTCGCCGACGGATACGACATGGAACAAGCTGTCGTTGTGGACGCGGAGCAGACGACCAGTGCCGCCATCCCGATCCCGGATGCGGTGCGCCGCTCCCATGGCATTCACGTCGCTGACATTCGCCTCAAAGACAGCCGGGGAAAGACCGTCGATTGGGCAACAGCGATCTTGGACGTGAAGGGCGAAGTACGGATTGACGAGCAGCACCCTTTGGGACGAGACTGGTACAGAGACGGTGAGTTTCCCACGGGAAGCGTACGTGTGACGAGCCAGCGCGCAACTGAAGCGAACCTGGCTCTTCGGGCAGTAGTCGTCGATTCCTACGGCCGCTGTGTGTGGCAAACGGTCTCCACGATCCGGGTCGGGGCGAGAGCAGCACTGGACGTTCCCCTGCGTCCCGACATGGCCCGGTGCCAAACGATCCACCACAGCCTGCAGGTCACCCTGTTAGATAGTCAAGGCCCCCTCGACCAACGCGCATGGGACGTCTACCTCCCCGACAAATCTCGCGGGGCACTGGACGATTTTCGCTCCGGTTTTATGCCAAGCTATTGGGTCCGCACACACACGGATGCCAGCTTCACAGCATGGCTGCAACAGTTGGGATTCGGATTCGCCAGCGACGGTTCCTCGATGGAGTCGGCTCCCAGCCTCAACCTGCCGTGGCACAAGTTCTTCATCGCCTGGCGACCATTCCACCATCTCTCCGGGACACCGATCCGCAACCCCTGCCTGAGTGATCCCAACGCCCTGGAAGACACGATCGAGAAGGCGCTGAACGTGGTGAGACACTGCCGGAAGTACGGGCCGGTGTTCTACACAATCGGCGACGAGGTCGAACTGGTCCGGGACGGGAAGGCCGAAGTCTGCTTCTCACCGCATTGTGCAGAACGGTTCAGGATATGGAGCAAGGAGCTCTACGGCAACCTGGAGAGAGCCAACGCCGAATGGGGCACGGAATACGGGTCATGGGAAGACATCACACCAGTTCGAGCTGGGGAAGTTCGAGAGCGAGGCAATTTCGCACTATGGGTGGACTTTCGGATGTTCATGGAGGACGTCTGGATCGGGGCCTTCGAAGCCGTGCATGATGCCGTCAACAAGCGTTACCCCGAAGCGTTGCTCAGCTTCAGTAATCCGTTTGGCCGCAATCCGTTCAGTGGGGAAGACCACTACAAATCCGCGATGGCGGAGGACATTCACTGCAAGTATCTACGCCCGGATCTCATCAAGGAATTCCGCTCATTCAATCCGACGACGCCCATCCATTCCTTCTACGGCTACCTGGAGTCTGTCCCGTTCTGCCGCTACTTCCCCTGGCACTTTGCCCTGAACGGTGGAGACGTGCTGTCCTGGTACGATGTAGTGGGACGCCAGAACCGCTATGCCCTGTTCGATGCCACCGGGCGACATACGCCACGGAGCAAGGCTGTGGTCGAGACGACGGCCGATCTGATCACCGGGGTAGGCAAGATCCTCCGCGACTTCCCTCCCATCCCCAGCCAGGTTGCCATTCTCCATTCCCAGACAAGCCTGCACGTGTCCTGGATAGAGAGCGGCATGCAGGTCGGCACAATCCCGTGGGCCGAAAACGGAATGGATAGGCTCCCCGCATCCAATCCCTTCGGGCTCCATCACAAGAGTCGCGAAAACCTGAAAGCCATGCTCAAAGAAACGTCCCTGCAGCCCGACTTCCTGGTACCAGAGAGAATCCTGAATGGCGGCCTGGATGGGTATCGTTTGCTGATTCTCCCCTGCTCCGTCTCACTCTCCGAACAGACGATAGCGGCAATCACCGAGTTTGTGCAGGACGGCGGTGCCGTCCTGGCAGATATGCGTGCTGGCCTCTACGACGAACACGGCAAGACGATTCCTACAAGGCCCTCGATAGAGTCCGTCTTCGGAATCAGACGGTCGGGCACTGCCTACCAATCCGCCCCAGCCGAACTCTCCTTCGGCAGGGCGTTTGCCGCCGCTCGACGCGAGCCCGACACAGATCCGGCTGTGGGCAAGGAAGACGTGACGCTCACCACCGCTCACGCGAACGCCACCCATGCGGACGGCACGCCCGCGCTCATGGTCAACGCCTACGGCAAAGGCAAAGCCATCTACCTCAATTTTGTCCCGGAAGTCGGTCCGATGTCAGCCGAGCTGATGAGCGTAATCCTGGACGTGGCGGGAGTGAGGAGAAGTCTGCGGCTGACGAAGGGAGAACAGCAAGCAGTCGGCTACGAGTGCTTCCAGTTCGCGCGAGGTCCTATCCGGTACGTCGGCATACTGCGCGACCTACTCCCGCCCTTGGAAGGTGAGAGATCGGGTTGGCTTGGTCCCCCATTCCGGCAAGCAACGCCAGGCAGAGAGGCCGTGTCCCTGGGACTGTCCCGGCAAGCACATGTCTATGGCGTGAGGAACGGCGAGTATCTTGGGCGCCACGAGAGACTTCTCCTCGAACTGGCCCCGGGTGAGGCCAAAGTGCTCGGGCTGTTGCCCTACACAGTAGAGGCTGTTGCCATCAGAGGTGTCAAGAAGACATACCGACCAGGCGACGACCTGGCGTTTGAGGTCGTGATCCGCCCCGACAGCGGATCCCCGGGCGATCACACACTCAGAATTGAGATCAGGGATCCACGGGGAAAGCTGTCAACTCTCTACAGCAGGAACGTATTGGCTAGAAACGGAAGCTACCGGGCCAAGATCCCTCTGGCACTAAACGAGCTTCCGGGGATATGGACCATCACGGTGAGTGACGTCACCACCAAGGTCCGGGAAACAGCGCGGTTTGCGTTCGAGCAAGCCGATTGAGGCCAATTGACAACCCCCCGCCGGGTTGGCATGTTGAGAGAGACGTGCGATGCGCTCCCCGTGTCGCGACGCTACTCAAGAGAGGGCCCCCACCCCGGTGATAGTCGTACTGGCAGAAAAACCGTCCGTCGCTCGTGACTTGGCCCGTTTCCTCGGGGCCAAGACGAAGCGCCAGGGATTCATGGAGGGAAATGGCTACCAAGTGACCTGGGCCTACGGACACCTGGTCACCCTCAAGGAACCGCATGACTACGATCGCGCCCTCAAGCGCTGGTCCCTTGGCCCTCTCCCAATCATACCTGACCGGTTCGGCCTGAAAGTCATCCCGACGGCCATTGCCAAGAAGCAGTTCCGTATCGTCAAGACGCTTTTGCGCGGCGCAGACGAAGTCATCTGTGCCACGGATGCAGGACGTGAGGGAGAGCTCATCTTCCGGTACATCCGCCAGCTGGCCGGAGCAACCAGAAAGCCGGCAAAGCGCCTCTGGCTCAGCTCCCTGACCCCCCAGGCAATCCGCAACGGATTCGAGTCCCTGCAACCACTTGACCGCTACGACGGGCTGTTTGACGCCGCCCGTTGCCGCAGTGAATCCGACTGGATAGTCGGACTCAATGCCACCCGCAACTACACGGTGCGCTTTGGTCACAAAGGGCAGCTGTGGAGCGTAGGAAGGGTACAAACACCCGTACTCGCAATGATCGTTGAGCGCGATGCGGAGATCGCTGCATTCACACCAGAACAATTCTGGAACCTCCTCACGGTATACCGAGGAGTCACATTCAAGCACACGGGCAAACGCTTCGACGCCGCCGAACCAGCTGCCGAACTGCTCAGGAAGGTGCAGGGACAGCCTTTCTCGATCACCGACCTGACCACGAAAGACCAGCGTGTCCCGCCGCCCTTGCTCTACGACCTTACCGACCTGCAGCGTGACATGAATCGGCGCTTCGGCATGTCTGCATCGGCAACCCTGAAAACCGCCCAGGAACTCTACGAGAAGAAACTCCTCACCTACCCACGGACGGATTCACGTTACCTGAGCCACGACATGAAGGGACAAGTGAACAGGGCCCTCGGTGATCTGGCCGCCAGATTCGAGAAGCCGATCGGAGGGCTGGATCTCGAACGGATCGCTTTCAGCAAACGCGTGTTCAACGACGCCAAGGTCAGCGACCATCATGCCATCATCCCGACAGGGAAGCTCCCCGCGAGTCTGGGCGGCACACTCGGAAAGGTCTTCGACGCCGTTGCCACCCGCTTCATCGCTGCGTTCTACCCATGGTGCGAGAAGCGCAACACCAGCGTGAAGGGCGAAGCAGCGACTGTCCCGTTCCAGGCACGCGGCACCCAGGTGGTGAAACCGGGCTGGACGGTCCTGTACCCGAAAAGGAAATCGCCGGAACGGCGTGCCCCGGGGGCGGATGCCGACCAGGAACTGCCCGAATTCCGCCAGGGCGAGTCCGGCCCACACGAACCATCGATCAAAGACGGAATGACGCAGCCGCCGAAGCACTATACCGAAAGCAGTCTTCTCTCCGCGATGGAGACGTGTGGGAAGTCGGTGGACGATGAAGGCCTCCGAGAAGCCCTCAAAGAACGTGGTCTCGGGACGCCAGCTACCCGGGCCCAGATCATTGAGACCCTGATCGGGCGAGTCTACATCACTCGGAACGGCAAGCAATTGCTCGCCTCCGACCTGGGGCGCTACCTCATCGCCCGAATACGGAACCCGCAGCTCAAATCGGCCGAGCTCACCGGACAATGGGAAGAGCGCCTCAAACTGATAGAAAAGGGCACGCTCTCCGCCAGAGACTTCATGGAAGCCATCGGCGACTACACTCGGAGTATCCTGGAGGACAGTGCCCTGCCGCAAGTCGATATGACTCGGATCGGTGACTGCCCTCTCTGTGGGAACGAGATCATTGAGGGCAAGCGTGGCGTCGGTTGCTCCAAATGGAAGGAAGGCTGCCCTTTTGTTCTTTGGCACAATTACAGAGGAACGACCTTCGACGGTCAGCAGGTGCGGCAACTCATCCAGCTCCGCGGCCTCTGCGAGCCGACCACGATCATTGACGAAGGAGGAATGCGTCAGGTCCTGCTCAACATGGACACGAAAGGGGCAATCACCGAGATCCCCGTGCCAAGCGCACCCACATCACGACAGGGCTCAGGACGCGGCAAGAAGGGCTACGCCTCTCGACGACGCCCAAAAGCAGCATCCTCGCAGAAGGATGGCTCCAATGCCCCAACAGCCCCCGCTCCCCAGACGGCCGCCCCTCTGGGAACATGCCCCGCTTGCGGGAAAGATGTGGTCGAGACAGCAAAGGCCTACGGCTGTTCAGCGTGGCGGGATGGGTGTAAGTTTGCTATCTGGAAGCGGACAGCCGGGAAGCGGATCTCACTCAAGACCGCAGAGGCCCTCTTGGCCAACGGGAAGACGACTGCACTCAAGGGATTCAAGTCCAAGGCCGGACGTCCCTTTGGGGCCCGATTGGTCATCAAAGACGGCGCTGTCGCATTCGACTTTGGCACCTGACTCCGTGAGTCGTTCTCTGACGATTGGAAACCCGCACCATGCCAACCAACAGACTCGAAGACACCGTCTCACTGCCATCATACTTGCGACGCTATGCACTCCTGTATGCCATGGATCCCCGCGCTGCGGCGCTGGAGTGGTTCCAGAATGCGAAGTTCGGGCTCTTCCTGCACTACGGCGTTTACAGCCTTCTCGGCCGCGGTGAGTGGGTCATGTTCCATGAGAAGATCCATGTCGCAGAATACGAGAAGCTCAAAGCAGGTTTTACCTGTGACGGGTTTGACGCAGAGGCGATCGCCGACCTGGCTCTTGAAGCCGGAATGCAGTACATCAACATCACGACTCGTCATCACGACAGCTTCTGCCTGTTCAAAACTGCCGAAACAGATTTCAACTCTCTGAGTGCCCCGGCCGGGAGGGATCTCATCGCCGAGCTCGCAAGTGCCTGTGCGAAGCGGGATCTTGGGCTGTTCCTCTACTACAGCTACGGGGCTGACTGGCGCCACCCCTACTTCATGTCCCGGGAGAACGGATTTCACTTCGCCCGGCCTGCTTACGAAGACGACGAACCAGCCTATCTCTACACGAAAGAGGAGGACTTCGTCCATTACATCGACTTCGTCCACAACCAGCTGCGGGAACTGCTCACCCAGTACGGCTCCATTGCCGGCATCTGGTTCGACCCGATCATGGGTTACTATTTCCGCCCCGATCTCTTCCCCCTGGCCGAAACTTACGCGCTCATCCGCTCCCTTCAGCCGCAGTGCCTGATCGCCTACAAGAATGGCGCTAATGGCGACGAAGACTTCGCATCCCCGGAACACGTCTCCGGTGACCTGGTCGCCCGTCTCAAGAAGACGAACCCGCCTCAACACGCCATTGATGTCGCCGTTCAGGCATGGAACGGTAACAAGGACAATCCACGCAACGAAATCTGCACCACCCTGACAAACCGGCACTGGGGATACTCGACACAGCCCGGCATCGAGCACAGAGCCGCGGACGAGGTGATGGAGATGCTGGCGAACGCCCAGAGCAGCAACTGTAACCTCCTGCTCAACACCGGTCCGCTGCCGGACGGCAGCATAGATCCCACTGACGCTGCCACCCTGCGCGACGTGGGACGACGTATCGCGAAGAACGGCTTCCCCACAGGAAGACGGACCAACGCGCCGGTAACAGCCGACACGCCGGACGGCCCCCAGGCCCAATGAAGGCCAGCCCGACAGCGAACGCAGCAGAAGACCACAGCGACTATCTCAGGCTATTCGTCCTAAGTCTGTTCGTTCTGTTCCTTGAAGTCCTGATGATCCGCTGGTTAGCTACCGAGATCCGTGTCTTCGCATACTTCAGCAACCTGACGCTTATCGCCTGTTTCCTGGGAATCGGAGGAGGGTGTCTGCTGTGCTCGTGGAAACGCCCGGCATTTATCTGGACGTTCCCGTTGCTTGCCCTGTTCTGCCTAATTGTGATGGTGCCCGAAGATGTCGGCTACGATATCTACGGCCCCGTCACGAGTTTCCTCGGGGACTTCAACGACATGCCGCTGTGGATGTGGGAGTCCACGCAGGGGAAGTCGGTCCTGCCGCGCATCGGTGCTCTGTTGCTGTTGGTGCTCCTCTTCACGCTCGTCGTAGGCCTGTTTGTCCCGGGCGGACGCCTGATGGGACTGCTCTTCGATCGCTGTGAGAACAAGCTGAAAGCGTACTCCGTCAACCTGCTGGGGAGTCTCGCCGGCGTTTGGCTGTTTGCCCTGCTTTCAGCCCTGTCGCTGTCTCCTCCGCTCTGGTTCGGAGTCGCGTGTCTGCTGGGGCTGCCGCTGGTGCGGCGCAAGTCCGAACTCGCCATCGCACTTGCCTGCACCCCGTTGGTGCTCGCCCCGTTCATCCTCGACGGACACATGAACGGCAACGTTACCTGGTCACCGTACCAGAAGCTCTGTCTCCGAGAAGTGGCTGAGAAGCGCAGCGACGGCAGTAGTGTGAGAGCCGGTTTCCAAATCAACGTGAACGAGACCTTCTATCAACGCCTGCTCAACCTGTCCCCCGCCTTCCTGCGCCAACACACCGATATCTGGCCCGATGCACACAACACGGACTATCTGGGATACAACCTCGTCTACCGAATGATCCCCTCCCCGAAAAACGTGCTGGTCGTTGGCGCTGGGACGGGCAACGACACAGCAGCAGCCTTGCGCAACGGAGCCGGGCATGTTGACGCCGTGGAAATCGATCCCGTGATCGTCCACATCGGGCGCAAGTTCCATCCCGAAAAGCCCTATACCAGCCCCCGGGTCTCGGTGTTCGTTGACGATGCACGATCGTTCTTCAAAAAGACGGACCGCAAGTACGACCTGATCTGGTTCGGCGCACTCGACTCGCACACCCTGACCTCTTCCTTCTCCAATATCCGGATCGACAACTATGTCTACACCCTCGAATCCTTCCGGGAGGCCCGTAACCTGTTGACCGAGGACGGCGTGCTGGCCCTGACCTTTGCGACCGAGCGCGCCTTCATCGGAGTGCGCCTCCGGGCCATGCTGTCTGAAGCGTTTCAGACACCTGTCTGCGCCTTCTTCAACCCCGAGATTGGGTGCCTGAATGGAGCTGGAGGAGGTCCGACGTTTCTCGTGGCCAAGGACGGCAGGGTCATGGACCGGGTAGCCTCTGATCCCCGAGTCGCCGCGATTGTCGAGGAGAAGACACTCAAGTACTGGGGGAGTACGCCCCTAAGCACAGACGACTGGCCATACCTCTACCTTCAGTCGCGGACCATCCCACGACTCTACTTCATCGTCATGGCAATCATCGTCATCCTGGCCTTGCTCGCGAGTCGTCCAGTGGTGGGCGATCTCCGGACCCTCGACTGGCCTTTCTTTGCCCTCGGAGCCGCGTTTCTGCTGATCGAGGTCCAGAGCATCAGCAAGATGGCCATGCTCTTCGGCAGCACATGGACGGTGAACACAGTGGTCATCTCGGCCGTTTTGGCGACCATCCTTCTGGCCAACGTCATCGTTGCTTTGCACCCTCAGAAGACGCTGAAAGGGATCTACGTCGGGCTCTTTGCTGCCTTGTTGGTGAATCTCCTGTTCCCGTTCCGGACCCTCCTGTTCCTTCCCCCAGCTGTCAAAGGTCTGGTGGCCGGGAGCATCATGGCTCTCCCCATTCTCTTTGCAGGGATCATCTTCGCAACGCTCTTCCCCCGCTCCAAGAATCCAGTCAAGTCTCTCGGAGCCAATATCCTGGGAGCCATCGCGGGCGGCGCCTGCCAAACGCTCTCCTTCGTGATCGGGATCAATGCTCTGGGGTGGATCGCGATGGCCTTCTACGCAGGCGCACTACTGGGATTCAGGAGACGGAGAACAGCAGAGCCTCCCTACTGAACCTGCACAACAGCCTGCTGTTTGCCGACGGATTCCCGGTACTTCTCAGCCAGGATCCGGACTTGGTTGAACGAGAGGAAGAGCAGCCAGCCGAGAGCAACGGCCGCAACCACGTTCATACCGACACTGTTCCGGTGTTTCCCCATCAGAGCTCGGTCATTGGCCAACATGCTCATCACGATGGCAATGAGCGGGACGGCGATGATGGTCGTGCCCTGAGCCATGACCAGAAGCTGGATTGGGTTCCTGCCGAATGCCAGCGCGACAACCGTCCCCAGAAGCATGACCGCCGTTCCCAGAATCTTCGCCCACCGACTCTCGAGATGCTCCCCGATTCCCAGGCCATCCGCCATCATCACCCCGCCAATCATGGCGTTGATGATAAATGAAGAGAACGCCCCTGCCCAGAGCCCGATCAGAAACAGCCATTTGGCCAGCGGTCCCAGAAGCGGCTCAAGCTGCCGGGCCATGTCAACAGCACTAGTGATTGTGATCCCGGCAGGCTGAAGAACAGTCGCTGCCGTGATCATGATAACCATGCTAATGCCGGCCAAAGCGCAGATACCGGTCACGGAATCACGTGTGCCCCGACGCAAGTCAGGCTCCTTCCATCCCTTGGCCCGAACCAAGTAGGCCTGAAAGGCCGCAGCAGCGACGCTGAACGTCGTCGCGGAAATGGCAACCACCAGCCCGAAAATGGCTGGTTTGGAGGGGACGAATCCCCGGGCAAGCCCACCGACATCAGGCCGAATCATCAGGAGGTTGCCGACGAAAGCAACGATCATCACCGCCACCAGCAGAACCATCATTCTCTCAAGCAGACGGTAAAGGCTCCGGGCAAACCACATGAACGCCAGTGCTACGGCTGTGAACACGGCCGCCCACAGCCCAACAGATCCCCCAACCAGCTCAGTCAGCGCCAGGCCAACACCCAGGTTGTTGCCCGTTTGGAATCCCGTCGTGATCAGGAAGGCCGATAGACCAAGGAGTACTGCGAGCCAACGGCCATAGCGACCGGCAACCGTCGTCAGCAGCGACTCCGGAGCCACCATCCCTATCCGCGCCCCCATCACGGTGTAGACAACCATCATGACTGCCGCAGCCAACACCGTCCAAAGGACGCTGTATCCCATCAAAGCCCCGCACTTGCTGCTGACCGTGATACTTCCAGGGCCCAGAACGACCGCAGCCGTGACCAGACCAGGGCCAACGACGGCCCCAACTCCACGTATCCGCCGCCAAATGCTCGTGGTCTTCAGGTCATTGCTCATGCTTCGGTTTCTCCAAAGGATGGGCCAAGCTGGGGATCAAGACGTGGGCTCCATGGGCCCGACAGAAGCCACACATCACCGTCAACTGCGGGTCCCGTTGGAGCTCACGATCGCCACTCTCTTTGTCCCCTCCCGCCTCAGCCCTCTCTACTCCACATCAAACTCGGAAAGCCACATGTACCCCGCACGTCCGACTTGCCCGGAATCTGCAGGCTGCCAGACACGGACACACGTCGTGGTGACCGGAGCAAACGTATGCGTCGAGCACTGCGTCTCCTTCTGCCCGTCTACGGTCGCCTGGGTGACCCACTGGGCGCCATCCCAGATCTGGACGCTGTAAGCACGGCTCGTCCGGTAACACTGGTAATGGGCCCAGTAAAGAGCGACCTTCGAGATCGCCCGAGGCGTGGGAAACGTGACAGACAGCCAATGCGGCGTGTCCGTCTGTTCCGACAGCCACGTGTAGCCGGCCGTTGTGCCATACCCCTCATCCATGATCACATCGTCACTGACCACCCACCACTCCGCCCATCGCCCACTGCTGGTGACGGAGTCTACGGCCAGAATACTGCCATCACTGAGTGTGTGCGGCTTCACCCAGGCGAACAGCAGCTCGAAACGCAGTTCACTCTCATCAAGGGCTTCGTCGTCAAGCGAGACGGCTACGGTGCTCTTCCCACCCAGGGCCTCGCGCAGTGTCCCAAGCGGAACGGTGACTACCGCCTCACGCTCCCCTTGAGATGCGTAACGCGCTGCCGTGCTCCCCTTCCCCACTGCGATCGGCACGCCGTTTGCGGTCACCCGTAGGCTGGCCGGCACAAGCGCATTCTTTTCATCGCGAATACGCACAACCAGTTCCTTCGGCAATTCCGCAACCCCGCCGAGATCGACTCGTGTCCGCGCTTCTTTCTCTGTCCCATCAACAGACACACCCACAACCTGTGGGGGGGCACGGTCCGTCATGTCCACCCGCGCAGGGACGTTGTAGGCCAACATCGTCCTTCCCTCTGCCAGTTCATCGGCCTTGATCGCGAGTCGAATCCCCTTCTCCGTTACTTCATGGGGAATGGCCCGCCAAGTCTGCTGCGCGTCGAGCACCAGAATCTTCCCATGCCCCGCAGGAACAGGCAACGTCAGCGTCACGTCGGAGGTCGCGTGCAACCTGTAGACAACGGGACCATCGGCCAACGCGAGACCAGCAACAACCATGCCCCCCATCGCGGCGAACATGGTCAAGCAATCAGCGGACACTCGTCGTACGGTCATCTGCCACACTCCTTGGTCGGGAGACGTCAAACAAGCAATGTCGCGGCGTCAGCCCCGGACATGCCAACCGTGATCCCCAACTCCGCAGCCTTCGCACTCACAGTTTTCACCGAAGCCGACAGCATGTCATCAAAACTGCTCACCCCGGAAACAACGGCCAGCGCGTGCGAGACCTTGTCGGCAACGGCCGGATCAAAGTAGCCGCAACCAACGAACCCCTTCTCCCCAACCAACATCAGAACCGCGGCATTAGGCAAGCCTACGCGAATGCCCTGTAGAACACCACCGTCCACTTTGACCATCGCTGTCTCGAGCATCGCCTGTCTCCTTTACGAAGAACGAGAGGAAATCAAATCCGGTTGCTGCGCATCAAGTCGATGAACTCCAGGGCGCGCAGCCCCTCCTCGATGTCAGTCATCGGACGACGACCTTCCTGGATGCAGGCCAGGAACTCGGCGTCCTCCTGAAGGAAGCCGTAGAACTTGTACATTTCATCACTGCCGGCCAACTCCTTGCCGTCGATGGTGATCCGGTCCTGTTTGCCCGCTCCCTTGGAGGAAAGGGAGAACGTACCTTCACCACCGTACAACAGCAGATCAGCTGTACAGGATGCATCGCCAAACCCCAAATTGATGAAGGCGCTCCCGCCTGGACCGTGGATCTCCAACGTGTGAACGCGCGCCCCGGTCTGGTAGTTGGCCTTGACGATTCCCGTCACATCGTTGTCAAAGCGAACGACGGCGTTCCAGCTGTTGGGGAGTACGTCCTCATGCTGGGCCTCCACCATCGCGGCCGCGACTGGCTCGCCTCCGGCGACCCAGCGAACAAGATCTATTGCGTGAATGGTATCGCATTCGAAAGCCGATCCTCCTCCTCCATAGAAAGCCGCCGTCCCATGCTTGATAAAGCGCCCCTCGACCTGAGTGATCGGCGTGTGTGCCCGCATCCGCTCAACGACCTCTTTGACCACCGGGATGAAACGCCGGTTGAACCCCACCTGCAGGATGCGGTCCGCAGAGCGAGCTGCTCTCAGCAGGCTGCCTGCCTGTGTCACCGTCAACCCAGGGGGCTTCTCCATGAAGACATGCACACCAGCTCGGAGACAATCGATGACGGGACGGAACAGACGATCCGGCTCGGCCAAAACGAACACGGCATCAAGCTCCTCGTTGGCAAGCATCTCGTTGTGCAGCACATAGGTATTGGGCACGCCGTACTGCTCCGCAAGCTTGGTCGCCTTCTCCACCACCAAGTCGCAAATGGCAACGACTTCGGCACACTCAATCTCCGCAAGCGACGGCAGGTGCATGTTCCGAGCGATCCCACCCGCCCCAATCACACCAACTCGCACCTTCTTATCTGTCGACATCGTGTCTTCCTTCTTTAAGGGCGGGTTCTGTCAAAAGTCCTTGAGACAGAACCGTGCTTGATCTTCCTGCTATTCAGTTCGGTTCTGTCCAGACAAACCTGTTTCCCTGTTTTCTTGACTACTTGAGCTGTTGAGGGAAGAGTGCGGACCTCCACCACACAC
>JABHEG010000084.1 GCA_018676675.1 Lentisphaerota bacterium
CGAACTCACGGTTGAGCCCAACGGCCAGATCAACATCGAGGCTGTTGGGTTCTCCGGGCCGGACTGCGAGAAGGCGACTGCCTTCCTCGAACAGGTCCTGGGAAAGACCACTGACAAGCGGCACACACCCGACTACCACCGTCGGGCGCGTGTCCAGCAACGGCAAAGGCTGGGATCATGACCACTCCCATCGCCACGATCCGATTCGACCAAGCAGGTCAGGGACACTGCCTCTACACAGAGGAAGTGAACCTGGCCACCATCGGTCAACTTGAGGTCCATCGTGCAACACGCGTCGAGTTCGACAACTCCCGCCAACTCTGGCAGGTGAAGGACCTCGACGGCTCTCTCCTCTACTGCTCACCCTCTCGTGTGACTTGTCTTGATTGGGAACGTGAGTTCCTCAGCCACAGATAAGACGGGGTCTCCCCCGATACCAAACCAGGGAAAGGAAACCCTCCCATGCGCACTGCGCTCATGAACTACATCCGAGCGGGTTACTCAGGCATCTATGTGATATCCAGCGAGGAGACCCGTTTTGAGGCCGAGGCCAAGTCCGTTGCCGAAGAGCTTGGGTATGCCCTGTTGGCCTGGTCCGCGACCGACGGGCTGATCAACACAGCTGACGGCAGTGCCCGTGACTGCCGGGATCCGCTGGACATGCTCCAGGTCATCGACGAGTTACCTGAGAGCAGCATTGTCCTGTTGCGGGACTTCCATCTGTTCCTTGAAGATCCTGATCCGTTTCTCCTCCGGCTTATGCGTGATGCGTTGCGTGTGGGTAAGACAGCCGGGCTCGTCCTGATTGTGTGCGGGTGCAGGCTCGTCCTGCCTCCTGAGATCGAACACGACATGGTCACGGTTGAGTTCTCACTACCGGACAGTGAGGCGCTGGGCGTGATCCTTGATGGGATCGCCGAATCCGCGGAACAGGAGAAACCCACCGGCGACCTCCGTGGACAGTTGCTCGATGCGGCTTCAGGCCTGTCATCGGTCGAAGCTGAGGACGCTTTTGCGCTGTCCGTGGTCGAGGCGGGGGCACTGTCAGTTACGGTCGTCGCCCGTGAGAAAGCCAGGGCAGTCAAGAGGAACGGGTTGCTTGAGATCTGCCCGGCTCCGGGATCACTGGAGGACATTGGCGGACTTGACCTCCTGAAAGGGTGGCTCAATCAACGTCACAGTGCCTTCGGATCGGCTGCAGCTGAGTATGGGCTCCCCAGCCCAAAGGGACTGATGATCATCGGGATCCCGGGTACCGGTAAGTCGTTGACTGCCAAGGCTACGGCGGGGATCTTCCAGCTCCCGTTACTCAAGCTTGATGCGGGTCGCATCTACGGCAGCTTGGTCGGACAGAGTGAATCCAACCTGCGTTCGGCCATACAGACGGTCGAAGCGATCGCCCCGTGCGTGCTCTACATCGACGAAATCGAGAAGGCATTCAGCGGCTCGAAGAGCTCGGGCTCCGCGGACGGTGGGACAGCCAGCCGGGTGTTCGGAACGTTTCTGTCCTGGATGCAGGACAAGACCGCACCGGTGTTCGTGGTGGCCACGGCGAACGATGTCAGTCAGCTTCCCCCGGAACTGCTTCGCAAGGGCCGCTTTGACGAGATTTTCTTTGTGGATCTGCCGGACGTAGACGAACGGAGTGCCATCTGGGGAATCCAGGTTCGCAAGTACGGCCGGGATCCTGAAGAGCTGAACACCGAGTCCCTTGTGAACGGCAGCGACGGCTTCACCGGTAGCGAGATCGAACAGGCCTTCGTGGATGCCTTGTACACCGCCTTCGCAGGCGGGCGGGAGCCCACGGACGAGGATGTGACTCAGGCTCTGGCGTCCACTGTGCCCCTCAGTCGACTCATGGCCGATCAGTTGGACGGCCTCCGACAGTGGGCTCAGGGCCGGACACGACCTGCCACAACCCGAAGTGCCACTCAACCCAAGCGCCGCCTGCAGTACTGACTCAGTCTCAGGCGCGGCATCCGATCAGAGAAAGGAGAGGCTAACCATGGCAATCTGTCATGCATGCAGACTTGAGATGAGTGATGAAGGCACGACGACTTGTCCAGCGAATGACTGTGTGCGGATCACCGCGCGCAATCACATCCCCACAGTCCGGTACCCGCAAGATGCGGATGGGCGCTGCCCCGACTGTAACGTGGCCCCCGGTGGGCATCACCATCCCGGATGCGACATGGAACGCTGTCCTACCTGTGGCGGGCAACGGATCTCGTGTGGGTGTGGGCGGTAGACGGAGCTTGAGGAAAAACGGGGCATGATTGAGGGGGAGGGACACGCATTCATTGCGGGGTGTCCCTCCCCCTTTTTTTAGCTACGAGTTGAGTTGCCGTGCAGATAGCCTGGCCTTGGCAGGCTCAGTGTCGGTGTGGGGGAACCGAAACAGGCGTGGGAGAACGGGTGACGTCAGTGTGCCAAAGCGGCTGTCGTTCTTTGGGGGCTACTTGACAACACGGAGCGCCTGATGTATTCCTGTCTTGGAAGATTTCCACCACCCACACGCGCCATCGTGCCGCCTGACAACCAGGAGCATCTATCGAACAGACCGCACTAGAATCGACCACAACCAGATAACATGGGATTCCATGCGCTGCTGAGCGCCGGGATCCCAGACTGAAACGAAGCAAACGCTTCTTTCGGTTCCGTCTCCATCAGAAAACGGGCAATTTTCTTGGAGAGAGACACGGACCGGGAGTTGCGCCCCTTGGGGCGTTCTCCTTGTGTTCTCTCTCCGGGCATGCCCGTGCCTCTGGTGGGACGCATGTGGGTGCGCCCCTCTTTCTTGTTGGGGACGATCCACTGCTGGAACCGGAGAGGGCCAGCGGGTAGCGGGATGGAAGAAGGACGACAACAGATTGCCGCCGTGGCGGCGGATCGGGAGTCTTTGTGTGCCTTCGGTCAGGCCGTGGTGATCAAGCCTTGGCGCCAATCGCCGTGCCAGTCTGTTGTTCTCGGGAGGACAAGCACTCGGACCGACATTGGGCGGGTCAAGCCGCTAGTTCTCTTGTGCCGGATTGGGATCCTAGGTCGCCGGGCGGCGTGGGCTGTGACGATTCACATGGATGAGGAGCAAACTTACGATGTTCAAGCTTCTGTTCTCGGGTTGGACCGTGTTCTTGCCGATTCTTGCTACTTTGGCGTTGTTGCTGCGAGGACAATACCTCGGTGGCCGGCGTAGTCGTCAACAAGGCAGGTCGGTCGCGCTCAGGATCCGCGACGCACGATTCTGTCGGCGTCTGGTACCGGGGCTACCCCTGCTTGGGTTGCTAGGCACGGTATGGGGACTGATTGACACACTGCAATTCATGGGAACCAGTGGGAAACAGATGGCTCAGGGAATGCCGGCGATCGTTGCGCGCTTTGCTCCGGCTCTCAGTTCAACGCTGTGGGGGATCATCGGTGCTCTGATCTGCATGGTCTTCTTCGAATCGCTCATACACAACCTGGAGGGCAGTCCAAATGAGTGAGAACGAAGAGGCCTTGAGTGTCAGTGATGCGCTGCTGCCGCTGCTGGACGTCTCTATTCTGCTGTTAGGGCTGTTCATGATCTTGCTTTCTACGCAGGCTTCGCAGAGCCAACAGGAAGCCGCTGAGACCGACGGCGGGCAGTCCAAGGCCCCGGCGGAAGTCCTGCTCCTGACCATTCGTTCCCATGGGAATCTGACCATCACGTCGGGCGGAGTAGAGGCCCGGGAGGTCACGCTGGAGACTCTGTCCAAGACGCTGTCCGGGAGTCAGGCCGATGGTGACATGATTGTGCTTGTGCAGATCGAGGACCCATGGCGGAAAAATGTGGACAGCTTGTACCGCGAATGCTTGAAGATCCTCCGGAGCCAGGGGATTGGATTCTCCCGCGTCTTCAAGTAACTCAGGTGGACCGTGATGAATGACATTGTGAGCAGCTTGGACCCAGCCCTCTACGTGAGATGGATCTTCTGGACCGGGCTGCTGTTATCTCTGCTCTGGTTGCTCTGTCGCACTGGCCGCCGTTTCAGCTCGTGGCTCAGACGCAGGATTCACGACGTTGTCATTGTGGTCCTTCTTGTTGCATTGATGATCGCCATGCTAGTCGACCTGCGTGGATGCAACGGCGAAGGCGGCTGGGGTGACGGGCGCTCTGGAAAGACGGCGTCAGATTCGGGTGGAGCAACTGAAGGGCCTAGCCCTTCGAAGGGGGCTGTGAACACACCGTTGCGCGTGAAAGTGGGCCGGCATGGAGGCAAGATCGAGATGTGTCTCACCGGCGTGGGAGGGACACGTACCGCCACGTGCGCATCGCAGGACGTTGCGACTGTGCTGGAGACCCTTCTCGAGCGAGAGCAATCACCTGCGCGTGAACGACAGGATGTGTCTCTGGTATGCGACAGGAATGTGCCTGGCCTAGCTCGGATGATGATCATTGACATTCTGCGGGGGCGCGGCGCGAGCGTGAAGGAGGAGATCCCCAATGGCTGACATGAAGCGGATGCCCAAAACGGTATACGGCACGGCCCAGCCCTTTCGCGTCGTCTTGCTTGGGGGACCGGCCTCCGGAAAGACCACGCTCTTGACTGCATTGTGGATGGTCGCCGACCACGAAGCGTTCCCCGACGAGGCCAATTCGGAGTTCGCGCACCACCGGGATTGTCTGAACGGCATTGGTTGCGACCAAGAGGCAATCAGAGCAACCGGCATGACACCGTCGCTACCATCGGCGTTGCCGTTCCACATCCGTCACGAAGAACGCGAGATGGTCGTCGAAACGTTCGATTACGCCGGCGAGAAGTCGCTGTCGTTCTTCGCCGATACCGAAGACGATTTCAAAGCCAGACTTGCGGATGCCGACGCCGTGCTGCTGCTGGTGGATAGCTATGCGCTGTGTCGTGTAACCAGCTGGCAGGCGTGGGTCAATGAGTCACAAGTCGACTTTCTGTTCAGATGGCTGCGCGACGTGTTGTCGGACCGTCATGACGGAGGCCTGCCATTTGGGGTAGTGTGCACGCGTTCGGATCTCACGGCACCCGACCTGTTGGGGGAGAGATCCGCCCAAATGCGCGAGTCGCTGTCGGACTGCGGCCTGAGTGCGGATGTGACACATTTGACAGCGTTTGGCCGTCACCAGGCGGAAGAAACACTGCCTGACTTGGACGAGGATGCGCTGCCGTCCGGGTTTCTCATGCCCGCTGATCGAGTCGAGGGCTGTCCTGCGTTCGTCGAGTTGCTTGCCCGGATGCAGGAGCGGCATCGGCGTACGTTGCGACGAGACCATGTGCGGGGGGCCTTGGGCCTGGGAACAGTGTTGGTTCTGACAGCTCTGGCGCTTGGTTGGGCGTCCGGACTGCTGTTAGAAAGAGCGGCCAACCCCGACAAGCCGATCAAGAAACTCGAGACTGTCAAGGACCCAACAGATCCCTCCGAGTTGGAAAGCAAGTTCCCTGAGTTGGGGAACGTCAAGGATGTACTTACGCTGCCTAAGCTCAACGACCACTTCACAGAGGAGTATGCAGGGAACCCCGAAGCACTGGCCAAGTGGCGGAAGGCGTATTGGCGGACGCTGCGCGAAAGTGTCACGCGCAAGATCCCGTCGCTGAGGTTCGACACGCAGGAGGCCCGGTGGAAGGATCGGGCCACGGTCGAGTTCGTCGAGCATTGCGAAGAGCAATTCCGACTGGCTGGCTTCCATGAGGAGGTGGAGTTGTTGCGCAGTGCACGACTCGAGGTCTTGCGGCAGGCTTCGAGCCCGGAACTGGAGCTCAAAGAGGCCCAGAATCTCGTCCGGGAGTTTCGTCAATGGGGAGCGCGCCCCCCAGACAAACTCGTCAAAATAGTCAGAGATCTCGCCGAACAGAAGTTCCGCGACGAACTGCGAGGCAGCCTCCGCGAACCGATTCCTCCCGCAAGATTGTACGGCACCCGGATTCCAGAGCTGGTCCGAGACGCAGAACGGTACGAGGTGGATGACGCCTTTGGTCGGGAACTGCGGGAGCTACGCGACTACTGCAGGCTGCTGTGCGAAACCAAGAAGTTCTCCGTGCGGCTTACGGCCTATAGCCGCAGAGGAGATTTAGCCGAAACGCTGGATATCAGGATAGAGATGACCTGCGGGGGAGAACTGACTTACGTCCCGCCGGACCAAAATGGCAAGGCGCGCTCAGTGGGAGACTTCGAGGGAGACATGCAGTTCAGCGACGAGCATCGACCGGACGTTCCGGGCATCGCGTGGGAGTTCGATCAATCCTATGAAATCCTCATCAGGGACTATGACGGTCCCGACAGAGCGTTTGTCAGCTGGAGCAGCAATTCGCTGTCAGAGTCACTAAAACGGGAAGGTTACGACCTGCGGGGGCTAACGTTCATGGTCTTCCGTGATTGCAGTCGCTATTGGAAGGCAGGCAGGCCCGGCGAATGGTACCGGGGTGACGACTACAGCGACATAGAAAGCCAGCTTGTCTTGACCCTCAGCCCGGAATTGCGGGCCCTGATCAACGTGCCTGAGGTCCTTCTCCGAGCTAACGGTGGGAAGTGAAAAAGGGGACATGACCGATGGATTATTCCGCACTCGGGTTCTGGACAATTGTGGGAGTCTGTGCGCTGGTTGGAGGGCTTGCCGCCTGTGCACTCGCGGGGCCTGCCGGCTTGGGGGCCGGCGGGCTGGTGGCGTCGGTAGCCTATTTCGCCGCAGGCGCTGTCATTGGCGGAGCCCTCGGCCTTGCCGTCGGGAAGTTCGGGTTCAACTTTTCTCCAGGCAGTCAAACGGCGTCGGCAGTCGCCCACGCGGAACTGAGCCCCCAGTTCCGGAAGCTAAAGGTCGAGCTTCACAGTACAGGAGAAGACGCTGAGACACTTTGTTTCACCTTTCCCGACGTTGACGGCTCGTCGAGGCCAGTTACGTCTCTTGCCAAAAACGCTCCGAAAAGCCAGGGGCAAGACCTGGCTGAAGCCGTAGCAGACGTACTCAGATTCGCTGACACGCGTAACCCAGGACGAGTCTTCGATGTCAGTTTCCACGGCGGTGTTACCACTGCGCTCAAGGACGCGATTCTCGAAGAGCTCCGGACGCAAGGTGCCAAGGCAGGAATCGCGGACGAATGACGGCACACGCCATAGTGTATGGTAACGCGGCGGCACCCGACGGCGTGACAGGCTGGCGTGCCATCGCGGTGTCCGGGGGAATGTCCGCCGACATGGTGAGCAGCTACCGGGCTGCGTGCGACCGCTTTGCCCAAGAACGAGAGAAGGATGCGGGAGCTGTGATGCTGTGGGGGGTACAGGACCGTAACGCCACCATGTTGATCTGTACCGAGCGCCGGAAGACTGATGCGTTTGGGCGTCCGAACGGCTGGCTCTTCTACGGGATCGTGTGCCGCAATGATCGTGTGCCGCTACGCGAGCTTGTCCTGGGGTCACGGGCGTACTTCGCAAATCGTGACCAATGGCTTGTAGGCGCCGGAGTGTCCCTGGATAGGGTCGAACTGATGCCGCAACCGCCGGGGGACGTTGACCCCAAGTCGCTCACGGGGGAGTCAGAGTCAGAGCTGCGTGCAATCGCCAGCGCGGTGGCAGACGCACCACCGCCTCGCGTGTCCTTCATTCTCCCTCTGAAGTGCAACGACACGTCGTTCTCAGTCGTCGGTCTGCAGGAAACCAACCGTATCACAGTGAGGCGAAACATGGCACCGTCATCGATGGCCCCTCGCATCCGCACTGTACTGGCTCCGTTTCTGTTTGTAGGGATTCTACTACTCGGAGGGACGGCAGTTTGGTGCTGCAAGCAGAGGATGGAACTGAGACAGGAGCTCAACGGAACTCAGCAGGAGCTCACCCAGCTCCAGGACGATCTCACCACGGCCCGGGACGTTTGTGTCTCTCTGCAGCAGGAGCGGGACCACGCCCGTCAGGAGGCGACCGAGGCCGAGGCCCGGAACCGGAAACTGACGAGAGAGAAGGAAGGCCTCAGAGAAGAGCTGGCTGCGTTGGAGGAGCAGATCCGGCAGGGAGATTCGAACGAGGCCCGGAAGCAGATGATGGAACGACAGAGCAAGGACCTGGAGAAGGCAAAGGAGGATCTGGCCGGCTTTGAAAGGCGCATGGTGAACATCCACCGGCTTTCTTCCTCGTCGGAACCGGAACCGGAGCCGAAGCCCCACTGGACTGGCCGACTGTTGCCGTCAAACAGACCGTGAGGCAGGGAATACCGTTCGTGGACGCGTCTAACCGATTCCAGTTGTGTGTCGGCGGCGGTGCGGTGTTAGACAGACTCCTCACCATTGTTCAGACATGTCCTTACACGTGGAAACAGGAACAAGCACAATGCAAAGAAGTCTCGAGCGTCAGATTGCAGTTCTCTTGCTTACGGTTTTGGGGACCACCCTCGCGGGATGTGACCGCAAGCCCACTGCCTCGACCATGCCTGAGACGCCCCCGAGGCGGCTCCCGCCGCAGTGGATGATAGCCGTCACCCCGGGCAAGATTCTCCTGGGAAGGCGGAGCTCTTTGGCGAGGATGTGGAAGCCACTGCCCCAGCCACGCCTGAGATGCCTCCCGACCCCGTTCCCGCCACAGCGCAAGATTACCGTCAGCAGATTCAGGAGCTGTACAAGAAGGTAAAGGGTTCTGGCGAGGATATGTCAAGTGATGTTGCCGTGTCGGTTCAGCAGCTATATGAGAAGGCGAGAGATTCTGGCGAAGATGTGTCAAGTAGTGTTCGCGACTGGGCTCAGGCCGACGTCAAGAGAATTGGGACGTGGGACTACATGATCGTTCCCATTGAAGCACAGTCCCCCGAGGACGGCCTCCTGGCCAAGCTGAAGGAGCTCGGGGAGCAAAGGTGGGAGTGCTTCTGGGTCGGAAAGACTGCTGGCGGCAACCGTCTCTACATGAAGCGGCCCAGGCGCAGTTACATCCAGATGGCAACCCGGGCAGCCAAGTTCATTCCCGTCCCGAGTGGCAATGAGTAGGCAACGGCTTTCACCTGTCCCTCGCAGAAACTCCATCCGTGCTTCAGAGCCGAGGTCTCCGACCGACTTTGCTCTCCGATCCATGCTCTCTTCTGATCACGATACTAGCACCCCCACGACCAGACAACCAAGAAGAGCACCCCAGCAACCGAGCCGCCACTTACGGACCCGTATGAGTGGTGGTCTGGGAGGGCCCCGGCGCGAGCCGGGGTCCTATCCCGATCTGGATTCCCATCACTGCAGGAATCCGTGCTCACTCAACCAGCGGATGGACTGCGGTGTGTCGCGTGGGCTGCACTCGATCGCCCATGTGGCTTCGGGAGCCTGATCCTGCAACGCCTGACAGACATCGACGAGCGGGATGTCGCCCTCGCCGAGGGCAAGGTGCTCGTCTCGCTCCCCGTGGTTGTCGTGCAGATGAACGTAACCAATCCGCTGGCCCAAGGCCTCAATCCACTTGATGGCGTCCGTCCGCGAATTGCAGTGAGCGTGCCCGATGTCAAGGCAAACGTCCACGTTGTCCTGTCGGATTGCGGCCAGGACGTCGGTGACGAGTTCGGGACCATGCTCAAGCATGTTCTCCAGGTGGAATCGGACCTCTCCGGTCTTCCCCTCGGAGAAGGCCTCCCAGAAATCTGCGAATCTCGGCACCCATGATGCCGGCGGACCCGCTCCTGGGACATATCCATGGTGGAGTACAATGTCAGTGGCACCGATTTCGCACGCCACATCGTAGGCCAGATCGAATCGATGGTGCGCCACCTCTCTCACCATCGCGTCAAAGCTGCCTGCACAGAGGTCCCCGAATGGGCCATGCAAGGCAATCCTGGGAATGCCGGAGACCGCTTCCCGATGCCGCTGTATCTGCGCGGGGTCATCCGCCGCTACCGGGTCGTAGAACGCCTGGATCTCAATTCCCCAGCCGTTGATTCGGCACAGGTCAACTGCACTGTCGACGTCAGCCTCATCGCAGATGTAAAGGTCCGTCATTGTCTCCTCCAGAATCGACTCCCCGGACAGTTCTCCCCGCCCACTTCTCACACCACCGGACCACAAGTCCACAACACGGCGGCTCCCGCCCTGAGTCCCGTCTCGTCTCAAACAGCAATCCTGAGCAGCACTCATCCTCCCACCAGCATCAGCAGCTCTTCATCAGATCACTCAGGGGCTCCCTCGGTTCTTCCTCACGATACCAGCACCCCCGCGTCCATGCAACCAAAGGAAAATTGCCTCGAGGAAGCCCAGAGCCTACGGGAGCTTCGCCCCCGCCGACTCGAAGCTCAGCAGCTTCCTGGAATCGCCCTTGCCTGCTGGCGTGAGTTTCGTTGGCCTGAACTCCCGAGAAATGTAACTATCATCTCGATTCTGGCGCCGTAATCCCCTTGGAGGCAAGTGTCTATTCTGTTTCCAAGGGGTTTCTTTTGCAGGAAACATAGTTACACTAGTCGGCATGATGTAACTATGGAGGTATAGAGATGGCGAGCATCACACATCACCGCAACAAGAAGACGGGAGCAGTCTACGTCTACTCGGTGGAGAGCTACTGGGACAAGGAGAAGAAGGCTCCGAGGAACAGGCAGACCTGCCTGGGCAGACTCGATCCCGAGACGGGGGAAGTAATCCCGTCAAAGCGGAAGCGCAAGATCGCCGAACGAGCCGCTGTGGCTCCTGGAGTCACTGTCACCTCGCGGGTGGCAGGGCCTTCCCTTGTTCTTGACGTTCTCACCCGATCCTGTGGAATCGGCAAGCTTCTGAAGACGTGTTTCCCCGACGACTACGACCTCATCCTGAGCCTGGTCCACTACATCGTGCACAAGGGCGGGGCCCTGTCCAGAGCGGAGCCCTGGAGCGGCTCCTGCCTGCATCCCTTCGGCGACGTGATCGCCAGCCAACGCGTCAGCGAACTACTGCGGAGACTCTCGGCGGATGACCGGCAGCGCTTTCTGTCGCTGTGGCTCGACCATGTCCAGGAAGACGACTGGCTGTGCTACGACATCACGTCGGTGTCGTCCTACTCACGCCACAACGAGTATACCCACTTCGGCTACAACCGCGACGGGGACTCGCTCGAACAGGTGAATCTGGCCATGCTCTTCGGACAGAAGAGCGGTCTGCCCGCACACTATCGGCGTCTACCCGGCAACATCAGCGACGTGTCCACGTTGAGAACGACGGTGAAGTCGCTTGACTTCCTCGGTGCCGGCAAACTCCACTTTGTTCTGGACCGGGGCTTCTACAGCGTCGCGAACATCGATGAGCTGTTCAGACACCGCCACAAGTTCACGATCGCTCTTCCCGCGGGGCGCAGTGGGTCGAGGCCATCCTCGACAGGCACTGCGACAGCATCGCATCGCCGGCGAACTACCGGGTGGTCGGGGAGGACGAGGCACTGTACGTCGCCACCGAGTTCCACAGGTGGGGGAAGAACAACCACCGCAGCTGGCTGCACGTCTTCTACAACGCCGAGCGCGGTGCAAATGCCTTCGACCGCTTCACCCGCGAGCTTATCGGCTACAGGGACGAACTGCTGTCCGGGAAACCGGTCGAGGACCATGAGGAGTCCTACCAACGCTACCTGGTCGTCCGGGATACTCCCAAACGTGGACTGAAAGTGGACTTCAACGAGGAGGAGATCCGGAAACGCAGGAAGAGGCACAGCGGCTTCTTCTGCATCCTGTCGAACAAGGTCAAGACTCCCGAGGAAGCCCTCGAGATCTACCGCAGGAAGGATGTCGTGGAGAACTGCTTCGACGACCTGAAGAACCATTTGGACATGAAGCGCCTGCGCGTCCACAGTGCTTCCGCCATGGACGGCAGGCTGTTCCTGCAGTTCCTCGCGTTGGTCTACGTCAGTGCGATACGCGCCGTCACACAGGCGGACGAGAAGCTCAGGTACATGACCGTCAGGGAAGTGATGGAGGAGATGGAAACGCTGGCCAGAATCAAGTACTCCAGCCGTTACGGACAGGTCTTCACCGAGACCACACCGATCCAGCGACAGATCATGGATGCTTTCGCCATCGAGCTACCAGCATAGTTACACTTCCGGGAATCCAGGTCGTTGGGGGAGTGGCCAATCCGCGGAAAGCCCGATGCCAAGTTCAAACTCCAGCTGGCCTTTCTCGAGGGGCGCAAGCATCTGTCCGTTGTTGAACTCAGGCAAGTGGCATAGGCCCACTTCTGTTCCCTCCTTGACTCCCTTGCTGCAGGATATCCACGCCTTGCAGCGCTCGCGATAACGGTTTGAGGCATTGTACACGGCGTGTATGGGCCCGTTGCGGCGTATGTCCGGCGCAGACCTCTGAGTCCACCAAACCCTCTCGGTCGTGTTTCAGTTGAGAAATGGCTATCTTCTACCAGCGCCGGAACTCGCTGGACCAGCACAGGAGGGACAGGCTGACGGGCGGGCTCAAGGAACTCATTCTGAAGGGTGCGCACGGCATCTCTAATGGCTCGGCGTTGCTCTTTCGCGAACTGCCTCTCGCCAAGGTCACGCAGCTCCACCGCTAATACAGAATCTTGCGGAGAGCGCTGGTATTGCTGCGCGGATAGCGTGCCCTGAAATAATGGCGTGCCTCCGCCGGCGTGCTCGCCTGACAGGTGTCTTTGGCTGGCGGCAGGTCGATGCGAACCTGATACGTCTCGTCGACACGTCCGCTTGTCAGGCGCATGAAGCTGGTGAAACGACTGTCGGGATAGCGTTCAAGGAAGACCCGGCGGGCGTCACTCGACGACTTGGCCGCCACCGTATCGACAACCGTGCGATGGTCTGCCGTGTTGAGTGTTGCCCTGAACACAGTGGTTTCAAGGACGTCCTTTACGGGGTAAACCGTGACGATGCGTGCGTCGGGGAAACGGTTTGTCAGTAGCCGGTACGCCTCGGCTTTGTCGCGGGCTTCGCAGCGTTCGTGTCGAACGGTCCCCTTCAGAACCACTGTGTACTCGTTCGGTCGATTGTTGCCATAGGACGAGATGGCGCGTATCTCACCCTCCAGGAAGCGGGCCAAGAGTATCTTGCGTGCGACGGCGGGACTCGTCGTCCAGCACGTGTCAATCACGGTTCGGGAGTCGCTGGTGTTGATCGTTCCTTGGTATTCCCTGTAGACGCCGATGTCGCTGATAGCAGCAGCGCCGCTGACAGTGCCGGTTGGGTAGCGTCCGCGCAAGACCTCGGTCGCTTCGGCCGCCGTCCGCGCAAACGTTGCGTCCATGATGCGTTCCTTGCCTTTGATCGGGTTCTGTCAAAAGTCCTTGAGACAGAACCGTGCTTGATCTTCCTGCTATTCAGTTCGGTTCTGTCCAGACAAACCTGTTTCCCTGTTTTCTTGACTACTTGAGCTGTTGAGGGAAGAGTGCGGACCTCCACCACACAC
>JABHEG010000274.1 GCA_018676675.1 Lentisphaerota bacterium
GTGTGGTGGAGGTCCGCACTCTTCCCTCAACAGCTCAAGTAGTCAAGAAAACAGGGAAACAGGTTTGTCTGGACAGAACCGAACTGAATAGCAGGAAGATCAAGCACGGTTCTGTCTCAAGGACTTTTGACAGAACCTCAGGGGCAGTAAGGAGACCATCTATGCTTCGCCATGTTCTCGATGCCATCATCGACGAGTTCAATGCAGGTCAGTGTCTACGCGACATCGCGGCCCATTGGGCATGCCGTTGCACGGTCCCAGGCCCGGGGATGCGCGCGGCAGGTGAGACTCTTGTGCGCCGCTACCAGGAAAACGGGGCCTCGTCCGCTGAGCTGATTCCCTATCCGGCTGACGATCGGACAGAGTGGCTGGACGGCAATCGTACCTCCCTCGAGTGGCAGCCGCGGGGGGCCTGGCTCCGGATCGCGGCCCCCGAAACCGCCGCGGCCCAGATCTGCAACTACGCCGATGAACCGATCTCCCTAATCTGTAACAGCCACCCGACGCCGCCCGAAGGAGTAGAGGCAGAGCTCGTCGTCCCAGCCGTCCCGATCAAGACGGATGAGATCGAGCCTGGTCAGTGGAAGGGCAAGGTCGTCCTGACCAACCAGTTCCCGAGCACGGTTGCTGCTGCCGCCCACAAAGCGGGGGCCATCGGGATCATCTCCGACTGCGTCTGTCCCCCATGGCTGGAGAAGTACCCACCCAAGCGCGAACCCGAAGATGTCCCGGATCTGGTGATGTGGACGATCTTCCCGGGCCGTCGATCTGATCCGCCGTTGTTCGGCTTCAATCTGTCCCCGCGTCAGGGTCGACGACTCCGCGCCCTGGCAGCAGCAAGCGATACCCCCATCCGGATGCACGCGATGGTGGACGCCACGCTCGTCGAGGGATCGTCTGACATGGTCAATGCCAGCGTTACCGGCACTGACCTCGCCAACGAAGAAGTCTGGGTTCTGGGACACCTGTCCGAGCCCGGAGCCCGGGACAACGCGTCCGGGTGTGCTCTCTCCCTGGAGATCGCCCGCATGCTGCGTGTGCTAACCGAATGCGGGGTCCTGCCTCCGCTGCGCCGCACCATCCGTTTCATGCATGGGGCTGAAGTCAGTGGATTTCTCCCCTACATCCATGGACACCGCGACGACCTGCCCAACGTCGTGGCCGGTCTCTGCGCCGATTCCATCGCCCAGGACTTCAGAATCTGCGGCGGGGAGGCCGTGCTCTTCCTCTCGCCAGAACAGAACGCGTCCTTCGTGGACGGCCTCATGCAGTACCTCCTCCAGACCATCCACGACGAGCCGGCCTCGCGATTCTCGCCGGACAACTACGCGACCTACCCCTGGCACGCAGAACCCTATTTCGGCAACGATGCGTTCATCTCCGACGGCTTCTTCGACATCCCAACCCCACAGATCTCCGTTTGGCCGGACAAGTTCTACCACAGCAACCAGGACACCCCCGACCAGATCGACCGCGGCACCCTCACTCGTTCCGCCGCCGTCATGGGGGCATTTGTCTACGCGCTTGCAGCCGCGGACAAGCAGCAGGCCTCTTGGTTTGCGGACCTTGCAGCACAAGACTGGAAACAGCGGATCTGCCTCCGGACGCGAGATGCGTTAAGCACAGATGAGCCCGAGGCACGGCTGCCGGACGAAATCCACCACATGGGGCTTCAAGCTCAGGATGCCGTCACCCAAACCACCCGTTTCGCGCCCCAGAGCGGCACCTTGCAGGAACGCACTGAGGTACTCGTCGGGAATCTCGCGGAGTTCGCAGACCGTGAAGCTCAAGCGGCACGGCAATCGCTTGGCATGGGCGCCGCTCGTTCCGCACCGGAGACAGCCCCAGGCGACGGCACTCCCGACCTTCAGCTCATCCCCAGGCGTCTCTACTGGCGCCTGCCCGGGCGCGACGTCCTCGGCGATGAAACAGATGATGCCGTGAACAAACTGCGGACTTCGCAGGGCGCCGACGCAAGACGCGTTTGGCCCTGGATCAATGGTCGACGCACGGTCCGCGAGATCCAACAGCGCCTCGAGTTCGGGGGATCGGTGGACGTCGAGCCGCTCCTCGAGTGTCTACGCCTCCTTGAGCAGGCCGACGTGATCAGCTTCGCGGGATGATAGGCCAATGTGGGAGCGGGTGCCATCCCGCGATCGTCTTGTGCTCAGGCACGTGAAGCTACAGGCGAGCGGTCGCCTCTGCCGCGAGTGCACCAGTCATATCGGAGAGTGTAACTGCCTCCAGGTGTTTGGAGCGCCGGTTTTCCACAACCGGCCTGGCCGCTTACGGAGAAGCGGCACCCCCAACGGGGGGGGGCAACAGTCTTGTGCTCAGAAACGGGGAAGTTACAGACGAGTGAAGTCGTCGATGCAATGCCGAGTTGGGGCTCGGCAGTGCCGGGGAGGGGATGCCCCTCGCACGCTCGTGCATGACGTGCTTCTGTCTACGCGTCGCGCGTCGCGCGAGCGTTGGCAACGGTGCCGCGAACGGCTGGCGGGGTTTCGCCGCCTGTCGTACGCGTCGCCCCTTCATCCGGGGGTCTGGGGGAGCCGCTGTTCCCCCAGCCGGGGTTTGGGGCAGGCGGCCCCCGTTCCTCTCTCCCTCCCGCTCAGGTAGCACACATCGCGCAGAGCTACTTGCCCCCGCTTCTGTCTACCGCATCGCCCGTCGCGCGAGCGTTGGCAACGGTGCCGCGAACGGCTGGCGGGGCTTCGCCGCCTGTTGTGCGCGGCGCCTCTCATCCGGGGGTCTGGGGGAGCCGCTGTTCCCCCAGCCGGGGTTTGGGGCAGGCAGCCCCATCGCTCAGCCTTCCCTGCGCAGGGGAATGACCATATTCCAGGTATTCTCACAGCTTCGGAAGCCTCCGGGACCATCACCGGTGGCGGCAAAGATGTGGGTTGGGACACCGTCCTCGATCAGGAGCTGTGGACGTTCCACGCAGCCTTGTGCGGTGGTTGAACCGTCGTCCCACAGGATTCGCCGGGAGTAGGCTTTGGGCGGATCACAGAGCTCCCAATGCACACCGTCATCGGAGCGTGCGTGAATGCCGGCGTGCACTTCTCCGCAGATTCCACCCTTGATGTCTTTCGCCACCAGCTCGAAATGGCCATCCACCTGCCAGACATAGGGGTCCTCGACGAAATCATCGCCTTCGAACTGCAGCACCGGATCATCTGAGATCCGCTCAAAGGGGGCACCGAGTTCCTCGGCCATAGTTGCCCCGATCCGCAGCCCGTTCGGGGTGTTTGCCCGGTAATACATGAGGATTCGGCCATCGTCGAGGACACATGGCGCCGGGTTCGTGACCACACTGCCATCCCATTTTCCCGGACGCGTTCTGAGACATGGGGCATCAGGGCGGGCCCAGGGGCCGCGCACCGAATCCGCCACGGCCATCCCGATCCGGATCGAACTGTAAGAGGCCCGGGTCACTGCCGTCGCACCGTCGGCCAGCTCTTCCGCTGTTGGCTTCTCGCCTTCAAACGTGGCCCCAATGTAGAAAAGCACGTACTTGTCTCCACACCGATGGATGGTGGGGTTGTGGGTCATCCGCCCATCCCAGAACTCAGCTCCACGATCCGGCAGCACGACCTCCTCGAACTGGTATGGGCCTTCCGGCGTGTCCGACGATGCACGCACCACCTCCGAGTAAACCTGGTACCCCTCGAAAAACGGCAGGTGCTTCGGCCAACGCGCCGCAAACAGATGGAAACGTCCATCCTCGCCGCGGATGGCGGATCCGCACCACACCCAATAGTTCTCCATCCTGAACCCGCCATTCACCGGCGACGGAAGAATCCGCTCGATCATTGCCATAGTTGATGTCCTGTCGCTGCGGTCGGCGCGACCCGGAGTCAGACGCCCGACGCCGCCGGCCGACCCTAATCCCGCATTCCGCGTACAACATTCACACGTTCTTCAAGATCCAGTACCTGACACGGCTTCCGGAAGCGTGTACACTCAGGTCAGATCCCCAAATCTACCACAGGAGATCAGCAATGCAGGGCGCGTTCGGCGTGGCGGGAGCGCACAGGAGTTTCTTCCGCCTGAAGACGCTAGTTGAGGTATGGCTCTCGGTCACCGTTCTCACGGAAGCAGGTGGACTCGCGGAGACGTCGGTTGCCTCGGATACACCGTCGGTCTACCTCGGTGATGTTGTGATCCACGACACGCCCATCGCAGACCCGATCCAGGTTCCCCTTGCAGCCGCTCCGAGTCAGGAGCTGACCCTCGAGATCATCACCCATCAGGACATCGAGCTGCAGCGCTCGAAGACGATCTCTGATGCATTGCGTTTCACACCGTCCTTCGAGATGCGGCGCAAAGGCAGAAAGAACGCTCTTGCTCTGAACCTGCGCGGCGACGGCAATGTGATCGTGCTCTTCGACGCCATGCCAGCGGGTGTGCGCGAGGATTACCGGTACATGCACTTCCTTCCCGCATCACTGGTTGAGGGCATCCGCGTCATCCGCGACTCCACGAGCTTGATCTATGGTCCTCCTCAACTCTCCGGTCCAAATGGCGTGACCGGCTACGGCGGCCTGATCGACATCCGCCTACGCGAACCAACCGACGAGCACGTCGGCGAAGTGCGGGTTGAGGGCGGGCGCTACCAGGCGAACACCGAAAATCTGCATCTGGCCGGACCGTTGACCGAGAAAGTCGGTTACGTCGCGTGCCTCAGTCACGACTACAGCGATGGGCGCGGCGGCGAGAACATGGGGCACGAGTTCAGTGACGGGCTTCTCCGGCTCGTCTATAACTATGCAGGGAACTCCACTCTCAGTGCGACCGGACTGCATGAGCAGGGCGGACGGGAACTCCAGATCGCGGATGGCCTGAGCTACTTCAGTCCACGCCTGGAGGAATACGATCCATCGAGAAGTACGCTCTGGACGGTCCGTCTGAACCATGTGTGGAACGACGCAGCGAGCACCACACTCGAGGGATTCTACCGGGATCTCGAAGCCGTCCTGCACCAACACCATTTCGGAGACAAAGAAGCGGACATCCGCGAGTCCAACTACGGAGTGCATATCCGCCAGGCCATCCGTTTCCCGGACACCAATGTCCTTCGCCTCGGGTCCTATTTCGGCCGTTGGAACAACCCAACGGGGAAACTCTACTACGGAACCTGGAAACAGCGGCCCAACGGCACGCTGTTCCTGGATCAGAATCCCCGGGAAGAGGAAGATTACAGCCTCTACGCTCAGGACGAGTGGAGTGTCGTGCCTGACCTGCTCACCGTGGATGCCGGCGTCCGCTGGGACCGCAAGTACATCCTCAAAGGATACACGGCGGACGGCCCCGGTTTCGGAGTTCAGACCAGCGGTGGCGTCCCCTTCGAAGACCAATGGCGAGATCCCGCGCTGAGCTACAGCTTCGGGGCACGGGTCGATCTCAGCGGGGGTCAGACCGTCACGGGGCGTCTCGCGGTCTCGCGGGAAGCAACCGCAAGCGACCTGATCTCGAGCACGGGGGAACCACTCGAGAACGCAAAGGAAACGCGCTATGAACTCGGCTACCGGCTGACCATGAACGAGAGACTCGCCCTCACTCTTACCGGCTTCCACAAGCGAATCACCAACGGGGTTGTCTACAGTGGTCGACGCAATCTGGGAGGAACGTGGTATCCGCAGTGGGCCTCTGCGGACTTCACCCGCCTGGGCCTCGAAGCCAAGATCGAAGGTGACCTGGGGCACGGTCTCAGTTACGCCGCAAACATGACTGCTTTGCGGGGCACGGTGGAGCAACAAAGCGGCAGCGGCAATGATCCCGACGACCGCCTGCCCCGCTACCTGTGTGCGGTGTCTCTCTTGTACGCGGAGGGCCCTTGGGTAGGAGCAGTTTCTGCTAAGTATACAGCCGCGTACGAGGATGATTTCGGCACCGATCCCCAGACGCTCTACGGCCTCGGAGACTACTGGCTTGTCGACGTCAATCTGGGCTACACCTTCGGGGAAGGGGATCTCCAACACCAGATCTACGGCGGCGTCCGCAACCTGGCGAACGAACGCTATGAGACATTCCCCGGCTGGCGCGACCCCGGCATCAGCCCCTACGTCGGATACTCCCTCAAATGGTAGGAACATGAGCGACACATCATCACCATCGCGCCGGCCCCGCCGCTAACGGCCCAGTCTTGAGCACGACTTGATCGCGGGATGGCACCCGCTCCCACATTGGTTTGACCGTCTTCAGCGTGGGAGGGACTGCCACGCCCCGATTGTTTCCCTAGTGGCCCAATTCGCGCACGGTGCTGAAGGTCTAAGGACGGAGCGACCACATGGACACTAAAACAACCACATTCAGCCGACTCCGGCGGCGCGAGCGACTCCTGGTGGGGGCCATGCTCATCATGCTCCTCGCCTGGGGCGGACACCACGCGTTCACCCATCGCAACCCCCTCGTGGTCTGGTCGTGTGGGGGAAACTACGAGTTTCTGAGCGCCTACATCGAACGCTTCGAAGCACGAACGGGCCATCGCGTCCGCTACACAGCTGCCCCCGTGCAGTACCTCCTCGACCTAGTCGTCACGAAGGGGGCGACGCCAGACGTCATCGTCGGGCGCGGGGGACCCGGCTGGCGAGCCCTCGAGCAAGCTGGGCGGCTCATCGAAGGCCCGACGTTTTTCGCCATTGATCCGCTGGTGATCGCCGTGCCGCGCGGCAACCCCAAAAGAATCAGAGGCTTACTCGACCTGGGGCGCACCAAGCTCCGTGTCTCACAGACCCCCGCCGCCATGCGCCCCAAAGGCAAGGTTCCGGCCCTGCTTATGGCCGCCGTCAGTGCCAAGTGGTATCCCGGGCTCGTGGAACGATGGGAGAACAACGCCGTCGTCACGCATGAATGCGGGCGCAAATTGATCACTCCCATTCTGGAGGGCCGAGCCGACGCAGCCATCGTCCCCCGATCTGTGGTCCACTACCCGGACTACCGGGACAGGATCGAGGCCGTAGCAGTCCCTGCCAAACACCTGCTCGCGCTGAAGAAAGGGCGTCCTTCCCTGCCTCAGTGCGCCGGTGTCCTGTGTCCGCCGGAAGGCAAGGCAGCACACAGCGTGGCTCAAGACTTCGTTGCCGGCCTGCAATCCGCACCCGAAATACTCAAAGAGATCGGCTACTTGCCGCTCGATTCTCCTGAAGCCCAGGGACTCAAGGACCTGCTGAAGGTGAGTGTCCCCAAGGACATGCCTGCCCTGCAGGTCAAAATGGCCGAACTCCTGGCCGAGTACGACATCGGCCGCGAAGCTCTACGTCGGTATCTGAAAGTCATTTACACCTTCGGGCCAAACCACTTTGTGCCACGCTCCCTCTATCACGCTGCCACCATTGCCTACGGGGGTGGACACACCGACGCCGCCCAACGCATGTGCAAGACAATCCTGACCGACTACCCGCCTTCCGAGCCAGAGGAGTTCGACTCGCCAGTCATGGATCTGGCTCGCCCCCCCTGCCCGGTGGACAAGCGGACGTACGACCATTGGGTTCAGGCCGCGAAGCAGTTCCTCCTCGCCCACCCTCACATGGCTCCCCCGCCACAACGACGCACGCCGTGCGGGACGCTGCTCGACCGCGTCTCCCCGATCATCATTCGCGATGGAGACCCACCGAAGAACGGGACGCGTGAGTTCGCCCTCGGGTTGCACCTCCTTGAAGCCGGAGAAGTGGACTATGCCACCCGGGACCTCCTCAAGGTGGTGACCCTGAACTACCCAAGTAGGTACATGGATAAGGCCGAGTGCCTGCTTGGGCTGTGTGCCAGACGGCGCGGGCTTCCGGCGGTCGCGCAGGCCCAATGGAGACGGACCATCCGGGAGTTTCCGGAAACAGAAGCAGCGTTGGCCGCTGAGGCCGAGTTGGCCACGTTTGCCTCAGCCGAGAGGCCGACCGAAGATCATACCATGCCTCCGTGGCAACCGGGCTACGACACGCACGCTCACCGGGGGGTGACGTATGGCATGCGCCTGTTCGAACACCGTCTTCCGCTCTTCACCTTCAAGGAAATGATGAAGGTCCTGTCCGGAGTCTATGGCGACCACACGCTCGATGCCGAAGTCCGGTTTCGAGCAGGGATTGCCGCGGAAGCGGCGGGATTGCCGGACGCCGCGCGCAGACAATGGCGGCTCTGTTCCGGGCAATTTCCCCAAAGCCCATGGGCGGCCAAAGCCCGGGAAAGGCTGAAGACGCTCAGGATCAAGGGAACCGCTTCCGGCAGTCGCGGCTCGGGAAAACAGAGACCGCCCCAAACAGAGCCGCGACTTGCGGGAGCGGAAACCGGGAAACACCCTCCCGGCCCAAGGCATCGCCCGAAGTCAGGAACGGCCAAGCGGTTCTTCATCGCTGAGGAATTCCGTAAATCCCGAGTCTTCGCGGAAGATCAGATCGTGCTCGAGTACCTGAAAGTGGTGACCGTTGCCGCCCCGCCAAAGGGGAAGGCGGATGCGCTCATGGCCACGGCCACGTTCCGCCTGGCTCAGGTTCTGGAGGCAACCGATCGCCCCAATGCGGCCAAGGCGTGGTACAGACGCGTCACGGTGGCCTATCCGGACAGCCCGTGGTCCGAGCAAGCGCAGAAACTCATGCCTGGACATTCGGACATCACCCCGCCTCCTCGTAGCCTCGACCAGTGAGCTCGCCGACTATGCAACGCATCACCTTCCAGCGCCGGATCACGCAGACGCTCCTCTTCCTCGTCACCGGGCAGTGGCTCCTCGTCGGCTTCCTGCGCTGCCCGTTCGGGGTGCCTTTTGTGTCCTGTGCCTCGTGTCCTCTCGGCGACTGCTGGGGGCAGTTCCTACACCTCCCTGTCTACATCGGGCTCCTGTTCTCCATGCTGCTGATCGGGCGGGCATTCTGTGGCTGGGCCTGCCCATTAGGCTACCTTCAGGACATCCTGAATCGGTGCACTCCCAGACGCCTGCGGAAGACGAGCACCTTCTCTTCCCTGGAACCTAGTCGAGTGTCGAGTAGTGGGCGCCGAAGTTGCTCTTGTCAGACAGGACCGACAGCAAACGTGGCGAAGGCCACTCACCTGGATCCTCCACTGCGATGGTTCAAGTACGGTGTCCTGGTCCTTGTCATGTGGTGGGTCTACGCACTCAACCTCGCCCCCGATCGCGGACATCCCTATGTGGTCCGCTCATCGTCCGTACTCAATCCCGATGCCCTGCGTGTGGCGTGGGGGCTCGGGCTTCAGCGTTACCCAGTCCGGGCGGCCCTGCTCGTCGTCGCCCTCGCCAGTGCCCTGGTCGTGCCCCGAGCCTGGTGCCGGTATGCCTGCCCTCTCGGTGCCCTCCTCGGGCTCCTCGGCCGCATCAGCCTGCTGAAGATCGACCGCAACATGAGCTCCTGTTCAGCCTGCGGCAAGTTCCCGGCAAACTGTCCCACAGGTGCGACGCCTGACACGACCGAGTGCACAATCTGCGGCGACTGTACCCAAGCCTGTCCCGGCGAGGCCATCCACGTGGGAAAGCGATTCGGCGAGGTCACACCAACGTAACGCCTCGGTTACGCGGGGGGGAGGAGAACTCCAAGATGGCTCGACGGAGTCTCTCCCTCCAGGGATTCCCTGGGCCACCTGTGTCCGATGGAGGGAGAGACTCCGTCGAGCCGCCTCACGTAACTGAAGGGCTACACACCAACGCCCGCGGGGGATGCGCCTCCCGACGAAGGGGAGTAGGTTATTGGCCAAACATCCGTTCAGGAGAACGCCCCTTGCGGGAGCGCCCTTCCGTCAGAACCGCGACTACCAGGAGCGCCTCTCCGTCAGAGCCGCGACTATCAGGAGCGGTCCCTCCGTCAGAGACGCGACTACCGGGAGCGGTCCACACAATACAGGATCCTCACCATGCTGACTCGACGCCGTGTGGTCTTCACCGCCAAACCCGGAGCAGTTCGCGACGAACTGTGGACACCACAGGCCAAAGCCCTGGCCCACGAGCTGGGTTTTGACATCACTCTCAATGAGTGCTCGGGGTCACTCGCGCCCGACGAATGGGCCGATTTCTTCGCCCCGGCAGACGCCATCATCACGACCTGGGGAACACCGACCCTCGATGAGGCCGTTCTGGCCCGGAACGCTTCTCTGCGGATCGTGGGACACGCAGCCGGCTCTGTTGCCAACATGGTGTCCGATCATCTCTTTGACCGTGGGGTCCATGTCGTGACGGCCAATGCCGAAATGGCTCGGTCTGTCGCGGAATGGAGCCTGATGATGACCCTCGTAGGTGCACGACGTGTGCTGGAATACTCGAAACTGGGTGCCCTCGACACCATTGATGCCGGACGGCGGCACTTGGGCCAAAGCCCGACCAACCAAACCGTCGGAATCTTGGGCTACGGGGATATTGCCCGTCGGCTCGTGCGGATGCTCAGCGTGGTCCCCCCCAAGCGGATCCTTGTCTATGCGAATGACCTGAGTGCAGCCGATGCCGAAGCCGCTGGGGTTACTGTCGTTGACCTTCCCACGCTCTTCTCGGAGTCCGATGTGCTACACGTGCTCTGTTCACTCACGGAAGAGACCAAGGGAATGATCGATGCCGGACTTCTGGAACGAATCAAAGACAGCGCCGTGCTGATCAATGCCGGACGCGCCCCCATCATTCAGAGAGATCCCCTCCTTTGCGAACTCCGCAAAGAGCGGTTTGCCGCGATCCTCGACGTGCACTACCGGGAGCCGCCTCCCCCCGGTGACCCGTTCCGCGCCCTGCCGAATGTCATCATGACGCCCCATTGCGCCGGCCGGACCAATCGAGACAGGTACGTCCCACTCGTGCTCCACGAGTTTGCCCGGTGCTTCGCCGGCGAGCCGCTTGAGCATGACGTGTCTCGTGCCCGGGCAGTGGCCATGACCAACGCCAACCTCGTGCGAGGGTGAGGGGGCGGGACACCAGAGCTCTGGCTTACCTGCCTTCTTCAATTCTGACTATTCTTATGTCGCCAGGGGGGACCTTTATGGTGAATGAGTTACTTCCGCGTATCGTCTGTACTGCGTTTTTCCCCCTCAGCTCTGTGATGGTCTCAGCCTTGATGTTCCTGAGGAAGATCTCGACCTCTGCAGTCTTCGATATATCCAGGCGTTGCGCTTTGTTTGTGAACTTAGTCACGCCCTTGTTGTTGATGAGATACACGATCCAGCCATCGCTCAGCCTGTTCATTCCATACTGGACATCACCCTCAACTCCTATTGGAAGCGTCTCACTTACAAATTGCTTCAGGAAATACTCCACAAACGGGAACGTCTTGCCATAGACCATTCTGACCAGACAATCCCCGCCCTTCCCGGAAGAGTCGTCCTTGGGTACCATCCAGTTGACCGTTGATATGATCACATTCCCCATTCCGAACCCGTTATTGCATGCCAAGACGTTTCCTCTGGAATCCTCCAACAGTGGTTCAGCACCTCCCATTGTGACGACGTCACATTCATACTCATCAGGCACGACGAACGTCTTTCCATCGGACATGCTTCTAATCGTTCCCGTTACCGTAGCAGTACGCACACCTTCCGTGTTGGCCATGACAATCCCGGTGAATCCTGTCGGAAAGAACTCGTTGAGCTGTTCGACATTCAGCAGAAGGGTCCCACCAGTCTCCACATACTTCATGAGTTGTTTCGCAAGTGGCTCGCTCTTCGGGTATCTGCCAAGCATGGCAGCAACCTTGTAATCGTTCAACACGTCTACGGATACTGGTCCTTTTGGCGTGTTCGGAACAACCACGTCGAAAACATCCCCGTGCGGACTGTTGGCCAAGGCACCCTCGTCACCGTTCTTAGTGACCGGAGCATGCGGCATGATGGTGAACAGGAAAGCATCGATCATCCAGTCGGGACGCTCATAGTCAAACGTATGCCATGACTTGCCGCCGTAATTGGGGTACCCCTGCGCAAAGGGGACCAACAACGCCACCGGAGCATAGCTCACTCCCCGATCAGGATTCTCCCTGGTAAACTCAAACCAGTCTTCCCATACTTTGCCCAGGGGAGAGGATAGATCATATGTTTCCTGACCGTCCTTTTCCGCCACATTCATATAACCGCCCCAGCTCTCATGCTGGACAAAACTCGCGCCACTCAAATATGCAAGGAACGCATCTCGTTTGAGCAAAGATGGTGACGTGCCGCAGTCCGGACCGTGGTAGCCGCCCCTACCGCTTCCCTTTACGACCTTATCACTCTTGTAGTCTGGATCGCTGTGACCCCAGAAATCGCCTTTGTCGTCATAGCCGTTATAGAACGCCGCAATGTACCAAGCCCACTTCTTCCTATACTGTCGGGCCGCGCCCCTGGTAAAGAACAGCGACGGTCGATGGCGGTAGTTCCTCACGCCATTCGGGCTGGCGGTGTTGGTGGTCTCCAACCACACCATATCTGCACCAGACTCGTAGTAGTAATGGTCGTGACAATGCGCCGCGCGCAGATAGTCACACTTATCTGCATCATCGAAAAAGAACTTCTCGAATGAGTTTAGTGCCTTCATATATTGGGCTGTCAGTTCTTCCCGGGTTCGGGGCTTTGGGAACTCACTCTCAACGGTTTTGACAAGTTCCTTGTCGAATGTCTTCCTCTTCTTTGGCCACCAATTGTTCCTCCACGGAGCGGCAGAAATGAAACCATTGTCTGTCTCTCCATGCACACACCCCATGAAATTGGGGTGGGCTTCCTTCCACGCCTTGTAGCCTCCATAGTCGCAATCAAAATCCCTCATTAGCCTGTAGATGGGGCGGATGCCGCTTGGCATCATGAAAAAGGGCGCGTCGGGCCTGGCATCAATGAGAGAGAGATACTTCCTGGAATACCTGGCGGCGTCGGCAGAGGAAATGTGTTTGTAGCTTTCTGCCAGGGCCAGAGCCATGGCCGAGATGGACACCTTGTTGGAATCGGGAACAGTAATGTTCGCAATAGACTGGTAATTCAATCCACTTTCCCTGAAGAGAGGTCTGTTCACCACGTCCCGCATAGTGGTGCCGACTCGGCTTCCTCCGTCAGGATGGCTATCCATGGAAACCGCCACCATGTGCCAGAAGTCCTTGCCCATGAACTTCTTGGGTAGCCACGTTTCGCTGAGATCAAAATCTTGACGCGCCACAAGCCGCGAGGCTTGCACCTTTGGTGGCTTGCCTGGTCTTGTGACACCGGCAGTTGCCGTTCCGCATCCGTCCACGCCCAGGACCAGAGCACCCGCCAGAATCACTACCGGTGTCATACCGACTATCATTAAGTGTCTTTCCATGCGTCCACTCCTTCTTCTTCAAATGGTTCTGTCAAAAGTCCTTGAGACAGAACCGTGCTTGATCTTCCTGCTATTCAGTTCGGTTCTGTCCAGACAAACCTGTTTCCCTGTTTTCTTGACTACTTGAGCTGTTGAGGGAAGAGTGCGGACCTCCACCACACAC
>JABHEG010000179.1 GCA_018676675.1 Lentisphaerota bacterium
AAGGACTCACCGAACGCCGGCCTGGACGCAGCTTTCCGAGGAAAAAAACACCAACGAAGCACCGTCACGTCATGAACCGCAAAAGGATCTGAGGCCGTCGCGCCGCCCGGACGCTTAGGTTGACGGCATTGCCCCCCGGGGAGCACCGTCACTGTCCCCCGTCCCCGGAAAGCCCTGCCCTCGACAGTCTGCGCATGCGGCGGGTGCGTGAAGCCTATTGCGCAGCAGTTACCCTGATCGACACCCACATCGGGAGGATTCTCGATGAACTTGAAGAGAGCGGACTGGTGGATGACACGCTGATTCTCTTCATGACGGATCATGGCGAGATGCTTGGGGATCGAGGCTACTATCAAAAAGTCGTCCCGTACGATCCCTCGGCCAGGATTCCCTTGATCGCCGCGGGCCTCGATGTCCCTGCCAACACCACAGTCGATTGCCCGGTGACCACATGGGATGTCAGCGCCACGATTCTTGATGCTGCGAGGATCGACCCGCCGGGGACGCCGACCCTCGTTGGCAGCAGCCTCCTTGGGCCGGAAACGAAGCGCGTCGGCCGGATCGTGGCCTACCATCAAGCGCTGGGAAACAACCGGTACGTTGCCGCCGTAGGCGAAGGCCACAAACTGATCCACTGGTTCAGTGGCGGCGAAGAGGAGCTTTACGACCTCGTTGATGATCCACGTGAACAGAAGAACATCATCGGCGAAGAAGAGGTCACGGGGGTTGAGGAGCGCCTAAGAAACGCCGCGGTCTCTTTTGAACGGGACCACGGGGTCGAGGCCAACGTCAGCAATGATGCCTTCGTGGACCTGCCCTACAAACAGCCCCCGGAACACTATCTGAGTATGTATCCCCACTGGTCATCGTTTCAGTTTCCACCATGGATGGTAGGCTATTCGGAGGACGACCTGAAACTCATCGCGGCCGAAATGCGAGACTGCCTCAGGTCGGAAGCAGCGTACATCTGCCGGGATCCAGAGTGGCGCAAACACGCCCTCCAGCAGTGGCTCGACATCGGCGGAGCTCCCGCAGTCTATGAGGCGCTGTTCAAGGACGCTGACCATGCAGATTGAGTTGGTTCAGGGCGACATTGCCCGGTGGGATTCGTATGATCTTTGATATTGTGATGGCCCTTGTCGCCGGTCTGCTTGTGCTCCGCGGCTGGTTGCGTGGCTTCTATCGATCCGTCGCCGGAACGATCGGCCTTGTTGCCGGATACGGCATTTCTTACGCATCCGCTCGCCCAGTCGGTGACAAGCTTTGGGGAGCGTATCCCACGCTTCCGCGCCCAATTGCCTGGAGCCTGGCAGCGTTCGCTGTCTTCATCGTTGTCAATCTGGCCGTGGTCCTGACCGGTGACGCTCTCCTGCGAGCCCGGGTGAAGGGGCTGCCCCCGGAAGACAGACGCCCATTCCTACGCCAGAATCGCCGGGGTGGCGCCTGCATGGGGCTTCTCCGAGGGGCACTGCTCGTATTGTTCATTTCGCTGGCGGCCGCCCTCATCCCTGTGGATCACAGAATTGCCCGTCTACTGGGCGCCGATGAGTCAAAACTCGTGAACGTGGTGCGACCGCTCGTTCATCCCATCATCAAGAAGGCCACCTCCATCACGGTTGGCGACGACGAAAGTGGCGAGATCCTCTCCGCCGTGCTCCGTGATCCCGAAGCAGCCCGAACGGCGTTGGAAGCCGTCTGGGCGAAAGAGGACTTCCAGGCACTGCTGGCCGATCCGGAATTCGTGGCGGCCGCGGAATCCGGGAACACGGATGCCATGGCGGAGGACGAGCGACTGATTCGGCTGATGGGTGAAGCTGATGTGCAAGACGCTCTCCGAAGCCTGGGAGTAGACCTGGCAGTGGACCAGGAGACCTCCCCCGGTGACACCGCCAGGGCACTGGCCAGAACACGCAAAGTCGTCAAGCAGCTTGCCCCGTTCCTCGAAGCCGTTCAGGCCGCTTCCAAAACGGACAGGCCAGCCACCGAGGGCACGACCGGGGGGGGGCCTTCCCCAACGGTTCAGGATGCCATGGACGCCCTCAGCTCAGAGTGACATGCGGGCCTTCCGCGGAGAACCACCGGACGGCCGAAGTTGTTCGGCGCACTGCTTCTCCGCTGGCCGAAGTCGCACAGTCGAGAAAGAAGCCACGCTATGCCAAAAAACGACTCCCGGAAGATGCCCCAACCAGTACCGGCCGATGCCGTCGTTCTCTCCAGCGTCCCCGGGCCGGCGACGCCGGAACACCCGCGCAACACTGAGGCCTCTCTGCTGGTGCGGCAGGATCACTCATACCTGCTCGCGTACACCGAGTTCTGTGGGGCCGGGAACGACGATTCCGCTGCAAACATCGTCGGAGTGACTTCGCGGGATGGTGGCAGGACATGGGGGGAGAGACGGATCATCCAACCCAACACTGGGGGGTGCAATGTGATGTCCTCAGCACTGTTGCGGCTCGATGATGGAGCGGTTCTCCTGGCGTTCATCCGCAAAGACTCACGCAGTTCCTGCACCATCTTCACGCGTCGCAGCGAAGACGAAGGGAAGACCTTCGGTGAGCGGGTTCAGGTGAACGACTGGCACGCCTACATGGGAATCGTCAACGACTCCCTGGTGCAGCTGCGCAGTGGCCGGGTGATCTGTCCTGTCTATTTCTCTTCCGAGGCGTGCTGGACACCCGGCGAACGTTTCGTTGCGCGTGTGTGCTTCAGCGATGACGGAGGACGAACGTGGCACGCGGCCGAAGGAGACGTGCAATGCCCCAAACGAGGCGCGATGGAGCCGGTCATCCTCGAACGCGACGACGGCAGCCTGCTCATGCTGATGCGGACACAGATGGGGTGTGTCTACCAAGCCGCGAGCACAGATCAGGGAGTGAATTGGACCCCGGCCACGGCTACGGACACCCCCAGCCAGGAGGCACCAATAGCCATCCGGGCAGTGCCGGATCGACACATGGCCATAGCAGTATGGAACGCATCATTCGACCCTCAGGCAGGTTCGCATGGAGGCCGACGTTCGCCCCTCCATATTGCCGTGAGCAGGGACGAAATGCGTTCCCCGCTCAGGCCCATGATTCTCGAGGAATCGGAGGAAGCGACCTTTGCCTACGCAAGCATCGCAGTCGATCAGGATCGACTGCTGTTGACCTACTATGTAGGCCAGGACAGCGCCTTGATCGATGGTCGTGCCGCAACCCTTCTCGCACTGAAGTTCACAGTCGTCGATTTGACTGCATTGACCAGTGAGTGCGATCCGGAACCCCCGGTCACAATCGTCCCCCCGTACACGCTCTATCCCACCCGGACCAGCGTCAACCTGCGCTGGTTCACGGACCGCCCCACACACACCGGCCTGCGCTACTGGCCGGAAGCCACCCCCGAGGCCGTCCGAACCGTACCCCCAAGCCTAATCAGGGACTGCGCCCACGAGGTGACAATCGAGGGGTTGGTTCCCGGGACGCCCTACTCCTATATCTCAACCGACACCGGGACTGCTGGGGGGTTTCGCACACTTCCGGGGAATGACGGGAGCGCGTTCTCATTCGTCGTGTTTGGTGATCCGCAGAGCCACAAGAACTACGCTGAGAGCGTGTCACTGGCCGCCGAACTAAAGCCTGATTTCGGGGTGGGTCTGGGCGACTTCGTCAGTCGGAGCTCGGAGGAGAACTACCGTAGCGTCCTCTCTCTCAGCAAGCCTCTACTAGCCGCAGCACCGCTTCTGCCTGCCATCGGCAACCATGACTACAGGAGACATGCCCGCCCGTTTGCCCAGGACAATGACATGATGGTCTATGACCGGTATCTTGGTGACGGCAGGGGAAACTCCTCAGCGACTGACTGCGGATCTCTCAGGCTGATCATCCTCAACTACCCGGACAAAGGGACACTCCCACCGGATGCGGCGCAGATGGTCTGGTTGGAGGCCCAATTGGGCGATGCCCGCAAAGCCGGACTCAAAGCCCTCCTCTTCCACCATTGCCCCTGTTTCACCTCGACGTGCATAGACTGGGCCGTCGAGGACAGCGTGTTGCCGCCGCTTCTGTCCCGGTATAGCGATGTCGTCCTTGCGGACTTCGCAGGACACATCCACACGTACGAGCGCTCAGTTGTGGATGGTGTGACCTACGTCACAACCGGTGGGGCCGGCGAACTCTATGAGTACCCGGTGAACGTACGGAACAACCCCTGGCAAGTCTTTGCGACCGATGCGCTCCACTTGTGCTTCGTCCAGGTGAACGCCGCCAAAATCACTGTCCGGGCGATCGGCCATGACCGAGCCACGATAGACGCCTTTGACCTACCATTGCGCTAGTCAGCGCCACACCGCCAGTCACAGCCTACCTACTGGTTCCCGCGGACAAGGATGAGGAGCTTGGCCGCCGTGTAGCTGCCCGCAGACTTGGTGAACGTCCAGTCGGGATGACCGCTCGGGCTGTTCCCGATCCCCAGGTCCGCCTGTCCCTGGGCTCTCCAGTTGTTGTAGGCAAAGACGACCTGCTTCGCGGCCCGGTTGTGTATCTGCATGGATCCGTAACCGTGGGCCACTCCCGTGTTCTGCTGATCACCAAAATCGTACGCGCTGTCAGATGCCCCCGGGACTTTCCTGGCGTTCGACGGACCGTAATTGCAGGGCCAGAACTCTATCCCGCCTGCCAGGTTGTCCCCTGCCTTCAGCCCGGGGACGTTGCTTCTGACCTGGAGACCAGCCACCTCCTGTTGCAGGTGGACCTTTGTCTTGAAGACGGGCACTCCCACTTTCGTGATGTCGTCGGTGAACGCATCCATCGATGCAAACACGAACTGCTTCGTTCCGTCCTTCGTCATGAGTATGAGGAAGTAGGCAATCCGGTCGAACGCCCCGGAAAAAGCAGCAGCATGGTCTTCGTCATAAACGATACCATCCCCCTCGTACCGGACCCGCGGGAGAGCCACCGAGTAAACCAGTTCGTAGTCCTTTGCCTCAGCAACACAGTTGTCAACCACTGAACGAACCGGGATAGTGCCAACGGAAAACGCCGTGGCCGGCAGCCCTGCCCCGTTGGTCAGATTCGGCTCAGCCAGCTTGCTCCACGCAAAACGTGCTGCTGTCGGGATCGCGACCTCCGGTGAGGACAGGACAACCGTCTCGCCGGTGATTGCAGCGTCCGCCTTCACAAAAACGCCATTGTTCCCACCGATTTCGAACCAATCCGAGGCTTTGCCGTCACGTGTCCTGAGTCCTGCAGCATTTTCAAAGGACACGATGACCTTGGCTCCGTCGACCTCGTGCCCGGCAAACAGCGGCCCCCGGCAGACGCCACCACGACCATACGTCTCACTGAGCGCCAACCCCGCCAGACGTTTGCCGACCGCTTGCTTGTTCTTCGGGTGAATGTCCTTGAGGTTACCGACATCGCTGATCACCGCCATCCCGGTATGCGGAACCCTCTTCTCAATCGTGGCCTGTGCCTCCCAGAAGGCGGCGAGGATGGATGCATTCTCGCTCCCGTATTGGTAAGGCGCAATCTGTACGTAGTAATACGGCATGGCCGGCTTCCCCCAAAGCCCTCGCCACCCGGCAACCAGAGCTTCCGTCTTTGCGACGTAGAGCATCCGGTCGTGGTGGTTTGACTCTCCCTGATACCAGATTGCCCCCCGAATCCCATACGGCACCAGGGGGTGAATCATCGCGTTGTACATGGCACAGGGATCCCCTCTCTTGTCGAGTGGGATCAACCCAGCGGGGAAAGCTGGGACAGGCTCAAACGCCCTGGATTCGAGCATGGCTTCCCTGGCCCCGTCTCTCCACGCCCCCAAGCGGGTGAGGAAGTCTCCCATTGCCTCAAGGTGCGATGGGCTACCAGGCGTGGCCATCTCCACCCGGGCACTCAGGGCAGAGACCTCGGCGACCGATCTGAACCCAAGTGGCGGGGTCCAGGGCTCAATTCGCGATCCCCCCCACGACGAGTCAATCAGGCCAATCGGCACCCCAAGTTCAGCATGTAGTGCGCGCCCGAAATAGTACGCCACCGCGCTGAAACCCCCCCAGGTTCCGTGCGTTCCTATCGTTTCAGGCGAGCAGCGAACCCAGTTTCCGGAGAAACCACGCTTCGGCGTTGAGGAGAGTGTCTTGGGTACATCAATGAGACGGATGTCCGGGTGGTTCGCTGCCGCGATCTCCGCACTGGGGTTGAGTGAGACGCCCACACCCTGTTCCATATTTGATTGCCCCGAACATAGCCAGACCTCTCCCACGGCAACATCCTCAAACGTGACCGTGTTTGCCCCCGACACGGTCATGGTGAAGCCAGTTCCCACGTTCATAGGAGGAAGGTCGAGGCGCCAGTCCCCGTCCTCTCCGGCGGTCACCGAGTGACTGCCGCCAGCGATACTCACGGTCACCTCTTCGCCTGGATCTGCCCATCCCCAGATCGGGACACTCTCAGCCTGCTGCAGAACCATGTGGCTGCCGAAGATGCTGGGCAAGGTCACCGCCCCGCTTGCCGCAAACGAGTACCCAATCCCCGCCGCAGCCAACATGAACCGCTGTGCTACTCTCAACATGCCGCAACCTCCCGTTTGTCCATTTGCTCAGAACGGCTCCGCAACGGAAACACGTCGTCACCGGGAAACACAATCGCACAGGAAACAAAGAAACATGAGGGAACGGCCTGGAGGGGGGCGCCACCTTCACCAACTAACACACGCCACCCCACGTCGTCTGACGCCTTTCGGGACAGGCTACCTCTCACCCCTTGAAGGCGTGCAACGCTTTGGCAACTTGGGCTTGAGTCTCGCTGGAAAGGAGTTTGGACAGGCGTTTCTCGTCGTGGACGAAGTTGGCCAGGCGCTGCAACACGGGCAGATGTGATGTCGGAGCGAGAGCTGGTATTGCCAGGAGGAAGAAGAGCTGGCAGGGCGTATCGAGGGAGGGGTTGAACGCCAAACCAGGCGGAGGAGCAATGCCAACAGTCAGCGCCAGGCGGCGCACGAAGGGCGAACGAGCGTGTGGGAAGGCAACCCCACCGGCCAACTGAGTCGTCACTTCGTCTTCACGATGCTCAACTGCATCCAGGAAGACCTCCGCGTCAGAAATCAGCCCTTCCTCGAACAATGGGGCGCTGAGCGCCCCAAGCACATCGCGCCGCGTACCGCCGCGCAGGGGCAGCACAACGTGCTCTTTCGGGAGTAGCACCTTGATATCCATTATCCAAACACCTCAGAAGCAGCGGAGAGGAAACTATGCGTCACTGGTTACCTGAAGAAAGCGGCCGCAGTTCGGGCAAATCCACGGTATTTCTTCCCGCCGCATCCGGCCGAGATCGCCCATGGTGACGTTGAGATAGCAACCGCGACACACCCCCCCGACCTCGCGCACGACCCCGAGCCCTGTTCGCCGATGGCCGTCATAGCGAGCCAGAGAGTTGCTTGGGACACCTTCGCGCAAGGCATCAATTCTCACTTTGAGTTGAACAAGCTCATCGGGCGGATTGTCCTTGTGCAGAATTGTTGACTCTTGGTGGACAATCTCAAGTTCTTGAAGCTCAATGAGTCTGTTTACTAGCTCGCGCATAAAACCGCCTGGTTAACAGTGCCGTCGACAGAAGATACCTGTCCACGTGGCCCGGGGCAACAAGGTGCACGCCCGAGGCGCAGCCCTGGCCCCCAAACCGAGAGGACCGGATGCGAATCCCCCAAAACTACCGGAGAACGACTGACCACGCCCCTCACTTGGACGCCTTCCGGACCATATCAAGCGCGGCACGAGCCTCACGGACCTCAGTCGCGCCCCGCGTCAAATCAACCTGGAGCTTCCGGACCTGCTCGTCCTTCTCACGGCACCGACGTTTCCATCGGTCGAGTTCCTTGCGGACACCCGCCATCTGCTGCTTCAGATAATCTCGCTCCTTGCCGAGTTCTTCAGCCTGGTGCCGCAGTTCACGCACCACGGCGTTCTCCCGTTCCAGCAGGTCCATGTGCTCGCGCGTTCGATTCTGGTTCCCCACCTGGAACGTGAGAAGCACAACCAGAAAGAGAATGACGGCCAACAGGACGCCGCTGTATGACCTGGGACGTGTTCCTGGGGCAGGAGTTCTGCTCATGCCGTTCTGTTCCTCTTGCGGTCTCTATTCAAGCTCGCGAAGTCTGGACTCACCTTCCGGGGGAACTGCGCAGCGCCAAAGCTGCCAGCCTGGCTTCCACGTCTGCTCAAGCAGCAGCCAAGGACGTCCGCGTTCGTGGATTTCTCCGAGGTGGCTCCCTTTGATCAGGTAGAAAACGCCCGTTCTCGGCGGTACCAGCAGGTGAATCTGCTCGCGCCGAGCACGAGCAAGGAAGTCCTGTTCCCGGAAATCCAACTGAGCGACAAAGCGCTTCTCGGGCAAGTCATGGTAGATGGCCGGGGCCGCTACACCATACACGGTGACTCGCGAGTCAGGCCAGTGTCGGTCGATCCAGCCCGCAATGGCTTCAGCGGGGGGAGCAGGAAGCATGTAGTCGCCTTCTGACGATAGCGGTGGGGCAGGACGGAAACAAGCAACTGCCACACAGGCCCCAACGCTCGGGAGAGCAATGAACAGACGGCGACATACGGCCTTACCCCAGTCGAGCTGCAACACGGGAAGCGCAGTCGCCATCCCCGCCAGTGTCAGCACCAGGATTCCGCCTCCGGGGGCAAATGCCCCGACTCCTCGCAGCACTGCATGGGAAACTACAGCGGCGCAACCGCCGACCAACAAGCAGGAAGCAGGACCATGCACATCCGTCCAGAGCGAGAGTACCAACACGACACCACCAACAAGCGCCACGAAAGATGTTGCCCCCAAAGCCTGCACGCTACCGGTAAAGAACGCCTCAGCGCCACCGGCAACAACGGTCCCCCAAAGGTGCTTTGTGCCGAACAGCATGTCATGCATCACCAGTCGGTTCCAGAGCAGCCAGATACAGACGCAGTAGCAAAAAGGCGCCCAGATAAGCACTTTCACTCCGCCCTGCTCAGACTTTGCCACGATCGAGAACCGACGAACGTTGTGGCACAACACAGCCAGAATGGCAAGCGCAACGACCAGACCGGGCACGCCGGCAAAGGCAAGGAGTCCCAGGTTCATCGCGCAGACAATCACGTCGCGCAGGGCGTTGGTTCGGTGCCAGTTGGTGGCGTGGTAAAACAGGCCGCCCAGAGGCACAACGACGACCCAGTTGGGATCCAATGCAATGGCCGCATCCCGAACATCAGGAATGGCGGCGAAGGCGCCAAGCAACGGCAAGGCAAGCCAACTCCGACGGCCAGACTTGGCTGTCCGGATAACGTACATCAGCGCCCATGCCTGGGAGCAGGCCACCAGGAGACGAACCGCGTCAATGCCCAGCAGGGGAAAAGGCCAGCAGCGCGCGACCATGCGAGTGACCAACAGCCCTAGGGTCGGGAGGGTCGGAAACGCGAGTGACCCAACCAGAGCCTGGCGTCCCCAGTTCTGCCCTTCGATCAAAGATTCGACAATACGAGAGTGAGTTACGCCTGCATCGGTTGGGACAAAGGGCAGAAGGAGCCGTCCAACGACCAAAAGCAGGAAAAAGAGAGCCCAGCCTCCACCCCGGATGCCGGCTTCCCGCTTCTCACGGGAATCCGTGATCTCCAGAGGGCCTTTCCATATTGCACTGCCGGAGTCCATTATGCGTCCTCCGTCATGGTCGCCTCAAGGCCCTGTGCCTCATTCGAGAAGTGTTTTGTCTTCTCCCAGTGATGTGGACGAGTCAGCAATTGCAGGAACCCTTTCCAGGCCCCGATGCTGAGGAGGACCCAATACGCCGGCATGGCCAACCCATACTTGGCGAGATGCCCAAATCCCCGTCGCACACAGGCGATTCCACTTGTATAGGCAAAAATGAAATTTCCGGCAAACAGGCAGACAGCACCGATCGCGAAAATGGGGCCGGGGAAATACACTTCGAGCCCAACCGGTTGGAGAATCAGCCAAAGAAGCGCAAGCAGCCAGTAAAACGGGCTTATCAACTGGCAGAGCGGCGTTCCTCCAATGAGCAGCTGGAACTGGATGAAATTCCACAGGCCAATCCGCCGGAACAAGCTCCACGGACTGCGCATATGCACCAGGTAGGTTTGCATGTAACCCTTGACCCATCGTGAGCGCTGACTGATCCAGAAGGGAACGCTTGGGCACGCCTGCTCCCAGGTCGTCGAATCCAGCACACGGGTCTGCCAACCGGCGGCAAAGAGCCGCAAGCCAAGATCACAGTCTTCCGTAACGTTGAATTCGTCCCAACCACCAAGGTGCTTGAGCACGTCCAGCTTGAAATGGTTAGAGGTCCCGCCAAGGGGAATCGGGGCCTTCAGGCAGTCAAGCCCGGGCAGGCAGAGATCAAACCATGTCGCGTATTCGGCCGTGAAACAGCGGGTCAGGAAATTCTGATCGGGGTTGTAGAAATTGAGTTTCGCCTGAATGCAGGCCACTTTCACCGGGGATTTGGTAAAGGCGAGAACAGCCTTCTTCAGCTGGTCCTTCTCGGGGCGGTCCTCGGCGTCAAAGATGACGAGAAAGTCAGCGTCAGTGTTCGCAAGGGCAACGTTGCAGGCCTTGGGCTTCGTCCGAGGGTGCGACACCGGTATGGGGTAGATCACGAAGGGCGGTTTCAAGTCAAGGGCTTGCGCCACGTCCATCGTCTCCGGGTCATCCTCTTCTATAAGCAGTCGGATTTCGAGGCGATCCTTGGGATAATCAAGCTGGCTCAGCCCTTTCACCAGAGTCGGTAACACATCCCCTTCGTGGTACATCGGGATCTGAATCAGATAGCTAGGCCACCCTCCTGTCCATTCCCCGATCTCCTCTTTGGAAATGGTCACCTCACGCTCATGCCGCAGAGAGAGGTCGATCATGAGGACGCGATACAGACTGGAAGCCAGGTAGAAGATGGAGCAGACGATATTGAGGACAAGAAGCTCCGTTCGAAAGTCCACCACCGCCGCGGCCAGGAGCCCAAGAATAATCAGAACCATCGCAACGCGTTGCCAGGGGACGAGCGTCTCCACCGCTTGCGGGAACCCGCGCGGGGAGTAACGGTCGCGTCTGGTGGCCTTTGGGGACTGTTGTGCCGTCGAAACCATCAGCGCGTTGCCTCCGGGCGCAATTGTTCTTCAACCAAACGGCACAGCCACGCTCGCCCCAGATTGTTCGGCGTTGACAGCAACACCGTTCCCTTCTCGTCCCGGAAGCTCTGCACAAAAGGCTTGCCCTCCATGCCGGTTGCCTTCTCCCGGGAATAGGCGTCCACAACGGGGCTCCCCAGACGGCAAGCGATCTCCTTTGTGTAGAGAGCTGATTTTCGCAGAATAGCAGGAGAGACGCCAGGCACCGACGGCAGTGTGACAAACATCGGGATCGCGTTCTCTGCCAGAGATGCCTGAGCCAGGAAGAGAAGATGACGGCTCAGCTGCCTGGGAGAGAGGCCCGCCCGGAGTTCCTCAGTCCCCACGGCCCACAGTGCCACGTGCGGCCCTGCGGCCAGTGCGCGTGCCCCGACGGGGAATTTCAGTAGTTCACTCCTGGCCCCGCCGGCAGCCAGGCGGCCGGCGACATGTCGGGTCACGCCGTGAAGCCCAGAGTCCCGAAACCAGGCCTCCGGAAGAAGATCCGCATCAGGCCCGGCAGCCGTCGCCCAGAAGTCATCGACGATGGCCAATTCAGTCGCATCGCCAGCCACTTCTTCTGGCTGACGGAGCATCTGTGGTGAGGGAGCGTCCTGCAGAGCGTCACAAACCAACACCGCTTGGTCTTGACCGATCCAGAGTTGCTCTCCACATGCCCAGAGCTGCGATCGGGCGAACCCGGATGGCCTGATCAACCGAACAACTACCTCCCGTGAGAAGCGTGTATTCCGAAGCAGCCCGGCAAAGGCCACGCAAACGGTCTCAGGGGTTACGGCAACCGAGAACGCGGTTGCCCCGCCCCCCGCGGACACCGTCTCACGGCCCTGTGTCAACGCCTGGCCACCGGCGTTGCGAGCGACCCATGCGAGGGCCACAACATCGCCAATGGCAGCATGGATTTTTTCGTCGAGCGTTAGATGGGCATCCACCCGCAAAGGCTCATCAGGGGCAAGCACAGTCGGCACGCGGCTGACCGTCAGGCTTGGAGAGACAGCGGTGGGAGAAACCGATGCGAGACGGGCGGGAAAAACGACCTCCATGGCAAAGCCGAGCTCGTCAGTCGCCTGGTAGCGCAGTTCGGGGATCGACCTGCCAGGCACCACCAACGGTTCCTCCAGGCGATGCGGAGTACGGGATGCACCTATCCACAGCTCCTGCTTGGCGATTGCCCGTTCGAAAAGATGCAAATGCCTCGGGACGGGAGCCACAATGAGAAACTCAGTGGCACCATCAGCCGAAAGGAGCAACTGGGGTGCGGGCGTCTCAAGTCCCACGTGAAGAACACTGTCCTTCCGGCCCACAAGCAGCGCAGGGGGATGATGGGCTGACACGAGTTCCTCCGGTGGAATCTCCTCCGGCTCCCCAGCGCGCCATTGGCGCAACAACACAGGGATGGTCTCGTCAGACTCCTGTACCACAAAAAACTCGAGCCGATGTAAACCGGACGAGATACGCTGCCCTTCCCCCAGGACCGCATCCGACGGCAACCGTCGTCCTCCCCGCCAGGAAGCCACAGGTACACCATTCAGAAAGACGAACCAGGCGACTGTGCTGGGGCGAGCCCCAAAACGCATCGTCGTATCCTGCTTCACAACCAGATCACTGGTGAACTTCAGGAAGGCGGAACGACGTTCGGTGGGTGCATTCCAGTACTCGCGTTCAAAATGCGAGAGGAACTTGGGCAGATCAATCCCCACAAAGCGCTGACGCAACTTGGCAGTCAGCAGAACCATCTCATGAGGCGCGAAAGGACGTGTAGTCAGACGGTGGACAGCTCGTTCGAGAAAAACGGGGGTTCGTTTGGACGGGGCACATGGAACGTGATCTTCACCACCGGGCAATAGGTACAGCTCAATCTCAGGCTCTGCCTTGATCGTCTTGCTCCGCGATCGACGCCTAGCCCAGGGGACGAGACATTCGACAGCCACCACCCGCGTCCCAAGACGGATGACCGACGCAGGTAGCGGTTTTCCCGTTGAGCCGTAAGCAGCAACAGCACGAACGCCTACCGCAAGCTTCGCAGGAACATCGACACGTAGCAGGTGGGACCGTCGCTGAGCAGGGGCGGCCACCAACCGTACCAGAGCTTCAGGGCAACGCCAGACCGTCTCGGGCACAGCAACGTCTGCCGCGTGGGACAAGGGTGAAGCGGCCCTGAGTCCTGCCAATGCCAGTACAAATATGCTGTGGAGGGGGAGTTTCAGAAAGCTCCCACGTCTCATAGTCAACGACATCCGCAATCACTTCTCTGCCGCAAGGCGTTGCAGGACAGGTGCGTGTTGTGTCGGGCTGAAGGCGCCCCAAAAAGGACGCGGCTAATATACGCGGTCAGGGTAGCCTTACCACGCACCGGAGAGACAGGTCATGTCACACGTCGACTGAGGCAGGACTTCGGAGTGCAGACCGTCTCAGCCGTTGTGACTTCAACGCGGGAGAAGACCCGTTCATTGGCCGGACGAGAAGAAACCGTTCTCTATCTTCAGAGACCCAGGCCGTGCCATTCCTTGATTTGCGGTGGGGGCGCCACTATCCTTAACCGCGTCGGAGCATCCAATCGGATCCGACGGGTATGCTGTTCCGCAAACAGCCGTGCGTGAGCGTCTGCCATTCCGGTCGCTTCAGGTGCATCGCCAGGTGTGGAACGGCATCCTCAAGAGGAACGCAGAAACGGCGGGGCGGCCCGACAAAACAGTATGTCATCGGGAGGAGCGACCAAATCATGGTAACTTTCGGAACGGCGAACTACGCGGTCTTGCTGCTCTATCTGGCGGGAATGTTGGGGATCGGTTGGGTGTGCAGCCGGCGCGTGACCGACAGCCGCAGCTACTTCTTGGCCAATGGCCAAATGAACTACATCGTCGTCGGTGTATCCATTCTCGGGACCTACCTCTCAGCCTTGACCATGCTGGCTCTGCCGGCGATGTCGTATGGCGAACACGACTGGACGTTCATGGTGCAACTGCCGTTCCTAGTGGTGACCGGAGCGGTCGTTGTGAACTTCATCCTTCCACGATATCGCGACGCTGGCGTGATCAGTGTCTATGAATTCCTGGAGAAGCGGATTCACGTGTCCGCCCGGCTGGTTGGTTCCATCTCCTTCATCATCATGTCTGTCGCCAGGATGAGCATCATCCTGTATCTCACCGCCCTCGCCCTGCACACCGCCACGGGACTCCCTCTGGTTGGGACGATTGTGGTGATGGGCGCCATCATCATCGTTTACACCTGGCTCGGCGGAATCGAGGCAGTCATATACACAGACGCGATTCAGGTCGTCATCTTCGTCTTCGGGGCAATTCTCACCCTCTTCTTCATCCTTAACCGCGTCCCATTTGACGCATTTATTGCGATAGCCGCCGAGAATCACAAGCTGCGTATGTTCGTTACCGACTTTGACCCCACTAAGATTGTGACACTGTGGCTCATCCTTGAAACCATCTTCCAGACCATCCGGATTTACGGAACACAGCAGGATATTGCTCAACGTTTCATGACCACCAAGTCAACGAAAGAGGCCAATGACAGCGTCTGGATCGCGACTCTCGGGTACATCCCCCTCGGCCTTCTGTTCTACTTCATCGGTACAGCCCTGTTCGTCTTCTACAAGGTCTATCCCACCCTTCACTTGCCGGCCAAGTATGACCAGATCTACCCGTTCTTCATCGTCAACAATCTCCCCGCTGGACTGGCTGGGCTGGTCGTGGCTGCCTTCTTTGCCGCAAGCATGTCCAGCATCGATTCAAGCATGAACTCCGCTTCCACGGTCTGCGTGGAGGATTTCCTGCGGCGCTTTGGGAAGAAACAGCACTCTGATGCGTACTACCTGGCCCGGGCAAGACTCTTCACGGTGCTGTGGGGTGGGCTGGCGATTCTCCTGGCGCTCGTTTTCATCAAGGCCAGCTACGCTCAGGTGCTCTGGGGCAAGGCGATGGGGGTCTCGACCAACGGTATGCTGGGGTTGCTGGTGTTGGCCCTGCTTCCGGGGAAGGTCAACAAGTGGGCCGCCGGTGCCGGAGTCGTCGTGGCATATGCCGCGCTCTTTGTCATGATGGCGTCCGACGTGAACTATCTGCTCTGGCCCGTTGTGGGAAACACGCTCTGTTTCTTTGTCGGGCTCTTCCTCAATCCCCTTTTTCAGGCTGCTGAGACAGTCACCGCTCTGGAATCCCGGATCGCCAAGCTGGAAGGTGAGAAGACGTCCACCGTTCCCTCCCAGGAGTAAGCCGACGCCTCACCCGGAGCAACGGCGGGGGACAATCAGTCCTGCCGCCACTCCCCAAGCCGCCCTTCTTCTTCGGAAGGCTTCGCGATCCGTTGCTTGATCGCAGAGTAGGCGTGGTCCATGGCCAGGATGCGTCGGAATAACCCCAGGCAGATGAACCCCATCAGTCGGAAAGCCAGGGGGGATCCAGTGGCGATCAGAGAATCGAAGTTTGAGCGTGGGAGGAAGATGAGGCGGCTTGGCACCAGGCTCTCTACCGTTGCCGAACGTGGGCGATCATCGACAAGGGACATCTCACCGACAATCTCATGCGCCCCGAGTTCGGCCAACGGGACAGCCCGTCCGTCGTCACTCTCCCCCAGCACGGAAACACATCCCTCCAGGATGACGTATGCCCCATCTCCCTTCGCTCCCTCGTCCATGATTCGCTGTCCCGGCTCGAACCGGCATTCCTCACCACCAAGCTGGGTCAGTTCCTCAGTCGTCAGACGAGGGAAAAGCCTGTCGTGAAACTCATCAATCTCAAGATTGAGTGAGCTGACGTCGACCCCATGGGTGTGATCGCCAACCATCGCGCGCAACACTTCCATCACCGCTTTGTACTTATCCGAGACGTTCCTCAACCGTTGGGGCAGAATGCTGTAGAGGCGGAAAATCAGACCGTGGGCATAGGGTTCGTCACTCCTGAACAGCTGCTCAAGGCCTTGGCGCGTGAGTACACCGATATGTGTCCCGTCCTCTCCAGAGGCGACCGTTGCTGACCGCGGCGTACTGTAGAAGAGGCTGAGCTCCCCAAAGATCTCACCTGGCCCCAACTCCGCGACTCTGGTTCCGTCAATCAACACAACCACGTGCCCCGAACGGACGAAGAACATCTCGCGTCCTGACTTGCCCTGTTCACAGATCACATCACCCGCCGGGCAGATCAACTCATCGCAGAAGATGCGCTTCATGTGTTCGTTGCTGATCGTCCCGAACACTGCCCCGCTGATGTTCTGACAGATCAGGTCAAGCTCGCCCTTCTGAATACGGCCCGACTCGTTCTGAAGCGGCAGGAGGAGATCGTCAATGTAAGATGTGACATGTACCCGCAGGGATTCAGGCATACGCATGAAGTCATGCGATATCGCCTTGGCTTCCTCGACCGAAAGCTGTTTCCTGTCCTGAATGCACCGGTAGACCAGATGCTCCCGCAGGGCAACTGTACCTTCGAGACCGGCCAGGAACTCGTATGCCGGCTCGGCCAAGACGTCGGCGGTGATGAGAGAATCCGCCTCGAAGCTCTCCTCAAGCTTCCGGCCTGTTGCCCGCACCTCATCGAATGTCCCCGGCAACGCCACCGTCTGAGCAAGGTGAATAGTGCGGATGTCCTCGGGAGTGAGAGGCTGAAGCTGCTCCGCGACTACATCGAAGCGGTGTCCCAAAGCGCGAAGGGCCCGGATGATCACTCCGTTATTGATCCCCCGCCCGGACACATTGCTGTGGACATCGGCACTGTAAGCGGGCGGACTGAAAAGGAGGTCGCCGTAGTTATCGGTCGCATGCATGCGTATGCCGAGGCCGCGCTCTCGACACCAGGTCCCAATCCGGCAAGCGGCGGGAAGCGGGTCCTCACCCTCGATATTGAGGTGCCCCACATCGATCGTCACACCGAGGTTCTTTCGGCGAAGGCGCTCGGGACATGCCTCGTATACGCGCGACATTACATTGAGAAAATGCTCTGATGTCTGCGCACAGTCCAGCTGGCAGTAGTTCTCCAGGCTGATCTTCACATCGCTGCCGGCAGCTCGTTCCACAAAGCCGAGAATATCGTCCACTGCTGTCTCACGGATGAGATGCATCACCACGACGCCTGCACCAATCTCTCGGGCCAGATCAATAGTGTCGAACTGCACCTGCACGCAACGCGTCGGGTCAAAGAAGCGCTGTGCCCCGCGTGACGGGTCAGGGGACGGGACGTAAGGCCCAACCAATGGCGCGTGCAGGTCAACCCTCACGCCGGACCGCTCAATGGCAAGCTTGATCTGTTGACGGCGCTCGGGAGAAATCTCTTCGGGAAGAAGACGGACGTAGTTGAATGGGTGGAAGTCCAGGCTCAACTCGATCCCCGCCACCCCATCCCGGTGGGCCTTCTCAATCATCAACACCGGATCCATGAGCTGGCGTTCCCAGAACGTGGTCACAAACACGCGCTTGGGGTCGTCCAGACGTTCCCATTGACTCGAATCGACCCGCAGCTCTCCGGTCATACGATCCGCATACAGTGACGCGAACTCGTCGATCAGCGCGTCACGCTTCGAGTCGTCATCGGCGAGAAGAAAATAGGGGGCGTGATCATAGAGCCACCCCGCCTTGCAGATGAAGAAAGGAGAGTCGAAGAGCTGCTGAACGGCTTCCCCGCGTATCCCCAACAAGCCGCGCAGATGCATAACATGGTCCACCGTGGCCGTGGACAGATCATAGCCGTACTTGGTGCTGGACCGGTACCGCGCCAGCAACGCCACGCACGCTTCTCGCTTCAGCCCGCGCTCAAGCAGCCCACTCATGGCCCGCCCTTGGGACAGATCCAAGTCGCTCAGGCTGTCCCTGAGGAGACCTTCCAGAATGGGGTCATGAGACCATTCGGCTGACACAACGCTTGCCTCCTGTGGCAGTCACTCACCTCCCTGGTGCGGGACGTATCAGAGCCCTCCCTCAACCCGAACAGGTGTTTCAGTAGGATAGCATGTTCCCACCTGCCTGTCTAGACACGGCTCCCGGCCACTCGATCCTCTTCTGGAAACACCAGAAACAGCGCCCGTTCTACGAAGCAAGTTCTCCATCTGGCGCTATAGTACCGAGGTTTGACTAGGACCCGCCCTAATCCCTGCGGATTCGAGTGTGACTCCCCCTTTCTCGTCCTGCGGGAGATGGTACGCTCCAGAGGTGCACAGGATACAGCAGCATGCCCAAGCGTGACGACATCAAGAAGATCCTCCTGATAGGCTCGGGACCTATCGTTATCGGACAAGCCTGCGAGTTTGATTACTCGGGCACACAGGCGTGTAAGGCCCTGCGCGAAGAAGGGTTCGAGGTGGTCCTGGTCAACAGTAATCCCGCGACCATTATGACCGATCCGGAGTTCGCGGACCGCACCTATATCGAGCCTCTGACCGTGGATGTGCTCCACGAGATCATCCGCCGGGAGCGGCCCGACGCATTGCTGCCTACGCTCGGGGGCCAGACTGCCCTCAACCTCGCCATGGACCTGCACGACGTCGGCATCCTCGAGCGCTATCGCGTGGAGATGATCGGCGCCAAAGCCGAAGCCATCCGCAAAGCAGAGGACCGAAATCTCTTCAAGAAGGCGATGCAGAACATCAACCTTGATCTGCCCGTCAGCGGATCCGCCCACTCACTTGAGGAGGCCTGGGGATTCCAGCAGCAGATTGGTCGCTTCCCGGTGGTCATTCGCCCCGGCTTCACCATGGGCGGATCCGGCGGCGGAATCGCGTACGATGCCAACGACTTTGAGGAAATCGTCAGGCGCGGGCTCGACTACAGCCCCATCACCGAAGTCCTCGTCGAGGAATCGATCCTCGGCTGGAAGGAATTTGAGCTTGAGGTCATGCGAGACCGCAATGACAACGTCGTTATCATCTGCTCAATCGAGAACGTCGATCCTATGGGGGTCCATACCGGGGACAGCATCACGGTCGCTCCGGCCCAGACGCTGACTGATCGGGAATACCAGCGCCTGCGTGATGCCGCCGTCGCCGTCATGCGGGAAGTCGGCGTTGATACGGGTGGATCGAACGTCCAGTTTTCGGTCAACCCGGAGAACGGACGTCTTGTCATCATCGAGATGAACCCCCGCGTCTCACGTTCCAGTGCGCTCGCGTCCAAGGCAACCGGCTTCCCGATCGCGAAGTTCGCCGCGAAACTCGCCGTAGGCTATACGTTGGACGAAATCCAGAACGACATCACCCGGGAAACGCCGGCGTGCTTCGAGCCGACGATCGACTATGTCGTCACCAAGATCCCGCGCTTTGCCTTCGAGAAGTTCGCCGGAGCCGACAGTACGCTTACCACTCAGATGAAATCTGTCGGTGAAGCAATGAGTATAGGGAAGACTTTCAAGCAGTCTTTCCAGAAAGCCCTACGCTCGCTTGAGACAGGACGAGCCGGGTTCGGTGCCGACGGCAAAGACGACGCCATCGAGGCCATGCCTGACGCCGAACTCGAGGAAGAACTGAAACGGCCTAATGCGGTCAGGGTATTCCAGGTCCGGGCTGCGTTCCGGCGTGGATGGTCTCTCGAACGCATCCACGATCTCACCAAGATCGATCCATGGTTCCTTGACCATATGGAGGAACTCGTCGCCTATGAAGACGAGATTGCCGGCGCCACGTCGCTTGAGGGGTTGAGGCAGGATGAAGCTCTGTTCAGGCAGGCCAAGGAATTCGGTTACTCCGACCGACAGCTGGCCCATCTCCTGGAAACGACTGAAGCCGACGTGCGTGAAGCACGGGGAGAACTGAATATCCTGCCGGTCTATGCCCTCGTGGATACATGTGCCGCAGAGTTCGAAGCCTTTACGCCCTATTACTACTCTACTTACGGGGAACGCGACGAAGTCCGGCCCTCCGACCGCAAAAAAATCATGATTCTCGGAGGCGGCCCCAACCGCATTGGCCAGGGGATTGAGTTCGACTACTGCTGCGTCCATGCATCCTTCGCCCTTCACGAGGCGGGGTTCGAGACCATCATGGTGAACAGCAATCCTGAGACGGTCAGTACAGATTACGACACCAGCGATCGCCTCTATTTCGAGCCGCTCACGTTGGAGGACGTCCTGCACATTTACCGTCGCGAGAACTGCTGGGGAACGATCGTCCAGTTCGGCGGCCAGACTCCGCTGAACCTCGCCCTGGCGCTCAAGCAGAACGGCGTCAACGTCATTGGGACGGCCCCGGAGAGCATTGAGGCGGCAGAGGACCGTGAATTCTTCAAGCAGCTCGTAACCCGCCTCGGCATTCAGCAACCGGAAAACGGCACGGTGACCGACGTGGACCAGGCCGTCGAGGTCGCCCAACGCATTGGCTACCCACTGCTCGTCCGGCCATCATTCGTGCTCGGCGGCCGAGCCATGGTCATCGTCTATAGCGATGAGGACCTCCGGCGCTATATGGAGGAGGCCTTTAAGGCCTCCGAAGACCGACCGATCCTGCTCGACCGGTTCCTCGAAGAAGCAGTGGAAGTCGATGTCGACTGCATATCCGACGGCAAGACGTCCGTCATCGGGGCAATCATGGAGCATGTCGAGCGCGCGGGTGTCCACTCTGGCGACAGCGCCTGCATCATCCCGTCAGTCACTCTTTCCGAGCCGGTCCTGCAGACAATCCGCGAGCATACCCATGCCCTGGCTAGGGAGCTGCAAGTCTGTGGTTTGATGAACATCCAGTACGCGGTCAAAGACGAGACCGTCTTCATCCTTGAGGTGAACCCGCGGGCCTCGCGCACGATCCCGTATGTCAGCAAGGCGATCGGCGTGCCGCTTGCCAAGCTCGCCTCTCTCGTGATGGCCGGCAAGACTCTGGAAGAACTGGGATTCACTGCCGAGGTCCCCGTTCGGCACCACGCAATCAAAGAGGCCGTCCTGCCCTTTGTCCGTTTCCCGGGAACAGATGTGCTCCTTTCCCCCGAGATGAAGTCCACCGGCGAAGTTATGGGGATCGATGTGGACCCGGGAATGGCCTACTTGAAGAGCCAGCTTGCGGCGGGGAACAGCCTTCCCGAGAAAGGCGTTGTCTTTGTCAGCGTCTGCGATGCCGACAAAGAGGCAATCATCCCCTTGGCGGCCAGAATGGCCGAACTCGGTTTCGACCTCTGTTCGACCCTCGGGACCTCCACCATACTGTGGAACAGCGGAACAAAGACAAAAGCGCTCTTCCGGATCTCGGACGGCCGCCCCAACGTCCTGGATCTCATCAAGAACAACGAGGTGGTCTGGATTGTAAATACGCCATCGGGAGCCAAACCCCGGGCTGACGAAGTGAGAATGAGAGCAGATGCCGTTCTCCGAGGGATACCGATCACAACGACAATGAGTGGTTTGCAGGCTGCCATTCAGGGCCTGGAGGCGCTCCGTAGGCTGAAGCAGATCGATGTGTGCAGTTTGCAGGAATTCCAGCGGCACACGGAATATCAGATGCCCGAAGCATGACACAGGGACGACCGATGCAGAAGTGGCGATGGCGTGAAAAACGCGAAAAGACGGCTTTCCTGGCGCTGGAAGACGGCTCGATCCTGCGCGGGCATTCCGTCGGAGCGAACTGTGACGCTCTGGGTGAGGTCGTCTTCAATACCGGCATGACCGGCTACGAGGAGATCCTCACTGATCCCTCCTACAACGGCCAGATCGTCACCATGACCTATACGGAGATCGGCAACACCGGCATCAATGATGCCGATGTCGAGTCCCGAGGTGTTTTCCTGAACGGCTTCATCGTGCATGAGATGAACGAGCCCAGAAACTGGCGCAGCGAGTGTTCGCTCTCCGACTATCTGCGCAAGAACGACATTCCCGCCATTGCCGGCATCGACACCCGGGCTCTAACGGTTCGACTCCGCACCGCAGGAACGCTCAAGGCCTTTCTCTGCGTGACCGGACAGGTAAGCGAAGCGGACGCACTGGCCAAGGCTGGCGCCTGGGAAGGGCTGGACGGCCAAGACTATGCGAAAAAGGTGACGTGTCCCGAACCATTCGCCTGGGACGCTGACGGACAGCGCACTCAGACATGGGGAATCGCCGACGAACTTCCAGAGACGCACGCCAAAGTCGTCGCCTATGACTTCGGCATCAAGTGGAACATCCTCCGCGGCCTGCGCCTCCAGGGTTTCGATGTCACCGTTGTGCCGGCAGAGACACCGGCAGCAGATGTCCTCGCCATGAAGCCGGATGGAGTCTTCCTCTCAAATGGCCCTGCCGACCCCGCTGCGGTGACCTATGCTATTGACAGCATCCGTGACCTGATCGGGAAGGTTCCGCTCATGGGAATCTGCCTGGGACACCAGCTTTTGGGCCTGGCCCTGGGAGGGAAGACGTACCGCCTGAAGTTCGGGCACCACGGCTGCAACCACCCGGTGATGGACCTGACCACGCAAGTTGTTGAGATCACCTCGCAAAACCACAACTTCGCGGTTGATGCAGACACACTGGAGCCGAGCAAAGTCGAGGTCACTCACATCAACCTCAACGACAACACCGTTGAGGGACTTCAGCACAAAAGAGAGCCGCTCTTCTGCGTCCAGTACCATCCTGAAGCAGCCCCGGGCCCGCACGATGCATCTTACCTGTTCACACGCTTCCGGGAACTGATTGAGAAGGCCTGACGGCCTGTCAGGATTCTCCCAGTCGGAAACTCTCCAGCTCGTCGTAGATCGCCCCGTTTGGCGTGAGCGTGCTGCGGCAAAGGCAGAGCCGACTGACCTCCATACTGGTCTCCTCAGGTACGGGTAACGGGATCTGCCAATCCCACTCCTTTCCCCTGATGCGCACGATCGAGCGCAGTGTTCCGGCCTCGTGCGGTCCCCGAAAGCGCACAACAGTCACATGCGGAACAGGACGGCGCTTCCTCGCCGTGCGAGTCACGTCAAGACCGGCATCCCGCACCGATTCCTGAATGCGGCCGACGAGTTCCTCGAAGGCAACCCGCCCAAGGTCTTCCCATGCCGTGCAGAGCAACTTCGGCGGCCTCCCGAATCCAGCCACGCCTTTGTAGCCAAAGCGAAGGGACATGACACCAGAGGCCAGCCCGGCCAATTGCTCCCGAAGCCTCTCCAACGCAGAACCGTCCACTTCACCAAGGAAGTGCAAGGTCAGGTGAACATTTTCAGGGCGAACCCACTTCCCCGCAACACCACGGCAGGTCAGCGCTTTCCGTAGCGCAGCAGCATGCCGGGTAACGGCGTCAGGAACTGGCAATGCGATGAATGCTCTCATAGTGGATCCACTTGATCACGCAGGGAACGAACCGCTACCAGTAGTGGCTCCGGTGCCTCTTCGCAAGTGCCCTTTCCTTGCCATCGTTCTCCCCGCCACCACTAGTTGCCATGCATGCCCCTGCCTCTATATTCAGGCCCACAGTAGGCCCGTAGAGGATCACAGAGCCGACACGACTCACACGATAGGAGCATACCGGTGGCACCGTTCCAGACTCTCATGATTGGTGGTGGCATGATCGCTCACGACCAGATCCTCCCATCTTTGTACCAACTGCAGCGCGATGGGTTGATCGGCGAGATCACAGTGTGCGCGCAAACGGGGCGAACCACAAAAGCGCTTGCCGATAACCGCACGATCCATGAAGGGTTCCCGGGGCATACCTTCATTCCCCGCCCAGACTTCAACACGGTGGATGATCTGACCCGGAAACACCCCGCTCTGTATCGTGAACTCCTTCGGGATATGCCCCCTCGACAGCTTGTCATCATGGCTCTGCCGGACCAACTGCACTTTGACTCGATCATGGCCGCCCTGGAGGCAAATCAGCACGTGATCGCCGTGAAACCTCTGGTCCTCTCCTACGCCCACGCTCTTGAGGTGGAACGAGTCGCAAGAGAACGGGGACTCTTCGTCGGAGTCGAGTACCACAAACGCTTTGATGACCGCGCCCTCATGGCCCGAACGCAATACAGGGAAGGACGGTTCGGCAACTTCCGCTTGGGCCAGGCCGCACTCATGGAACCATGGTATTACCGTGAATCGAATTTCCAAAATTGGTGTACCTGTGAAAACTCGGATCTGTTCACCTACATCGGATGCCACTATGTGGACCAAATTCACTTCATCACGGGGCATCTCCCGACCGAAGTGTCTGTCTATGGCATTGTCGACACCTATCCCAATGGTCGGGAGGGCTATCTCTGGACCGACGGGCGGGTGCTTTGGGACAACGGGGCGTGTCTGAATGTGGTCAACGCCATCGGCTACCCGAACCATGGAGCAGGCGGGAACTTCCAGGGGCTCCGCATGTTCTGCCAGGGGGAAGATGATGGGTGCATCCTCTTCCACGACGATCAATACCGCGGGCTGAAGTATTGTTACGCTGCTTCAGGTGACGGCCCCAACGCGACGCGCTACAGCGAACCCAGTCCCGATTACTTCAGGCTCGTAGACCGAGGAGGCGAGACCTTGACCCCGGTGGGATATGGCTTCCGCTCCGTGGAAGGCTTGACCAAAGCCGCTGCGCAAGTGGAAACCGCAGGGCCCGACCTGGCGGCGAAGCAGGCTGTTTTGGAGCGCATTGACTCCGAGGGTATTATCGCCACACCAGCCAACAGCAGTTTCAACGAACTGGTCATTGAAGCTGCCCGACTCTCAATCACTCAGAACGGACGCCCCGTCACCATCGATTACGACGAAACACCGCACGTAACCCCACGGTCCTGGTAACGCCCCAAAGTGACTGTGGAACCGGCAGGTGGAGGCGTCCATCTGGTGCCATGACAACACCGCAGGAGCTCCGCCCTGATCTGGCGGAGCCATTCCTCCGAAGCCGACATCCCTTCACCGCGCCATCACCACGAAATGCCTCTGGTCGCGGAAGCGCTCTTGACCGCCCTTCGCAGACATCAGAGTCAACGTCAACGCCCCGGGGCTGGGAGAGACGAACTCGATCCTGAATTCCGCCCGTTCGCCAAGCGGAATCGTCAACGGCCGTTCTTCTCCTGCAATGCGTTTCCCCTCCAGGACGACGTCCCACGTGACGCTGACATGCTCGTCTCGGAACGTGTCGTTGTAGACGATAAGTGTCCTCTGAGCCGGCTTCCCTGCGAGCAGGACGGGAGGGGACGGGAACGGACCAAGGGTATCATAGTCCTTGTCGAACACCGCCACCGGCGCAAAGGACTTCACAATGGTGCCCCAGGCCTCCGCGTATCCCTCCTTGACCCCGCTCGGGTCGAGGGCCCCCGTGTAGTGGGGATTGTAAGGGCGAATGTCGAACCAGTCGGCATAGCGGTACCCGCGGGTCTGGAGGCCCATCGCCGCACATACCTCCGGCCGCTTCTCACGCATGGCGTCATTGGCCGGGTAGAGAAACTCTCCTATCCCAAGTGGAATCGTCTGCCGGAACTCGGCGGCCCAGTAAATATCGTTGCGCAGGTCGCGCCCGTAGCCGGAAGCCTTCCCACCTCGATCCTTGAGATCGGCAATGGTGCGGACGTAGTGTTTCACGCTCGCGGGTGATGCCCCATATCCGGTGCCATCGCCATCGAAGATCACTGGTCGCGTCCCGTCGTGCAGGCCAATCACTCTGCCGAACTCAGCCAACTGAGCAGGTGAAAGCTTGCTGCAGTTCAGCCCTTCGTTGTCCCCGGACCACAAGACGATGGACGGGTGATTCCGATCACGCCTCACCCAACGCCGCAGATGGTCCCGGCACTCCGGCAGCCAGCGCGGATGCTCCGGCATGATCATCCCCCAGCTTGCATAGATCGCACTTTCATCGATCACCAGCATGCCCAACTCGTCACACACGTCATAGACATGGGGGGGCGCAGGAGCGGCGTGGAAACGCAAAACGTTGAAGTTCGCGGCAAGACACTTGCGCACCATCACTTCAGTCGTCTGCCGATCTTCCAGAGGGCCCGCGTTCTGCGCGTAACTGGGACTCTCCCCCCTCAGATTACAGCGAATGCCGTTGAGATAGAAGTGGATCCCCTTGAACCACACTTCCCGGAACCCAAAACGCGTGTCCACACGCTGGAGACGTTTACCCTCCGCGTTCCCCAGGATACTCCGGAGCTGATAGAGATGTGGACGATCGGGTTGCCAGAGCACAGGCTCAGCCCACTCGGACACCAGTTCCACGGTGGTGGTCATCTGCCCAGGCAGATCGACCGCTTTGTCGGCAATAGCAAGCTCAATAGCTCCCCCTGCACTCGGGCGGACCGTGCCGCCAATCCGGACAGCCACGGTACTCCGCCCCGAATTGAACAGCTCATAGATAATGCGTAGCGAACCCTCCCGCACGGACGTCTGGACTCGCACGTCAGCAATGTGTACCGGTGGCCGTCCGCGTAACGTCACGCTCTGAAACAACCCCTTCCGATTGTTCCCGCCGATGCCATGGGGAATCCAGTGCCGCCGGTTGCGCCAGTCGCTGCTGGGTTTGGGCACGCTGAAGTGAGTGTCGTCCTTGACCGTCAGCTCAAGTCGGTTGCCCTGCGAGGGGACGGTGACCAAACCGGTGATATCGAACTCCACTGGAACAGGCCCAACCAGGCGCTGACCCGCCGAAAGACCATTCACGCGAACATCGCAGGACTCGCCTACAGCATCGAAGCGCAACAGAATGCGCTGGCCTTGGAGGCACAGTGGTAGGTCAAACGTCCGGGAATACGTTGCTGCATGCACGTCTCGACATCCCTTCATCAGCTCCCACCTGAAGGGCACGGTGATATCACGGGCCTCGGCCGAGCCGTCGGGGTCAAACGTCCATGTCCCGTCCAGAGAAATCACTGATTCGGCGGCCGGGGCCGCATCGGCGCGCAGCGCGACCAACGTGGCAGTCAGGCGATCCGGGGCAGTGTCTGCGGCTATGCCGGTGGCCGCCAACGCACGCCATCCCGCACTCTTGCTTAAGAAGTGAAGTGAGCGAACCGGTATATCCGGGGAGGGGTTCTCCCACACCGTCACCCAGGCAGGTGTTCCATCGGGAATAGGGACGAGGGTGCCGTGGGCCAGATCGCGCGGATCATCAGTCACAGACGTCACTGCGTCTTCCCAACGCATGGGAACAACAACCATCTCAGCGTCGGCGCGGCCCACGTGCATCTCGCCAACGACCGCATCCGGCCTGGCGGCACCAGTCGCGGTGTGCCAGAGCGCAATGACCGCGAGCTGCCTGTCGATTCCCTGGACCGGCGGACCTGCCCGGAACAGGACGCCATTCGCCAACGTCTGCTCTCCTTCAGTCAGCGGAATCAATCCGCTCTCCGCCTGTTTGCCCGAAAGGGAAAGCTCGATCCATCCTTTCCGGCTTCCATTGAGAGAAAAGTCACGATTGTACTCGAGGCGGTAGCATTTCGCCCATGGCGACCGTCGGGCATCCTGAAGCCGCCATTCCCCGTCTCCTGCGGAAACCGCAATGTCGAGGTCCGCCACCGGGAGAATGACGTGTGCACGTTTCAGCCCCATGATGTTGGCTCCGGCGAGGGGCCGCAGCGCCACCGACCCAGTTCCCTCGCCCCTCACCATGGCCCCATCGTAGAGCTCCGGGGCCAGGCTCAGGATCCACTGCAGGTGTGCCGCACCATCGATCTCGGCAAAATCGAAGTCGTACCGGACGGTGACACGGCCTTCATCCTCGGTGAGCCGCTGCGTGACCGTCCCGTGTGAGCCGTGACTCCGGCGAATCGTGACGTGCCTGCCCTCGGTCTCCTCAACGGCAGCTTTGGTGTCACTCGGGAAACGGTAAATCCCTTTCCAGTCTGAACTCGCCACCCAAGGGGGGCTGAGCGTGAGCATTGCGCACCCGGCAATAGAGACGTGTTCACCAGCCTCACCATCGGTGACTTCCAATCCGGAGACGGCGGAGAGCGAGGACACAATTCCCACGCAAAACATGCCAAACATCTTCACGCTCCTGATTCTGTACAACAATCAAAACGGCCTCATACTTGGCGATACTAACGTAGATCCCCCGGTCCGCACATTCGCTTGCTCACTCCCCGAAAAACCTGCGGTCAACGTGTGAGCGAAGCCCGACCAGCGGCATTACGGTAGGCCCTATGACACGACGCAGCATCATTTTGGGGCTCTTAGGCGCAGCAACCGTCTGCGGTCTCTGCTTCTTCAACGACTGGGTGCTTCGCCAAACGTACCTGGTCGGCAACAACATGCCCGCCGCCATCTACGGGTCCTTCGTCCTCTTCTGCTTTGCCCTGAATCCCTTCCTCAAGAAACATGCTCTCACCGGGCGTGAACTGGCTGTTGTCATGGCGCTGACCCTGGCGGGAGCGGGAGTCCCGGGAGGCGGTCTGGTGCGAACCCTCGTCCCTTCACTCGTGATTCCCCATCATTTGGAGAAGACGTCCCCCGGCTGGAAGCAGGAGGGCATTATCAACGCCATCCCCAAGCGTATGTTGGTGGACGTTTCGGACGACGAGGACCGCGTAGTAAACGGCTACGTACAGGGCCTTGGGGAGGGAAACGCGCACATCGGTCTGGGGGACATCCCCTGGAAGGCGTGGGGCCCTCCCCTGCTCTTCTGGCTCCCGATTGCCATGACTCTGTGGATCGCACTTATCGGGCTCTCCGTGGCCGTGCACCGACAATGGTCCGAGCACGAGCACCTCCCCTACCCCATCGCACGCTTCAGCGATGCCATTCTGCCGCAGAAGGGCCAGCGCCTCCCCGCCCTCTTCAATCAACGCCTTTTCTGGATCGGGCTTCTGGTTGTCCTGTGCGTGCACACCAACAACTACGCCTATACCTGGTTCCCAAACCACCTGATCCAGATACCGACCCGCTTTGATCTCACGCCGCTCGCCAGCGTGTTCCCCGTCTTCGTGCGTGGCGGCGGAACCGGTCTCCTCCGTCCGCACATCTACATCATCATCATCGGCCTCGCCTACTTCATCCCAAGTGATGTCGCCCTCTCCTTCGGGATCGGGCCCTTTCTCTGGTACCTCGTCATGGGCATTTTTGCGACGTACGGAATCAACCTGACATCTCCACAGGACGGTACGTCCTACTTTTCACTCAAACCCCAGAGCTTCGCCCTGTTCGGAGCCAACGTGGGGGTGCTTGCCGCGGTTCTGTTCACCGGGCGTCACTACTACATCAACCTGGTTAGGAACGCGTTGGGACGCAAAGGAAGCGAGGAGATCGACCCCACGTCCATTGCCAGTTTCCGTGTCTTTCTTGCGGCGACTCTCTGCCTCCTGATTCAGCTGCGCGTGATCGGCATCGAGCTTCCTCTGGCAATCCCCTACCTGGCCTTCATGATCATGGGCTTCGTCGTGCTAAGTCGAGTGATCGCAGAAACGGGACTCATCTATCTGAAATGCTACTTCTGGCCGTGCGCCACGCTCTGGGGCCTCCTCGGCGCCCGGGCCTGCGGCCCTCAGCAACTCATGCTCATGATGATGGTCAGCACGATTCTCTTCATTGATCCGCGCGAAGCCCTGATGCCGTTCCTGGCCAACGCCCAGGAGACACTCCGCCTGCGCAAGGTCCCTCTGGGGCGCCCTGCCTTCTGGTCCGTGATCGCGCTTCTGGTCGGGTTGGCCGTTGCGATCCCGGTTACGCTTTACATCAAGTATGACATGGGGAGCGCCACCGGCGACAACTGGTCCACGATTACCGTGCCGAAGGTGCCGTTCGACAATGCGGTCATGATTCGCAGAAAACTCGCGACCCAGGGACTGGCACTTGACGAAACAGTGCCCTTCTGGCGTCGTCTTGGCGAGGCATCCCCAAACCCGATCTGCGTTGCCATGACAGTGATTGGTTTCGCCTTGGTCATCGGTTGCGCAACCGCCCGGCTGCGCTTCAAGTGGTGGCCCCTGCACCCCCTCATGTTCGTGACCTGGGCCTCGACTCCCCTGCGCTGGATGGGCGTCTCCTACCTCCTTGGATGGGCCGTCAAATCCATCGTCGCCAAGTATGGAGGAAGCAACACCTATAACCGCCTGAAGCCACTCATGCTTGGGCTGATAGCGGGAGAAATCCTCGGTGCACTCCTGCCAACCTTGTTCGGGCTGCTCTATTACGCTATAACGAATGAGCAACCCCGCATGTTCAACGTCATTCCGGGTTAGCATCCGCCCCACTGGTGTCCCGCACAAGGAAGCCTCATGTCGGCAGCAATCAGACATATTCTGGAACACCCGCTTTTTGATGTTGCCGTCCAGGCCACACGAACGGACATCGATCAGCTCCTGGAATTCGGGGTAGACACCATGCCCCTTCTCGAGGAACTTGCGGACCTCGCGGCACTCGGATCGCTTGATGAACTGCTACGCTTCCAGATGCGCCTCTGGGACAGCCCGCAACCTGCGGACTTCCCCTACGACGAGCCGTCAGACGCCGAAACAATCCGGGCTCAATGGCCCAGGGATGATGCCACTTTCAACGGCGAACGCGGGGATTTGCACGACAAGTTGGCCGGTGCATGGCTGGGACGAGCTGCCGGGTGTTGCCTGGGCAAACCCCTCGAACTCGGCTTGGACAGGAGACAGGTGCAGGAGATCTGCGAAGCACTGGGGAGCTGGCCCCTGCATGATTATCTCAATCCCTGGCCCGAAGGACGCTTCCCGGCCCCCACGGGGAAGATAACCGCCGGACGACATCGCAGTTGCACACGCGGTTTGATCGACCACTGTCCCAATGATGATGACATCAACTACCCCCTTGCAAGTCTCACCTGCCTGGAGCAGCACGGCCTGGACTGGAGCCCGACCAAGCTCTTTCGGCTCATCGCGGATATTACCCCCTATGGTAGTCTGTGGTCGTCCGGCAAAAACGGTGCCCGCGCAGCCATCATGGAAATGAGGCACCCCGCCGGCCAACTCTTTGGCAACCCAACGCGGCAGTCTCTGGGGGCAATGATCCGCTGCGACACATGGGCCCTGGTCTCCCCGGGCAACGTCCCACAAGCCGCAGATTTTGCCTTGCGTGATGCCCTGTTCACGCAAACGCGGAACGGAATCTACGCAGGTGTATTCTGGACGGTCGCCATCGCCGAAGCCCTCTCGTCAGATTCCCCGTCCGCGGCCTTGGAGAAGGCACTTGCCTTTGTTCCCCCCATGTCCCGTTTTGCCGAAATGGTGGCCCAGTGCAGGGGTGCCCACGCGACCAGCGAGTGGGCAACGGCGGTCGACGAGTTGTACGCAAACCACTCGGAACACCTTCCCGAGAGCGCCCAGTTCAACCACGCATTGGTCAACAGTGGGCTGGTCATTCTCGGATTGCTGTACGGCGAGGGGGATTTCACCCGTACAATCGGGCTGACAGTATCAGGAGGGCGGGACACAGACTGCACCGGGGCCACGGCAGGCTCGATGATGGGGGCCGCCTACGGATTGAAGCGTATCCCGGATCGGTGGTACAGGTGCTTCAATGATTCCTATCGTTCTGTCATGGCGGGGTGCCACAACATGAAGCTAACAGATGTCATCGCGCGCACCGAACGCCTGGCGCTGGAATACGGACGTTTCTCCCTCGGGATGGACGCGTGAGGCTCGCCTGACATCCTTCCCAGGGGCAAGATCCGCCCCGCTCTCCTTACACAGACCTCTAACCCGCATTTCTCATAAACTTGGGGTGCGTCGAGCCTTGCTTTCGCAAGCGGGTGCTGTGGTGACCACTGCCCGGTGCGGTGAGAGCGAGGATCGGCGTGCCCCAAGTTTACCCAACGGGTGGGCATTGCCTTTTGGTCTCGGAAACACAGTGTCTCGCCCGAGGATCGACCACTGATTCTCAATGGTCTCTGCCAGAGCGAGAAACAAACGCCTAAGTGTTCTGCCCATGAGAAATGCGGGCTAACCAGGTGACCTTGCCCTCAGGCCAAAGGCCATCCTTCACCGCCCCATCGTGTTTGCACGGACATGCGTCGCCGCGTGGATTTGGTAACGAACACTCCGACCTGCAATGACTCGGTGTGGGTGGGTGGTCAACGTCACCCCAGCCTCGTTCATTGCGAAGCCCGGGTCTTCAACCGTGTAAAGGCGTTGCCCTTCTTCTGACGTCTCGACCCGCCCGATGGTGTATGCGCGGACAGTTCCGTCCGAAAACGTCACCAGCACAACCTGCCCTGTGACTCTGGGAGGAACGCTTCCGGAAACCACGACGTACCCACGCGTTCCTTCTCCGTTCTCGTGCATCGCGCCACGAACGTCTCCCTCCCAGCCGCCACTTCCTTCTACCAGGGCCTTGCCGACGCCAAAGCGCCGACCACCGACCAGATGACCTTCCAACATCGTCCCCTCCCGTATCCGAATAAGGCCCCAACGCCCTCCGAATACGGCCTCTCCATCCTCTGTCGGGCAGGTTCCCGAAGCGTCCTCATCGAACGCCAGCGCAAAGTAGTCACGACCATGTGTGCCGCGCTCAACGGTCACGAGGGTCCCCCCATTCAACGGACTTGTGGTGACTGCTCGGACGGCCCCCTCACCGGCTATCGGCTCATGCACCGCCACGAAAATGCTGGTGAGATCCGTCCCTCTCCGACGGGCACAGAAAAACGGGGCCTGGAATTCGGGCAATCGCTCGTCGTGCCGTTCTGCATCCCGAATGCGTGGCGCTTCTCCCAGGAAGACCTCTGTTCCCGGCGCTCCGACCAGTACACTCCGCGTACCTGTCTCCGGCGCAGCAGCCAAACGGAGTTCGAGCACAACGTTCCCGGATGCCTGGCCGGTCGCCAACTTGCGGACGAACCCATACCCTCCGGCCGGACCTACCCCAGAACTCTCCCCTTGCGGGAGCTTGAAGCTCACTCCCGGATTCATGAGGCCGGACTCACGCGGTGTCAGAACCACACCACGGACGTCAGCCGTGGAGTCCTCGTCAGCACTCCCATGCAGCAAGTAGTCATGCTGCTTTCCACCATGGACCTGGAAGACATCAATCAGGTATGCGTCCCGGCTGTCCTCGCCAACCAACGCAAGCGTACGCCGAAACCGACTGACCTTGCCCGGATACACAGCCCCATTTTCTGCTTCAGTCAGATGGAACGCCTGGCCATCGGTCGCAAAACACCGAAACCGGTTTTCTGCGCGTTGACTCGCAACGCTGCTGTTCACACCATCCACCACGATGGTGTTATGAGACATCGTGCCTGTCGTCCAGGCCCTCCAGGCGGTGTGCGTGTAACCGATGTCCCGGAGCAGTTCCCGCCCGTGTGCGAACAGGCCAATACTCAACGCGTCGCTGTGCTTGTGACCGCGGCCCCCGGTGTTGTTCAGCCACGCTGAAACCTGCTGCTTCTCCACCCCGCCACCAAGCATCGCGAGACCGAGACCGGGCATGAGCAGTGATCTGCTCTCAGCGGGCACCCCCTGGCGACTGCGAGCCCACGTGTCGTTCACTGGCGGAAGCCCCCCATGCGGCAGGCGAATCCCATAGAAGGAACGCCCGAGAGCCTCGATGCTCCTCCGAAGGCTCTCCTGACTCTTGCCCAACGCCGCACTCGCACTCAAGCCATCCGTCCCAGCAGGGGCGTCTTGTTGGGCTCCGGGCTCGTATCCCTCGACTGCGCCCAGGACATTTCTGAGGGCTCCCAGAACCTGACCGCAATACGAGGGGGCCGGCTCCTGCCAGTGCCCATCGTAGAGGAAGCGTGTCCCAAGGAAGTGATTCGTGCGGGTGAGTCCTTCAGCCACCCAGTCTTCGCGACCAAGCACGCGCCCGGCGAGAATGAAATCGCGCCACATTCCCGGCGACATGTTGCTGTACGTTTCTCGGATTCCCATGACAAAAGACACCATCGCCCCGAACAGGTCATGTTCGATCCTCTCGCGTGCCTTCTCTCCACCGACTTCTCCCCAGCCGTCCCACCCCTGCAGGCAGTCGTAGGCCATGAGCAGTTCCCTCGAGATCCCCATGTAGGCCCACCAACTCCAACGGCTGGTCCGGTAAGTCGACATCCCCTTGATCCGGTTCTGTGTGTAAGGAACAAACACCTTCGGGCGGAAGGGATAGTCGAACTTGTAGGCATATCCGGGATAGACTTCGGCAAAGCGGCGGAGAATCAGGACCGCCCGCCGGGCAAAAGCGTCGTCCCCGGTGAGAAAGTAGAGTTCCCCCAGCCTCTGTGCCGTGCCGGCCATGTACTCCCTGGCTTTGTAGTCAGCGCTCGCCTCGAAGAAGAGGCGGTAACCATCGTCCCGGGCATAGTAGGGGTAGTGATGTTCTCCTTCCGGAGCAGCAACAGACAAGACACCGGTCGTGGGGTACTTGGGATTCGGGTAGACAGCATCACACCCGGGACAGCGAAGCGTCTTCGGCTTGCGTGGTTCCCATCGCCAGGCGGCCCGATCCTGGGCGTCCGTCTCACAGTTCGGACACTCGGTGAAGTAGATCCCCGACTGCTCCGGGATGAGGGCCAGTGCCTCCTCTTCGCTCAGCCCCATCACGTAGCGGACAGCGGCGCGATGCCCTTTCTCTTGACCCGAGGGCACGGGAAACACCTTTGCCGAAGCTCCCTGAGCAGCCGCCCCCAGCAGACATAATGTGACCATCAATTTACCCATTTAAGACCACCGCAGAGTTGAAAATCAAGACGCCACGTGAAGGTAACGTCCTCCGCCCACCTTGCCAGCAGGGCAAACTGGAGTTGCCTTCCACAGGCCCTGCCAGTACCCCATGCTCGATGTCGCGGAAGACTTCGGTTGGCAGGAGTAGCTTCGGGCATCCTCCGCTCATCCGCTGCAGCCATACCCTCACCTGCCGCCTTCCTGCGTAAAAAATCGAGGAGGCTCTGTAGACAGTGTGGCCACACGTCCGTTTATCCTCTTAGTAGCGTCCACAACCACCCGGAACGGAAGAGAGACGTGAGGTGCAAATTGGCTAACCGAGATGAACACCACGATCGAGCACTCAGACTGTCTGTCCCGCATCCGGAGAAGCAGCCGATGGGGCCGCTGGTCCTTCGGAGATTCCTGCGCGCCTTCACCTTGATCGAGCTCCTGGTCGTCATCGCCATCATCGCCATTCTTGCCGCTCTTCTTCTTCCCGCACTGGCCACGGCAAAGGAACGCGCGCGCCGTGCACTTTGTCTCAGCAATCTGAGACAGATCGGCATGGGGCTGACCATCTATGCAGATGAGAACGACGGGTACTCACCACCAGCTTGGCTTCCCCAGGGGCATCCTGTCATCTGGGACGGTTCACAGGGAGTCGCTCAGGGATACGGCCTGGCCCTGAGCGCGGGCCAACTGGCCCAGCTGGCCTTCTGCCCTGCCGCGGATGTGCGCACGCCAACAAGCCCGTGGGGGATGCAGAACTGGGGGAGTTCCACCGGGCTCCCCGTCATCACGCCATACCACTATCGGTACGACCGAGCGGGAGCCAGCCGCCGACTGGACCGCAACCAGGACACTCCCGCCGTCCTGATGGATGATCAGCTGGTGATGGATCGGGCCTTCAACAGTCCGGCTTTCTGCCACCAGGAGGAATTTGCCAACGTTCTGTTCTACGACGGCAGCGCCAAAGGGCATCCCAACCTCGGGAAGCGGTTCACCCACAGCGGAGGGGACGACGCCCAACGCACCTTCCGAGAGGCAGACAAGACCTACTGAGAGAAGTGACGCTCTGATCAGCGCGTCGCATTGATCAACGGTCTCCCGGGCAGCGCCTCCCCGCCCCGGGAACCGAGAGAGCACTCGTTCCGGGCGAACCAATCGAGCAGACGTTCCGTGAGCGACAATCGGACCTCTCGGTACTCATCCCGGTCCCAGAGGTTGTTCTGCTCAAACGGGTCCAGATCCATGTCATACAGCTCGCCGCGAGGCCCTCCGGATGCCCCGCCCTCTCCATGCCAGAGATTCAGCTTGTACTGTCCGCGACGCAGCATGGTCGCGTTGATGGCCGGATTGAAGTAGGGCGTGGCGCCTGCTTCCGAGCTCAGACCGCTGTTCCGGTAGCAACAGATAGCTTGATTCCGCCCACCATCGCCCTCCCCTGACGCGGCGGGCAGCAAGTCCAGAGCGGCAGGCATCGCTTCCTCGATCTCGTTCTGTTCCGTCCCGGCAGCCGTCAGAATGGTCGCGGCCAGGTCGTGAATCTGAGCAAGCGTTGAGACGCGCCTCGGCTCTCTCAGTCGTTCCGGCCAGCGCATGATCAACGGCACCCGCACATTGGCATCGTAGAAAAAGGCGCCCTTCACCAGCAACTGGTGATCCCCAAGCATATCGCCATGGTCGCTTGTGAAAATGACCAGTGTGTTGTCAGCAATTCCCCGCCGTTCGAGGGCATCCAGGACCCGGCCGAACTCCTGATCCAGGAAGGCGATCGAGGCGTGGTACCCGAATCGCATTCTCCGAAGATCCGCCAGACTGTAGCGAGAGAAGTCGTGCATGTACGAATGATGATGCTCGCGCAGCAGTTCAGGTGGTTTCCCGGCAAACTCCCCCTCTACAACACGTGGATCAGGGATGCCCTCCTCATTCACGAGCTCCGCCATCTCCAGGGGGAAATCTTCGTAAGGGTTGTGTGGATCGAAGATGCTGGCCATGCAGAAAAACGGTTTCGCCCCGTCCCACTGATCGATAAAATCGATCGCCCGCTCCGCAGCCCAATGCGTCATATGACACTCAGCAGGATGGTGAAGGACGTCCCGGAATTCTGCCTCCAGACGAGCATAGAAGTCGGGAAAGTGCTCCTTGAGCCAGGCCGCGTAGGCCTGGTAGGGAGAGTCCATAGCCAAGCCCCCTTCCATACACCATTCGTAGATATCGAAGCCATCGTGGGGATGCCGCCTGGTTTCCTCGTACCCGCGGCTTGAGACGTGCAGCTTGCCGAACAGTGCCGTGGTATAGCCCAGCGCCTGGAGCCTCTCGGGGAACAGGACTTCGTCTTCCGGGAGGTTGTCATACAGCCGGTACACGCCATGGCCATGCAGGTGCTTGCCCGTGAACAAACTGGCCCGGGATGGTGTACAGATCGGGTTGTTTACATAGCAGCGCTCGAACAGGGCGCCCTCGGCTGCCAGTCGATCAAGGTTAGGCGTGTGTGCGAACTCCGCACCGTAACAGCCGAGCGAATCGTAGCGCTGCTGGTCTGTCATCAAGAGCAGGATATTGGGACCTGTCTCTGCCATTGGTCGTGCCACGTGTCCTTCCTGAATGGTTCAGCTGCTCCCCGCAACAGAATCTGCCCCAATCCCTCTTTACAGAATAGTCCGGCGACAGCCGAACCGCTACACACAACATTACCCGCTCGTAGGGGGAGGGGGGCAGGCTGGTGAGGCGGAGTCACTCTCACTCTTGATCTGGCTCTTGATCTGGCTCAGAATTGGACTCCCCGCCATGGACCTGAAGCTCTTCGCCCGCTCAGATTGTCCGGCAACCGCTTGAAAGGGCGAGGGAGTCCATCATGATACCTCGCGCCGGAGACGGCACTCTGCCGACCGGCTCTACTCACAACCACGACCGCGCGGGAGCTCCCAAGCATGAGCATCATGGACTTCGAAGGCGTCTATTCAGCGACGTTCACCCCCCTCACCGACACCGGTGAACCCGACCTCGACATGCAGGCCAGGCTTGTCGATTTCCATGCGTCAAACGGGCTTGCCGGACTCTACCTATGTGGCAGCACGGGTGAAGGCCCGATGCTCAGCAACGACGCACGCAAACTCCTTACCCGAAACGCTGTCGACGTGGCAGGAGACCGCCTGAAGATCATCGCACATGTCGGACACACCTGTACGGATGATGCAGTGGAACTGGCCGAGGCAGCGGAAGCTGATGGAGCACACGCTGTCTCCTCCGTGCATCCCATCTACTACAGCTACAACGACGAGCGTGAGCACCGTCACTACAAGGCAATCGCAGATGCTGTCTCCGTGCCCATGATCATCTATGCACACCCGATCATGACCGGCAAAGAGATGTCGGCCGAGCATCTGCTCAGACTGTTCGAAGTAGAGAATATCCTTGGGGTCAAGTACACGGGGATGGACTTCTACAGCATGCGCAACATCTCGGACCAAATCCCAAAGGACCACATCATCCTCAGCGGCTCAGACGAACGCATGGTACAGGGCCTTGTCTTCGGGACCAGTGGAGCCATCGGGACCACAGAGAATCTCCTCCCCGGGCCATTCTCGGAGATGTACACTAGGTTCCAGAACGACGACATTCGCTGGGTCATGGACATGCAGCAGCAGATCAACGCCTTGATCCGCTTCCTCCTCACCAAAGGCGGGCTGACCTACTTCAAAGCTGCAATGCGTTACGTCGGCTTCGATTGCGGCCCCGCAAAGCTCCCCTTCAAGCAGCTCACCGAGCAGGAGTACACCGATTTCGCCCGGGAGATGGAGCAGTTTGACGCTCTTTTCGCCCGTTCGAAGGCGTGAGCTTGGCGATCAGGTGCTTCGCGCCCCGCAAATCAGGAAGAGCGTAACTTCAGGACGAGCGAGAAACCTGATAGGAGGCCCCCAGCTTCCGCTCCCCGGGCTCACGTAGAGGCCCGCGCCGTGTGACAGCTTGACCAACCTACCGTGCGGGAAGGGATATAGCAGTCTCACGATCGCGCTGAAGGGGAAGAGCTGTCCCTGATGTGTGTGCCCGGAAAGCTGGAGGTCACACCGCTCCCTGGCCGCTTCTGTGACGTGCGGACGATGCTTGAGAAGGACAGTGAAGGCCCCCGCCCCTACCGATCTCAGCACAGCCGCTTCGTCCACCTTTGGGTCCTTCCGTATCTCGGCAAGGGCCGGATCATCCACGCCGGCGATACGAACGTGGGGAGAGACCTCCCGAGTCTCGTTACGGAGCACGGTGAAGCCGGCGTCTCGGTGGCACTTGAGCGTCCCTGCCAGCCCGGGGTACGCCTCGTGATTCCCGCAGACAGCAAACTTGCCCAACGGCGGTTGAAGTGCCCCGAACCGCGCCATCGTCTCGTCTGTTTCCGAACCAAGCCCATCGATCAGGTCCCCCGTGCTGACGAGAATATCGGGTGAGGCCTCAGCAATCCGGGCAAAGACGACCTCCGTTATGTCCTGACGGGATGTCCGCCCGACGTGCAGGTCCGCGATCTGGACCAGGCGTATTGGAGGCGCACCGACGTTAAGTTTGTCGGACAGCACGGTGACCGTCCGCAAGCGCACTGCCCCAGCTTCGAAATAGCCCCAGGTCGCCGCCCCCGCGATGAAGGCCACAGCCCAGCCGACCTGCTGAGCCCCGGTGGGTAACCAGATCCCCACGCTCCCGCCGGTTCGACCCAGCACCGTCCCCAGGCGCCACACATCGAAGAAGAGAAACGCACAGTCGAACCAGAACACGGCTCCCATCCAGCAGAAGGTCGCCAGGCTCAAAACGCGGAGACCGCTCTGCGGAAGCTGGTCGTCGAACCGATGGAGCACCAGGGGCAGGAAGAGTATCAGGCCAATAGTACAGGCCCCCAGGAGGAAGCATCCCCTGCCGCCACCGAACGCTGCCACAAACTTGTGGAGGACATAGGCATTCATCATGCCGTAGATGACCAGGTACATGAAGAAGAAGAGCATAGCCGATCGAAGGACCTCCGCTAGATGTCTATGTGTGGAGAAGCACTAAGATAGGCGCAATTGGGGCATAACAACCCCCTCAACGTTGGCTGCGCGCGGTCTCAATGTGAGAGGCGGTGCCATCCGGCGACCTCTTCCTGGATGCATGTCCCACGTTGGCCGCGCGCGGTCTCAATGTGGGAGGTGGTGCCATCCGGCGACCTCTTCCTGGATGCATGTCCCACGCCCTATCTTCGCGCCACTCACGTCTAGTGCGTCAGAGCGTAGAGCAGGAAATTGACCCCCAGACGGGTGTAGAAGACGTGGGCAAAGTCGCTGATCTCGCGGCTTCCGTAGTAGCGGAAGACGCGCCAATCGCCTTCGGGCTCATTCACCCAGGCGGGAAGCGCCCGCTTCTGGCAGAAAATGACATCCTGCCCGGCATCCTCTCGGACCACCTCAAATCGAGCTCCGCTGTAAGCCGCCGTGCGAAGGTAGTCCGACAGCCCTTCAGTCGTCTCACGAACGCGGAAGCGAATCGTCGTCCGCCAGTTGCCAAGTGTATTACGCCCCCACCCCATCGCGATGATCGGCGTGACAAGCACGGCCAGCCGTCCTCCAACCTTCAGCCCAACCGCGGAATACGTGCCGTCCGGCCACTTCTCGTTCACCACAAACTCACGCACCGTGTCAGGCAGAATCGCTGGATCGGGAAGACCCGCGTGATGGACTCGGAAAATGGGATGAGAACGTGACAGTGGTCGAAACGCCTTGCCCGGAAACAATGTCCCGAAGGCTTCCTTGAGCTGAGGACACGCATCCCACTCCCCGAAGCTGTGATGTTGGCCAAGTGCAGCGCTTTCACGCAGAAACTCGGCGTTGATACCCGCATCGATATAGAGGAATCCCCCACGCGAGAGGTAGCCTTTGAGCTGAGTACGCTCACGTTCCGAAAACGTCCAATCCGATCGGTCTGCAAAGTTCGCATAGATGTACGGGCAGTCAAAAATCCGCTCGTCTTCGAAGGACTCGATGATAACCGGCTCGGGGATGACGTTCACGCTGGTCTTCTCGGCCACATGCTTCAGCAGGGTCGGGAGGGCATAAGGGTAGTGCCGCGAAACCGCCCGTCCGGGGATCAACTGAGCCACGCGCACAAGCTCCTGCGTCTCCTTCTGGAAAGGAGGCGTTTCGGGGCGGGCGGTTTTCTTGTCCTGAGCGCCACAGCAGGGCCAGCCGTTCAGCGCTCCCACCACCAGGATCAGAACCCACAACACTCTCTCCGCTGCTCTGTACCTCAACCGTCACCTCGTTGTGAACCAGCCCTCTTCCCACCGCTCTGTCAATACGCTCCCCATAGGAAGTGTAGATGGTGCCCGGGACGGGACTCGAACCCGTACTCCCTTTCGGAAAGCAGATTTTAAGTCTGCTGCGTCTGCCGATTCCGCCACCCGGGCAGGATGTCGTCGTTCGGGTTGGCCAATTGTTCCTTGAGCAAGCGCCGGCCAACACCGGACTTCAGAAACTTCTCCCGCTTCAAGGCGGCAGAGTGATCTTCACAGAACTCGTAATATACCAACCGCAGCGGCCGTTTGCCTTTCGTCCGGGAAACGTGGCCGGCGCGATGTGCCTTCATCCGAGCCACGAGGTCCCGGCAGGCCCCCTTGTAGAGATCACCACCCCCTGCAACGCCCTGGACAACCCGCCGGACACGAGTTCACGAAGACAATGGCCTGGTCAAGGTCCAATCGTGTCTCCAACCACGGTCCCACAGGAAGAAAGCAGGTTTTCCTGCCACAGGCAGGCCCGCCTCAGGCCGAAAGTCCGTTGCGTCTGCCATTTTCCGCCTCAGCGGACAGGCTGCCACCCGGGCACTAAGCAGACGCTAATATGCCCGACTCCGGGACAACCGACAACCCATTCCTCTGCCCTCTAAGGCTCATTCCGTCGAAGGCTTGGGGCACTATGCGTTCGCGGCCGGCAATGTGAACCAGAACACGCTGCCCTTCCCCACCTCGCTCTCCACCCCGATCTTCCCGCCGTGCGCCTCGACCGCAAGCCGGCAAAAGGCGAGTCCGAGACCGGTCGAGTACTTCCGGCGATTTTGGCTGCCCTGAACTTGCCCGAACTTCTCAAAGATCTTCTCGCAGCTCTCCGGGGGAATCCCAGGTCCCGTATCAGCGACGCGCACAGTCACCATGCCATCGTCGACGTCGGCTGTGATACGTACCTCGCCACTTCGTGGTGTGAACTTTATCGCGTTCGAAACGAGGTTCGCCACGACTCGGGTGATCACCTCAGCGTCGCAATCCGCCACCACAGACTGCTTCGGTGGATCGAAAACCACATGGCACTGTTTGACCAAAGCGACGAGTGAAGTGAGAGCATCCCTTACAACCGGGCCAAGATCACTCGCGCTTCGTGTCAGGGGCATCTCCCCTGATTCCATGCGACTGACGTCCAGGACGGAGGAGACCATCTCCCTCAGGGAACTACCCGAGGTCAACATCTCGTCAAAGTCCCCGTTCTGTTGAGCCGTGAGTTGGTCCTTGAGATCATCACGCAGTAACTCGGCCATGCCCAACACACCGGTCAGTGGCGATCTCAGATCGTGAATGACCATGTGCACGAGGCTGTCACGCAGCTGCTCGAGGTCCCTGAGTTGGGAAAGGGCTTCCGCCAGTTCCTGTCGTTTTCGGCGCAACTCGAGATGGACCGCGACCCGGGCTTCGACCTCGGCGGGTTGGAAGGGCTTGGTTACGTAGTCAACGCCACCGGACGCAAATGCATCGACCTTGTCCTGGACCCGGTCAAGCGCGCTGATGAAGACAACCGGTATGCCTTGGAGAGCGACATCAGCCTTGAGCCGCCGGCAGACCTCAAAACCGTCAAGGCCCGGCATCATGATGTCGAGAAGGATCAGATCCGGTGGATGCTCCGCCGCCAAACGTAACGCTCGCTCACCGCTCCCCGCCACGCGAACGGCGTACGAATCCCGGAGTATGCCAACGAGGATATCGATGTTCTCTGGCGTGTCATCGACTACAAGAACGCTCTGCTTTGTCTCAGTCATCGGTTCTCTCCCTTGACGATCAATCCACATTGTGTTCCGGGTGATGCTCCTCATACACGACGGTCTGACCCCACTGCACTACTCGCAGTTGGCCTCGACCAAGTCGGCTAGGGCAGACGTGAACAACGTCACCAGGTCAACAGCTCCCTCAAAATCATAGCGTTCAACAAGCCCGACCAATTCCGGCAACCGCGCACGCATAACTCCGGGCAAGGCGCAATCGGTCAGGTCGACCAGCAATTCCGTTGCTCCCGGGTCCCCATCTTCAAGTCGTTCCGCGAGCTGGGCGAGGAGCGGTTCCAGAACGGCCGGGTCGACATCCTCGTCCGGAGGCGCGGCGTAGGCCTGAGCATCCGCCGCGTCAGGAGACAACGTTCCCAGCCCGTTCAGCACGAACTGCAACTGTGAATCGAGGTCCTCGACGAGCATGGGAAGGCGATCTCCCTCCGGGCTTCTGGCCGCGTCCTCCACCGCCCTTGCAGCATCGGCTAAGGGAATTGCGCCGATTGTCCCGGCGAGCCCTTTGAGCGTATGAGCGAGGCGTTGGACTTGGCCCAGATCACCCTGTTCCACGGCTTGGTCAATCATCCGTGCGGCATCCGTTTGGGCCGAGGCGAACTTCCTCAGGAAGCCCTTCAAGGCCTTGCAGTCGCCGCGAAAACAAACCAAAGCCGCGCCCAGATCCAACCCCGCAATCGTGTCGGGCAAGGCCTCATCGCCCTCACCTGGAACGCCTGTTGCTTTGAGTGGGCGGGGGTGCTCCCCGAAGACATCATCGGGGAGCCACTTAACCAACGCCCGATAGAGCGTATCCGGGTGAATGGGCTTAACGACGTGGTCGTCCATGCCGGAGTCCAGAGCCGCCTGCCGGTGTTCCGGCAAGGCCTCGGCGGTCATGGCTATGATCGGGAGATGGGGCAGCAAGGCTGTGGGCTGTAGGCTGTAGGCTACACCACAAGAAGAAGGATCTGAGGAAGAGGCGACGCCCTCTCCTCGCTTGCCTTCAGGCGGTTCTTCTGCTCCGTCTTGCTTCCCTATACCTTCAGCCTTCAGCCTGTAGCCCTCTGCCTCCTCCCGATCGCGAATGCGTTCTGTTGCTTCATAGCCTCCCATCTCAGGCATCTGGATGTCCATGAGCACGAGATCGAAAGTCCCTTTCTCAAAACACGTCAGGGCCTCGACACCGTTAGAGGCAATGGCGACTTCACACCCAGTCGCTGTGAGAAGGCCGAGAGCGACTTCCTGGTTCATCTCATTGTCTTCCGCGAGCAGGATGCGCACGCCCCGCAGGTCCGGCAGTTCCTCTGACCCCAGTCGCGAGTTCCATCCGGTCGCCGCGTCAGCATCCGCGGCAAACACATCCTGGAGAGCATTCAGCAGCGACGAAGAGCTGAACGGCTTGGGCAAGAACGCATCAATCTGCTCCTCTTCGCAGGCAGCGGCAATGGGCTCTTCCCAGTATCCGCTGCACATGATCACCCGCGGAGCAGCGAGGTCCTCCTCGTCAACAAAGTGCTTCCGAATCCAACGGCACACTTCGATACCTTTGACCTTGGGCATCTGCCAATCCACGATCACAAGCCCAAAAGGGTCGGCCCGGCCAGCCGCCTCGATTGCGGCGCATCCATCCTGGGCCGAGGACGCATCATCGACCCGCAATGACCACCGCTCGAGCATTCGGCAGAGCACATACCGGACCTCATCATCATCATCCACGACCAACACATGCATCCCCTCCGGGACATGCGTCGGGGCGGACGCTCTGGCCGAAGACGCCCGGGGCCTCCCGAAGGTAACGGTGAAGGTGAACGCGCTTCCCTGGCCCGGGTGGCTGACAACACGAATATCGCCCCCCATCAGGAATACCAGCCGCTGACAGATTGCCAGCCCTAAGCCAGTTCCTCCGAACCTCCTGGTTGTTGATGAATCGGCCTGGCTGAAGACCTCAAACACCCCAGCCTGCTGCTCAACCGTCATCCCGATACCGGTGTCCGTTACCGCAAACTCAATGTCTGTGCCTTCCTCGCCTTCCCGCACGACGCGTCCAGTGAGTGACACTTGCCCCACATCTGTGAACTTGATCGCGTTCCCAATCAAGTTGGTCAGGATTTGGCGCAACCGCAGGGGATCACCGATCAGGACTCCAGGGACCGTGGGGCGGATGTCGAAGAACAAACGGATCCCCTTGTGTTCTGCCTGTGATCCAAAGACCTCGAGGAGCTGTTGCGTAATGCTGGTGATGTCGAACGGGACGTGCTCCAACTCGATGCATCCGGCCTCGACCTTGGAAAAATCGAGAATGTCGTTGATGATACCAAGCAGGCCATGGGCGGAAGACTCGATCTTGCGAAGGAACTGACATTGCTTCGGCGCAGGATTGGCCTGCAACGCCAGGTGTGAAAAACCCAGGATAGCGTTCATGGGTGTTCGTATCTCGTGTGACATGTTGGCAAGGAAGTCGGACTTTGCCTGGTTGGCTGCTTCGGCCGCCTCCTTCGCCAACTGCAGCTCACTGGTACGTTCGGCCACCTGTCTCTCCAGGTCGTCATGGGCTCCCTGGATCTGCCGGGTGCGTTCGGCCACCAACAACTCAAGCTGTTCCCGCAGCTCGAGTTCTCGTTGGTCCCGCCGACCATGCTCGTCATCGAGGGCTTTCTGGCGGGCCGCCGCGGCAACCGTCCTGAGGATGGCGTCTCGCGCAACGGGCTTCGTCAGGTAGTCAAACGCACCAATCCGGACGGCCTCGGCCGCGGTTTCCATGGTCGGCTCACCGGTCATCATGATAACCGGCACACTGGGCAACTGTTCACGCAGCTGCACCAGCAACTCGACGCCGGTCATGCGTGGCATCACGATGTCCGAAACGACAACGTCAAAGCCCTCCTCCGCAAGCATCTTCAGGGCCTCGGCTGCAGTCGAGGCTGAGGCGGCGAAGTACCCCGCTTTCTCCAGGAACACGGACAACGTAAAGCGGATACTTCTTTCGTCATCGACGATCAATACACGTGTCATAATGGACCCCTGTCACTCACGTCGGCATGGAGGCCGTCTGTCGCGGTCACTGTCCCAGCATCACGCTCCCGGCGACAAGCCCCATGCTCCCTAATCACGTACTCTGTTCACACAAGCGCCGCTCTGCGGTCAAGTCAACCCAATGCGGCTGTCAACTGGCAAATCCAGATGAAACTTGCTGTAGCCCCCAGGCTCCGACTCAACCGCTATTTCACCATCGTGGTCTTCCACAATCCAGTGGACGACGGCAAGTCCGAGCCCGGCGCTCCGGGAACGGTCTTTCGTGCTGAAGAAGGGATCAAACACACGCTCCGCGGCCTCCTTCGCAATCCCGCCTCCCTGGTCCTCAACCGTCGTTCGCAACCAGCGCCTTCCAGCCTTCTCGAACTCAACAGCCGTGATCGTGATGCTCTTCCCGGGGGCAGACTCCGGATAGCGCTCGTTGAGCGCCTCTCGAGCATTGGTCAGCAGGTTCGTCAGCGCGTGCTGGATCTGCTGCTTGCGGCAATGCACGTCCGACAGCCCATCCGGGACGTCGACACGGACGCTGATACAGTCCCCCTCCAATTCCCCACGCATTGGTCCGAGAGCCCCGTTAACGATATCAGCGAGACGAACCGCGGGAGGAAGGGCCTGTTGATTCGGAACGGAGAACGCAAGCAGTGTCCGGACGATATCCGCAACCCGATTGCCTTCGGACATGATCTCTGCCGCGAACTCCTGCGCCTCGGCTTCCTGGATCCCACCGTCCTTGATCAGCAGGGCGTAATTCACAATCCCCATGATGGGATTGTTGATCTCGTGCGCTATCCCCCGAGCAAGGGTGCCAATAGCCGCCAGTCTCTGCTGCTGTCGGAGTCGCCCATCCAATTCCTTCTCACGTTGCTCTGCCAGACGGTGTTCAGTTATGTCCCGCATGACGTGTACGACGTGAGTCACCGTACCGGCCCCACCCCTGATCGGGAACGCCGAAACACTGAAACAGCGGTTTCCCAGGTTCGGTTCCTGGAGCTCAACATGCACAGGTTTCCCATCCTCCAGTACGCCGCACAGGACGCAGCCTTCGGGACGCTTTTGCGTGCCGTGGACAAGCGTGTGGCATCGCGCACCAACCACCTCCTGGCCCGCGTACGCATCGCGCATGGCCTGGTTCGCCCGGACCACTGTGTGGCTGAGGTCAATGATGGCAACATAATCATCGATTGAGTCGAATGTGTTCTGCCAGTCCTCAGCCGCTCGCCTCACCGCCTCTTCTGCTTGCTTCTGAGCCGAGACGTCTCGCACCGTAGCCTGGAGGAAGGTGCCGCCCTCAAGCTCCACACGAGTCAACAGAACAGTCGCGGGAAACACCTCGCCATCCGCTCGTTGATGTGCCCACTCGAAGAAGTGGCTGCCCTCATCCATCGCTCGGGTGATCATCTCTTTGGCCTTGTCCCCAGAAGGCCGCCCGTCCGCCTGCTTTTCCGGGGACAAGTCCCACGGCCCATGGGCAGTAAAATCCGCCTCATCGGTACAGCGAAACATCTCGACGCATGCCGGGTTCCCCGAGGTGAAACCCCAAGAGGGCGGCTCAAGGGTCATGATCGCATCCCGGGAGCTCTCAAAGAGGATCCGGTGGCGCTCCTCGCTCTCCTGCACGGCGTCCGCAGCCGCCTCACGTTCGCTGATGTCGCGAGCGAACGCGATGTTGTACTCCTGGTCACCAAAGCGCTGGTAGCTCAGTGCGATTTCGACTGGGAATGTGGTCCCGTCCTTCCTTCGGTGGCACGACTGGATGATCGTCGAACCGTACTTCCTGAGCGTTTCCCAGTGATCAGGCCATACCTCTTTGGGGAAGCCGGGGTCAATGTCATGCACGGTCATCCCAACAAGCTCGTCTCGCGAGTACCCGAGGGCATGACAAGCCGCCTCGTTCACGTAGACGAAGCAGGCATCCGGCCCCATCCAGTAAACGGCATCCGTTGCATGGTCCATGGCGAACTGAGTCAAGTGGAGACGCTCTTCGGTCTGCTTTCGTGCGGTGATCTCCTCGAACGTGACAGCAAAGGTCCCTTCAGCGGGGCAGTAGGCGAGCACTGAATACCAGTGTTGATGCGGCGAGAAATACTGCTCGAAGCGAATGGGTTCGCCGGTTAGCGCAACCTCCCCGTAGGTGCCGATCCAGTCGAATTCCATGTCCCGGATATCCGGAGTGATCTCGGTCATGCGCTTGCCAATGGTCTCCTCTCGTTTGAGTCCCGTGAGCTGCTCGAACGCCCGGTTCACCTCGAGAAAAACGTAATCGACCGGAAGCCCGTCGGCATCCGTCACAATGCGATGATAGGCGAAGCCATCAATCATGTTGTCGAACAGAGCCTGGAGCTGACTGCGGCTGTCGCGCAACGCCATCTCGGCCTGTTGCTGCCTGGCGACCGATGCTTCGAGTTCATGGGTTCTGGTCTTCACGCGCTGGCGCAGCGATTGAGACCAGACGAACGCCGCGATCAACAGAGCCAGAAGGACCAGTGCCAGCGTGCCCCCAACCATCAGGATGCGGTCCCAGGGGACGCCAACCGGCTCCGAGGCACCGAGCCAGCGGTCACGGATGCGACGGTACTCTCCGCTGTGCCTGAGGACAGCAATTCCCTCCTCAAACAGGCTGAGCAACCGAGCGTCTCCCTCACCGACGGCGTGGCAGTAGTCCGGACAATGGGCGTGTGGATCCACGACCACGATTCCATCCCACGCGTGTTCCTTGGCCCAATACAAACCGGGGAGGCGGGCGCAGAGCGCGAAATCCACCTCGCCCTCCGCGAGCATCCGCAGGGCCTCCTCCTGAGTTCCGGTCAGCAGGAGTGCCTTCCCCACCAGCCCCTGCTCCACGGCAACGTCGTGCATAATGTCGCCGCGCATGACGGCAACACGCTGCCCGACCAAACTCGCCAGCGACGCGTAGCCGGGGCTTCCTTCCCGTGCGAAGACCGCATGGTGAATCACCAGGTACGGAACAGAGAAGTCGACCAGCTTGTCTCGCTCAGCAGAATAGAACATGCCCTGCACGGCGTCGATCTCGCCGGCTTCAAGAGCAGCCCGTATATCGTTCCAGGGCCCAAGGCGAATCCGCACATCAAACCCCATCACATCGGCGATCGCCTTGGTAAGCTCCACATTGTAACCGGTCGCTTCACCTTCCTCATCGAGAAACTCGTATGGTGGGTAATCGTGGTCGCCCCCAACTGTGACCACATGGACCGTGGAGCGATCGCGTTCGTTCGCTGATCGAATCGCCGGATGCGGAGCATCCTCGGCTGCTTTCACTCCAGACGCAAGGAGGCACGCCAGCACCACCATGGCCAGCCGACTCTGACCACATGCTCGTGGTCCAGATCGTGTCCCGTTCGTGTGATGGCTAGTGGTGTTCATCTGAGAACTCGCCCGTTGTTTGGCGGCTGCGAAGCGCCGTTTCATCGTTACCCTCGACCGTCTTCTCCCCTCTGCCCCGGTTCATCCGTCAGGACCCATCCGTTGTCGACCGGCAGGTCAACGTGGAACCGTGTCCATTCACCAAGCTCACTCTCAACCTGGAGCTCACCATGGTGATCGGCAACAATCCCGTAGCCGATAGCCAGCCCAAGCCCCGTCCCCTTCTCCTGTCTCTTGGTCGTGTAGAACGGCTCGAACATGTGCCCCCGGACCTCGTCGGAAATGCCTGCTCCATGGTCCTCGACGGTCAGTCGAATTCCCGGCGCGCCCTTGCGTTCGGTCAGCCCCGCTGTGAGGCGAATAATTTTGTCCTCATGGTACCCCTCGTATTTCTCATTCAACGCGTCTCGTGCATTCGTGAGCAGATTCATGACAACCTGCTGGATCTGCTGACTTCGGCACTTGATCTCGGGAAGATCCTCCGCGACATCGATCTCAAGCGTGATCTGATCATGCCGCATAACCGTGTGAATCAGCGACGACGTCGCTTCGACGATGTCGATCACCCGCGCCGGGCTGTGTGACTGCTTGTCGTGCCGGGCAAACTGCAGCAGGTTCTTGACCAGAATGGCGATGCGCTCCGTCTCGTGGATGATCTCACCTGCGAAGCTTGCGTTCTGATCCTCCTCCTCGAGATCGTCGAGGATGAGCTGTGCGTAATTCATGATCCCATTGATCGGGTTGTTTATCTCGTGCGCGACCCCACCGGCCAACGTCCCGATGGATTCGAGTTTCTGGGCTTGCCGCAGTTGCGCTTCCAACCGGAGCCGATCGGTCACGTCAGCTGCGTAGAGGTTCACATGCCCTTCTTCGGGAACGGGCGCAAACGTCGCATAGAAAATCCGGCTTGAAGACCGGATTTCGTCCCCCGATGGCGTTCCGGCAGCAAGGGCCTCTGCGATACGCGCACGCCATTCCGGCAAGACATGGGCACCATCGGGCTCCGCGATGGCCTCGAGCAGGGAGGCAGCCGAGTTGTTGGCATACTCGATGGTGCCCTGAGCTGAAATGCGGAGCACAGGGCTTGGGTTCTCCGCCGGGAACCGGGCGAGCTCGACAACGGCCTCCTCAGCTTCAATACTCCGCAGAGCGGATGCGATATCTCCGGCCACGTCGACCAGGAGAGACTCCTCCGCATCGCTCACCACCACGCCATCCTCCAAAGCAACGCCCAGTAGTCCGAGCTCGCGTTCACCATAGCGAAGCGACACACACGCAACCGTGTCTTCACGGTACTGCTGCCAACGAGGGCAGAGATGGCACTCCTCCGCCCCGACAAGAACGGCCAGACCATCTCCGGATGCATCCACTCTCTCTCTGCATGGCGGAACCCAACCATCTCGGAGCCTCTGGGCAAATGGTTCGAACCCGGCATCCCAGCCAGCGTGTCCCACCAGCCTGGGAGACTCAGCGTCCCCGCCGACCGCAACCCAAGCCCCTCGGTAACCACGTGCCTCAACCAACACCCCGCAGACCTGTTGCACGAGTTGCCCCGGGTCCTTCTCACGCACAATGAGTTGGTTGATGCTATGGATGGCTCGCAGAACAGCATTCAGGCGCCGCACCTCCGTGGTGCGCTCATCGACCAGCTCCTGCAAGCGAGTGCGATGGCGGTCAAGTTCAAGAAAGACCCGCACCTTCCCAAGCAAGATCCCCGGTTCGTACGGTTTAACGAGGTAGTCGATGGCCCCCGCTTCGTACCCCTGAAACACATGCTGCTCGTCAGCGTAGGACGCGGTGACAAAAACGATGGGGATGACGCTTGTCTTTGCATCTCCTCGGAGGTGGGCCGCAAGCTCATAGCCGTCCATGCCCGGCATCTGAACGTCCAGAATCGCCCCGGCAAAGTCGTGTTCCAGGGTGGCGGTGAGGGCGGCGTTGCCATTGGTTGCCTCGATCACCTCAACGTCCAGAGGCACGAGCAGGCGCCGCAGCACAAGCAGATTCTCCGGCCTGTCATCAACGATGAGGATCTTCTGCTTCACGTTGAGCACGGAAGACTCCGGTAGTAGCGGTTCCTGGAGTTCAAGGCTCATGGTCGCGTCCTTACAGCTCACCCGACGGTGATCATCGCCATCAGTGGCGGAACACGGGGTGGCCGGCCGCTGCCGTCCATCGCATGTCCCCTCTGGATAAGTGTGGCTCATTCCGTTCCCCTTCCTTTCGCAGTGCTTCCCATACCGAGCCCAAGAAGAAGCTCCGCAATTCCTTCCAGGCTCAAAACGCTGTCGATCGCAGCAGCATCGATTGCAGCCTGGGGCATTCTAGGACTTTCGGCAGTTCCCGGGTCCTGGGCTATTGTCATTCCGCCGACGTCTCGGATTGCCTGCATGCCTTCTGCGCCATCATCGTTTGCTCCTGTCAGAATCACGGCCGCAAGAGACTCCCTGTAGACGCGAGCGGCACTGTCGAAGAGTACGTCTATGGAGGGCCTCGACCATTTCACTCGTGGATCCGTAGACAGGGCAATTGAACGGTCCCACTCAATGAGCATGTGGTAGTTGGCCGGAGCCACATAAATGCGTCCCGCCTCTATGGACTGCTTATCGCAAGGAGTCACGACGGACAGAGCGCTGACATGCTCGAGGCCCCTCGCAAAGCCGCCTTCGTCCCCTGAGTGAAGATGCTGAACGACCAACAGGGGCAGCGGGTAATCTGCGGGAAGGCGGGAGATGACTGTCCTCAGTGCACGGTGCCCCCCCGCAGACGCGCCCACTGCGATGGCGGCATAGCCTGAATTTGGTGTCGCGGGTTTCGTGTCAGCGTCTCCTGCTCGAAGTGAGCATGGTCTCGTGCACTCGAGGCCTCCCGACCAACGAGCCTATATCAGGGCTTTCCGGTAGAGTTTTGCCTTTTGATCGATGGTCTCGTAGAGCCCACAGACATCAGTGAACTGCAAACTCTCCTTGGTCCCAAGGCAGAGGAACCCTCTGCGGACCAGGCTCTCAGAGAAGAGCTTCAGGGCTCGGTTCTGCAGATCACGGTTGAAGTAGATCAATACGTTCCGGCACACTACGAGGTGCATCTCCGCGAACATCTTGTCAGTGACCAAATTGTGGTTGGCAAACGTGATGCGTTGCTTGAGGAACCCGTCCATCGCCGCGGCGTCGTAGCGCGCATGGTAATACTCGGAAAAGGAGCTCTGTCCCCCTGCCCGCTGGTAGTTTTCTGTCGCCTGTTGGATTCTGTCAGCAGCGTAGACTCCCTGTCTGGCTCGTTCTAAGTTCGCGTCGTTAAAGTCGGTTGCATAAATCGTGATCCTATCACCAAGCCCTTCTTCACGAAGCAGGATCGCCAGTGAGTAGACCTCTTCTCCGGTGGCACAGCCCGCGCACCAGATTCGCAGATGGGGCCATGTCCGCAAAAGAGGCACCACATGCGAACGGAGAGCTTTGAAGACAAACGGATCTCGAAACATCTCCGTAACCGGAACCGAGAAGTACTGCACGAGGCGCGAAAAGAGCTCTTCATCGCGAAGCATCCTGCCAGTCAAATCGGATACGGTGACGCAGCCACAGTTGGACAAGAACTGCCGGACTCGACGCTCCACTGACGCGCGCGCATAGGCCCGGAAGTCGTAACCGTAACGTTGATGAACGGCTTCAAGCAGCAGGTCAATCTCGATATTTTCGACCGCCGATTGACGATTGGCGATTGCCGATTGACGATTGCCGATTGCCGATTGACGATTGCCGATTGAGGATTGCCGATTGCCGATTGAGGATTGAGGATTTGGGGGTGAATTCATGGTCTACTGTTGATTCTCGAATGTGTTCATTTGCGTTGTGCCTTCGCCCGATTGCGGGATGCGGAGATGCGGGAGGCCGCCACAATCGCAGTCAACTCTCCCGCTTCGCGATGCAGGCTCTCTACCAATTCCTTACTCAGGAGTCCGTCATCCATGATCAACTCCATCCAGAACGCGCTCTCGTCGGCTTCTTCCTCCACTGTTCCCAGCTTGGCGATGAACTCAGCCGTTGACCTTCCTCGGCAAGCGGCCCGGTAGTTGGCACCAACTGATGTACCAGACCGTACAAGTTGGTTGCCGATTGCCCTTCCTGTGACCGTGTTCGGCAGCGCCCCTACGAGCTTGATCACTCGCAGGGAGAAGTGCTTTGTCCGATCTTTGAGCTCCTGGGTGTCCATCGCACGTCGCTCCAGCCGTTCGGCACTTGCCACTCGACACTCGACACTCGGCAATCGCCAATCGTCAATCGGCATTCCCTCACTCATCGATACAACCACACTCTCATCATCGAGACCAGCCGTTCCTGGTCCACCGGTTTCGGCATATAGTCACTCGCGCCGGCATCTATGCATTTCTGCCGGTCTTGAGGCATGGCTTTGGCCGTCAATGCGATGATGGGTAGCTTCCGGAACTGCTCCTGGTCCCGAATCCGCCCCATCGTCTCGTACCCGTCCATCACCGGCATCATGATATCCATGAGTACGAGGTCAATGTCGGCATTGGCCTTGAGAATGGAGAGTGCCTGCTGACCGTTTCCCGCCTTCACAGGATGCATCCCGCGTCCAGCGAGGAAGCGTGACAGAGCAAACGTTGTCCGCATGTCATCATCCACGACGAGTACGGTCTTGTCCTTGAGCAACGCGTCTGTGTCGTGCAAATTCAGGATGACCTGCCTTTTCTGGTCGGGCATCGTGCTCACCATCTGGTGAAGGAAGAGCGACGCCTCGTCCAGCAACCGTTCCTGGGAACGCACGTCCTTTATCACAATCGATTCGGCGTGCTCCCTCAGCCCCATCTCCTCTTCTTTCGTGAGATCCCGGGCCGTGTGTACAATCACCGGGGGCAGCTCGGATCCCTCCTCTTCCAGTTTCGCCAGTAGCTCTGCCCCGTCCATATCGGGCAAACCAAGGTCGAGAATCACGCAGCCGTAAGCATTAGCCCGAATCGCTTCGATGGCCTCACCGGCGCTCACGGCCTCGTCCAACTCCACATCCCCTCCGCCGATCAGTTCCCTGACACTGTTGCGGATCTCCTCGTTGTCCTCCACAAGAAGCACCCGCTTGGTTGTACCCACAGCCTGTTTCTCGAGCTTCTCGAATGCGGCTTCCAGTTCCTCGCGACTGATCGGTTTCGTCGCGTGCCCCACGGCCCCCTTCCTGAGGGACTCAGTTGTTGGTTCGTCCGCCGAAATGACGTGCACGGGAATGTGCCTGGTCCGTGTGTTTTCCTTCAGGGCAGCGAGTACACTCCAGCCATCCATCCCGGGCAGGCGGATATCCAGGATGATGCCGTTCGGCAGTTGCTCGCCCGCCAGAAGCAAGCCATCCTCACCACTGGCCGCGGCGAGGCACTTCAACCCCCGTTCGTGGCACTTCCCATAGAGGACGCCGGCAAAGGTCGGGTCGTCCTCGATTAGGAGAATCACCGTATCAGATTCAGAGATGCTGTCCCGATCGTCCGCTATTGCGCTCGGAACGTGAATACCGCCGCCGGACTGGGGCCCGGCAGAAATCCCAGCACCGGGATTCGGGGCCTCGGACGCCCTCCCCTTCCTCGACTGGACCCCGGACTGCTCTCCTGCAGCCTTCATCGTTACCGGCAGGCACAGGGTGAAGGTCGAACCACAACCAGGCTCACTTTCGAGCAAGATCTTCCCGCCAAACAGGGCGGCAAACTCCCGAGAGATCGAGAGCCCAAGTCCAGTGCCTCCGAACTTCCTCGCCGTGCCGCCGTCGGCCTGTTGAAAGGCCTCGAAAATCACTTTTTGCTGTTCGGGGGCGACCCCGACGCCAGTGTCTTTGACGCTGATACTCAGCGCCTTTGCCGGGTCGAGTTGACCATGGGGCAGGTCAACAGCGGCAGTGGGACGACCAAAGGTAACGGAAACGCTACCCGCTTCAGTAAACTTGATCGCGTTGGACACCAGATTCTTGATGACCTGCGAGACGCGCTTGCGGTCCGCTTGGATCTCCTCCGGTGCATCACTGCTAACCTCGACGTTCCACTCCAATCCTCTCGCTTCAGCCATGTGACCAAAGGCTCGTTCAACCCCGGAGGCCAAATCCGTTACGGGAATGGTGCCGACTTGCAGATCCATACGCCCTGCCTCGATTTTCGCCAAGTCCAGGATCTCGTTGATCAGACTGAGGAGGTCGCTGCCGCTGTTGTGGATGATTTGAGCAGACTCAACCTGATCGTCACGAAGGTGGCCATCCCTGTTCTCAGCCAGTTCTCGGGCCAGCAGCAACAGACTGTTCAGCGGGGTCCGCAGTTCGTGTGACATGTTCGCGAGGAACTCGGACTTGTACTTGCTGGCCAGCGCGACCTCTTCGGCTTTCTCCTGAATCGCTTTCCGGGCTTCCTCCACTTCGCGTTTTTGCCGCTCCAGGAGCTCATTCTTCTCTTCCAGTTCCTCGTTGGTGACCTCCATCTCTTCCTGTTGGGCCTTGAGGCGCTCTTCTGAGTCCTTGAGACGGAGTGTCTGTTCCTGGAGTTCTTCGTTCGAGACCCTGAGTTCCTCCTGCTGTGTCTGCAGTTCCTCAGACAGGGCCCGGGCTTTCCCGAGAGAGTCGGCCAGCCGGTCCCGGCTCCGCGCAGTCTCAACCGCAATGGCGAACGCCGACATGGCCTGGTTGAGGTAATCAAGCTGCGTGTCGGTCGGTTGGTCGAGTGTCCCAACCTCGATCACACCGGTGACATGTTCCTCGAACAGGAACGGCACGACGGAGATGAACCGTGGCGGTGTCTCACCAAGCCCTGAGGTAATTCTGACGTAGTCTTCCGGTACGTTGCTGATCAGGATTGGGCTCTTTTCCAGTGCGGCTTGCCCCACGACACCTTCCCCAAGCTTAAAAGAGTGTGACAAATTTTTCCGGCTGGCGTAAGCATAGGAACCGACGAGGGATAGCGTCTGTTCCTTGTCTTCATCCACAGTCTCGTCAAGCAGGTACAGGGCCCCTACCTTTGCATCGAGCGTGGTGGCCACTTCTGAAGCAACGCGGGTGCAGAGGTCACGCACATTCATCTCTCCCCGGGTGGTATCATTGAGCCTGCCCATACCGGTCTTCAGCCAGTCGTAGCGCCGAGTCTCAGTCTCGTAAGCGCGCAATGACCGGGTCATCTCCCCCAAGGCGATGCCCAGTTCATCCTCCTCCGAGCGTGGCTCAACGTCAGTGGAGTAGTCTCCCCCCGCGATAGTGTTTGCCTGGCGGGCCGCCTCCCGCAGCGTCTCTGCCAGTTCCTGCATGGATGCCAGCAGCGCCCCAATCTCGTCTTGCGATGTCATCTTTACATCGAGATCTGTTCTGCCGCGAGTGAGTTGCTGTGCGGCGGCAACCGCCGCGGCCAGGCCGCTCTTCACTGAATGAGTGAGGACCGAACCGATTGCCAACATGATCGCCAACGCAGCAGTGATCAGCACGGTCGTCCAGCGAAAGACACGGGTGGCGATAGCATCGGCAGAGGTGATGAAGCTCTGAGCCTTGTTCTGAGCGAAGTCCACAAGCCCAGCCATCGCCGTCTCGAGTTTGGCGACATGGGTGGCCCCCTTGCCTCGGGTTATCTCCTGAGCCGTCGCCGTCTCCCCGGCCCTGGTAAGCTGGATCACTTCATCTCGGATCGGCTTCCATTCCTCAAACAGTGTCAGAGCTCGCTCAACACTCTCCCTATCCCCCAGGAAACGTGTCCGCACCAGCCGTAAGTCGTCGTAGACCTGCTGCTCCAACTCGTCGACGGTCCGACACGCAAGCACTCGCCTTTCCTGGTCCGGCGCCATCGCGACATCTTTCATGGAACGGTGCATCTTGATGATGTTTGCGTCGGCATCGCCAAGAGCCCGCCTGACCGTGAAAGGGTGCTCATAGAGCTTGGTTGTGAGAGTAGAGAGCCGCTGCATACCGACCAGAGCAGAGCAGCCCGCAGCGACCACCACCGCAGCGATCACTGCGAATCCGAGAGCCAGCTTGCTGCCCACGTTCATGTTGCGCATCATCTCGTCGTTCCTCTGCTTTGCATCACCGTCTTTCCGTATCACGGACGGCCCGAGGCCCCATCTGAGACACAGCCGAGAATCGCGTTCCCGAACTCACTCTGCCGCCTCAGTTCTCCCACTGGGCAGGTCAAGGTGGAAACGAGTCCATTGCCCAGTCTCACTCTCGGCATGCAGTTCACCAAAATGGTCCTTGACGATGCTGTAGGCGATGGACAACCCCAGGCCTGTGCCCTTGCTGGCCCTCTTTGTGGTATAGAACGGCTCGAACATGTGCAGACACGATTCCCCGGAAATGCCCAGGCCATGGTCCTCAACGGTCAGTCGAATGGCGGGTGCACCATCGCGCTGAATCGCGCACGCCGTAACACGGATAATCTTGTCCTCGTGGTAGCCCTCATATTTCTCGTTGAGGGCATCACGCGCATTGGTGAGTAGGTTCATCACCACCTGTTGGATCTGCTGGCTGCGACAGGTGATCCTGGGCAGATCCTCCGACACCTCGATCTCCAGGGCGATCTGGTCGTGTCGCATGACCGTGCGAATCAGCGACGATGTCGCTTCGACGATATCAGACAGACAGGCAGGACTGTGGGACTGCTTCTCATGCCTCGCGAACTGAAGGAGGTTCTTGACCAAAGTGGCAATGCGCTCCGTCTCGTGAACGATTTCCCCGGCGAATATGGCCTTGCAGTCATCCTCTTCCAGATCGTCAGCTATCAGTTGGGCATAGTTCATGATGCCGTTGATGGGGTTGTTGATCTCGTGTGCAACGCCTCCGGCCAACGTCCCGATTGACTCCAGCTTCTGCTGTTCACGCAACTGCATCTCAAGCTGAAGCCGTGCCTTCTCAGACTCCTTCTGAGTGGTCACATCCCGAGCCGTCCCCTCATAGCAGTAAAGCCGTCCCCGGTCATCCAGATTGGAGCGGACGCTGAAACAGATCCAGACCTCTGAGCCGTCCCGCCGCGCGCAGCGCCTTTCCACGCTGTGTTCGTCACCGCTGAAAAGCGGGGCACCCTCATGTCCGGCAATCAGTGGCTCGACTCCGGTTTCGTCCGCGAGGAGCTCCGGCACACCGGCATACCCAAGCATGGCGGCGAACGCGGGATTCGCAGTCAGAACACGCCCCTCACAGTCAAGCTGGAAGATCCCATCCATGGCGTTGTCCACCAGTGACTGGTACTTGCGCTCGGCCTGCCACAGCTCGGCGGTCTTCTGCTTGACCCGTTCCTCAAGAGATGAGTTCACGTCTTCGAGTTCCTGCTTCAGGCGCTGCAGTTCACGATTCTGCTGAACGGCGTTCTCGTAGGTTGAAAGCATCAGATCCAGGATCTGTTTGCGTGAGGCCCGGATGCGATACTGGGTGCCGTTAAGGTCCACATCGGTGTCGACGCGGTCCCTGATCTGTGATGGATGCCGGGCTCGCCCTGCCGCAATCGCCTCGATTCGGGACACCAGATGCTCGTCCGTGCACGGTTTGGTCAAGTAGTAATCGGCTCCCGCATTGATGCCGCGCACGATATCGGCAGGATCGGACAGCCCCGTAAGCATCACAACCTGAGTTGCCGACAGATCCCTGTCGTGCTTGATCGCCTTGCAGAGCCCATAGCCGTCCATCCCCGGCATGACCACGTCGCTCAGGACGATCTCAGGTTTCCACGCCTGGGCCATGGCAAGCCCTTCCTCACCGTCCTTTGCGACACGTACCTCGAAACCGTGTTCGGCAAGCCTGAATCGTGCGCGCTCTGCCTGAACCGGGCTGTCTTCGACCACGAGGACCCGGAGCCCGCTGCCGGCCGCCCCCACCTTCGGGGGTGCCTGCTCCTCGACGATGAGGTGGCCGAGGCTCTCCACGGCCTGAAGCGCTTGGCTCAGCTCTTCATTGGTAGTCGCCAGCCTTCGGCGATGTTGCAGCACGGCATCAAGGGACGAGAGCAGCAGGTTCACGATCTGTGCCTGATCCACGGTCACCGTGTGCTGCTTCCCGCCAAGCGAGAAGGCCAAGGCCAGATCCCGTCGCTCGTTGCCCGATTGCTGCGCATTCTCCTGGAGCTGCTGAATGCGCTCGACCAGTTCATCGATGTTGCAGGGCTTGGAGAGGAAGCAACTCGCCCCAGCCTCGAGCCCCCGGATGGCGTCCTCCGGCTCCCGAAGATCAGTCAGCAGGATAACCGGGACATGGCGCGACTCTGCGTCGTCATTGATCCTCCGACAGAGCTGGTACCCGTCCATGACAGGCATGAGCACATCGGTCACCACGACATCCGGGAGCTGTCCGCGCATCAATTCCAGCGCTTCCTGGCCATCACGGGCGACACGCACGACAACCCCACGTCCGGAAAGCTGCTGCTGCAATCGGGCGGCCTGAGTCAGACTGTCCTCGACGACCAGCACATCGGCGCTCAATTGTACGTCTGTTCCCGGGTCACTCATTTCTCTTCGTCCCCAATCTCACGAAGGTAACCCTCGCGCAGCTCGGGATAGAGCTCGCCCAAACAGTTCGGACAAAGCCCGTGCGAGAAGCGTACGTCTGCGTGCGTTCGGACATAGTCTTCAACCTGCTGCCAGTACCCCTCATCGTCGCGCACCTTCTTGCAGTGGCAACACATGGGAAGCAACTCTTTGAGCGTACGGACCGCCCCAAGGGCGTCTCGAAGCTGCCGGTTCGCCTCCTTGAGTTCGCGGTTCATACGCACCGCCGTCTCGAACGAGGAAAACAACATATCGAGGATCTGGAAGCGCTCTGGGGAAAGGAAGTACTTCTGTCCGGCAAAGGCCACCTCCAAGCCAACGGCACTCCTGCTGCCAGTGCGCAGCTTCTTGTTCAGCAGGATGTACTCCAGACGCGAAAGCAACTGGCCCTCGTCAAAAGGCTTGGTCATGAAGTTGTCCGCTCCGCAGGCGAGCCCCTCGATCACGTCACCCGGCTCCGACAGCGTCGTGAGGAGAACCACGGGGATGTCCTTGGTCTCCGGGTTACCCTTGACGCGTCTACAGAGCCCATATCCATCCAGGCCAGGCATGACCACGTCACTCAGGATCAACGTCGGCCGGTTGTCCGAAAGCCATGCCAAGGCTTCTTCACCGTCCGAAGCCACGTGCGAGGCGTAGTCGTTGGCCTCAAGCATGCTCTGGAGCTTCGCAGCCTGCGTCCGACTGTCCTCAACGACCAAGACCAGCGTCTTCGCGTCTCCTGCACCACCAGTGTCTGTCATGGGAATTCCCGTCTCATCTGTACTGTGTGAATCCATGCGGCCTGCGCTCCTTCCCGTCTATACTCGGGCGACCTCTGCTACAAGGAAATCAGCAATTTCGTCAGGAGACATGGTGTGCATCGCTGCGTCCAGCCGAACGGCTTCACCGGGCATCCCGAACACAACGCACGTCTCGCGGTTCTGCACAATTGTCGCCGCACCACAATCTCGAAGCTTTTTGAGTTCGGCCGCGCCGTCCTTCCCCATGCCCGTGAGCAGAACCACTGTCGCGCTCCCGCCGTAGACGTCGGCAACAGATTGGAACAGCCGGCCTACCGCCGGGCGCAGCCCGTTGTCAGCAGGGACATCGAGCAAAGCAATGGTCTCTTCCTCTGTGACAACCATGTGGACATCGTCCGGAGCGAGATACACCACGCCCGGCCTCAAGAGATCCCCATCTCTCGCCGCACAGACGCGAACGGCACAACCCTGGTCGAGCCAGTCAACCATTCCCTCCAGGAACCCAGGTGAAATGTGTTGGACGACCACGACCGGCCACGGGTAATCGGCAGGCAGGGCCGACATGATCCGCTGCAGCACCGGTGGGCCTCCGGTCGACGTACCCACGGCCAGGATGCGGCGGTTCCGGCGGGGGGCACGTGGGCGCTCAACGGGCCGGCTGCCCTTGCCGTCGCGCCAACGCCTGGTCACCAGTTTGACTTCGGATAGCGCTCTGACGGTGCTGACAAGTTCGCGGACCTGGGCAGGGCTCTCGGCGTGCCCGAGCCCCCGTGGCTTCGCCAACGCCGCGAGGGCCCCCGCTTCCAGGGCTTTGAAGCCCATGTTCACCTGCTCGGAATCCCAACTCGCCGTCAAGATCACGATCGGCAACGGGTCGGTGGACATGATGTGGCGGGTCGCCTCAAACCCGTTCATTACCGGCATGTTCACATCCATGGTGACGACGTCAGGCCGTTGCTCCTCAATAAACCGCAGGGCCTCAGCCCCGTTGCACGCTGTCCCGATCACCTCCAGAACTCGACTCGCGTTGAACATGTGCGTGAGATATTCGCGTGTCACGGCGCAATCATCGACGACGAGCACACGCACAGCACGGGTCCGATCCGCACCGCGATTGAGCTTTGCTGCCTGGTCACTGTTGGGCACGATCCATTCTCCCGTTCAAATCAGCCTCTCGATAGCCTGCAGCAGGTCAGTCTGGTCAAAGTTGCTCTTGCCGAGATACGCGTTGGCCCCGGCGTCGATGCCCCTTTCGCGATCCTCGCGCGTCTCGCGAGCTGTAACCAACACCACGGGAAGGTCATTGAGGCGTTCCTCTCCCCGTATCCTGTGCGTCAGTTCAAAGCCATTCATGCGGGGCATCTCAACATCGGAAACGACCAGGTCAAACACTTCAGACCGAAGGCTGGCAAACGCCTCGACACCGTCAACTGCCGTGGTCACGGTGTATCCCGCTGGTTCGAGGATGCTCTGTAGCAACACACGAGCTGTGATTGAGTCCTCCACCAGCAAGATCCGGCTGGGCTCCCGTTCACTGCTTCCTCCCGCCGGCCCATCGCTTTGCGGGACGGCACGGCCCAGTCCCCCGGCAGACCTGATCAGGTCACTGACATTAAGGACCAACACAATCTTGCCGGACGCCAACACGGTTGCCGCGTTGATGTTGCGCACTCTCCGTAGCTGACTGCCCAGGCTCTTGGCCAGAATCTCTTCCTCACCCACAATCTCATCGACCCCCAACGCCAGCCTCTGACCAGCCCCCGCGACGACCACGATGCTTAGCCACTCACTGGTGGTCGTGCGTTTGCACCTCAACCCGAGCAAATCGGCAAGCGGCGCGAAAGCCAAGGGGCCCCCTTCCGTCTGAACGGTTTCGCGATTCGCGACCGTCCGGATGCCGTCACGCCGAACCCGCATGACACGGTCCAGCCCAGACGTGGATACCACGAAAGACTGCCCCGCGGCCTTCATATGGACACCTCGGTAAGTTGACAGCATCGTGGGCAAGACCACGGAAAACCGCGTCCCTTGCCCGGCTGCGGTCGCCACGGAGATGCTCCCTCCGAGCCCCTCCACTCTCTCACGAACAATGGCCATCCCCAGCCCGCGCCCGGACAGCTTCGAAAGTATCGGGCTCGTCGAAACCCCCGATTCGAAGATCAGCGGAAGGAGCTCCTGGTCAGTGTCCTCCGACAGGTCACCTTCCGACACAACCCCGCTCTTGAGGGCTACCCCCCGGAGCTTCCCAGTATCGATCCCCGCTCCGTCATCCTCAACGGAGATCTCCACGCTGTTGCCGGACTGCTGAGTGATTGACAGCGTTACCTCCCCCTGTACCGGTTTGCCTGCCACCGTTCGTTGCTCCGGCATCTCTATCCCGTGATCAACGGCGTTGCGCAACAGATGGATAAGCACCTCGTGAAACTCTTCCAGAATACGTTTGTCGATATCAAGATGATCACCGACTACTTCACATCGGACTTGCTTTCCCAGATCGTTAGCAATGGAGCGCGCTTGCCTGGGAAGACTTCTGGTGATGGTAGCGAACGGCAGCATCATGACGCTCTTGGCATGCTCGAGAAGCTGGTCGACGAGCGAGTCCACCAACCGACGGTCGTCAGCCATGGCACGACAGAGCCGGTCCACGCTGTCCTGAAACACACCGAAGTAGCTGTCCTTGCCACCGACTCCGACATCAGAATCAGCAGCAGAACCGCCCGAAGCCGAAGCGGCCCCAAGTTCCCGGAAGCGACCGTTCTGACGCAGACGCCGAGCCCAGTCATCGGTCACACGACGCAGTTCCCTGGCTTGGGAAGCCCGTTGCTCGGATGCCATACGCACGCGCAGCAACTCTTCCGAGCGGGTCAGCAGAGTATCGAGCTTCGCTGTCGCAATACGGACGGTCTGGCCGGCAGCGGGGGCCAGCGGAGGCGCGCCAACGTCGGCAACGTCGGCTCCTCCTTCTTCGGGCGCAGCCACAGCGGCCTCACCAGGCGACTCAGACGCCCCACGACTCCTCGGAACGACAGCAGGCCCAGGAACGGGAGCGGACGCGGAGGTCGCGGCCGCCAACTTCCCAGTCGGCGGCTCTGGAGCGGGAGTACACAGCCCTGCACCCTCTCGCCCATCTACCCCGGTTGCCTCAGCAATGACCCCCTCAATCTCCCGCAGCAGATCGTGCAAGACATTGAGCCCCTCGGCCGTCACGGCTGTCTCGCCGCGTTTCAGTTCGGCCAGACGATCTTCGAATGTCTGGCAAACGTTCTCGGCCGAGGCCAGATCGACCGAACGCGCCGCGCCCTTCAGGCTATGCGCCTCACGATAGACAGTCTCGACGATCGCTCTCGATTGCTCGACGTCATCCACCTTCTCGAGTTCGAGTAATCCCGAACCGATGGCCTCGACGTGCTCACGGGCCTCCTCGGCAAATATCCCCATGAGGTGTTTCATGAGGTCGCTGTCAAGAGCATCAGCCATGGGCCTCTCCTTCAACTCGGACCCTCGTTGTTCCCCGTGACGCCGCTGCACGCCGCAAACGAGTCACGCCGGGCGATCAACGCCCTGGTCCAGGGCGGCTATCCGCGACGGCCGGTAGCGGACACTCCCACTAAGTCACGCAGTTTCTCTCCGAGCTCCTGCAGGTCGTGGGCTGCACCGGCGAGTTGCTTGGTGCTGTCCTGGCTCTGGCCACTGGCCTGCTTGATGCTCTCCATGGCCGAAGAAACCTGCTCCATGCCGACAGACTGCTGCTGACTGGAGGCAGCGATCTGGGTGGCCGCGTTGGCCGCATCCTCCACCGCTTCGGCCAGCAACGCGAGCGCTCTGCCGGCGGATTCCGCCTGCTCCTTGCCCTCGGACACCGCCTTAGCTCCCTGTTCGGTGGTCAGTACCGCACTACTGGTGCCGCGCTGGATATCGCCCAGGATGGTCCGCACACGAGTGGTCGCTTCCTTGGACTGCTCCGCTAGGCTGCGAATCTCCTGTGCAACGACCGAAAAGCCCTTGCCCTGATCGCCAGCTTTAGCTGCTTCGATCGCGGCGTTCACGGCAAGGAGATTCGACTGCTCGGCCAAGTCGCTGACAGTCGTGATGATGTCACCAATCGTCTGGCCTTGTTCACTGAGCTGCATGATGCTCGCGGTGATCGCAGCCATTTGCTCCTCGATGCGCCCCATGCCTTCCAGGTTGCGGGCGGTGGCGGACTTGCCCTGCTGCGAGGCCTCCTCAGCCCGCTTTGCCGACTCCGACACCGCCATGGCCTTGTCGCTGGCGACCTCCGCAGTCTGACGCACCTCGCTCACCGTGGTTGACGTCTCGGACACGGCAGCCGCTGTCTGCTGGGCCGTGCTCGCAATCTGCGATACCGTTGCCGAGATCTCGGTGGCCGAAGACGCCAGGACGTTGACGCCCTCGAGCAGCGGTGTGGAAATACGTCTCGCCACGAGCAGACCTGCCGCTCCGGCCAAACCCGCCACGGCAATCGCCCACAGGGAGACGCTCCTGCGCAATCCACGCGCAGTGGCAAAGGCCTCGGCCTCCTCGATCTCACCGCTAACCACCCATTCAGTGTCTGTATTGAGCAGTTCATCCTCATCCAGCCCAAGCTGCCGGTAACAGCTCAGTACGCTCATACCGCGGTAACCGGTGATGATGTCGGTCTCCGTGATGCCGTGCTCACCGCCCTCCAAGCCCAACGCGCGGCGGATCGCTGCTGTGTCGACCTTCTGCTCGAGAACGGTGCTTGCGTCTGAGAAGCGTGAGTCGGAGCGCATCAGCATGTCCGACCCCACTGCGTACGTCTCTCCCGTCTTGCCCAGGCCGCTCCCCTGGGTCAGAATCTCATTGAGTGCGTCCTGGGGCAGCTCCAGAACAACGATGCCGCGCAGACCACCGTCCTCCTTGCCGACCACGGGAGCCCCAATGAACGCCTCTGGCTCCCCGCTAGGCGCATACAACGCGAAATCCTGGAACCTCGGCTTCGCTGTTTCCACAATCTTGCGGTACAGCTGTGCCAGGGAGCTGTCCCTGTATTTGCCCGTTCGCAGGTTTGTGCCCATGTCCTCGTGCTTCACCGAAGAGTACATGACATGCCCGTGTGCGGCGCAGATCAGATGCACCTCGTCATGGCCGCGGTTCGACGCAAACGGCCCGATGAGAGTGCCCACCTCGCGGAAGACCTTCGCGTACTCGGCAGATTCCACGTCATACCCCCCGTCCGCGGTTGCCCCACTTGCGTCGTGGTACGCCGTGAGCGCATCGAACGCCTCCTCAGTATCGTGGACCGACGCCAGCAACACGACGTCGGCGATATGAGAGTGCAACATCGCCATCACGGCGTTCGCACGGAGCTCGACGTTAGACTCGAGCATGTTGAACGTGCTTCGCTTCAAGGCCCCCTCCGCAGCTCGATCGGCCAGGTAGCCGACCAAGGCGATCGGGATGATCGCGGACAGCGTCGTCAGACACGCCAGTCGAACCGTCAGGTGCTTCCTGTTGATCCTGCTCATATTCGTCTCCTTTACTCACTCGCCCACTGTTTCCTCAACGATCAGCCTGGGATCGCTCAGCAGCTTGGCGCCATCCAGCAGCACCACGTTGTCAGCCGTCACACCTTTCAGATACTGTTCACGCACACCCGTCAGGGTGGGCAGGGACTTCAGCAAGTCGTCCAGCACGATCCCGCCGGCCCCGCGTATGGTGTCGATCAGGATCCCAAACTCAGTGTTGTCGTCGCTCAGAATCACGGCCCGACTCCGATCGCTCAATCCCTGGGGCGGAACGTCGAAAAAGACGCGCAGATCGATCAGGGCAACGACACGGCCGCGCACGTTGATGACGCCGGTGATGAACGACGGCGTGCATGGCACCGGGGTCAAGTCAGTAAAGCGGAATACCTCGCTGACGTATGCTGACTCAATGGCGTAATCCTCACCGGCGATGCTGAACCGGACCACATCCGCCGCGGCCCGGCTCTTTCCCGCGTCCGCCCGGCGAGGAGCGGCAAAACGGGAAGCGCGCTCCTTCAGGATCGCGTCTCTATCTCTGCCGTCGACAGCCTCGGGACCAGAGAGTTCTACCAGACCAGTCTTGCGTTTGTCTGTGCTCATCTCGGTTGCTCCGTTGGCCGGATACACGCTCAAGCGGCATCACGCTCAAGTCCCTTCAGCAATGACACGATCAGCTGATCGAGGCGTCCCGCTGTAAGCCCTCCGGAATCAGGGATCACGGAATCCGTCGGGCAGGAGGCCAACACATCCCGCGCGTGCCGGAAGTGCTTGGCCGCCGTCTTCCGGTCCGATTTGCGCAGTGCCAGATTGCCCAGGTTGAAGTGCGCCAACACACGGTTCGCGTCCAGATATAGGCACCGTCGTAAAGCACTGACAGCCTCGGCGTCGCGCCCGAGTTCCTGCAGCACACTGGCCTGCAGCAGATGCGGGGCAGGATCAGCTCGATCGCGCATGATAGCCTCGACACACCAGCTCAAGGCCTGCTCCAGCTCACCGGCGTTGGCACAGGCACGTGCAGCGAGAACCAGCGCGGCAAGGGACAGCTCATCCCGGTCATCGACGGCCTGCAGCTCCCGAATCGCGTCAGGATAGTGACCCTCGCTGTAGAGGCATGACGCGCGCTCGTACGCAGCCCCTGCCTCACCATCAACCTGCTCGTCCTGGATGGCTGGATGGGACGCCTCTTTAGCCAACAGCGCTTTGAACACAATCTGAGTGCGGCTCAGCGCACCTTCTTGATCGGCTCGGGGAGGCCTCGACCGGGCGCGCGACTCCCGCAAGCGAGGGGAGGCCAAAGCGGGGGGCGTCGGCGTCGCTCGGCAGTAGGCGAAACCCGCGGGGGTCCGCTCCACCGGGAGTCCTTCGAACAGTCCGGTCGAGGCCTCGCAGGCGCTGAGCAGCAGACAGCCCCCCTCAACCAGGGAATTCACCAACTTCCGGACCACAACGCGAGCCCGGTCCGGGGCAAAGTACATCAGCACATTCCGGCACATGATCAGGTCCATCGCGTTGGTATTGGTGGCTGGCGAGGGATACGTCGCATCCACGAGGTTGAGGTACGAAAACGTCACCATTCGTCGTATTTCAGGAAGCAGATCGACCGTGTCGTCCGGCCCGGGGCGGAAGTACTCCGCCTGCAGCCAGTCGGGCGTTGACCGGAATGACCACGGCCGGTAGCGGCCCGAGGCGGCGCGATCAAGGAAGACCGGGTTGATGTCCGTTGCGAGAATGGTGATGTTCCAGTCGTGCCAATCTGGAATCAGCCGGTGCAGGAGGATGGCCAGCGAATACGCTTCCTCGCCTGTGCAGCACGCGGCACTCCAGATGCGCAGATACGGCTGGCTCTGACGCCGGGACGCAATCAACGGCGGCAGGAATTCGTTCTCAAGTGTGTCGAACACGGGGCGGTCTCGGAAAAAATGCGTTTCGCCTATGGTCAGCTGCCCGGCCAAGACCTCGATTTCGCGTTGGCTCAGCCGGTCAGCCCCCAGTCGGCCGACCAGTGCTTCCGGGCCGCTCAGGTCCAGTTCGTTTGTGGCGCACACAAGAGCCCGTTCAAGTTCGGCATACCGGGGCTCGGGAAAATGGAGCCCAAGCGAGCGCTCCACGTGCTGGCTTGCCACCTGCAGCGCGTCGTCAGACAGGAGTTGTGTCACACCCGTTCTCATCCGGCCAACATCTCCACTTTCGTTACCAGTAGTTCCGGCCTCGCTTGCGACACAAACCGCAGCAAGTCGTAGATGAGGATCTGGCCATCGTCCAGCTTGAGGACGCCCCCGAGACAGTCCCGGAGCGCCGGTAGAATCCGTTCCGACGCCACCCGTTCCTCCGCCTTTATGCGCCGGACCTCGACCACCTCAGTGACGACGACCGCGATCCGCCATTCGCCGGCCTGCGCCACGATGATGCGATCGTCGATGCGTTGCTCACCTGGGGGCAGCTCAAACAGCGATCGCAAGTCGATCACCGCGATCACATCCCCCTCGACATTTATCACCCCGGAGATCCCTTCTGGAGCTTCAGGAACAGGAGAGATCGCCAGCGAAGGGAGGACGCGCACAACCTGATCCAACGCCAACGCGAACCGCTCCTCGTTGAGGCAGAAGACCAAGATGTGACCGTCACCGTTTTCCATTACCTGGCCGTGTTTCCTACTTCTCAGGGGCGATCAGACCTGCATAGTGGTCTGCAAGTGGTATATAGATCGCCTTGATCGTCTCCTTGCCGTTGACTCCCGGAATACCCAGCAAGACGGCCCCGACCGCCATGACTGCACCCCTTCGTGAGCACCGTCTTCGCAGAGCCGTTGTCCACATTGGTCAATCTCCTGCCGCAATTCCGGCAATGCCGGGGCTCACGTACACGCGCCCGGAATCAACCGCCCGCAGAGCGCCCGCCAGATCCTCAGAGGACCTCTCACGCAGCACGTAGGCATTCGCACCCGCGTGCAGAGCACGCACGGCGAAGCGGCTGTCGCAGTAAGATCCCAGCGCCAGAATGCTGGCCCGCGGATAGCGGGCGCGGATTCCCCTCAGTGTTCCCGGAACCCCCTTTGTCTCATCGCTGACATCCGCCAGAATCACGGTGTGCGGATCGCCGACCAAGGGGGGCTCAGCACTGTCCGCTTCAGAGACGGTGTCGATGTCAGAACAGCGCGCCAGAACAGCCCGGAGATGCGTCCGAGTGGCGGCGTCAGCTGATATGATCAGAGTAGTCATGAATCCTGTCTGCCTCTCGCTGGGGCCGAAACGTGTGCACGGGCACCCGAACCCGCACTAACCCGAAGCTAGTGCCCCCGCATAGGTTGGGGCAATCCCCTGTTCTAGGGATTCTTGACTGGGCAAATCATGATAGTCGTTTGGGAAAATTGGGAGAGAGGGGTAAAGGAGAGCCACCATAGGCCTGCTGAGGGCCGGGTATGCAGTCTTCCCCGGCCCGAATTAGGATAAGCGCAATCGCGGGATGGCAACCCCTTCCACGTTGGCTTCACCTGAACTCAATGTGGAAAATCGCGGGATGGTACCGCTCCCACGTTGGCTGCCTCCTCTTCAATGTGGGAGGAGCCGCTGCGCTCCGACGGCCCGGCCCTCACTCGTCCAGAGCCGTCAGCCCCTCCCGGATCGCGTACTTGGTCAGCTCAGCAACATTGTGCAGACCCAGCTTGTCCATGATGTGCTTGCGGTGAGTATCGACGGTCGTCGTGCTCACGTGCAGGCAGTCGGCAATGTCGCGAGTACTCTTCCCTTCAGCGAGGAGTTGCAGGACTTCTCGCTCGCGATCGGACAGGAGTGTTCCGCCTTCGTCGACCGTTCCGGACAGTTGCTGAATGTAGTCCTCCAAGACCAGGTCCGTGATTCTTGGGCTGGTGTAGACCCGCCCCGCCATCACCGCTCGGACTGCCTTGGCGACTTCCTCAAAGGCGCAGGCTTTGAGCATGTAACCAGATGCACCGGCCGCCAGCATCCGTTTCACAAACCTGCGATCCGCATGCATGGACAAGCCCAGGATTTTGGTCTCAGGCAGTTCAGCTTTGATCTGGCGAGTCGCCTCAATCCCGTTCAAGTCCGGCATGGCGATATCCATAATCACAACGTCAGGGGTCAACTCCCGAGCCAATTGCACCGCCGTGATACCGTTGTCGGCCTCCCCCACAATGTCCATGCCACTCTGACGCGCCAGCAGTGATCGCAGCCCCTCACGCATCAGTCTATGGTCATCAGCCAGAAGGATCTTCATCGCTTGTCCTCGCACGTCGCAAGTGGCACGGACAGGACGGCTCGTGTTCCGCCCTCGCTTGCAGGTACAATATCGAGAGTTCCCCCGAGAAATTCCAGCCGTTGGCGGATACTGAAAATGCCAAATTCCCTCTCTGGCCACGCATCCTCACGATCTGTCGAAGGGAAGCCGATGCCATTGTCCTCAATCGTCACGCAAATCTCGCTCCGATCCCCGGCAACGGTCGCCGCCAATCGACTTGCCTGGGCATGCTTGACCACGTTGAACATCAGTTCGCGGGTCGCCCGAAAGACAAACGCGCGCGCATCCTGGCCCAGCACGCGCTCTCTGCCGTCATCCTTGAAAACGAACGCAAGTCCATGCTCATCGCCGAGCTTCTCCCCGGCCCACTCAATCGCAGCCGACAGCCCCAACTGATGCAGGACCGGCGGACTCAAGTCGAACGTCAGCGTCTGTGCCCCTTCGATCGTCTGATCGAGAAGAGCCCGGATTTCCTCAATCTCTTCAGTGACCTGCTTACCGTGCTCAACGTCCTCGGCAACCAGGGCAAACTTCATGCGGGCCAGAGCCAGAGCCTGGCTGATGTCATCGTGGAGATAGACGGCCAGACTCCGCCGTTCACGTTCCTCGACCCGGGTCAGATCGACGGCAAGCTCCCTCAGCTTCGCCTCGCTCCGCTGTAGCTTCTCTTCAGCCCGCACTCTGGGGGTCATATCTCTCTGCACCCCGATATAGCCACAGGGCTGTCCATCGCTGTTCCGCATCGGGGCTACTTTGAACTCGCAGACAAAAGTCGTGCCGTCCTTACGCTTGTTCAGGCACGTCTCCATGTAGGTCCGGCCTGCCGCAACCGTCCGGTAGAGCTCCCTCTGGATATCCTCTGCCAATGGCTCGGCGTTCAGGATATCGGGCGTCCGCCCCATAAGCTCGTCAACACTGTATCTGAACAGGCTGCACGCCGCGGCGTTGACATAGGTGATTCTGTTCTCCAGGTCAGTGCAGATGATCGAGTCTGATACTTGCTCAGAGACCGCCCCGAGGAAAGCCAACCGCTCCTCCGCCCGATGGCGATCCGTCACATCCCGGACGATCGCTAACACCTCATTCTCCGAACACGCGGAGAATCGCGCCTCGAAATCGCTCAGTTCTCCACCCGGAAACGGGTTGGGAAGCTGATACTCAAGCAACTGAAGGCCGTCGCTGTCCAGCGCTGAATGGATGCATCTCATGACGTCCCTGGCGAAATCAGGAGGCATCACCTCCGTGACTTTTCGCCCCAGAAACTCGTCTTTGGGCATGGCGAACGCCGCATCAGTGGGAGCCCGGCAAGCTTTGAAAACACCACTCCTGTCGAACTGGAAAAGCAGATCCGGCACGGCATCCAGGAGAATCCTGTTCCGCTCCTCGCTTTCCCACAACTGTTGGGTCCGCTGGTCGACCAGACGACTCAGCTGCTCCTGGTAACGCCTGTTCTCCTCCTGCAACTGCTCGTGTTCGTGGTCACGCACCCTTGCTTCAGCCGCTGAGGCGACAACCCGCAGGAGCATCTCTTCCGAAACGGGCTTCTGCAGGTAGTCAAAAGCCCTGGCACGGACGGCGTCTCCGGCCGTTTCCAGGCTGGGCTGTCCCGTGATCAGGATAACTGGCACGCGTGAACCGCGCTCACGGATGGCCTGGACGAGATCAACCCCGGTCCGTACCGGCATGGCAATGTCGCTGACAATGACATCGATGCTGCCGTCATCAAAGACGGCCAGCGCACTGTCGACGTCTTCGACAGCTGTGGCGTCGTAGCCCGCATCGAGGAGAAACTCACGCAGTGTCACCCGCATGCTCCGCTCGTCGTCTACAACCAGCACTCCTGCCATGGATCACTCTCCCTCCTTCATTGACGGTTGCCCCCAACGGCCTTGCGGCAAACCGTTGCTCGAACATACAAGGGGTTAGTCATACATCCAGTGTGCTATCAGGGTGGCCGCAATGCCTCAGTCTCGTGAGGCGGCTCGACGGAGTCTCTCCCTCCATCGGACACAGATGGCCCAAAGAACCCCTGGAGGGAGAGCCTCCGTCGAGCCATTTTGGCGTTCTCCCCCACGCAACTGCCCCCTTACGGGTGGCCGGCGAATCACACCATCCTGTGTGGCCGGGGTATGCTACGGCTACGTGTTGGGTGTAGATTACTTGTTGTGTCCTGAAGAATGCGTGAGTGGCCGATAGGAACGACGATGAATCTGCTGGTAAACGGTGAAACGGTCGAGCACTCCGGTGAAGGCGACCTTCTCTCCCTGCTGACTGAGGTGGGGGCTAACCCCAAGCTCTGTGCCGTAATGGTCAATGGCAGTGTCGTCCCCCGCGAAACATGGGCGGATACTGCGCTGTCCGAGAACGATGAAATCGAGATTCTGGTCTTCGCCAGCGGCGGATGACGGGAACGCCACAGACGTGAGAATTGAGGCTGAATGATGTCCACAGAACTGCGCATTGGCGATCAATGTCTGCCCTCACGCTTGATCATGGGTACAGGGAAATTCGCGGACACGGCGACCATGATCCGCTCGGTTGAAGCCTCGGGTACAGGGCTCGTCACCGTGGCCCTCCGACGTTTCAACCGGGAGTTGGTGGAAGACGATCTGTACGGGCCGCTCTCGGAACTCAAGACCGTCCAGCTCATGCCGAACACGTCCGGCGCTATGGATGCCAAAGAAGCCGTCCGGGCAGCCTTGCTGAGTCGGGAAATCAGCGGAAGCCCGTTTCTCAAGCTGGAAATCCACCCCAATCCACACCATCTGCTGCCAGACCCCATCGAGACGTACGAGGCGGCCAGGATCCTGGTCAAAGAGGGCTTCCTGGTCATGCCCTACGTGCCCGCCGATCCCGTGCTCTGCAAACGCCTGGAAGACATCGGTTGTGCATCCGTGATGCCTCTCGGAGCCCCAATCGGGACGGGCAAGGGCCTGACGACCCAAGAGATGCTGCGCATTATCATCCGTGACAGCAGCATCCCCGTTATTGTCGATGCCGGCTTGCGCTCCCCCGCTGAAGCGGCTGCCGCCATGGAGCTCGGCTGTGATGCCGTTTTGGTCAACAGTGCTGTTGCGGCAGCTGAGGCCCCCGAACGCATGGCTGAGGCTTTTGCCATGGGCGTCGAAGCCGGACGAATGGCCTGGGAAGCCGGCTTGATGCCGACCAGCGAAGCGGCCATCGCGTCGAGCCCCCTCACCTCCTTCCTCGCCGGAAGGAACGAGTGAAGATGACCGTTCCTCAACCAGACTGGCTTGATCCAACGCCTTGGATCGCTGCCGCTCAACGTGCGACCCCTGAAGCGGCAGCCGGCGCACTCCGCGCGACCACGCCGGCAGAGCGGGAATTCGCCGTTCTGATATCTCCAGCGGCTGCGGGACAGCTGGAGGCGATGGCTCAACGAGCGCAGGCGCTGACCCGACGGCACTTCGGGCGCACCATCTCCCTTTACACCCCCCTCTATCTCTCGAACTACTGTTCCGGGGGCTGCACCTACTGCGGATTCGCTTCCGATCGCAAAGCCCCACGTAAGCGACTGTCGTTTGAGGAGGTGGAAACCGAGTGCAGAGCGATCAAGGCACTGGGCGTCGATGAAATCCTGCTACTGACCGGCGAGCGGACCCCGGAGGCGGATCTCAGCTACCTGCTCCGGTGCGTCAAGATAGCGGCGCGAAGCTTCCACAAGGTCACTGTGGAGGTCTTCCCCATGCCGACCGACGAATACAGAGCGCTGGTTGATGCAGGATGCACGGGCTTGACATTGTATCAGGAGACCTACGATCCCGAGCTCTACGCCAAACTCCATCGCTGGGGGCCAAAACAGGACTACCCGGCGCGTCTGGACGCTCCGGAGCGGGCCCTGAGTGCGGGCTTCCGCTTCATTGGCATTGGCGCGCTTCTGGGCCTCGGTGACCCTCTCTATGATATGATCGCGCTTTACCAGCACGCCACCCACCTCCAACGCCGTCATTGGCGGGCCGGCGTCTCCGTCTCCTTCCCACGAATCCAGCCGGAGGTGGGTGGGTTCAAACCAGGCGTGGTCGTCACCGATCACCAGCTGGTGCAGTTCATTCTCGCTTTCCGGATCTGCCTGCCAACCGTCCCGCTCGTCCTCTCAACCCGAGAACCGGCAAAATTGCGTGACGGCATGGCAGGGATTGGCGTCAACAAGATGAGCGTGGCCAGCAAGACGACCGTTGGAGGCTACAGCGAGGACGACGACGCGTCCGCCACCGAGCAGTTCGAGGTGAGCGACACGCGCTCAACTGAAGCATTCTGCCAGAGCTTACGCGCGCACGGCTTGGAACCGGTGTTCAAGAACTGGGACAGCGTCTACCGGGCCGAAACGAGAGACGCTCAGTGACGACAGGAGTTCCATCATGCCGTGCACTGCCGCACAGACCGCCCGTTACGCCCGTCACCTTGCGTTGAAAGAGATTGGTGAAGAGGGTCAGGAGAAGCTCTTTCAGGCCAGCGCGCTGCTTGTGGGGGTTGGGGGGCTAGGTTCACCCGCCGCGCTCTACCTGGCGGCAGCCGGAGTCGGTAGGCTGGGGTTGATCGACAACGACACACTCGACGCCAGCAACCTGCAACGCCAGGTGCTGTACTCGACCGAGGATCTTGGTCGCTGGAAAGCTCAGGCCGCGGCAGATCGACTCATCAGCCTCAACCCCGATGTCCGACCGGATGTCATTCCCGGGAAACTCACCCCAGAGAATGGTCTGGCGCTGGTCGCGGCGTACGATGTCGTGCTCGACTGCACGGACAGCCTGCAGACGAAGGCGTTGCTTAACGATCTCTGCGTGAAGGCCGGCACTCCCCTGCTGCACGCGGGAATCCGCGAGTTCTTTGGCCAAACGATCACGATAATTCCGGGAAAGAGCGCCTGCTATCAGTGTGTGTTTGGTGCGCCGCCGGACGACGTTCCAGATGATGGCCCGCCACGGGGACCGCTCGGGGCGCTTCCCGGCATCATTGGGACGGTCCAGGCCACTGAGGCAATCAAACTGATTCTGGATCTGGGCAACCTGCTCACTGACCGCCTGTTTACCTACGACGCGTTGAGCATGTCAGTCCGAGTCATTGGCGTGAAGCGCCGGGAAGACTGCCCATGCTGCGGCTGAAGTGAAACCGTATCTGCACAGACGGCAATCAGAGGAAAAATGTAGCGAGGGAGGGGGAGGAGAAAGCCAAGGGGAAAATTGGAGCGGGTGATCGGGTTCGAACCGACGACATCCACCTTGGCAAGGTGGTGCTCTACCAATTGAGCTACACCCGCTTCAAACGGCATTAAAAGTACTGCAGATCAACGATCATTCAAGCTCGCAACGACTAAAAAAACGTCAGTTCTTCTCCTCTTCGACACTGGCCTGTCTGATCTGCAGGCTGTCGACAATCTCCAGGACAGGAAGGCATAAGTCGGTAACCGGCGATGGGGTGTCCATTGGGCTCTTCGTCAACGCAATGTGGGTCGCGTCGAAACCACCGAGCGCAGCGTCAACCGGGAGCCACGCGTCGGGGGCGACCAGCAGTTCGGTCCACACATGGAACACGAACACCCCACTCGGATGTCGGACACCGAAGGCGCCATCCCCAACATAAGCGATCCCTACGACCAGGCGTGAGGGGATGCTCTTGGCCCGAGCCAATGCAGCAACCAGGACGCCGTGCTCAGAACAGTCTCCACGTAAGGCCCGAGCCGTCTCGAGTGCTGTGGCGAATCCCATGTCAAGGGTCTTGCTCACGATCTTCGATCTGACATAGGCCTCAATCCGGTAGGCAATTTCCCTGACGTCCTCGCTGGCCCCCACGGCCTCCGCAGCCATCTCCTGAATGAGCGGGTCATCAGACTCGATGTACGTGCTTGGACGCAGGTAAGCGCCCAAATCCGTTTGCGGATGGCCGACCTCGCCCTTCCCTTCCCCAGCCCGGACAGCCTCGTCCACATCAATCGTGACGGACACGGCCCCGTCTGGCAGACGCTCGATGGTCTGCCCTTGCCCCTCACACAGGCCGTGCTTCCCGTCATCCGCATAGTGAACGACATACTGAGCGCGCTTGAGCTGGCGGGGTGCCTGGATGGGAACCGGAGACGGCACCACGGTTGACGCCATGAACTCCACCGGACTCGAGGGCATGAGGGCCGTTTCTCGATCGCAGCTGCGAATCTCCGCCTTGCCCAACATGGGCACGTCAATCTCCGCAAGAACGACAACGCCGTCCTCATTCACCCACTGTGTGTCAGGATGAAGGGGACGAATCTCCATCGTCCGGGTCACCCGCTGTAAGCGTGCAGTACCCGCGTGCAGCCGGACGTCCTCCCAATCCCCCAAAGCCACGCGGGTCTTGATGCACCGCACCATCTCAGGCATGAACGTCAACTCCTCATAGGTATGCGGCTGAGCTGATTGCCGCTCAGCCATGAGACGCCGATGCTGAGCCTGTGGTCCACTTCCGGGGGCGGGGGGCGGGATCTCCTGAGTGTAGCCGTTGCTTGTGACGATCAGGACTCCGTCACGAACCGTGCCGGACGTGCACATGGTCGTCTTCTCTTCCCCGCCGACGAATGAACGGAGTTCGTAGGTGAAGGCCTGCACCCCCCCCTCAGCGTCTTCACGAACAGACACGGATTCACACATCTCCAGTGGTGTGCCGCCGCGCCCCAGTACCAGTCGCGTCTCCCATTCGCTCACATGCGGTAAGTTCGCCCTTGATGGCTCCGCAAAGCGCTGATGCAAGTGCCCGATCTTCTGGTCGCCAAATGTGATAGCCCCCCAGAACTCGCGTGTTTCACCCATAGTCGTTTCCGCCGTCTTCCCCGCTGTCACAGTCGCGACCAGTCCTGCAGCCACAACAGTTCTAATCATGTCCATCACGGTGGTATCCAGACCAATAGTTCATCCAGGCCCTTTCCGAGCCGCTCTGAAGACAAGGCGTGCCTTCTGCCGTCACTCCGCGGGTTCCACGGTGACCGGGAGCGGGCTATCCGAAGCATTGAGTACCCAGTGCCCCGCTAAAGGACTCATCCGAGACGGTTCGTAGTAGCGGCCAGTTCCCCACACTCGGACCAACGGCCCAATCCCTTGACCAAAAACGCCTTCAGGACTCGGATCCGTCGGCAGAGCGGCGAGGGAGACAGCGTTCCACCCGACCGCCAGCTCGATCTTGTATTCATCAGGCGCCGTGTCTCTCGCCGCTTCCTGACTGTCTGTCGTTCCATCGCCATCGCTGTCGACATCCGCGGGATAGGTGAGCTGGGCCAAATCGATCGTCGCTGCTTCGGAGTCGTGCCGAAAACAGAAGTAGCCCCGAAGGGGAAGCACCTCCGAGGCCTTCACAAAACGGCTGTTTTGCCACTCCCACACAGGCCCAATCACAAGCTCCCCAAAGACAGAGGCGACACTATTGTCGGTCGGTTCTCTGGGGATGGATACGAAGTTCCATCCCTTCTTCAGCACGATCACCGGAGGCTCGCTCGCGAACGCCGCCAGAGAGTCGTCCTCGGCGAGATAAAGGACATCTCCATTGAGAGCTACGGCCAAGGCGTCCCGTTTCTCAGCGTTCCGCCACACTTCATCACCGGTATCCTCATCGAACCCCCGCAGACCGCCATTGGCAAAGCCCGGGTTGTTCCGCAGGGCCCCGTACGCTATGCCGTTGGCGAAGGCGACGCCGACCACGTCATTGAATTGTGGTGAGGGGATCGTCTGCGACCGAACCAGGGAACCATCGGCCTCAATATCGTAGAGCGCAATTCCTTCGAAGTTCTGAGCGGAAGCAAGGCGCCCCCCGGACACTGCGATGTCCCAGTTAATGTCGAGGGTGCTCCGCTGGGAGAGCAGCACCATCGTGTCTCGGAACGCAACGTCGATTGTTGCGAGCTGGGACAACTGGGCCACGTAGGCCACATCCCCTACCACTTCCACGTCCTCGATCTGCCCTCCCATGTCTATCGTCCCAAGCTCGAGAAGAGCGTAGGCGTCGTCAGGATCAGCCCACAGCGCGTACAACATGGCGCCAACCCCAACGATGACATCACCGTCTGACTGGCCGACCCCGCCGAGAAGCTCGTTCGCCGCCCCCACACGGGTCTCGCTCAACGTGCTGAGATCCGTGAGGTCAGAAATGTCGACGATGAGAACATTCGTCGCCGTCTCAGCCGCCAGCCCCACCACCAGGAAGTCTTCCGTGACGACCATACTGTCAACGCGATACCCCACACTCAGCGTGTCTTTCAGAACAGGGCTGTCCGCAACGGAAATGTCGTAGACGCGAACACGATCATCGCCACCGACGAACAGCACGTCGTCAACGACAAGCAGGGACCGTGCTGAGACCTGAAGACGCTGGATCGCCGCCACATCACTCCCCGAGGCCACACCAACCAAGAGTGCCACCATAGCGACCACTGCGATCTGAATCGTTCTCACCGCATTCTCCGGAAATGTGTGCAAACCTCGTCCTGAGAAGCCGCCGTCCTCCATCGGCTCGGACTGGGCGCCGCCCATTCGCCTGCAGGCGCCCTCCTGAAGGCAGTGGGGGGAGCCTGCCGTCGTGACCACCGGCTGCGAGTGAGGCCCGCTGGTCAACAAATACTACCCCGTACAGGAGAAGAATCAATGCAATCCGGTCAAGTGCGATTAAACCGGATAGGCGGACGGCTGGAGTTGCAGGCTGTCGACAGTGAGACCAGGAGGCACTGGTCCAGATTGAGGACGCCCTTGATTCCGTCTTCCAGCCAGCTACCTTCCCCCTCCATGTGGACCTCCGTTCCGGCCTGGGACGGTCGAGGCCCCACGGAGAGCATTGTGAAGTCACGTCACGGCACCCGAGAACCCCGGACCAAAGACGCGACGTCAACGGTACATCCTCCGGCAGGAACGGCCCCGAGTTCTGCCGGCACCTTGCCAACCAGCCTTTGGGAGAGTGTGAACGGTGGAAAAGACAACACTGCCTGATCTGGCCCTACTCAATCAACGCTTCGGGATCCCGGACGTCCTCGCCTTTGTATCGGGCCCCGGAGGGTTGCCGGTCGCGGAAATCGAGAATGGACTGGCAACTGCCTCCGTTTGCCTCCTGGGAGGACACGTGCTCGGTTTCCAGCCACATGGCCAGCTCCCCGTGCTCTGGATGAGTCAACGCAGCGACTTTGAGCTCGGACAGCCGATCCGCGGAGGCATCCCGGTCTGTTGGCCCTGGTTCGGCGCTCACCCTACCGATCCCGACAAGCCGAGTCACGGTTTTGCGCGACGCTGTCTCTGGGACGTCCGTGAAACAACGGTCACCGACGACGGAGCAACCTGCCTCCGCCTGGCACTCCCCGTGGACGACACCACTCAAGCCCTGTGGCCACAGCCATTCAGCCTGGACCTCACCATCACAGTGGGGAAAGCTCTGACCGTCAGCCTGAAGATGCGCAATGAGGGCGCCATTCCGGTCACCCATACCTGCGCTCTGCACAGTTACTTCGCGGTCTCCGGGATCGAGCAGGTGGCCATCCGGGGGCTGGATGGGGCGACATTCATCGACACCGTTGGACCACAGCCGTCAAAACGCGGCAAACAGGACGGCGCGGTCACCTTCGCAGAAGAGACAGACCGAGTCTACCTGGACACCGCATCCGAGTGCTTCATCGACGACCCGGGACTCGGACGGACAATCCGAGTGGCAAAACGGGGAAGTCGATCGACTGTCGTGTGGAACCCATGGATCGCAAAGTCTGTACGCATGGAGGACTTCGGGGACGACGAGTATCCCGGCATGCTGTGTGTCGAGACGACAAACGCCGCGGATGATGCGGTCACGCTCGCGCCGGGGGGCGAACATGAGCTGACCACAATTCTCAGCGTGCAGCCCATTGGCTGAGCCTGAAAGGGGTCGTTCGGACCTGGAAGGCCCGGTCAGCTGGTACTGTCGGCCTGACCAAATGCCCCGCTGGATCGCAACTCATCGACCCGCTCCGAAGGGTAGCCAAGCACAGCGGTCATCACGTCCTCCGTATGCTGCCCCAACTCGGGAGCAGGACGATGCGCCTTGCAGGGGGTGCGATCGAAGTGTATCGGGTTGTTGGCGGTGACCACGTGACCCGCCGTCGGATGATCAAACGCTGCCAGCATGTCCCTATGAATCGTGTTGGGATCCGCTACGACGTCAGCAATCGTGTTCACAGGCCCACAAGGCACGCCGACCACACTCAGCTGCTCAACCAGGGCTGCACTCGTCAGCGTCCGACTCCAGGCCTCAATGATGGGCTTCAGATCAGCATGGTTCTCGGTGCGCTGCGGATTCGAAGAAAAACGCTCGTCACCAAGGGCCTCGGCCAGTTGAGGAACGGCCTGACAGAACATCTCCCAAAGTCGGTCATTCCCTACCGCGATCACCACATGCCCGTTGGCCGTCTCGAACACATCGAACGGAGTTATCGCAGGATGCCGTGAACCGACGCGTCCCGGCGTCTGTCCAGCCACTGTTTGCCGCACAACTGCGTTCTCCAGAACGGCGAGCATACAATCGGTCATCGCGATGTCCAGACGTTGCCCCTGCCCCTCTCGGTCAACGCCTCGTAGCGAAGCCAGTATCCCGACCGCGGTGAACAGACCGGAGATGATGTCCCCCACCGATGCACCCGCTCGGGTCGGTGGATTCTCCGGGTAACCGGTGATGCTCATGAAACCGCTGAAGGCTTGAGCAATGATGTCGTATCCGGGCCGCCCCGGGTAGACAGAGTCGTGACCGAACCCGCAAATCGATGCGTACACAATGCGCGGGTTAATCGCCTTCACTTCCTGTTCGGAGAAACCCAGTTTGGCCAGCGTTCCAGGCTTGTAGTTCTCCGCGAGAACGTCCGAACAGGCGATGAGATCACGGAGCACAGCTTTCGCCTCAGCGTTCCGCAAGTCCAGCGTCACACTCCGCTTGTTGCGGTTGACGCTCATGAAGTAGGCGCTCTCCCCCTCTTTGTATGGCCCAAAGTGGCGAGCATCATCCCCCGTGACTGGACGTTCCACCTTGATCACTTCAGCGCCAAGATCCCCCAGGATCATTGTGCAGTAAGGCATCGCCAGAACGTGGCTGAGATCAAGCACGCGGATGCCGCTCAAAGGACGCTGTTCAGAAGACATATCTTGCCCCATGGTCACTGCCCCAGGCCAATAGCCAACAGAACGAAAAGAACGATCAGGAGCAGAACAACGATGACCGCCTTGAGGCTGGGCTTCCCGGGCGCCTTCCCCGGCTCACCATCCCCCGCAGCCGCTTCCGGCGGGGGGCCATACAGATTCTGCATCGCTTCGTTCCGCGTCCGCTGAGCCATGACCTCGATGGCCTCTTCTTTGGTGATCTCGCCCCGCTTCAGGAGCTCGCCCAGTTCATCCGGAGTCAAGGAATCATTCGCGCTCATCGTTTACCTCTACCAGCCCCCGTCAACCACCAAATCTGTGAAGCACCACGCAGGGGAAACCACGGGTCTCCACCGGATGGACACGCCAATCAGTGCACCGCCTTCACGATAAGCATCATGGAGGTGCAAAGCAATACCACGTAGATAAGGCCCGTGTAGTGCTCCTGTTTGACCACTCTGACTGCCATGTAGCCCAGGACGACCCCGAGTGGCATCACCGGGAGCATCCAGACGCCCAGGAGAAGATTGTCCGCCGTAATCCGTCCCATCATGCAAAACGGCCCCACCTTCAACAGATTCAGTCCCCAGAAATAGGCTGCAGTCGTCCCGGCGAAAGCGAGTTTGTCGAGGCGCTGCGGAAGAAGATACATCTGAATGGGAGGGCCTCCCGCATGAGCCAAAGTGGACGTCAGCCCGGCAATCGCGCCGAAGACGGTGCCCCGTTTGATGCCTGGCTGCGAGTCCTCGCGGGGCCTGTTCATCAGCCACTTCCGCGACGCTCGGTAGCCCACAAAGAGAATGCCAATGCATCCAATGACGAGCTTCAGGCTCTGGTCTGACAGGGAAACGAGAGCCTTGTCCCCCCCCGCGAAAATGGTCACGCCGATTGCCACCCCGACCAGGGTCCCGGGAATGAGCGGCAGAATAGCGGCCCAGACGATCTTCCGGCGATAGAATCCCAACGCCACAACATCCATGACACACAGGACAGGCAACATAAAGGACACCGAACTTCGCGCGGCAGAGGCCTGATTCGGCCAGATCAGGATCATCAAAGGGAGCGCAATGCCTCCGACCGGGAAGCCCCCTTTGTGCATCCCGATCATCAGGATGCAGAGGGCCAACCAGAACAACTGAGACATGCCATAGCTGTCCGGGAGCATGGGTGAATTCCAGTCAAATACAAAGGCTGTTCGCTCTCCCCGGAACGAACAAACAGGGAAGCGATATGATGCGAGCAATGCGCTCCCGATCACGACGAGTACGAGGCAGAAAACCTAACCTAAAGTGTGCCTGTCCTATTGCCAATGACACGAACCACGTAAATGGGGCTGGCAGCCGTTGGGGGAAGAGGTAAGCTACAGGAAACAGGGCTGCTCCCCCCAAAGGCCCTTCCCGCAACAGCATGGTTCAGCCCGACCGAGAACGAAACATGACGACTCGATTGTTCGACATCCAGACCGGCTTTGGCGGCGTGAAGAAAGGACAGACGACCCCGATTGCACTGGAAGACTGCCTCGAGACCATGGCGAAGTTGGGAATCGCCAAGGCGTTGGTCCGCATCATCCCCGATGCGCAGGAAGTTGATGTCTGCATGGCCAATGACAGACTGTTTGGGGCATGTGCCAAACACCCGGAGCTCGTCCCCTGCCCCATTGCCGTCCCGGCAACGGGCCGCGATCTCCCTGACGAGGACACTCAAGTAGTGGGGTTCCTTGACCACAATTCCGGTGCAGCCGTCATCCGGCCAGCCCAGGACTACTGGCAGCTCACACCATGGGGCAGTGATGACCTCTTCAAAGCCATGGCCGGCCGGGCGCTGCCTCTTGTCTGTCCGGGCGGCTATGTGTCACTCCGTGACATCGGCGCCATCGCCGGACGTTTCCCGGACCTCCCTCTGATCGCCACTGAGGTCGGTTACCGTGACCACCGAACGATCCTCCCACTGCTTGAGACCTTCCCGAACGTCCACCTCTCAATCGGTAACAACTGGACCGTTCATCGGGGCCTGGAGAAGACCATTGAGGCGATTGGCCCGGAACAGCTTCTGTTCGGCACTGGTTTCCCGGCCGCTGAACCTACCATGGCATTGACCCAACTCATGTACGCAGACATCTCCGATGAACACCGACGCCTTATCGCCGCGGGTAACATGGAACGCCTCCAAAATGCCCGAGTGATTCAGTAACAGGCTATCAACCCCATGGAAACACTCCTCGAAACGGCACGTCAGGGACTCCCCTTGATGAACAGTGCTGTGCTTGATCTGCACGGACATTTTGGGCGATACGCTCAGGCTATACCGGACTTGACCGCGAAGGGACTGGTTGGCGTCCTGGATCGCGTCGGGGTGAAGTCGATCGTGGTCTCACACATGCAGTGCATCTCATGGCATGCATCCGAAGGAAACGACGAAGTCCTTGAGGCCACGCGGGCACACCCCGGGCGGATTCTGGGGTATGCGTTGGCATTCCCTGTGTTCTCAGCAGCTGCCCGACACGAGCTTGAGCGTCGGCTGGGCGAGGGGTTCGTCGGTCTGAAGCTGCACAACAGCAATGGCATCCCCTACAACCATCCGGGGTATGCCGATGCACTTGCCCTGGCAAACGAGCGACGTCTCCCGGTTCTCCTCCACACCTGGGGCACACAGCAGGACTTTGAGATCGTCCGTGAGCTTGCCGGTCGCTACCCCGACTGCGCCTTCCTGATGGCTCACGCGGGTGCGGGGGACGGAGCCAAACGCTGCATCCAACTCGCGGGCGAGTTCGAGCACGTCTACCTGGACACAGCGTTTAGCGCAGGGCCCCGTGGTCTGGTGGAGGAGTTGGTTGCCGGGGCCGGGGCAGGAAAAGTCGTGTTTGGATCCGACTGTTACTTCTTCAGCCTGACACAGCAAATAGGCAAGGTCGTTGGCTCTCGTATATCCGACGAGGAGAAGCGGTGCATTTTGGCCGGAAACGCCGAGGCAATTCTCAGACGGGCAGATATCACGCCCCTCCCCATCCCGTGACCTCGCCCGGGCTCCCTGAAGGAGCACCTGCGACACGAAGGCACTCCGGTCCCGATTGCGGGCTCATGAGTTTTCGGGGAGATATGGAACGCATAGAAATCAGGAGAAATCGATGGTCCCGGAGAACATCCCGGAACTGCCCTTCGAGCATTTCCTCTGCTTCGAAGAAGTGGCTGCATTCGCCGCCGAACTGGCCCGGTCCTGCCCGGAACTGGTTACGCTCAGCACCATTGGCGAGTCTCGGGAGGGACGCCCACTGCAGCTGTTGACCATAACGGACTCAACGACCGGTCCGGCCACGGAGAAGCCCGCCTATCTGATCCACGGCAACATTCACGCCGCCGAACTGTCGGGCACCCATGCCGCTCTGTTCACGGCCCGACAGTTGGTCATCGACCATGCGAACAGCGACCTTCTCACGGACATCGCCTTCTACATAATCCCACGGATCAATCCTGACGGTGCTGAGTTCGTCGTCACCACGTCAGGAACAGTTCGAAGCAGGACAGACCGAACCCAAGAACGCCCCAACACCCTCTACCAGCAGGATCTCAACGGCGACGGCCTCATCCTGACCATGCGGATCCAGCACCCGGACGGCCCCCTTGCGCTGGACCCCGACGACCCCCGCCTCCTGGTGAGGCGGCGGAAGGACACCCCGCCTCCTTACTACCGAACGCTGCCGGAAGGACTGATCCACGACTGGGACGGCGGGGAGGCCATCACAATCGAGGGACGGGGCTTCGATTGGAACCGCAATTGGTCCTACGACTGGCGCCCGGAACCGGAGCAGCACGGAGCCGGCGACTACCCCTTCAGTGAACCGGAAATGCGGGCTTTGGCCGAATTCATCCACAGCCACCCAAAGATCTTTGGCATTCTGGGTTACCACAATGGCCCGAACGGGACGTTGCGTCCTCCCTCTACAGGGGCTGACACCGATCTCGATCAAGGCGATGTGCTACGCATGCAGGAGCTGGCGGAAATAGGCGAAAAACACACCGGCTTTCCGGTTATCCCGGTGGTCAAGTACCACCGTGCGACGTCACGCGACATCAACTTGAGGGGCCACTTCCACAATTTTGGCTACCATCACCTCGGGCTCTTCGTCTTCGAGTTTGAGCTCGGAACGCTGGTCAACAGCGCAGGGATCAAGACGGAAGAGATCTTCGCTGTAAGCAGCGACCAGGAGTACGAAGCCCTGATGCGCCGGGTTCTGGCCTGGTGGGATGAACAGACGGAACGCGATCAGATCTTCAGAGCATGGACTCCGTTCGAGCATCCACAGCTCGGGCTCATCGAGTTGGGAGGCCTGCTCGGGCGTCACATGGCCGGCCCGACATTGAAGGAATTGCGCACCATTGCAGCCAACACCTACCGCTTCACCCTTGACCATGCCGGAGACCACCCCAAAGTCGTCGTCGAGGATGTCTGCGCGGAACATGTGGATGGAACGGTGTACCGAATCCGGGCGCGAGTGGCCAACCGGGGGCAGTTCCCAACCCATATAACGAACAAAGGCCGGTCACTTCGCCGACTGCAGACCGTCCAAGTGGCGTTCTATCCCGGGAGCGGGGTACGTCTCGTAAGCGCGGAGGGACACCGGAACCTCGGACACCTTCCCGGCCTGACGGGCAGCCGAGTACTCGAGTGGTTCATAGCCGCCGAGGGCGCGGGGGAGGATCTCTGCACGGTACATGTCGATGGGGGAACAGGTGGGAATACGGCCGTCACCATCCCCCGGCCATCATGCCCATGACAGCCGTCCCTCCGGGCCGGCCTTGAGCAGGCGGTGCGAAGCAGAACGAACCAACCTGACGACTAATCCAGACTAGCCGCGACGGGGTCCGCGTGAGCCCCTCCCTCGTGGCCCACCGGAGCGCCTCTGCGGACGCCTGCGATGCTTGCTGTCGCGATGGCCAACGCCATCATGAGCTCCCTCGCCGGCAGGGTGATCGTGTTTCGGAGGAGGCAGTACCAGCATCTCCGGATCCGGGTGCTGGATGGGAAGACCACGCTCGATGAACTCCTCAATCTCGGGCACCACAAATGAACGTTCTTCGCACGCAAAGCTGATCGCCCGCCCACTCTCTCCCGCACGCCCTGTACGACCAATGCGGTGCACGTAGTCCGGAGCTTCGTACGGAAGATCGTAGTTGATGACATGACTGATCCCCTCGACGTGGATGCCTCTCCCCGCAACATCGGTCGCTACGATGACCCGCAGCGAGCCTTCCCGGAAGGACTCCAGCACCCTCGTGCGCTTGTTCTGGGGCACATCGCCCGTCAGGACGGAGCAGTCAATTCCGTGCCGCCCCAAGTGCCGAGTCAGGTCTTCAACATCACGACGGCGATTTCGAAAAATCAGAACACGAGAACACGTTTCGTTCGCCAGCAACCATAGGAGAACAGCAAGCTTCTCGCGGCTCGACACGGCATACACGACTTCTTCCACACCGTCAGCCACGACATGTTCAGGGTCGACCTCGACAGTCACCGGGTCCAGCATCCAACGCTCCCCTAGCCGCAGGATTTCAGGCGACAGGGTGGCGCTGAAAAGAAGCGTCTGACGGCGCCCTGCCGGTTTGAGGCGCGAACAGATACGACGCACGTCAGGAATGAATCCCATGTCCAGCATCCGATCGGCCTCATCGATGACCAGAACTTCAGCCGCTGACAGATCCAGAGTCCTGTCGCTCATGTAGTCAAGTAACCGGCCTGGCGTCGCCGCGATGATGTCGACCCCCTGGGCAATCTTCGTCCGGTCTTCTTTGTAGTTGCGCAACCCGCCAAAGACAGCCAGGTGCCGCGCCCCTGTGTACGGGGCAAGCCCTTCGGCGTCCCGCTCGATCTGCATGGCCAACTCACGTGTAGGGGCAATGATGAGAGCAAATGGCTGATTCGGGGCTCGTGTGCCGGGCTCCTCGGCCAGATAACGCTGTAAGATCGTGATGAGGAAGGCGGCTGTCTTGCCGGTTCCCGTCTGCGCCCGGCCGGCAACATCTCTTCCCGCAAGAGCAACGGGTAACGCTTTGCCCTGAATCGGCGTGCAGGCCTCAAATCCAAGATCAGACAGAATCGCCCGCAAGATGCGGGGGTGGAGCCCCATCTCCTGGAAGTAGCTGGTTCCCTCTACCTTCTCTGCCGGCGATTCGGGTGCTTCCCAGTCTCCCATGTCCGCCAGCACGCGCGGCACTGGTGCGACGGGCTCCTGGTGACTCCGTTCTGCCCCGTCTTGGGAACGCTGCTGCGAACGCCTTGGTCGCCCGCGTCGGTCACCGGATCGTCCCTCGTTGGCCCGTGAATCCCCGCTGTTCGAACGTCTTGACCGGCCCCGGTCGCCAGACTGTCCCTTTTCGCCCCGCGACTCCCCGCTGTTCGAACGTCTTGACCGGCCTCGGTCGCCGGACTGCCCCTCTTCTCTTCGAGAGTCTCCGCTATCTGAGCGCCGTCCTCGGCGTCGGCCACGGTCGCCCCCGCCGCCGGAAGATCTCTCCGGACGTTCCCCGGACGAGCCGTCAGCGCGAGGGCCCCATCGGCGTTCCTCTTCCTTCCCCTCTTTGGATGCGGACTCCGAGCCGGACGCCGCAGTCTCTCGCTCCTTGCCTGCCGGCGCGCCCCCGACCATCGAACGCAGGGAACTAGCCAACCGCTGGAAAATTCGCTTTGCCAAAAAAAACTCCTCGTGTCCGCCTTGCGGAAGCCGCCGTGAACATACGTATCAGTGGTAGTCGGGGGAATGCTGACGGTCCATCCACGTCCCGGCCGGTCTTCCCAGTCGCCTTGCCATCCCCCATCCAGACGGGAGGTCAAACTGATGTCGAGCCGAGAGGGCTGGTATGAACGGACGAATGATAGGTAACGGATTCAGCACCAAGGCCCACCGGAGGCACCAGAAACGCCAAGTGGAACAGAGTATTGCCCCTGTCACTTCCTGCCTCCTGCGCCGGACTCGCCGCGGCCCGCACAGAACGAGGACCACTATCCACCGACATTGAGAGCAACCGATGCCTCAACGTGCACCCGAGCCACAATCCGGTAAGGTAGCGCAGCTTAGCCACAAAACAAGGTCAACGATGCAGCCACTCAGCTTGATCAGGTCCCGCCTCTCTCCTAAAGTAGTAGCAGAAACAACCCACTGCCCCACATGGCTCTGCACTACTGGTTTGAGATGATAGCTGCTTCCCCTCGAAGACATCCAGTCCCGCACCGCATACGAGCTTGCCAGGACGGCGGTGAGTTGTGTGCCGGCAGACCTCGTGCTTGCCTCAGGACTCGCCTTCTCCGCGTACTGCTCACCTCGGGACTTGGCGTGGTCTGTCTGATGCCGCCCTGGTCTGCTGCGGGAGACCTTGAGGACGTCAAGCAGCGGGGCGTTCTCAGACACATGGGGAGCATCTATGCCGGCTTTGTGACTCCAACAGGAACAGGGTTCGACGCGAAGCTCATCCGGGGATTCGCGAAGAGCATTGGTGTCCGGTACGAAATTGTCCTGGTGAGAGACCCAGCGATCCTCGTCAAGGGATTGACCGGCACAGCTCCTTCCGGCCCAGAAGAGCCATCAGTCAAGCCCCCCAATCACGCCGACGTGATCGCTGATGTTGCCGCGGCCGGAATCACGATCACGGAGGAACGCAAGCAGCACCTTCTTTTCTCCGACCCAACCCTGCCAACCCAGGTTTGGGTCCTGACCAAAGCGGCCATGCCAGTCAAGCCGATCGTCCCGGGAGAGAACGCCCGGGAAGACGTCACGGCCACAATCGCTCTTCTCAGCGGCGTCACGGTGCTGGGCAAGGAACACACCTTGCTCGATCCGCGACGCTACGGGATCGATCGGTTCGGGGGGATCACCAAACTCTTTGGCGGGAGCATCGCCGAACTGGTTCCTGCCTTGCTCGTTGGCGAAGGGGAAGCGGTCCTGCTCGATCTGCCGGCCGCGTCCCAGGCCCTCGAGCGCTGGAGCCTCCACCTGAAGGTCATCGGGCCCGTGGCCGACTGGCAGAATATGGGCGTGGCATTCGCCAGGGATTCTCCCGACCTGACTCACGCGTTCAACCGGTACCTTGAGACGTGCCGAAAGGATGGCACGATCCTTCGCCTGGTCAACGCTTACTTCCCCATTCTCCTCGAACTGCGCCCCGATTTCTTCGCAACCTGTAACTCGTGTGACGATTTGGGGAAGCGAGCTCGCCCCGGGCCGTCTGTCCCGCCAGGTAAAGCCGTAGGCGAATAGCGCCGACCGGCAACGAGTGGTAAATTCAATCCCCGCTGCCACATGCAGGCAAGCACGCAGGGGGAGGTGAAATGAATGAGTCCAGCCAACAACCTGTAAGTTCTCCGTCTGCTTGGCGGAAGAACCTCACCCTGATCATTTTGATCCTTCTCATCCTGGTCATCTACATCGGGGCTCTGATCGCCCACAACTACTTCTCCCACATCAGACTGCACCAGGAAGCCCTGCTGAGTATGGTCAGCGCGACCGAGAAGCGAGCGGCCTCCGCGGCGTACTTCTTTGGGGAGCGACGCAACGATGTCCGTAATCTCCTATCGCGTCGCGAAGTGACTGCTTACTTCGAGCATAAGTCACTGGGGATGAGCCTGAAGTACGGACTCCAGATCAGCCTCAATGATGTCCGCGGACGCTTGGCTGACTTCGCCTCGGGAACGGTAATCCGCGGCGAACGCGTCTATAGACGAGTGGTGTTGCTCGATAGCACCGGCGCGGTGGTTGGTGAGGTGTCCGGCAACGGAGCGCGACCGGATCCGAGTGAGGACCTGTCTCTGCTCGTGGATCCTCTGCACCGAACTCCGCATTTGATCGGCAGGGTCAATCGCAGGGGACAGGCTGAAATCCTCGTTTCCGCAGCCCGACACCAGCGCGGCCAATACGCTGGGCAACTCGTTGCCTGGCTGTCCCCGCGAGTCGTTACAGACCAAGTCGTCAACGATGTCAGATCGCTGCGCCGCTTCACATTCCTTCTGTTTGGCGACAGCGTCGTCTACGAGCCGGACGGCACCTCGAACGCCAACCAAACGCGCATCTACGAGCTCGGCATGGGCCCTCCCAGTCGCCCGCGCTTCTTCACCCAGACCTTCGAAGATGGAACAGAGTGTCCGATGGTCGGCCTCCGCGTCCCCATTGAGTCCACCAACTTCTCCTTGGTGAAGGTGGTGGCTGAAACCAGCGTCTTAGGCCAAAACAGACCGCTTGAGTTTCCTCTCGCCATGGGACTCCTTGCCGTGATTATTCTGAGCGCTGCAGGCTTGGTCCTGCGCTCCCGCCTGCAGGCCGTTGCCATGGAAGCGCGACTTGACGAAACGTCCGATCAGCGCCGCTACCTGCAAAGCCAGAACACGCAACTGGAAAAGGAGATATCAGACCGACGCCTCTTGACTACAGCGGTCGAGCAAGCGGCCGAAGCCATTATCATTACGGACCGCGAGGGGACAATCGAGTATGTGAACCCGGCGTTCGAGAAAGTGACAGGCTATCCGAAGGCGAAGGCGCTTGGCGGGAACAACAGAATGCTCCAGAGTGGGAAGCACGACAGAGCGTTCTATGAGGACCTTTGGGACGTCCTGCTTTCCGGCGGAGTATGGAGCGGAAAATTCACGAACCGTAGGAAGGATGGGACCCTCTATGAGGAAGAGGCCGAGATTTCCCCCGTCCGTAACGAAGCAGGTCAGATCACGAATTTTGTGGCTGTCAAACGTGATGTGACCGCACAGATCGCGATGGAAGACCAACTGCGTCAGTCTCAGAAGATGGAGGCGATCGGGGAGCTCGCGGGGGGCATAGCCCATGACTTCAATAACCTGCTGACGGTCATTCTGGGTAACTGCAACCTTCTCATGCTTTCGGACGGCGGGCTCGCAGCCGACGCGATTGAGAACGTCGAGGAGATCACCAAAGCCGGAAATCGCGCCACCGCCCTCACCCGGCAGTTGCTCGCTTTCAGCCGTCGGCAGATTGTCCAGCTCGAAGTCCTGGACCTGTGTGAAGTCATCCGGAACACAGAGAAGATGCTGGGCCGCTTGATCAGGGAGAACATTGCCTTTGAGGTGAACCTCCCCAAGCACCCTCTTCTCATCAAAGCAGATCCTGTCCAGGTTGACCAGATCATCATCAACTTGGCCGTCAACGCCCGTGATGCTATGCCGGAAGGGGGCGAACTCACGCTGACAGTATGCGAGGAGAACGTCACCCCGGGCGATACGACAGCCCCTCTCGGCCCCGGTGACTATGTCGTGCTGGAACTCCGGGACACGGGGCACGGTATGTCGCAGGAGACGCAGGCGAGGATTTTCGAACCGTTCTTCACCACCAAGGGCGAAGGAGCAGGAACGGGGCTCGGGCTCGCAACCGTGTACGGAATCGTGAAGCAAAACCAAGGCGATATTCAGGTCCAGAGCGAGGTCGGCAAGGGCACCACGTTCCGGTTGTTCCTGCCACGCGTCTCGGCCGCACCGGCGACCGCCGTAGCACAGAGCAGCGACAACCAACCGACCTCAGCTGTCCAACTGGCAAACGAGAATACAACGATCCTCGTGGTGGATGACGAGGAGTCCATCCTCAATATGGCCAAACGCGTTCTCGTCACGTGTGGTTACACCGTCTTTACAGCTCTGACCGATCACGATGTTCTGGCCACATGGGACGCCCATCGAGATGATATTGATCTGCTGTTGACGGATGTCATCATGCCGGGAATGAGTGGACTTGAGATCGGAGCGAAGCTGCGCAAGGACCGGCCGAATCTTGGCGTGCTCTGCATGAGTGCCTACACCGACTCCACCATCATGAACCTGGGCGCCACCGAACCCGACATGTTCTTCATTCAGAAGCCATTCACTCCACCTGAGCTGCTTCTCAAGGTTCAGGAAGTGCTGAATCCCTCACCGAGTTGACCCCTCTTCCCTTACGTTCCCGCAGCCCTCGCAACACTCACCGCATCCCCGTTCCCTGGCGAGCTCTGCCCCTGCCTTTCTCATGTGCTCCCGCAAGCGCTACCGAAAGACTCGCCCTCGTTTTTCCTCTGCCAGTTGACTTCCCCACTGAAGTGGGGTATAGCAGTTGGCATTGGTAATGGAAGGGCTGTCGGAGGGCCCGGGACCTCGTGCTTCGCGCGAGCCTGGGCGGCATTCTGATTGGTGATTAGGGGCTTGTTGTGCAGCGATGGAAACTCGTCCTGCCAGCGGATCAGCACGATTACGACCATCCCCAAGTCAACGGAAAGGGCGTAGCAATGCACACGGGATTTCGGCCGTTTTTTCGGTTCACGTTGATGGCATCTGTCAGCTGTCTGTTTGCAGGCTTGTGTAGTTTGGGGGCACCACCTGAAACCATTGGCTACCAAGGGAGATTAACCGATAGTCAGGGAAATCCTGTCACGGGGACACTCACACTCGTCTTCCATATCTACACTCAGGAGGACAATGGGACCCCACATTGGACTGAGGAGCACCCGAACGTCAGCGTGACTCAGGGAGAATTCCGCGTCGGCCTGGGCGGAATCGTGCCTTTTGCCGGGGCCTTGGATTTCACGGAGCCCTACTTTCTCGAAATCGTGGTCGGAGGGGAAACGCTGACGCCGAGAATCCCACTGCACGCAACGCCCTATGCGATGAAGGCACATGCGGTCACCGAAGGAGCGGTCGTCACAACAATGTTGGCGGATGATGCCGTTGATCGGACGAAGATAGCGGAAAATGTGGCCGGGGAGGGGTTGGCCCAGAACGCCGACGGCAGCCTGCGCCTCGCCAGTGCCGGGATCACCGCTGAGATGATCTCGGATGAGGCCATCGCTGATCACCATATTGCCCAGAACGCTGCTATCGGACAAGCCAAGATAGCGGGCTTGTCGGAGGCGTTGAGTGCCAAGATCGACCGTAACGCTCCTGTCCCCCCCAACACCGCAACCAAGATCACGTACGACGAGAACGGCCTGGTCATCGCCGGGGAAGCGCTCCTCCCTGCTGACATCCCCACACTGGATGCCGCAAAGATCGCCACCGGAACGTTCAGTGTCACGCAGATTCCTGGTCTGGATGCCGCTCAGGTCGTCAGCGGAATGTTCGACGCAGCGCGCATTTCCGAGGCCAGTGTCACCCAGCACCAGACAGCCCTGGCCATCGACAGCGCCCAGATCACTGGGCTCGGTATGTTGGCCACCTTGTCCGGAATAGGCAGCGACGAGATCACCGACCTCTCCATCGTCGATGCTGACATCTCCGCCACCGCTGCCATCGCTCAGACCAAGATCGCCGGTCTGCCCACCGCGCTGGACGCCAAGTTGACTGCCAACGCCGTCATCGCCCCGGGGACTGCACCCAAGGTCACCTACGACGCAAACGGTCTGGTCACTGGCGGTGGTGCTCTGGTCGCCGCCGACATTCCGGCCCTCGATGCCGGGAAGATCACCACCGGGGCATTCACCGTGGCCCAGATCCCAAGCCTGGACGCCGCCAAGATCGGCACCGGTGTGTTCGCTGACGCACAGATCTCCGAGACCAGCATCACGCAACATCAGACAGCCCTGGCCATCGACAGCGCCCAGATCACTGGGCTCGGTATGTTGGCCACCTTGTCCGGAATAGGCAGCGACGAGATCACCGACCTCTCCATCGTCGATGCTGACATCTCCGCCAC
>JABHEG010000141.1 GCA_018676675.1 Lentisphaerota bacterium
ACTTTCGCGAGGGTGGGGTCGTCGCCGGAAAACGGAAGAATCGTCGGTACGTAAACGGTACGAGATCAACAAGATAGTGGTGATTTGGGATGGGCTTTGAGCACGGGAAGCGGCGGGGATCGTCCCCGACCGCCGTGCCTTTGCTTCCGCACGGTGAGACACGGGCGCTGGGGACATCGACCCTCCAGAAGACGCCGGACCAGTGCCGCCCCCGCAAGTCGCGGCGCTACTACCTCCCCGGCGTCCAGGCGCACCGTCCTCCTGTCTCCGCCAGGAAACGCATGGCTTCCTGGTGGCAGGTCAACTGTGCATCTACCAACGCTTCCGGATCACGAGCCACCACGTTGCCGTCCCGGTCCAGACCGGAGAACGCATGGCAGGGGGCCTCAATGAGCACCGACAGCGCCCCGCAGTGCAGATTCAGAGCTGTATCCAGATTGTAGACGCCTTGAGGCACCCTCGAAGGATCCGCCTCAATGGCGGGATCGCGCGTGCTCTGAAGCCCATCCACGGCAAGTCTCGTGTGGACACGACGGTACAACTCCTCGAAGGACGGCATGAGAGCCGGCTCCGCATAGGGGCGATGCATCCGGGTAAAGTAATTCCTGGGTGGCGCGCCCGTGTGCATGTTGACAATCAGGTCAGGACGTTCATCTGCAGTCAGACGAAGGAGTGCCTCTGTTTCCGGCTGACGGTCGGATGAGAAAAAATCGTCGTGCTGAATGTTCACACCGGCATCGTTCGGGTATCCGCCGGGGAACTGAACGTTTGAGAACTCCAGAGGGATGAACTCCTTGCAGGTCGGCCAGCCGATGTTTGTGCCGTCAGCCCACCCACCAGTGCCGAAATATTGGTAGATCGTGTTGTCCGTTCCGCGGTATGGGAACATCCGTTGCGGGATGCGCGCGCGACCATCAACGTTCGTGACGGGAATCAGAATCAGGCGGTCCAGTTGCTCCGCTAGGTCACTGATTTCAGGCCACTCCTTACCCCGCAAGTCTCGTCCGGTTTCCAGGACTGAAACGAGGTTCATAAGACCAGCAACGCCCTCGTACTCACTGGCATGCACAGCGCCCATGGCCATGTAGACGCGCTTCTCCGAGCCCGGCCCGAAATACGCGCGAACGTCGCGGAACCCCAGGGCCCCCGAAAAGTTGGTTGTCCCTCCTTCACCTCGGGATTCCCCGTAAAACACAGCCTGGATGGGGCGACCGCCCGCACTGTCACCAATGCTGGCCACCGTTCCTCGGGACACGGCCTCAGCGAGGAACGTACGAATGTCGGAGAGGTCCGTAAGCCAGAACTCCGGGATCGACGCCTCCTCACGCAAGTACTCGTCGGGTATATGGGGAAAATCCGGAACCTTTGCACTCATGCCGCTGTCTCCAACTTACTCAGACTGGACAGGAAGGGGTGAACAAGGTGAACATGACGCCCGGTGCCCGGAGGCGCAAGCACAAGCCGACGGCAACACAGATCAGGAATGGCAACATTGCGGCGATTCGTCAGTGCTCATCCGCGGACCGGGCAGCCCCTGGCACGGGAGCTACTCGTAACAACGGTCCGGATCAAGGGACCCCGAATCAACCAATCAACGGATCAGCGAATCAGCGAATCTGCCAGACCGGCACGGCACGCTGAGCATGGTCTCGACCTGTGACGCCCATTGACTATTCCGGCCGATCTCTTACGTTTCAGGACATCGACTATACAGCAAACCGATGAGACCCCATAGCCCCCAAGGAACGCATTGATGAAGACGAAAGCAGTACGCATCTACGGCAAAATGGACCTCCGCCTCGAGGAATTCGAACTGCCCCCAGCCGGCGAAGACGGAATCCTGGCTGAGGTCGTGTGTGACTCCCTCTGCATGTCCAGCTACAAAGCCGCCAAACAGGGACCGGACCACAAACGCGTCCCGGATGACTGTGCGACGAATCCGACCATGATCGGCCACGAATTTGCCGGACGCCTGATTGAAGTCGGAGATAAGTGGAAGGATCAGTTCGAAGTCGGCGAGATGTTCGGTATCCAACCCGCACTCATGTACAAAGGCTCCCTGGATGCACCGGGGTACTCCTTCACCACCGTCGGCGGAGACGCGACCTACGTCAGAATACCCTCGTGCGTGATGGAGATGGACTGCCTGCTCAAGTACTCCGGCCAAGGCTACTTCCTCGCCTCCCTGGCCGAACCAATGAGCTGTCTGATTGGCGCCTGCAAAGCACAGTACCACATGACGCCGGGGAGCTACGAGCATCACATGGGGATCATCGAGGGCGGAAAGGCAGCTTGTCTCGCCAGCGCCGGCCCCATGGGCCTCGGACTGGTCGACCTGCTGATCCACGGGGATCGCAAACCCTCACTGCTGGTCGTGACCGACATCGACCAGCCACGCCTCGACCGCGCAAAATCAATCCTGACGCCCGAAGACGCGAAAGCCCATGGTGTCGAGCTCATTTATCTCAACACGGCGACTCCGAATGCCGTCCAGGACATGAACGATCTGAGCAGCGGAACGGGCTTCGACGATGTCTTCGTTCTCGCTCCTGTCCCAGTCGTCATCGAACAGGGCGACGCAATCCTCGCCCGAGATGGTTGCCTCAACTTCTTCGCCGGCCCGACTGACACCAACTTCTCCGCCAAGTTCAACTTCTACAACGTGCACTACGGCAACACCCACATCGTGGGAACCAGTGGTGGAACCAAGGAAGACATGCGAGACGCACTCGCAATGATGTCGGCAGGGACCATCAACCCGGCGATGATGATCACCCATGTGGGTGGCCTCACCGCATGCGAAGAAACGACCCTTCACCTTCCTGACATCCCCGGCGGGAAGAAGCTCCTCTACACGCATGTTGACATGCCACTGACCGCGATCGAGGACTTCGCCGAACTGGGCAAGGATAGCCCTGTGTACGCGGAACTCGCGGGAATCTGTGAGAGGAACAACCACCTCTGGAGCGTCGAAGCCGAGCAACTGGTGCTCACCAAGATGCCAAAGCTGAACCTGAGCTGAGCAGCAAACGTCCTCGTGTGTAGCTACACCATTTCCGAGCACGGAGCTACTGGTCGCTGACACACCATTGGAGGCGCCGCATCTCCGCATGCGGCCAGGCCGGTTACGGAGAACCGGCTCCTCCATGCGCTCTGGCGGAAGTTACACACTCCGATATGACGGCCGGACCTTCGGCCGAGGCACCCACTCGTCTGTAACTATACCTGATTGGAGCACCGGTCAGTCGCCGTCCGGAGGCCGCCTCCCACACTGAATCGGGCGCCCCCCCCCAAGGTGGGAGGCGGCCTCCGGACGGCGACCTGCCTGCCACCAACAGAAAACAGTTACTACCTCGGATAAGAGCGATAGAACAACTGGCGAAGGCCAGGCCCGTCTGAGACCTGGCCACTTTTGATGACTTCAGTCGAGACCTCAGTGAACACACACACCACATCACAGGCAGACAATCTCCCCCCAAGTGCCCCCACCACCCCCGATCCCTGGCTCGCACGCTTCATTCAGTACCTGAGAACCGAACGCAACGCCTCCGAACACACAATCGACGGGTACTACAGAGATATATGCCAGTTCGTCCGCCTGGTCCTGGCGCCGGACGGGCAGCAGCCGGACTGGTCAAGCGTCACATCACTCCATGGTCGCCGTTTTGCCCTCGAACTCCAGAAACTCGACCTCGCCCGGACGTCCCTTCAGCGCAAGATGTCCAGCCTTCGTTCGTTCTTCCGCTTCCTGGTTCGGGAAGAACTCATCGAGGGCAACCCGTTTGCCGGCCTCCAGACGGCCCGAGCCCCTCGCCGGTTGCCCCAAGTCCTCAGCGTAAGCGAAGTCGATCGCCTTCTCCAAGCTCCCCAGGCATACTGGGCCGCTCACTCCCCCGACGATGCGCGAGACGACGCGGCCCTGCGTGCGGAATTCGCAGCTGCCCGTGACGGGGCCATACTCGAAGTCATCTACAGTGGAGGCCTGCGAATCAGTGAAGCTACCGGACTCGACTACGAGAGTATCGACTTCCTCTCAGGGAGCTTCATCGTCCGGGGGAAAGGGAGGAAAGAGCGGCTCTGCGCCCTGGGCAAGCCGGCCGTAGCAGCGTTACGTCAGTACCTGGTCGCCCGGGATAAGTTAGGTCTGGCTACACGTCGACAGCGGGGAGCCCTCTTCCTGAACGCAACGGGAGGACGCTTGACGGCCCGATCCGTTCAGCGCAGCTTCAAACGGTACCTGCAAGTGGCTCAACTCCCCCAGGACTGTACCCCCCACAAGCTGCGCCACTCCTTTGCCACCCACCTTCTGAATGCCGGAGCCGATCTGCGCAGCGTCCAGGAACTGCTTGGGCACGCCAGCCTCTCGACCACGCAGATTTACACCCATGTCAGCCCCGAACGCCTGATCGAAGCCTACGCGAAGGCCCACCCCAGAGCCCGGTAGCTGGCGCGGCTCAACCAGGAAGACCGCTCACGTTGTGCGCGGCTCGGTTTGGGCAGCCCCCTGACCAACGGGAGGGGGGGGCGCTGTCAATGCTATTGACTTTCTCTGGAGACGGGCGCGGCATGGCAGCCCCTCCCACTCTCGAGAAGCACACAATGTGGGAGGCGGTGCCACCCGGCGACTCTTCGGCCAGACACGGGGGGCAGAGAAAGTCGATAGCATTGGGGGCGCTGCGCGCGGCTCTGGCTCTTCCCTCTACCTACTCGTGCCGAAGCGCCTGGATTGGGTCCAACCTGGCGGCGCGTACCGCCGGATACAGGCCAAACACAATCCCCACCGCCATGCTGATCCCCAGGGAGAGGACCAGACTGGAAACACTCACGACAGTCGGCATGCCGGCCACTCGCGTGATTGTCCAGGGGATCAGGAGCCCGACCCCAATCCCGATCAACCCCCCGATGGTGGAGAGTACCATCGTCTCAATCAAAAACTGTCCCACGATCTGCCGCCGCTTGGCACCGATGGCCCGCCGTACCCCAATCTCGCGGGTCCGCTCAGTGACACTGGCCAGCATGATGTTCATGATCCCGATTCCGCCAACAAGAAGGCTGATGCCGGCGATCGAGCCAAGCACGATATTGAACGTCCGTTTGGTGGCTTCGGCCTGACGTAACAGCGCCAGTGGAACACTGATGCGATAGTCTTTCTTCTTGTGGAAGCGCTCCAACATGCGGTCTACTGCCTTCGCCGTCGCCTCCACCTCGTCGGCCGAGCGGACCTCCGCAATCATCTGGTGCAGCTCAACCAGTTCGCGAGTACGCGAGCCCGCCGTGCGTTGACTGAACACATCTCCGTAACGCTCACGGGCAACATCAATCGCGATGTACGCATCGGTTGCGCGATCCGGCGTCTGAATGGCCCCTCCCAGGTCGTTCTCGCTCTGCACGATGCCCACTACCTCGAAATAATCACTCCCGAGTCGAAGGACTTCCCCAATCGTGTTCCCCGTTGCCAGCAAACGTCGAGCCCCATGCTCAGTAAGCACAACCACGTTCCCTTTGCTGAACATGTCTCGGTGTGTGAGTACACGCCCTGCGATGACCTCTCTCTCAACCAGCTCGAACCAACCGGGAGTTGTGCCGACAATGCGCAGGTCCAGGGCACGGTTTCCCAGGCGGCCTTCCTTCTGAATAATCTTCGCCGGCACAACCCGCCGGACACTCTCAAAGCTCTCCGCGATCCGGATTTCGTCCTCGTAGAGCAACCCATAGATGTTCATGTACGTGCGACTGTTGCTCTGGCTCTTGTCCTCAGCAGGTTTCATTGAGTCTATGATGATGTTCTGACTACCCAACTTCCGGATCTGCTCAAGGGCCTCCTGGCTGGCCCCCTCACCGACAGCCAGCATGGCGATCACACTGCCGACCCCGAACACAACGCCAAGCATCGTGAGAAACGACCGCAGCTTGTGTAACAGCAGGGTCTTGATCCCTAGGCGTACGTTCCGGATTAGCCTCGACTCACGCACCAGTTCACTCCTCAACCCGTTCGATTACACCATCGCGCATGTAAAGCCGGTGGCGCGCGCGAGCAGCGATGTCCGCTTCGTGGGTCACCATGATGATTGTCTTGCCCTGGGCGTTCAGATCACATAGCAGATGGATGATCTCTTCCCCGGTGTGTGAGTCCAGATTCCCGGTAGGCTCGTCCGCGAGCAGGATTGCCGGATCGTTGGCAAGGGCCCGAGCAACGGCCACACGCTGCTGCTGGCCCCCGGACAATTCCGTCGGCTTGTGGTACAAGCGGTCTCCCAGACCGACCAGTTCGGCCAGCTCTACGGCCCTTTCCACACTGTCGTCAGGCGACCAGCCCTGGTAGTACAAGGGCAGATGAATGTTCTCTTCCACGGTCAATTGTGGAATCAAGTTGAAGCTCTGGAAGATGAAGCCGAGGTACGTCAGGCGGATGTCGCTGAGCGCGTCGTCATCAAGTTGGCTGACATCTTGCCCCTGAATGAAGTAGCTGCCGGTCGTAGGGCGATCCAAGCATCCGAGCAGGTTAAGCATCGTGCTCTTACCTGAGCCACTGGGGCCCATGATGGCCCAAAAACTGCCGCGCTCGAAGACCGTTGACACACCCGCCAAAGCGTGGACCTCCTGGTCCCCCATGTAATAGGTTCGGCGGATATCCTCAAGCCGCACGACCTCAGAGGAAGCCGCGCCGGGGGCCGCTGCCTGGTGACCGCGGGTCTCGCTTGTCGGTCCGGCCGTCATTCCCCGCCGCCTCCGGGTCGCGCACCACCTTGAGGACGTCCGCCGCCCCCCCCGTACTTCTTGCGCAAGGCCGCCCGCTGTTCAGGTGTCATGTTCTCAAAACGCTTGCGCATTGCTTCTCGCTGCTCGGGAGTCATGCTTCGAAAATCCGGACGGCCTGCACCAGGAGCCCCTTTTCGGGCTTTCCCCTCCTGTGCTCCAGGCTTCCCTGGGGCACCCCCTTTGCCAGCTCCTTTAGAAGTCGCCTTCGCCTTCCCGACTGGAGGCGTTGTCCCCGCCTCCTTTGCCGCGTCCGCAACCCATGCACTTGTGTTCACCCCAGTGCTCGCAGCACTCAACGGTGGCGTGAGCATGACCTTCTCCCCAAGCTCAAGCCCCTTGGCAATGCGAACCATCCGGTTGTTGTCCAAACCGACCTCCACCTGGCGCTGGATCGGCTCGGCGTCCTCCTGTGCAATGAACACAGTCGGCACGCCGTTCACTCTCAGAACCGCCTGCACGGGCACATAAACGGTGTCCCCATAGCTGGCCACCCCGATCTCAGCTCGGCAGTTCATGCCGGTCCGCAGCTCGCCGCCCCCGCCATCAACATGCAGCTGCGTACGGTAGATCTTCAGATCCGGGTTCATGAACATGCTCTGCGCATCGGGCAGCGGAGCAATCTTCGCGACGCTGGCGGTGTACGTCTTTCCCGGCAGCGCGTCCACCGTAATGCGTGCCGGCATCCCCAAAGAGATCTTGTCTAGATTGGACTCGTGCACCTTGATCTCGGCCATGAACAGGGATGCCGTCGGCAGGTATATCAACTCCTGTCGTTCACGCACATCCTGCCCCTCATCGAGCGGCTCAGAGTTACCCCGCCAGCTCGCCTTGGCGCTTGTCGCGTAAACCACCAGTCCCTCCGCGGGAGCCACGATGCGCGTCTTCTTGATCTGCTCGCCGATCTTGGCCAGCTTATCTTTCTGCCGAGAGAACTCCGACTCACGTGCCCGTAGCTGCGCTTCAGCCTGGACAACATCCGCGGAGGCCTTGCGCGTCACCCGCTCCAAAGCCATCTCAGCCTGTTTGATGTCGCTCTCCATCTCGGCAATCCGCCGCTTGTACGTAAAGTCCCGCAACAACGCCAGGTTGCCCTGCGCCAGTTCCAGCTCCAGCTTCTTCCGTTTCGTGGTCAGCTCATCCCCCTGAAGCTCGGATTGTGAAAGGTACTTCTCGCCGAACAGAACCCTTGACCACTTGGCTGTTTCCTCAGCGCGCTGGATCTCCTCCTCGGCCAACGTGATCTTCGCGACGATCTCCTTCTCCTGCTTCGGAAACTCCCCCTCTTTGTACTGAACGAGGTCTTCCTTGGCAAAGCGGAAGGCCAGCTCAGCCTTGTCGATGTCGCTCTGAGCCTGGTTCTTCGTGACCGCAAGATTCTCCCGGCTCCGGATAAAATCCGCCTCTGCATTCTGGACCCGTATCTCCTGGTCCACCTTGGAGTCCTCGAATTTGCTGGCATCCAACTCGACGAGAAGCTCACCTTCCTTGACCTTGGTCCCCTCGGGGATCAGGAAGAGAATCGTGGTGCGTCCCTCGACTTCGTTCTTGAGGATGATCTGCTCGCGAGACTTGATCGTTCCCGACTCACTGACGCTGATATTCAGGGGACCACGCTTCGCCTCGAAGAGGAGCTGTTTGACCTGCCCGGCGCTTCCTCCTCCGGCCCCCCGCCGCACCACCACCACAGCAGTCGCTCCCCCGGCGATGACCACCAGAAAAAGCACCCAAAGAAACCACCGTGACCCGCGACGGGGTCTGCCCTTTGCCGCACTACTCATTCCGAATGTCCTCCGGGTTGTATTCTTTGAGCAAACCGTCCTCGCTGAAGTCGAGCACGCCCATATCGCGCTGCAACTCGAGCTCCGCGAGCCGGTAGTTTATCACCGCGCTTGTCAATGCATTCTGAGCCCCAAGCAGATCCTCCTGAGAATCGAGAAGATCTCGTATCTGAGCTCTCCCTGCCTGCAGAAATAGATTCGTGCTCTTGACCCGTCGTTCGGCCAGAGTCACCGCCTGGGCCTGTACAGAAATGGTCCCACGCGACTCCAGCAGGTCCCTCAGCCTCGTCCGAACGTCGAGTTTCACCTGGTCCTCGAGTTGCTCGTAGGCACGGTTGGCCTGCTCCAGACTGAGCAAGCTCTTCCGATAGGCCACCCTTTCCTTCGTACGTTCCAATGGCAGATTGACGGTAAGAAGCCCGGAGTAGTTCCCCTCATCAAAAGCCAACTTGGCATCATCCGCGGAGCCCGACTTGGCCGTTCCGAGCAAGGTCACTTCGGCCCGCAAACGGTCTTCGGCCACCCGCACTGCTCGGCGAGCATCATCGATCCGGCCGCGCTTGACCCGAAGATCCAGGCGGTTCTCAAGAGCTAGACGGACGGCCTTCTTCTCCGGGACCTCAAGTGGACCCGCGGAGGAACGATCCGGGGGGGCGAGAACCACTGCCGCATCGGCCGGCGGAATATCCTCCTCGACGGCGCCCCCGCCGCCTACACCAGAAAACGCCTCAGTAATCCGCCTCAAGTCGTCGATAGAAGCCACATCCAACTCGATGGTCGCATCGGGCGGCAAACCAATGAGCATCTTGAACCGGTCAAGCTGTCTGGCGCATGTCTGTTGCGCTGTGATCCAACGGTCACGCGCGGCCAGTTCCTTCTGGATCGCCTGGTCATACTGGAACTCCTGCAGCCGGCCCGCATCAGCCTGACGTCTTGCCCGACGTCGGGCAAGAATCAGACCCCGGTAATTCTGCTCGTTATTCTCAAGCTGCTGGAACACGCGCAGCACGCCGTAGTAGTTGCTCGCAACCCCGACCGCAAACGTCCGTCGGAACCGTACAAACTCGAAAAGAGAATTGGCCACGTCCCTCTCGGCCTGCGTCAATGGCTCTGTGACGATCTCCCGGCCCGATCCACGCAGCAACGGGACGGTGACCGTCGCATCGCCGAAAAGTCCGAGTGACGACGCATTGTCTTGGGTCAACAGCCTGACAACGTCGACCCCCAGATTCCCAGCCAAGGCCGCGCCGCCAAGCAGCTTCTTGCTGACACCAAGCGTGCCTGATCCTCCGGTCGTCGTGACGGTGGAATCCCCGGAAAGGTCTGTTCCCAGGCTCCCTTTACCCGTCCCAGTGAATGTTCTCCTGAATGCATCACGCGTGAGATCCAGGTCCAGGGCCGCACTGAAAACACCCTCCTTTTGCTGCTGGTAATCACGCGCATTCCGTGCGCCGATGCGAAGCGCGTCCATGAGCCCGATCTTCGGAACCTCAGCAGACTGCCACGGCGACGGCCCCGAAGCCGTCAACGCCCCCGGGACGCCACTCGCCTTGTCATTGCCAAGCGCCACGGCATGGGCCAGCCCCTGCATAGTCATCAGCTTCCTGCGCAGACGATCCGAAGGACGCTCGACCTCAAAGCTCTCGGTGCGCCCAAGCGCAGCGGCCTGTTTGGCGGTGATAATCTCCAATGCTGCGACGTCCGCCTTGACCCGATGGTCGCCCGGCGTCATCCGACATCCTGCCCCAACCGTCAGCAACACAAGCATCGGCAAGAGAATCCCGATTAACGCCGGGATGGAGCGCGGAGTACTCGCCCCATCTCCGTGCGGCGCACAAGCGCCACGGCAGAAAACATCCACAATGACCTCCGGTTCCGGTGGGGGAGTAGCGCCGTCATATGCCTGGCGCCCACGCGTCCGCAGCATCCCGAGCAGCAGTCCCGCAAGCACTTCTGGCGATATGTCCGGCCGCACGCTCCCACTCTCGACTCCGCGTTCAATGATCCCGGCAACCGCAAGACGCAGCTTCCGGCGACGGGCCATCCGGTCGTCTCGCTTGGCCCCACTGGAAGACCGAACGCACAACTCCTCAGACTGCATCATCCGAAAAAAAGCACGCCGACGACCGAAAAACCGGGCAATCTCACAACATGCCGTCTGCAACTGCTCCTCGAAGGACACCTCCTCAGGAACGCGCTGCTCGAGCAGGGAACACATCTCGTCAAATCCCGACATGGCGGTCTGGATGAACAGATCCTCCTTGTCACGGAAATAGCGATAGATCGTCCCCTTGCCGACTTTGGCGATCTTGGCCACCTCGTCCAGCGTCACTTCATGGAACCGGGCACGCGAGAACAGCGTCTCGGCAACCTCCATGATCTCTTGTCGTCGATCACCACGCGGCATCGCAATACGCACTCCATGTCATCTCACCCGAAACTGACTGGTCAGTACTGTAGAGCCGAAAATGGAGCACGTCAATGGTGGAATCAGGCTCTTCCTGATCAGAAGGGCTGCCACGTCAACAGAGCAGACAATGTGGGAGGCGGTGCCATCCGGCGACCTCTCCGCCAGTGCGGCGGCAGGAGAAAGCTAATAGCATTGCCCCCCCCCCCCGCAAGAGCCCCCTCCGTGTCAGGACTGTGGCGAAGGTCCATAGACATCAGCAAGCAGTAGATGCTGGTACATCACGCATCTTGACATCACCGGGCCTCAATGATAGCTTGGAGTGTGTAGTCAACCTGTACATGGGAGTACCTGGAACATGCGAACGACACTGGACATCGAACCCGATGTGATGGGGGCAGTAAGGAGCTTAGCCAAGCAGCGTGGCAAAACGATGGGCCAGGTGCTGTCGAGCTTGGCCCGCGAAGCCCTGGCGCCTGGGGAACCGGTTCAGAAGCGCAATGGCGTTCCGGTGTTTGAGACACTGCCGGGACAAGCCCCGGCGACGATGGAGTTGGTCAACGCCTTGCGAGACGAGGACGGAATGCCATGACTCGATATCTGCTTGACGTAAATGTGCTGATCTCCCTCTTCGACCCCGCTCATGCAAACCATGAAGCTGCTCACAACTGGTTTGCCGAGACCGGATCAAAGGCGTGGGCCAGCTGTCCCCTGACGGAAAACGGCTTCGTCCGAGTCACGTCGCACAGCAGTTACCCCACGGTCGATGTGCGGCCAGAGGAAGCCATCGGGCGACTGAGAACATTCACGCGGACACATCCCGGACACGAATTCTGGTCCGATTCAGTGTCACTCACCGACGACAGCATATTCGACGGGGCCTGCATCTCCAGCAGCGGACAAGTCACAGACAGCTATCTGCTTGGGCTTGCCAAGGAACACAAAGGCACGCTCGCTACCTTCGACAGGCGGATCGCCTTGGCGTCTGTCCGCGCGGCTGATGACGGTCTGCTTGAGCTTCTCAGGGCCTAGCCCGCATTTCTCATAAACTTGGGGCGCGTCGAGCCTTGCTTTCGCAAGCGGGTGCTGTGGTGACCACTGCCCCGTGCGGCGGGAGCGAGGATCGGCGTGCCCCAAGTTTACCCGAAGGGTGGGCACTGTCTTTGTCCTCAGTCACACGGTGTCCCGGGAAACAAAACACTCTCGCATACGTAATAGGCTGTAGCTCAGGAAGTAGCTCACACTCCAGCTATCCGCCCATGAGAAATGCGGGTTAGCCTCACCACGGCCTGAATGCATAGGGGTCGTCCCCGGGGCCCAGCGGACGCGTGTAGAAGGTCTCTCTCTGTTCCAGCTCAGGCTCGGGCAAGAGCGCTCCGACCGATGGTAGGTCGCCAGGCACGGGGCCGGGACCGTAGGCTCCGTGGCTGAAACGGAGATCCCCGGGGTCACTGACCATACACCAGAAGCCGAACCCCGCCGATCCGGATGCCACCTTGAACTCAAGTCTGTTCCAGCCGACCTCCAGCGGCGCCCTGAGGCGAAACTCCCCGGCGCGAGGGCCTCCTTTGCCGCGACGGGGCTCCGCACTGTGGTCAACATGGGCCTCCCCATTGACCTTGAAGACGAACCAGTAATCCGCGGATACGGCGAATGTGGCCCGTCGTTCCCGACTGCTGTAGATGTAGCTTGTGGCATACCCAATCTTGCCTACCTTCGTCGGTGAGACCCAGTCCAAATGCACCTTCCCGCTGGTCTTCGGTCCCCAACCGGTCCAGCCGTAGTGTTTGCCGTCGGGTCCGGGGACCTTTGCCGTCGGTTTCTCCTCAGGCGGGAGCGCCAGAGCCAACCCTGGCATGGTGTTCTCGGGCGTCGAATTCCCGCCCGGGAAAACCCCATTCAGGATCCGCCAGCGAGGGATGTTGACCATGGGGGCATACCGTCGGGGAGTGACCAGACTGCTGGCAGCTTGGCCTGTCGAACGCACGCGCAAATTCGTGAGTAACTGGCGGTAGAACTTCCGGAGATTCCAACGCGCTCGTTCCAGATGGACTGAACCGTCTTCGAGCTTCCGCCAGTCAATCTGACTGTGGATGACACGGCCCTCGCCTCGACTGATCTCCACAAGCAAACCGTTGAGATAGCGCCGGGCGCCCTCAGGGAGCCCATCCTCAGCAAGAGCCTTCAGCTCGATCATGCTGCGCCAATGCAGCAGATTGGGCCCAACCCCACGCAGAAACGGCGGCGCAGACTCGTCCACGACAGCATTGGCCAAGCTCACGGTCTGCACGGCCTCGGGGCACCCGTACTGGCCCGGCTCCGGCATCAGAAGGAGAACAGTCCCTCCCAACTCTGCGAACTCCGCCGCAGACGACTCGTGCCGGCCGTGGTCGCCCCCTTTCTCCGGTCCCACGACGAACACGTCCCTTTCAGGCAACAGCTCCGCCGCTCCACCGTCCGCCAGGCGCACGGCCACCAAGCCCAACGAAGACACCAACTGCCAGCCATCCTCCGAGCCGGCATACACGACCCTCCGGTTCTGCGTCTCGTCGAACGGCTTGTCAAGGCAAGCAACGAGATCGTGCGCGAGGCGTGTTGCCGCGGGCTCAAGGCCGACACGCCCCGTGAGGTCGAGCTGGCAGAACACGATGCCTCCCTCTCCGTGGCGCCACTCCAGCAGAGGGGAATACGCGAGATCGAACTCGCAGTCGAGCAGTGGGGTGAACGCGCCACGATGCGGCACCTCAATGACCACGGAAGCAACGGAGCCATAGTTGCCCCAATGCCGTGCGTGCGGATGCGGCCATTGCTTCATCCCCGCCGACGTCCCAGGCAGGAGGGTCCCCTCGCCCCGCCAGTTGCACAGATCCGCCGCCTCGAGGCACGAGAGAGAAGCATGGCTCTCGTCACGAATGAACACGTAGCGAGACACAACATCCTGGGTGCGAAGCCCGAGCGAGGCAAGCGCATCCACGTTCTGCTCGAGCATCAATACTCGCAGCCCCTGTTCCAGGTCTCCTTTGGTGAAAGGCAGCTTGCCGGCCCCGCTCAAAGCAGCGCGCCCGATCACGAGCACGTCGATCCCTTGCGCCTCCAGCGACTCCCTCCCGCGCACAGAGCGCAGCTTCAGGCCCAACTGCCGGAGCGATGGCTCTGATTCCTCACGAGGGTCGAAGAGACCCCACTTGCTCTTCACCGACGGGGATGACGTGTCCGGCGATGGCCAGAAAGTGACCAGAGCCGCATCACTCATGGGAGCCTTCATGTCTACGCCGGTGACCTCCAGATGGAGCGTCGCATCCGTCCGCCGAGCGACGTCAGGCGCCATAAGCCGGATGGGTCTCCTCTCGATCGCACCCGGAGTCAGCTCGAACGACTCGGTTCCCGAGGCAATCACCTTGCCATCCGTTTCCAGACGCCAGGACGCATCGAGACGGGCCCTCCCCGGACCATCCCACACCGCAACGATAGTCTTCAGAAATTCCTCACCGGCAAAAAAGGCATGGTCTTTCGCGGTGAAGCGCTCCGGCGGACCGCCAATGAAGACGAGGAGAGGCTGCATGGTATCCCGGTACGCGTGGTAGAGCGGGTTCGCCCAGGCCGGAGGAGTCGTGCGTAACGCCCGAGCCTGCCCCTCCGTGAGCTCAGTGTAGGTGAAGCTCCTGAACTTCTTCGGCAGCTCAGGCGGCACGCCGTAGCCGACCATGGAGAGCCAAGGAAACCAGCCGATGTTGACTCCCCATCCGCGCCATGCACGGTTCGTGTTCCGGATGAACAGGTCCATGAACTCGTAGAAAGCGCTCATCTCGCCGAGATGCGCCAACTCAAGGACCGTGAAACTACGGTGCCCCTTCCATGGCCGCTTCACCGCCTCCTCGCAGAGGCGCACGTAGTCGTCAGTCTCCAGTCGGTAGGCGCGGTCTCCGAGATACATGGCAAAGTACTCGGTAAAAAGCGGCGTGTGCCGCTTGAAGAAACTCCCGACGTACGGAGGCCCATGTTCCACGACTCCCCACGGCTTCTCCCCGCGGTCCGACCAGGCGGAAGGGAAGTCTTCACGCTCCTGCAAAGCCATGAAATTGAGGTACAGGTTGTTGGTCTCGACGTCGCAGCTCTGCCCGCCCGAGTGGATGAACACCGGTCGAGTCGCGTCGACCTCTTTGATGAGCTCATCTACATGCCCATACCATCGGGCCTGAGCAGCCGGATTCTCCGGATGACGGCCTATCTTCTCAGGATCGTAGCTGCCCGCCGTATTCATGTTCGGAACCCACATGAATATGGACGGATGGTTGCGGAGACGTCGCATCCAGAGGCGTGCCTCACGACGGTACTGCTCAGTGGCGTCAGGTTTGATGACCCCGTCGCGAATGAGATACAAAAGAGGCGCAGGCATGAGCACAGCCCAACCGCGCTCGTCAGCCACACGGAGTCCGTCCATCGAGACGGTGCTGCCGGCAACCACGGCGTCATCCGGCTCCAAGAGCTGCGGACGCAATCCCCAGTGAGCAAACCACGACGAACCGTTCGGTTGCTGTTCCGCGGCGTTGAACCCCATCCCCTCCAGAAACAACACTCTGGGCCAGTGGATGCCGTCCTTGGCCCCAAGACGAAGTCGACATGGATGGCCGTTCAGAATCAGGTCTTTCCCCTCGATCCATATCTCCCTGAATCCGAACCTGACCGGCTCACAGCTCTGGAGGACATTCCCCGAACGGTCGAGTAGCTCGACCCTCAGGCGGTACAAGTACGCATCCCATAACTCCCAAAGGCGTGGGGCTTGCCAGCTCATCTCCACGGTCTCAAGGTGGCATCCCGGCGTGGTGTCAGCTAGCACGACGTCGGCAACAGGGAGTGACACCGGCGACTCCGCTCCAGTGTCTTCGTGAACCCGCAACCGCAGTCTGCCTTCCGGCAACTGCGCGCTCAGAAGAGTCTCCACCTCCACGGTAAGGAGCTTCTGCCGCACAGACGTCCTCACAAAGACATCGGTGACTTCCGCCCGCAGAGGTCTGGCCTCAAGCCGGACGTGCCCTGACAGACCGCCGGGAATCGCCCGCCGGAGCTTGTCCTCGTCCCCTTTGTACCAGACTGTCTTTACACAACTCTTCAGCGCCGCGTTCCTCAGTGGATCACCCTCGCGCGTCTTCGGGATCCCCTCCCACCACCGTGTCACCCAAAGCCGGATGGCAACGGAGCCCGTCGCCTCACTCAGGTGCTCCGTTATGTCCACACGTCCAGCGGGCCCGTCGACGAGCCCAAGCGATTGGCCGTCAATCCACACGAGCGCGTCACATTCCACCCCGTCAAGGCAGAGCCAAATCCGCTGCCCCGACCATTCGGCTGGCAGGTCGCAGGTCTTCTCGAACCAGGCACTGTCGCAAGCGCGGAGCTTGCGCCGGTTCTTGCCCCAGGATGTTGCCTCGGCCTCGGCCGGCACGGTCCACCACTGCGTCCACGCGAAGGGGACTCGGACCGTGATCCACTCATCCGGCCTGGGCTCCGGTTGGCCCTCCTGTGCAGCCTGGAACCGCCATTCCTGGATGTCGACCTCTGTGACGCCCGCTGCCTGCGAGGCCACGGAGGAGGCCAATTGCACCAGCAGGTATGCCAGGAGTAGAGAGAAGCGCCGCGCCGCGCCGCGGCAGGTTCCGCGGTGTGTCCTATGATCTGCCATCGACCTTCCTTTCATCCCTTCAGCGTTCCTGGCGCACGATCAGGAAACGACCGTCCGTCCGCTTCCCCAGAAACTCTCGCCGGGGGCCTGCCGTGTCAGCCAACAGGACACCAAACCGTTCCTCCCCCAGATCGATCTCCACCGCAACCTCGTCAACCAACCGGCATTCAAGAGCGCGAACGCCACGAACCCGCGGAGATGTCCGGGTCGGCTCGATCACGGCAACGAAAAGGGCCCGTTTGCCTGTTCGCCGCGCGACGACCACGGGGCACGGGACCGGCGGGTTGTTCATCATCCCCATCCCCGCAAAGACAGCTGTCCCCGTCCCCCCTGCCATATCCGCCTTGACCACCCCGTCGGGCTGAACAAAGTCCACACTCCAAGCCCCATCCGTGTGCCCCTCCCTAATGTCACTCATGTGCTGGTATCCCGCTCGAGTGCCCAACGGTTCGGGGCGAGGCGTCATCGTCAGATCCGTGTGCAACGTCCCCACGTTGTGGTAGACCCAGTCGTAGGTGTGCTCCGCCTCGGAATCGGCAACGAATACGTCGACAACAAGCCCATCGACCAAGACAACGGTCCGTCGCAGTGTGACCCCCGTGTAGGCGCCCGTCGACTCTCCCTGCATGATAGCGCCTTCGGGGCCGTCATGAAACAAGGTCAACCGACCGGTGGTACTGCGCTGACTGACGCCGTCCACACAGATTGTGTTGTGGGCAAACGTCTGCCTGTACCAGGCCCCCTGAAGCGGGGCGCCGTAAGCGAGGCGTCCGGGATCGGGTCCCAGCTGACGCCCCAGCCCAAAAAAGGTCAAGGCCAGTTTGTCCTGATGTCCATGTCCTCCACCATGGGGGCCATAGTCCAGATGCAGATAGAGTTGATCTCGTCCCTGGCCGTGGCGCAGAACGGCTGCACCAATTCCGGCGAACACGCGGCTCTCGAGAGCCTTTGCGGGGGCCTCCGGCAGCTCATCCGGTCCATACAGAAATGCCTCCATGCTCTTGCGTTCTCCGAATTGAGCGACCATCAGGTGCGCAACGTCGTTCGTACGGACGTACGCGAGTTCGTAGAGGCGATGCCGCCCTTTGAGCGAGAAGATGTCACTGTCATTGATCGCCGGGAAGTTGAGATCAGGGAAGGTGTAGAGTAGCGGCGCATCGTAGAGCGACTTGTAGGCCGCGTTAGTCCAGTAGTCGATACCGGCGAACCAGGCCGCTTCCACGGTCCAGCGCAGAGCGTCCAGTGCGTAGTAATGGTAGGCGGCCGTCCCCTCATACCAGAAACCGTCTTCCAGAATGCTCTTGCGGAACTGGAACTCCAGCCCATTCTTCCCCCGCAGAGCGTGCGAGACCATCTCGGCGTCCTGCAGACAGAACCCCACTGCTGCAACCCCTGCATTGTGCCAGCTCTGCCAGTTGCTGATGCCGGCTTGATTGCGTCGGATCGTCTTGACCATCTCGCGGAAGAGCCTGGTCTCGATGTGGGCTCGATCGGTCGCCTGGAGCACGCCGCTCCCGTAGACGAGATCATAGCTCCAGGCCAAACCGATCACAGCGCAGGCTTCGTCAAGCGTTTGCGCATAGAGGCGACCGGCTGAGTTCGAGACATGTCCACGGACGTTCTGCAGCTTCCATTCCGGGTAGCGTTGAGCATAGGCCAGCAGAATCTCCCGCGTCCGCGAGGCGAACTCGCCCCGACCTGTGAATGTATAGGCCAGGGCCATGTCTCTTGCTTGACGGAAATTCCGACCGTGCTGCCACCCCGCAGCCACCTGATCGTAGGGCCAACCCGTGTACTCGGCCGAGCACCCTCGGCAGACGTGCTTGGGCACGACGTGTTTCAATCGGTTTCCACATGCCTTGCAGACATAGTGATGGCTCCATTGGCCAGCACTGTCGGGGAGGCTGAGGGGCTCGGCCAAATGCCGTTCAGCAACCGCAACGATGCCGTCAAGGTGAGCCTTGGCCCACGGTAACCGCCCGGCCCGAACCCGAGCCAGCTCGAAAAGACCTGCGTCTCCGAAGAGAAACGGGTGCCGCCGAGACGGCAGTGGCGAGACCAGCGACACGGTGGCCCGGGCGGCCGGAGAATCAGGCGTCGCTGACGCCGCTTCGATACCGATGCTGAATCGCGTCAAGGGAGAAACAGCCTGCCCAGCTGTCAGCGTTACACCGAAGGTGGCGCTCTCTTTGGGTCCGAGGAGCTCCGTGCAGGTGGGGATACCGGTCACTGTGAGGGCCTCACGCGCCGCGTCGGACATGGTGACCACCAACGGAATCGTTCGTGCGTCCCGACTGCGGTTGGTGACGCTGAGCTCCCACCGTGCCGCCAAACGGTCATTCAGTCCTCCTGCAGAAGACGCCATCTGCCGTGCCGCGATCCCGACCGTCCCGCGCACGAACCGAACAGCATCCAGGTAGAGCACGGTGTCAGCCAGAGGCTTGTTCTGCCAACCGGATGCGTTGATGCTGAAGTAACTGATCTGATGCCAGCCCACTGGGCGACGCGTCGGACGGATGCCCTGGCCGAGGTGAAGGTCGAATGTCTTCCAGCCCTCCCAGTCAACTGTGAAATGGTAGAAGTAATAATCCCAGCCCGGTGCAGCACGATTCTCAGAGTCCAACACCAAAGTGAGCCGTTGGCCATTCGCCTTGCTGGAATGCATGGAAAACTGCAATCGATCGTACTGGGAAAGGTCTGCCGGAAACCCCGGAGCCTTGATACTCGGAGTCGCTTTCAGGTTCGACCATTTGCCGGAGTAGGCGCCACTGAACACCCGTTCGGCGCTCCTGGTGACGCCCTCCCATGTTGCCTCCTCAAATTCCCCAACACGCCAGAGATCTGAAACCGGGTCCGAAAGAGCAGACGATGCTGCGTGCACCGATACTAAGAGCGCCACCGCTATCGGAAGACGACGGAACAGCTGTCCGATCCCTTCCTGAGAACGGTTCCGGAGCCATCGCGATACCAGATTACCCATATCAGAACCCGTCTGCAGTGTTGGCATTACCGCCCTCGATCATCTCGTGTGCAACGGCACCGCCTCTGAGCATGGCCAAAGCACTATGCGACATCGATTCCGGGCCGTCCAAACGGCCCCTTGGAGGGAGAGACTCCCGTCGAGCCGGAGCCCGACCTTTAGGAAGGCGAATCGCCTGCCTGCCCCAGCCTCGCACGCGGTCAGACACCACCTGCCATGCAACGCGCATCGGCTCGACGGAGTCTCGCCCTCCAAACACCGTCCGCCGAGCGCAGAGGCTATTGCACCCTCAGATATGTCTGCCGGACCGACGCCCCCACGCCACTCACACACACTGACCGCCGACAACTCGGCGCCCTTCGTTGAGAGCGACAGGCAGCCCCACTGCCTACTTCACCGGTGTCAGCGTCAACAGGCGGAAGTTCATGAGCGCTCCCTTGCGCAGCTCAGGAGCCTTGATTGAGAGCGTGGTCTTGCCCGCCGACAGATCGATGGTGCCCACCTCATGTGGCTTGTAGGTCTTGATGCCACCGGTGTGGACGGTCTTGCCGGTCAGTGTTGCTTTGCCGGCCGTGATCGTGTAGGCAACGTCTGGATTTGTTGAGCCATAGGCGAACGTGACGCGATACGTCCCCTGCTTCAGTCCGGCCAGATTCCACTGACAAGCCCCCTCTGAGCGCACCCAGCCGCCAAGATTGTTGCGATCCTGCTGGTAGCGGAGCCCCCCGGACGTCTTGGCCGTCTCGGGTTTGAGCACCAGCTTCCCCTTCTTGCCGGGAGTTATCGGTTTGCCGGGCGCTGCTGATCCGCCGCTGCCTTTGGGGAGCTTCTTGGGCTTCCCCGCGTCTGCTCTCGGACGCGTCGCTGTAGAGGCCGGCGTATCGCCTACCGGAAGCTCCTCACCCACGCTGCTGAGACACACGAGGCTACCGTCCGTCAATGCCGCATAGACCCGTCCATGCGCTGCGGACAGCCCATCCCAGACCACCGGCGCCGGCAGCTTGTACTCCGCGATCTTCGCGCCATCCTTGGCGGCTGCAACCCAGATCATCCCGCCCATGCGTCCCTCGTAAGCTGCGTTCGGATCATCTTCAGGAACAGCAATCGGGGCCGTGCCGAAAAAGAGATTTCCCCCGGACATGATCATGGCTCGAGGACGCGCGTTCAGGGACTGCTGCCAGGTCACCGGAAGCCCCGTGCCTTTCGCCATGTCTCGGAAGTCCGGCAGCGGCTTCTCACCCGGGCTGAACGGCACGTTGGGCATCCGCGACAGCGTGTACTTGCTGCCGCCTCCTCTGCGCACCACCCACAGTGACTCATCCGTGTAGACCATCATCACGCCACGCGGCACAGCCATTCCCTGCTTCCACCGGCTCCTACTGCTGTTCGCAATCCACGAATAGGCCACGGGGACCATGCTGAAATCACCCGTTCCGAGCACCCAATGTGAGCGGTGATTCTCCATACCGTCCAACAAGCTCGAGGTCGAGAAGAGATGCCGCGACATCACATCCTGGCGACGCAGCGTCGCGTCGAACTTCGCCTGACGCAAGAACACGTTTGTGCCATCACTTACCAACACATCCGAGGTTGCGCCCCCAGCCATGGAAAAGGCGTCGCTTCGGTCCGGCTGCAAGAACGTCTTGTAGTCGCTGGCGTTCTGGGCAACCCGTCGGTCATGCTCCTCCTTGGCCTTGTCTTTGCTCTCGCCGATGGTCGGGTGAGCACTCTCCCAGTGTGTGTGATGCACCACCTTGCCGGTCGCAGGATCAAGGCCGTACAACGCCATTCCCCCGTCCAGCCAGGTCGAACGGCCTGAACTGCAATAGGCGATCCCCTTAAGGACCATGACGCTGCCCCGGACCGGCCAAAGACTCTCGACCTGATCCAAAGCGACCGTCCGCATGTCTGCTGGAGCTGCGAGAAACCGCCAGACCAGTTCACCATCGCTGAGCCGCAGGCAATAGACCCAGCCGTCCGCACAGCCAAACAGCACCAGCCCACGATGGATGGTAGGAGCAGAATCGACCCGACCGCCGACCGCTCGACGCCACACAACTGCACCCGACTCTGCATCAATGGCGTAAACGGCCCCCGTGTCCACGGAAGCCACCACAGCCTTGCCGCCTGCCGCCACCGGTTGCGTCAGCTTGCCCTCCAGCGTAGCCACCCACGTACGTTTGAGCGCACCCGGAGCAGCGGCGCCGGCAACACCATTGCGAAGAGCATTGCCACGCAGCTGAGGCCACGCATCGGACGCCATCGTCCCTCCAAGCTCCATCCCAAATGCAGGCCCTTTGACCAGACGTGCGGGGTCCGCACCTGCCCGGGCCGCCCGGACAGCAGGCTGGTCGGCGGAGAAGGCCCAAAAGCCGTAGAGCTTCGATTCCATGTAGCACCCGCATGAGTGAGGTGGCGTGTATACAAGGCCGTTGGCCGGCAACATCCCGTACTGGCACGTCCCGCGGATCCAGTTCGCGCGTGAATGGTTGTTCCCCTGCAAATCCATCATCTCGATCCCTCGCTTGCCCGTGATGATGTAACGCGTCGTCGCCTTCTCCCGATAGCAGCGATGATGATGGCCGGTCGTCTGGATATCGACCTCGGCCTGGTTGCGCTTGCGGACCTCGCCCGTGCGGAGATCGCGAGCTGCACTGAAGTCGTCCAGTGGAGGAGGAGAAATGGACCCGCCCGACGGGGACGCATTCCAGACAAGGCCATCGATCACGAAGATGTCCGGAGGGGAGCGGAACCCATTCCCCAGTTCGCACTCCCAGAGCTTCTCGCCAGTCGCCGCGGAGACCGCAACCAGTGCCTTCCCGAGTTTGCAGAGCACGACCCCATCGGAAACAACCAGCACGTTCTTCCCAAACGTGGATCTCAGACGCTTCCGCTTGCCAGGCGCAGGCGCCGTTTCCGCAGCGACTGTGGCGCGCTGGCCGAAGCTCCAGCGTTCGCTCCCATCGGCCATATTCAGACAGACAACCGCCTCGTCAACCTGGAGATAAACGTGTTCGTTGTCAGCCGCAAGTGTCTCAGGCCGCGTCTGTCCGGCCTCCAGAGTCCAGCGCCAGCGCATCTTCCCGGAGTACTTGTCGATCGCCACAATGGACTTGCGGTTGGGCAGACGGAAGGCCTCCCGGAATTGGGGATGTCCGATCGCCTGTTCGGCAATCGGCTCGCCGGTCAGTACCAGCAACGTATTGCCGACCAGGACCATCTCCTCCGCCCCTTTCGTGTCCGCGTACGTCGCCAGTGTCTTCCCACTGATACCATCGACGACCGAAACCGGCTCGCTCAAAGCCAGGGGCACAAAGACGCGATCTCCCTCGACCACCAACAGACGCGTAACCTGGGCAGGGCCCGATCGGAACCCAATCGTGTGGACGGCCCAGCTGCCGATTGGTTTCGACCAGAGCTTCACCCCGCTGAACGCATCGCGAGCCACCAGTTCCCACCTGCCCGGCACTCCCATGTTGGCCGCCGTCGACTGATCGACCAAGTAGAATAGTCGACCATTCGCTGTCGCCACCGAACTGATGCTGTTCAACTTGTGATGGTTCCGCGTCCAGAGCGGCGCGCCCAGCCACTGCATGTGCCGCGGAGGCCCGACCACCGTGTCCCGAGCAACGGCGTTGTTGCTGGAATCGCGCAGGTAGTGCGTCCACTCATCGATCTCCGCCGGCCGCGGTTTGACAGCATGCTCCAGCTTTCCGTCCGCACAGACGACCAACGCCCCATTCGGAGCCAGGACACGCAGCATCTCCGCACGCCCAATCCCGAACGACTCACTGACGACCAAGAGCTTCACCAAGTTGTCGATCAACGGAAGACGCTTCCCGGACAGTTGGGCAACGGTCACTGCACCTGCAAGCCCAACCTTCTGAACCGCGTCCCGCGCCCGCGCCACTTTGCCCGGGTCCATGTCGAGGCCATGCACCACCGTGCCGTCGTTGGCACGCAGCCCAACGGTTAACCCTCCGTCCCCGCACCCCAAGTGCACGACAAGCCCCCCCGTAAAGCCAGCTCGCCCCAAAATCGCCGCTGCGTCCTGCCCCCAGACACCGGACGGAAGTGCGGCAAGAGCGACGGCGAGAATCAAGCTAAACTGTCTCATGGTGTTTCCTCTCTCGGACATGGTGCAAGAACGCCAATGAAGATAGCCCATGGACGGCCCGCAGACGAGCCGGATGGAGTCCCTCCCCTCCCCGATTTGCCCCCATGGCCCACAGCTAACCCAGATCTTCCTTCTGAGCTGGGAGATCACTTTCACATTGTTTGCTGGAAGCCCTGTGAGGGCATCTGCATGCTCGGTCTGGACCATTCGGCGCTAAGGTAACGCGGAACACCGAACGCTGAACTTGACGCCATGCCGCTCCGGCACAGCAGGAAGGTCTTTGCACATGATCGTTGACTGTCACACGCATCTGAACAAGGTCGCGGGCGGGAAGATTGTGGACAGCGTGAACGTACTGTGCCGCCACGGGGACCGACACGGCATCGAGCGTTTCTGTCTCTCCCTCGGCTTCGGCCGTGAGCACTCACCGACGCCGGATCAGGTGCGGTTACACAACGACCAGGTCTGCGAGGCGCTCGCACTGCGCCCTGATCGGCTGATCGGCTTCGTCTACCTCAACCCCGTTCACACCGATGACGCCCTTGCGGAGCTGGAGCGCTGTGTGGTCAACGGCCCCATGCGCGGCATCAAGCTCTGGGTTGCCTGCCCCTGCAGCTATCCCTGCCTCGATCCCGTCGTCGAACGCGCGATCGAGCTTGATCTACCCATCCTTCAGCATACGTGGCTCAAAGCCACCGGGAACTTGCCCAATGAGTCAACGGCTGCGGACATCGCAGAACTGGCCGCGCGACACCCAACCGCGAAGTTGATCTGTGGGCACACCGGAGGGGACTGGGAACACGGCATCATGGCGATCCGTCCGCACGCGAATGTCTATGCCGACATCTGCGGGGGCGCCCCTTACTCCGGCTGCGTGGAGCTGGCCGTGGCCGAACTCGGGGCGGATCGTGTACTCTACGGGTCCGACGCACCCGGCCGCAGCTTTGCCTCCCAGCTCGCCAAGGTCGTCGGTGCAGACGTGTCCGATGAAGACAAAAACAAGCTCCTCGGCGCGAACATCCTCAAGCTCCTCGCGCCCGAACGGAATCCCATCTCGCGTGGAACGACTGCAGTCCCGCCCGCTACGGTCACCTCACCGGTCGCTGCGCCTTTCGCCGGTTGCTCGCATCCCGTCATCGATGTCAACGCCAGCCTCGGGAATTGGCCGTTCCGGTATCTGCGCGACAACTCGCCGGAGGGCTTGTTGGCCGCCATGGACCGGTGGGGGATTGATCAGGCGTGGGTCGCGTCCCTTGATGCCATCTTGAATCGTGAGACCAAGACGGCGAACAGCGCTCTGGCCGAGGCTGTTGCCCCTCACCGCGACCGACTCACCCCCTTCGCCGTCATCAACCCCAACTTCCCCGGCTGGCAGAGCGATCTGGCCACCTGCCTGGACGAGCTCGGCATGTGCGGGGTCCGCACCTATCCGAACTACTTCGGCTACACGCTTGAAAATGCCTGCTTCAGGGAACTCCTGAGCCAGGTTCACGAGCGAGGCGTTCCGCTCCAGATTGCAGTGCGTGTTGCGGATGAACGCATGCATCATCCTCTGGTTAAGGTCCCCGCCGTAGACATCACAGAGCTCGAAACACATCTGGCCGAAGCAGGCGACACGCCGATCATCCTGCTCAACCTGCGTCAAGGGGAGTTGGCCCCCGCTACGGCCCTGTGCCAGGCGCATTCGAACGTTTCTCTGGAAATTTCACACGTCGAGGTCGTGGGGGGCGTTGGCCGTGTCCTTGCCGAGGCGCCGGTCGGCCAGGTCTTGTTTGGGACTCATGCCCCCATCCTGGTGCCGGCCAGTTCGGTCCTCAAGGTCCGAGAGTCGGCTCTTGAGGACGACTGCATCAAAGCGCTCTGCCACGACAATCCCCGAGCCTGTTGCCGCCCCGCCAAGAAGTAGGGCGACTGATTCATCCGGCCCGGGGAACATGTCCCCGACTTTAGGCCTTCTTGGCCTCATCAATGAGTTTCATGATGGCCGCAGGTTGGGAGAGGACCTTCTTGAAGCCTTCGATGTAACGTTCCATCAGCTCCATTGTGTTGGGCGGGAAAACGCCTGCCAGGTACGCGTGTTCGGCGATGAACTTGATCGTGGTGGGGTAATCCTCGCCGCGATACTCGATCTCACGACCGTAGTGGGCACAGGTCCAGGGACACCCTTTGCCGTAGCCCTGCTTATCCGTGAAGACAGACTGTGCCGGAACGGGCACATTCTGCCACTGCCCCAGCCCGATACCTTCCGCGGCCAGAGCTTTCTGCAGGGCAGGCTTGTACAGCGAAACCGGCACGTCCAGCCCGAGTTGTTCAGGACAGAACTTCACGATGTAGCTGAAGTAGACCGGTTCCCGATTCGGGGGCGTGTACGGGCCCTCAACGCCGGGAATATCCGCCAGTTCTGCCGTCAGATACTGAGCAAATTCCTGGCGTTTGGCATTGTTGGCAGGGAGCCGGCGCAACTGCGCCCGGCAGAATGCGTTGACGAACTCATGCGCGCGGTACATCCAGCCCATGCCATAGGCGTTGTACTCACGATCCTCACCGTGGACCACGACTTCCCCGAACTCACGCAGGCGTCCAGCCACACGGAACGCATCCTCATTGTTCGTGACAAACAGACCACCTTCGCCGCTTGACAGGTTCTTGGATCTGTTTGTGCTGAACCCGCACGTATCCTCGATGCTGCCGACCTTCTTCCCGTCGCTTTTGGCTCCGTGGGCCTGACAGGCGTCGCCAATGACGTAAAGGCCGTGTTTCCTGGCGATCTCCATGATCGGGCCCATGTTGCAGGCCATGCCGTGGATGTGAACCGGCAGGATTGCTTTGGTCTTGTCGGTGATGGCCGCCTCTATGCAGCTCGGCTCGATGCAGAACGCGTCGGGCTCGATATCGACAAACACCGGGATGGCATTGTGATGGAGTACGGCCGCTGCTGTGCTCCAATACGTGAAAGCGGGAATGATGACCTCGTCGCCCGGCCCGATCCCAAGTGATGCTACGGCCATGTGCAAAGCCGATGTCCCGCTGTTGGTCACCAGGCAATACTTGGCACCGATAAACTCGGCGAACTCGTCCTGCAGAGCCACCGCGTTGGGAGCGCTCGTGCCGTGCAGGACATTCGAGTCAAAGACCGCATTGACCGCATCACGGTCTTCCTGAGTCAACGGGGGCCACGTCTCCAACATGTCTTCAGGAACTGTTCGCGGACCACCGAACACTGCGAGATCTTGCATCGTGCGAATCCTCTTTATGAAGAACATTGTTGCCGTACTGGCAACCCATACGGCACGAGGGCTAACGCCCCAGTTGAGACCATGTCCAAAGCAGCTGTCTGTCACCTTCTCCGGGTCTCTTGGACGATCCCATTCAGAGAAGGTACAGTTGACCGTTTCCCAAGTAAATGGCAAGTACATGTCCGATCGCCGTAAAAACATGTCGAAAACGTGCACCATCCTGCATAGGACACTGGTATGGGCCAACCCGCTGGATGCATTGCCGATCGCGTACGTGGGCGAGGACCGGATGCCGTTCACTGTCGGCAAACGGCCGCTACTGGAGTTCGGATTGTACGCCGGGGGGCCACCGATCGACTTCCGGCTTGGCCCCCACCGGGCGGAGCTGAGACCGGGGGATCTGGTTGTGCTCAACGCACACTTCGGCTATTCGGGCGTGCCGAGAGATAATCAGTCATTAAGTCTCTGGTGGTTGTCCTTCGATGTGGCAGATGATGTGCCCGTTCCCGGCCTGGCGGCCGCGCCCCTGTTGCTGGTTGTCCCTGTCAGAGAAGCGAGTGGGCTTGCAGAGCGCTACCGGTCGGTTTTCCAGCTCTATCGCCACAGTCAGCGTTTTCAGGGCATTCGCCTCAAATGCGGTGCCCTGGATCTTCTCGCGGATCTCCATGAAGCCATTGCCGGGCGGAGCGCTGCCACGTCCCATTCTCCGGGTATCCGGGAGGCCATCCGGCTCCTCTACACGGCCTACACCCGGGCGGACCTCAGCCGCGGGGAGCTTGCCGCAGCCGCACATCTGTCCGAAGCGCAGTTCGGACGTCGTTTTCGGAGCGAGACAGGCGTATCACCCATGCAGTACGCAGGTCAACTCCGCATTGCCCGCGCACGCGAACTGCTCGAACGTTCCCATCTGAATATCGCCGAAGTGGCGCATGCCTGCGGCTTTGCCGACCCCTTCCACTTCTCTCGGACCTTCAAGCGCGTCGTCGGCGTCTCCCCTCGAGCCCATCGTGAGGAGATCAGGCGCGCCATGGAGGTCTGACCAAGCGGTCCCTCACGTCCGGAACTGCCCAAACTCCTTGGCGGCTTCGTAGAGCGCGTCGACATGCTCAAGCGGGGTCAGCGGGGCCATGTTGTTGGCGGCAATCATGACAAACTTCCCCCCATCCATGATGCCGGAGCCGCAAATGCGGCGAACGTCATCGCGAATCGCTCGGGCAGGACCTTGCTTGACCAGCATAACCGTAGGCCCTGCATTGATCCGCACATCCGGCCCCAACGCCCGACGCAGGGCCCCGGGATCAATGGGGAACCCGGTGTCAACGCTGCGAACCCGAAGATGATCCCGCAGGAACGGAAAGAAACGGGCATGATCCCCGCACATGTGGATCGAGACGGGGCCGCCGTCACTGAATTCCTCTGCAAGGCGTTGGTGGTAGGGAAACACGTGCTCCGCATACTGCTCCAGCGACAGCAGCACGATCGCGTCGTCAGCGAATGAGTAAGGGCGCTTGAAATTCCCTCTGTCCGCTGAGTCCGGAAATCGTTCCCAACGCCATCGGCTGATCGCCTTCATCCGACGAATCAGGCAATCGCAGATGAACCCCATCAGGTCGTGGAAGTAGGTTGGGTCGACCATCATATCCGTGCAGACCTCTGCGGCGCCCCGCAGCTTGTACGCCGCATCGAGCACGCCGTCGTTCCCTTCGCCCGGGATCGTGCGCGGTGGAAACACGGGCAAGCCCTCAAACTCCACGTGTGGACAGCGGTCATGCATGTACTCGAAGAACTCCATAGCCCGGCCGAGGAGATTGCCGCGAAGGGGATCGGGACATGACATCTCGTAAAGTCTGTGCTTGTCCTCTTTGAGGATCTCGACGGTGTCGGGCACGGCATTGCCGTCGACGTGCAGCGGACAGCCGAACCAACCGGCATCGTATGAGTTCTGGAAATCGATCCCCACCTGCCACCCGCCGCCGGGCGGTCCCATCTCGCGGTCGCACACCAGGTTGTATCGACACCATTTCTGGTACCCGAGCTGACAATCGATCTGGGCTTGAGGACTGCTGAAGAAGTCCTCAAACGTCCACCCGGTCGTGTTCAGCACGGGATTCTGAATGAAGTTGCGGATGCTGCCGTGCACAGAAACGGGTACACGCGTCGGACGTCCCGCCTGGAATGCCGCCCACACAGCACGGACGTCCGCATTGTGCCGTTCGAAGTCGATTGGCTTGTCGAGGTACCAAGACATCAGTACTCACTCCCGGTGAAAAACACGGCGGTCGGGGCTTGCCCTGCTGAACAGAAGGGGCGACACGCCCTCCAGGGACAATACCCCGAGCGGGGCCCCCTTGGAAGGTCGATGTCCACAGCGACCGTGATTCACCGCCGGCCCCAAGAGACACGGCGGTCGAGATGGACAGAAAGCGAGTCAGCCAACGAGAGGGCCCGGAAGACAAACGACTGTGCCATCGACACAAGCACCCAACACGCAACCATTGCCGACGTCCAGGAGGCGGCTGGCGGGGGCCGTGAGAGACGCCACCCCGACGACGTGGCCGCCACCATCCAGCCAAGCCACATGTCCCCCTTCCGTGGCCACACACGTGATCTCACCGATGACTGACAGGGCCGTGCATGGAGCTCCAAGCGGGGTTCGCCACAGTCCTCGCCCGTGGCCATCGATGCAGTGCACATCGCCCGTCCGGGATGCTGCGACGATGGTCGCCCCAAGCACTCCCAGACCGGCGGGGTCATCACCGATACTGTAGGTCCACCGCTTTCCGCCCAGATGATCGATGCAGTGTACCAACGTATCGCTCGCGGCCGTCACGACCTCCAGGTCTCCGTCGCCGTCCACGTTATGGACAGCAATGAACGGGAAAAGCGGCCCCGCCCGCCAAAAGTCATTGTAGTCTTCATCCTGCCACAGGCGTTCGCCATCTGCGGTCACCGCCGGGACGCAAAAGTACACCGTTCCGGCCACGACCTCGTCCCGCCCGTCGCTGTTGAGGTCGCCAGCCGCGAGGCAGGTGACGGCGTGCGCGGCCGTGTCAAAGGTCCAGCGGAACGTCCCATCCAGATTCACCGCATGAACTCGCCATGCTGCGGTACCAACGATGGGCCACTGGTTGCCGTCGCCATCCAGATCGGCAAGGCAGAGCGCGCGCCCCCAGGCAGGCATGTGGCCATTCCGTGGCAGGTTGATGGTGGCACGCACCGCTCCGTCGGGATGCAGCATGCGGAGCGTTCCATCGTGACTGGTCACCAGGTAAGTCGGGGCAGATTCACCGAACAGCTTGCCGGCCAGCACGGCGCCGATCTTGGCCCCCGCTTCCACAAGCACCTGCGGGGCGACTCCCTCTTTCACGATCAGAGCCGTGCCGTCGGCACAGCCAACAAGAGCCCCCCCGGCAGCGCGACAGAGGCAGGAAGCCTGGGCTGGCAGCGAAGCGCTCCAAGCCGGCTCTACTGCGGAGGCCAGAGGCAGAGCACGCCTTCTGCGGGGTTGCAGTGGCGGTGCAGAGAGACCACTGATCACGTTCTCGCCCTCAAGGGCACAGCGCCATCCCTCCCCTATCTGAACCGACGTAGGTGTAACCACAACCTGTGGCCCAACGCCCTCGATCCATACCGAGCTCTGTCCACTCCAGCGGATGGTCCGCTGTGCTTGTGGAACACTACCGGTCGGCAACAGGAGATTGACAAAACAACTCCCCTGCCCTTCCCGCAACCGTAGGTTTCGCGTCTCGCAGAGAACTCTTGGACGCGGGTCACCATAGTCGTACTTGGGGTAGTCGGTGCCGTTCAGGGGCATGTCCTCCACGTCGATCCTGCGTTCAGAATCGGTCAACTCCATAACCTGGAAGTGCTCACCGTCGTGCTCGGTGTGCATCCCTTGAGGAGTTTCTGTGACCGTCCCGAGCGTACGCCAGTAACAGCGCAACTCGTAGTCCCCTGGCTCCCTGGCCGTGAGTTCGTCAATCACCAACGTGCAATCGCCGTTGAGCCAGATCAGCGTTCGCGTCCAGTCGCAGCCGTTGTAGTCCAAGAGCGACGTCCGAGTCACGGCACCGCCATCGAACTCAACGGAGAGATCCAGGCGTGCTGTCACCGGGATGGCATCATGCTGGCCATCGCGGATGACCATGACCATGTTGTGCTGGCACGGCATCCGCCGGATGTAGTCGTTGTCCACCAGGAAGAGCCGTCCCCGGGCCTGGTATTGGCTGATGGCGTTGGCGTCCGGATGCCCATGCTGCCCAGCCCCGAATCCCTGGAGCAGCAGGTAGTCATCATCCCTGTCCCATCCTCCTCGAAACGACAGCTTGTCGAAACACTGCTCAGCCGGGACGTTGGGGGTCCGCACAGGATCAGGATACCCCGGGAAGCAGGGCAAACCGGCCCACCGTCGTACCGTGGCATCCAGCGGAAGCACAAACAGACCCACATGCCGTGCCGGCGCAAGCGCCGTAAGACCGCACGTCAGCAGATCTCGTGCTGCCGCCTCCGGTGCACAGCGTTCGGCAACCCACTTGAAGCCCGCATCCTGATGCCACTCAGCCGCCCGGAGCAGCACGGTTCCCGCGTTCCCGCCGCTGCTGTGATACGCGCCGCAGTCGCCAAACGGGACCAATTCCGCGTGGTTATTCTGGATGATCGTGGCCAAGTCAGCATATCGGGCCATCTTCTCGCTCTGTGCGTAACTGGTGTCCCCCTCCGCAAAACTCACATCAAGGAGATGGCTGGCAACCAGCCAGCTGTACCCTGCGCCTCCTTCATCGAACGAGCGCCCTCCCTCCGCCGCTCGGGCAAACACACGTTTCGCCTTCGCCAGCCAACCATCCAGATCCGCCATCTCATAGCCATGGCGGCGCAAGTACATGCAGCCGAAGTAGAGACTCCTGGCTGGGAACGTATGGTGGTTGAAGACCATGTGCTCCTGCTCGGTGATGCGCCATTTCTGGTAGGTGATGGAGTCGTGACAGTATTCCGTGCACGAAGCGATGAAGTTGGCGACCAGAAGCCGTTCCTCGTCGGCAAACCAGGGGAATTCCTCGACACGATCCCAATCGACAACCAGGGAATCCGTCCAGAAATCGACCGCTGACATGAGCCAGAACGACAAGGGAATGGCCCCAGTCGCGTAAGGGGTCACGAGTTCCATGAAAGCCCGGCCCCAGGCTTCGTGCCCCGTCTGTTTGGCGTGCTTCAACGCGGTAAGGACAGCCCCTGGACGTCCGTGATACGATGAAGCATCTCCCTTGACGTTGTCGGCCAGAAACTGTTCGCAATCCGGGGTCTCCGGGATCGGGTCGGCATCGAAAACACGCTCCTCCAGACCCCAGTTTCCGTCACGTTCCGTCATGTATCCCGGCAGCTTCTCAAGTCCGCGCGCGACCGTCTCGGGGTTGGCACCCGAAGCGACGATCACATTGCGGCCATCGCCAAATGGACTATGCAGGGATAGCAACCGGAAGCCATCCCCCGGGTAATCGTCAGCCGACAGACAACGGATATCGTGCAGACGCTGCAGGAGCCGATTGTTGGCAATGTGTCCGATGGCAATGAGATGCTCAAACCGTATACGTGCCTTCTCGGCGTCCTGCTCATCGACAATCGGCAGTTGCGTGCCGGTCAGTTGTGCTATCCGGACCTGCGCTTCCACGGCCGCTGCGTGAAAACGGCCGGTAATCGGAGCAACAATCGCCGCGCAGCTTCCCGGCCCGGCCAGCACTGTTCCGAGATTGAGCGGAGCGAGTTCTGCAATGCGCTGAGTGTCAATCCGGAGCTCAACCATGATCCCTCGATCAGCCATCGTGCGGCCTCCTCTACCTGATGTCGTGAGCCGGTTCCTGTCTGCAATGTCCTCCGGATTGTCACGAAAGACAACCCATCACCAAGCCCTAACATGGTGGCGCCGGGCATCCCTTCCCGGGAATTCAGTGGGAGGCAGGAATCGCCTCCGAATGAGGCCAAACTTAGTAGCCCTTCAAGGTGGGAGGGGCTGCCACGCCCCGATCTTTGTCTCCAGACCAGAAACGAAGCAATCGGCGGGTGGCACCGCCTCCCACGTTGACGCAGCCGCCTCGCAGGCGCAAGGTGCTTAGTTTCGGGGCATATAGACTGGGAAAGTCGAATGATCGAGTAGAGTACGGTCCAGCAACGATCGCACGTTGCCTCTCAGGCGGAACAGTCCCACTTCGACACGACGACGGCAAGAGAGCAAGCCCATGAAACCTGGTCGAAAGCAACTTCCGTGTATGCTCATGCATTGCACTGTCTCGCTTCTTTGCTTCGCGGCATTTTCCGCCCATTCAGCGCCTCTGGAGATCCCACGCGTGGCGACAGGGCCAACGCTCGACGGGATCGGCCAGGATGCGGCCTGGCAGACGGTTGAATGGCACGGCGGATTCCAGGTTCTCGGCAAACCGGGAATCGTCGCCACTGAACAAACGCGCTTCAAGCTCGTGCACGATGCGTTTCGACTCTACGCCTTGATCGAGGCGAACGAACCGGAGCCGGCCAAACTGCGGGTGAAGTCGAGCAACACTCGGGACGATCTTCGGCTGTGGAATGACGACTGCGTTCAAGTGCACCTCGACCCCGGTGGCGGAGGCTTCGGCTACTTTCAGTTCATCGTCACCTGGAAAAGGACGATCATGGACGCGGTGGCCGAGGACGACAATCGCGGCATCGGCACCTTCGCGCTGCGTCCCGAGTGGAATGCAGACGTCCGGGCCGCCACCCATGTTGGCGAGAATTGCTGGCGCGCTGAACTGAGCATTCCCTTTGCCGCGCTGGGTCTGCAGACCGACACGCCCGACGTCTGGGGCGTGAACATCTGCCGCAGCCGCTATGCCGGAGCCACTGAACACAGTGCGTGCTCAACACTGCCGCCGGAAGGAGGATTTGGCCAGCCCGATCACTACTTGCGCGCCGTATTGGCAGACTTCGATCCGGCGCCCTTCCAGTGGATTGTGTCCCCGCCCGAAACCAAGACCGTCAAGAAAGGGAATGACCTCATCTGCGAGGTCCACACGACCATCCAGAACCAAACCGGCGAGTTCCGCATCCTCAATGTCACGGCTGAACTCTCCGGCAAGACCGTTGTACACCCGCTTTTCCTCAAGCATCTCGAGGAGGGAGCCGTTGCCCTCGACCTGCCCACCACCAGCCTCGGCAAGGGGCGTCTGCGTCTATCTCTCGCGCGCCGCGCCTTGCCCGAAGTCGTGCTGTCCGAGACGGCTATCCCCGTCGTCCTGGACTACCAGCCCTTGCGCCTGAGGCTGCTGCAACCCGCGTACCGAAACTGCATCTTCGCCAGCCAGGACCTCGAGACAGTGCGTGCTCAGATCACCACCGAAGACGACTACGCGACAATGCCCCTCACCGTCACACTCTCCGGGGAGGAGAACGCCTCCGTGAAACGCACGTTTGAGCGGGCCGGGGCTGTCCGCGAGGTAACGTTCGCCGTAGCCGCACTGCCCACGGGGCGTTACACGGTGACGGCTTCCCTGCCGGACACTCCCGCCGTGACCTGCGATCTCCGCAAGCTGCCGCCTCTGGCCGGCGAAGTTTGGCTGGACGAACACGGGGACACGTTCGTGGATGGCAAGCCCTTCCTCCCCTTCGGCTGGTACAGCGCCCCCTTCGACAGAGAACCTGAGATGACGGCCGTCCAGACCTACGGAATCTGGAGCGATGTACCCGACCTGCTGAAGGTTCTCGACCGTGCGCGCGACAACGGCAAGAAGCTCCTGCTGACACCATTCCACGGCGAGAAGCGTTGGAGCGACCCGATCAAGGATGAAGCCCGGCGCGGTGCTTTTACCCGTGCACACGCCGACCGAGTCCGTTACGTGATCAACGCAATCAAAGAGCATCCCGCCATCCTCGGCTGGTATATGGCCGACGAGCCCGAAGGCCATGGGCACAGTGTGGCATGGTACAAGTCAGCCTATGCGCTGCTACGCGAAATCGACCCGTATCACCCCTGCATCATGCTCAACTACGGATTGCGCGGAATCCGCACATATTACGAGGGATGCGACATACTGATGCCCGACTGCTACCCCGTCTTCCGCGTGGATGGCACCACCCGTAAGCCACTTTGGGCGCTCACGGAATGGACAGAGACGGCGCGCGCGCTGCGTCCCACCTGGCTCGTACCCCAAGTCTTCGACTGGGATGGCACTGGTACCATCACATCCCCCGGTCGTGCTCCCACCTTCGACGAGATCCGCAACCAAATTTGGCAGATTTTTGCGGCCGGGGGACGTGGCATCTTCATGTACTCCTACAGTCACGATAGCCGGACGTCCTGTGCGCTCCGGTCAGGCCCTGCCTACACCGCCCATGAAGCTGAGGCCTGCAAGGCGGCCCTCTTCGGCAGCGCTCTCCGTGAGCAACTGACGGTCGAGACAACCCCCGCGGACGAGCATCTTGCCGCATCGTTGCACCGTTTCGGAGACGACCTGCTGCTGGTTGCGGTCAACACGGCCTACGCTCCACGTTCAGCCAGCTTCCATCTGCGGGAACCTGTCCGTGCGGATACGCTCCATGTCATCGGGGAGAAGCGTTCGGTCACGCTCAAAGGCGGCATCTTCAGCGATGCGTTCGTCCCGATCGCGACACACCTCTACACCACAAGCCGAGAGCTGGCGGGCAGCGTCGACCTGGCTGCGATCAAGGAGGCGATCTCAGCAGCGGAGACGGCGCGTCTCAAGCCCGGAAACCTGATCGGGCTGGGCGGGTTGCCCCGGCATCGCCTCAGAGAGATCGCGGCGTCCCCGCCTGAAGGCCGCCCCGTAGTCACCTACTCATCAAGGCATCTGATGTACTCCAACCGCGATCGCGAATGGGACATTCTGAACGTGCTCGACGGTCTGACACGCGATGTGTTGCATCATTCCTGGGCTCCGCGCAGCAGCGACAAAGTACCGTGGCTCGATGTGGCGCTGCCCAAAGCAACTGCCGTTGGCAGGGTCTGCCTCTACACGCCAACCTTCAGAGGACAGGCCAAACTGCACGGCTGCCGTGTGCTGTTGCGCCGGCCTGACGGAACGCTCGAGCCCGTTGCGGAGATCGCAGACAACCTGGAACACAGGATCGAGTCCACCTTCACTGCGGAGACCGCCAAGGCTGTGCGCATCGAGATGGTCGATTTCACCCCCCGCATTGAAGGTTGCTCCGAAACGGGACTCATCACCGAAATCGAGGTCTATGCCGAATGAGCAAACACATGATCGCCTGGGTTGTGGGTTCCTTGCTGGCCTCTGCTGCGGTGTTCGCGGGAGAGTCACCCGTGTGTTTCGGCAAGACCACGGTGTCCACGGATGTGGTCACGCAGGGCGCCGCAGTCGACGTGACTATTCCCTTCGAGCCTGAGACGGGGTGGCAATACCGAGCCTACCGCATTATCGCGTATCGCCCCTGCGTACCAAGCGCCTGTCTGACCGTACTCCCGTGGCCGCTCTCCAAGAGCAAGCACGGCAGGAAGTGGGACAGTTTCGGGATCCGCAAGTGGACCTGGCACGACATGAAGAAGCCACAGCCGTCAACGCTCGAAGTCACGTTGAGCACGGCCGGCTGGCCCCCCGGCGACTACAGACTGCACGCCAGCCTCCTTTTCCGCAACGACTCCTTGCCCAGGAAAGAAGGAGGCCAAGACCGCGACCGCTACCTAAGTCGGCAATTCCATCTGTCCGTATTGCCCGCTGCGACAAAGCAGCCTTGACGGCTGCCCGGCGATTCCATGGTGGCAACGGGCATCCCTGCCCGGTGATTCGGCGGGAGGAAGGGATGCCTCCGAATGAGGCGAAACTCAAGGCGTTTCGTTGCTGCGAGGCAGCTGCTTCAAAGTGGCACCGGGATTCAGCGCGTTTGATTCGTTAACAACCTTCCACAGACCTCTGTGACACCCCCACGACCTGGAGGCCGGTTTTCTAAACCGCTCCTCTGCCACGAGCGCTCAGGGATGAGCTTCCTCCAGGGGATGGGACCGTTAGGATACTGCCTGGACGGAAATTCCTGTTCTGTAGACGTCTGCTCGCGGGGACTCTCGAGCCCCAAAGGTGAGAACACGGCTCGTAGGAGGTCCGCTGGAGGGCGCCCCCCCCGCGAGCCGAGTTTCCGTTCAGGCACGAAGACAATTGGTAAAAAGCCATCATGCGCGGTGATTCTGTGGGAGGCAGCCGCCTTCGCGCGAGCTACTGCGCGCCACGGGGATGCCTCCCCCAACTCTCCGGACGGCTACTCAGCAGGAACCAACAGCAGGTAGTCCAGGTTCATCTTCCGCTCCAGCACGTGTTGGGTGAAGCGATGTGTTCCAGCCGTCAGCTCCAAGACCGTCGGCCGATCGGCCGTGGCGGCAAGCATGACGTGTTTCCACTGATCCGGAGTAGCGCCGAAACCACCCGTATTGGGACAAGAGTTACGCTGCCAGCTCCCCCCTATCGGTGCGTCGTTCAGCGTGTACAACCGCACGGCGTTGTCTTCGAATACCGCTGCCTTGAGCACCAGGTGATAGCGTCCGTCCTGCGGAACGTCGAATTCCCAGGTGACACTGGTTCCGGGGTGTACACCGAGGTCCAGGCCCTTCGCCCCGGAAAGGAATGTCCGATGGGAATAGGCTTTCACGCTGCCACCAGAGTTTGCAGAGAAGCTCTCGGCTTCCACCTTCAGTACGCCTGCGGAGTCCGCGATGGACTCTTCCACGATCTGCGCGATAGCGTCTTGCGGGTTCATCTGGATGCGCTCCAAGCTGGCACTGAACGCCGGTTCGGCAGTGCGCACGCTGAAGGGCTCGCCTCCCGCTATCCAGACGAAATCGCCATCGTTCAAAGCGGCACGCGAAACACGCAGAACACCGTTCACATCGCCACTCGCTGCCGTCCGATACAACCCCGCGGCTGCATGCGGGAGTGTGCCCCACGCAAGAGTCTTCCCCCCCATTGCGGACGCTTGCTCAAAAGGCGCCGCAGCGCCATCGACCAACAGTTTGAGGCGAAGCGGCTCGGATGGCTCTGTGCTCTCCCCGGGAAACTCGGTCGTGCCGTTCTCATACCGCACCACCGGCTTGCCTGCCAGAGTCGCCAGGAACGCTGCCTTCCCCTCCTCAAGTCTGAGCGTAATCGCCCTCTCCCCGGCCTCCCCCGTCACTCCAACATCCCAAGCTGCTTCATCGGCACGCGTGACTGTGGCTCCAGGCTCAGCCGCATCGGCTCTGTAGGGCTGGATCAGCACGGCAAAGCGCTGGGTTGAACGCTTGTCCGTCGTAGTGGCATAGGCATGCCATTCGTTTGCGCGATTGCCCGGCGGAGGAGGCGTGAAGAGGTCATCCTGGCGGAAGGTGAGCCCATCCCTGCCGAGAAACGTGACGAGGCACTTGGCCTTCCCACGTGTGACCACGACCTGCTTCCGCTCAGGGCGAAGTTCCATCTCATTCTCGGCGTGGAGACACCAGGTGAACTCAGCCGGTTCGGGAGCTTCCAGGTCGTCGCAGATCACAAACACGTCCGGGCGCAAGTAGAAGATGTGCCGCGTGCAGCGTTTGAGTAGGCCTTTGTAGGCGGGGGTGGCATCTCCACGGACGTAGTCGAATGCTGACGTGCTGAGGTGGTCTTCGATGCGCCCTTTCGCGGTGATGTCAAAGGTGGCCTGCCCTTTCCCGTTCACGAGCACGCCGTTGTGGGCCTTGGTTTGGCGGGTCCAGTTGCGGTCATGGGGGCTGCCGTAGTAGTCGTAGTACCCGGAATCGATCAACAACGGCTCGCCATACGCATAGAGCACAAAGTGATTCTGGTCGGCATGGGAGTGGTTGAAGGACCCGTAGGGCGAACTCTTGAAGATCAACATGACGTCGTCCGGATCGGAGAGATCCGAGTGCATGGCTGCCCAGCCGATATCGGGGAAGTAGCGCCCTTGGGGCAAGTCCACGGGCGGGCGTGCAGGTGCGTCCATGTCATACCACCAGTAGCTGTAGATGCCGGAGTAGACGTAGGGCAGGTTGTTGGCATACCACTGGTAGTAGGGGTTGTCGTAGACGTTGGCCATATGCGCCATGTTGGAGGAGTCGGTGCTTCCCGGTCGGCCATGGTTCCCGTCCCCGAAATGGTGTCGATCGCACCACGGTGGATGCATGTAGAGCTTGAACCAGCCGTTGTTGCGGCAGAACGCTTTGTCATACAGGCTGAATCCCGTGGCCGACTCCAGAGCATCGAAGAAGTACCAGGCAAAGGGCCCGGACCACTTCCAGTAGGCGACGCCCTGGCACCACCCGCCTTCCTCACCACCCCATGGAGGAAAGATGGCCGGGTACGTGGACACGATGAAGCGGAACCAACGGTCGGCGATCTCGGAGTCGTGGGCAAGCGCCACGGCGCAGACCCCAAGAAAACCGTAGGCCGTGATGCCGTGGGAATCGTAGGGGCGCTGAGTGATGGGCGTAGACTCGGCCAGGTCGCGAAAGAGCACGGCTCCCCGGGCTTCCACGGCCGCGCGCACGGCCTGACGCTGTTCCTCAGTCATCAGGTCGTGGCACCAGTCGTAGGTCGTGGCCAGCTTCCAGGTGATGTCTCGGAACACCTGATCGTGGTTGCGGTAACTGGTGACGCCCTGCGGATCCCATGTCGCCATCTCGGTCGCCCGCTCGACCGCTTTGCGGCCATAGCGTTCGTCTCCGCTCAGTAAGTAACAAAAGGCCAGGTCACGCATGCGGCCGGTTGCCCGCCCGGTCAGTCCACGGAGCTTCTGGCCCAGCTTCACCTTCTCAGTGGTCAAGCCCCCGGCCCGGTAGTCGCCATATTCCTCAGCTGGCTCACGATCGACATCCAGCTCCAGGTAGCCGTCGCAACGCTTGCGAAATCTCTCGAACCACGCCTTGCGGGAGTCAGCTGTCGGTGCCCGGAACTGCTCGAGCGACGCAGCGGTTGCGTAGACGCGCGGATGGGTCCGAGGGAGTCGGTCGGAAAGCTCGTCGGCTGGCGGCACCGGAAACGGCGTGGCCTTCGGCGAGAGCGTGAAGCTGCGAGGCGGGGTCCACTGGGAACGTTCGCCGGACACGTCAGCGTAACGCACACGCCAGTGCCAGGGCCCAACTGCAAGTGTGGCACTGTGGCTGTAAACGTTGTGCTTCAGGCCGGAGATTTCCGTCACGGAGTCCGGCGCGAACTCCGCATCTCGACTGAGCTGCAGTGTGTAGGAACCCACATCGAGCTGGGCCGGCCACCAGAAGTCGGGCGGATTCTGCAGCGCGACGCGACCGTCCTGAGGCCGGAATGGGCAGCTACTTGCAGACGAAGCGTCGCGAAAAGCCGGCACGAAGCGCTCGAGCGATTCCAGCGATACATCGTCGTAGTCGAGAATGCCCGTTCCCTTCTGATAGAGAATGATCTCGACTGCGGCCGCTCCCGCTTTGCGTGCTTGAGGCGGGACGCTGATCTCCTGCTCCGCCTGCGTCCACTCGGGCTGCGGCAGAGCCAGACGGAACGCATGCGAGTGGTATTCAGTGCCTCCGTCAACAGGCCTGACTCGGAGGATGCCGGTAGCCGTGCCTTCTCCCCGATACCAGAACCGCAAGCGCAGGCCGCGCTGGGGGACAAACGCCTTTGTCACCTGCAGGTAGCAAGCGCGGTCGCCGTGACCAGGAGCTCCGACCAGACGCGCACAGGCTTCCCCAGTGTGGGCGGCGTTCGTGCTCCGTGTCAGCGCAAAGCCCTCCCCATGGATGGCTGCTCTCCAGTGTGCCGGCTGCTCCTCCCCGTCCTCAAAACCGCCATTGCGCACGACCGGGCCGGTTGCGATGGGCATCTTGTCAAACGCCACGTCATCGAACCAAGCCGTCCCGCCCTGGTCGCCCCGGCATTGGACCACCAGGACCACGAGCGCCCGAGTCGCCTCCGGCCGCTTTGACCCGTGGGCGATCAGCTCCGTCCAATCGCGTTCGCCCACGACTCCGGCAGACGTCTTGTCATTGGCCACAATGCTGCCGTCGTCCCGCCGCCACTGGATGTAGATGTGCGCTTGAGATGCAGGAGGAAGATCCGCGCGACACCAGCCGGAAAAGAGGTAGGATCCCGGCTCGGTGACGGCAACGAGCTGAGACGACGTGCAGCGGCTCTGCGGCTCCACAGCCATCCGGATCGACGCCTTCCCACCGTGCTTTTGCTCCGTGTCTTGGGAGATGACAGCCTTCCCGCTGGAGACGTAACGCCCCCATCGGGCTGGCCGACCAGCCGAGCTATCAAGGGTCTCGAAACCGGCGTTCTCCAACGTCGGTGCAGCGGACGCGACAAGAGACACCATGAACTGCAAGGCAAGAAAGCGCGTGGTCATGCAAACCTCGGTCTGAATGGGATGCGAAGCGACGTGCTTCGGTTCCCAGGTTGGGGGATCATCATGCTGACTCGTAGTCAGGCTCTGAACAGCGGGATGGCGCCGTCCTCGGAGTAAATCTGGTCACCGCGTGCGCCGGGCACGCTGGCAGGGCTGCAGTTGCAGACGAAATGCTCAGCTGTCTGGCCGAGCAGAGATGCCATCTCGGTCCACATCGCCTTCGTCTCGGCGCAGAGCGAAAGACGCGCATCAGGACTCACGCGCTGGACTTCCTTCGCATAATGGCGGTAGACCATCGCCCGGAAGTCGTGCGGGATGACGTGTGCCCCATCGGGCAGGCCGGTGGCCGCCTCATGTGCAGCCATGAGCCGGAAGAAATCGGGATCAAAGAGGTCCTTGCTGAACAACTCCTCCAACTCGGCCGTGTTGTTGAAGAACAGCATCTCCATACTCAGGTTGTCAGGCTGCACGTAGTCAAAGAGCATCTCGATCATCTTCGTGGCTTCCGCACGCCAGTCTGCGATGGGAATGATGGGCTTGAACTTGAAGCGGACGGTGTAGCCCGCCTCCTGACACTTCCGCGCAGCAATGAGTCTCTCCTCAGTCGTTGCCGTGTCGACCTCGATCCGCTCCGAGACCGTAGGGGTGGACAGCGTCCAGAGCATGATGGTGTGCCCCTTGTGCTCAAGATCAAGCAGAAAGTCGACGTTGTCGCTCTTGGAGAACAGGATGATGTAGCGGTCGTCTTTCTGGGCAAAGTGCTCAACCAGCGCACGGCACATGCCGTATTCAGGCTCGAGCACAAGACAGTCGCTCTCAACGTCATAGCGCGTGACTTTCTGCCAGGGGTTCTGTTCCAGGAGTCGGTCAACGTGCGTGAGGAAGTCCTCGATATCCAGCATCAGCGTGGTCATGCGGCCCCGCCGGCAATACTGGCATTTATGGAAACACCCACGGGCACTGTGAAGATCATGGAGCGTCCAGCAGTTGACGCGATGCTTGGCCGACGCGTCGCGCACTTCGTGGTGATAGAAGTCCGGGAAGCCGTACAGAGCACGCGCCGCGCCACGAGAGTACCCCCTCAGTTCGCCGAGTATCGGGTTGCGCTCCACACAGGCTCGCATCTCGTCCGCATCCATCCAGCGGAAGCTGTTGAAGACAACGTCCGGATCCCCACTGAAGGCAAAGTCGCTTCGGCCTTGCCTGATGTCCAAGTCATGCCAGTTGTTCTCAACGATGGCCTGGGCAAGGGCATCTTCGTCCAGGATCCGCACGCGATCCTCCGGCAGGCCGAATCCCCGCATGAGGCGCCGCATACGTTCGAGGCAGGCCGGATCCTCATACGCCCACTGGGTCATGTAGAGCTGCCGAGGGTTGACACGTTTCATCATCGTCCTCCAGATCAGGATTCATCAAGCGTGAGTATCGCGCCCAGGATCATACGTACGGTCATGGCCGCGTTGTCCACATCCACGAGCTCCGGCAGGTCATCCACCGTGTGGTAGTTGGGGTCAGCCGTCGACGGATTGCAGCCGATGTTCATCACCGCTGCCCCGAAGCCGGCAGTAACGAAAGAACCATCATCATCGCCCGGGGCCGGACGTTCGAACAGGCTCTGATCAAGCCCGATCCCATAGAGCGCATTGACCTCGCACAGGAGCTCCCCGAGCGCCCTCCCCTCCGGCGTGGTGTACTTGGTGACATTCGTCTTTTTGCCTGCCGCGTTGTCTTCGGGGCTCTTCCGTCCGATGCCGTCCGTGTTGAAGACGGCGATGATCCTGTCACCACGCTTCTGCGCGTTCTCCGCGGCCACGCGGCTGGTCCACGGCGTGTGTTCCTCATTGCAGAACATGAACCTGACGGTTCGCGCGGTCTCCACGCGTGCCAGCACCCGCGCCATTTCCATCACCCCGACCGCGCCAATAGCGTTGTCCCCGGCGCCCGGCGAGTCGACCCAGCTCTGCGAGTCCTTGTGGGCGATGGCCATGATGATCTCATCAGGCCTCTCCGTCCCATTCCGCGTTGCATGGAGATTGTGCACGGTGTACCAGGGATCCTCGGGCACAGGGGGCGAATACTGCGCCTGAGGATGCTTGGTCGTGTCACATCGATAGGCTTGCACCTGCGCCGGTTCACGCAGGACCTCGCACCCCCAGGACTCAAGTCTGGAGCTGATGAGGTCATCGGCTTCGTCCAGCGTGCTCCTGTCGTGGCCCGGCAGCGTGACGTTCGCCCGGCGACACGGTAGAGGATCGCGGGCCAGGGAAAACAGATCCCCTCTCATCCGCTCCGGGTCGACACGATCGAGAATCTCACGGATACTCTCATTCAGCTGGTGCATGGTCCCCTGTCCTGTGTCCTTGTCTGTAACTCAACGCATCTGAGCATGGAACGGCCTCCAGGGAGGGCCTCTTTGGAGGGTCGATATCCACAGCGACCGTGATTCACCGCCTAGATCAGACGCACGGCGGTCGGGGGCGACACACCCTCCAGGGACAATACCCCGAGCAGGGCCTCTTTGGAGGGTCGATGTCCACAGCGACCGTGATTCACCGCCGAGATCAGACGCACGGCGGTCGGGGGCGATACGCCCTCCAGCGATTCACCGATCTGATGTCTCACTGGGAAACACCGGCCAGCCACTCCAGGGCTGTTCGGTGCTGATCGACCTGGAAGCGATTGTAGTCTGCAGGGCTGAGGAACGTCAGCCCGGGGCCCGGCCCAGAGTTCTCCACGCTTCGGGCCACCGCCCGGGCATCAATTTCGCGATCGAACTGCGGCGCCACGACCAGGCAGGGCCGCGGAGCGATCAGCCCAAAGACATCAGCCAGAGCGACAGGACCGCTCTCCTCACAACCCGCGAACTGCGCCAAACGCCGCAGAAGATCCGGCAGTTGCCAGAATCGCTGCATGGCGCCGCACTCCGGATGGAGTTCGTGTTCACGAAAGGGGACGGCCCCGCAGAATGATGCCACCGCCGCGATGCGATCGTCGCATGCACCGGCCAACAACGCCACCAGCCCGCCGAGAGAGTACCCCAGGACAGTGACTCGTTCGGTATCCAGCAGAGGGAGCGCGAGAGGGGGCTCTCTCGAGCCGCCCAGATCCTGCCCCGTGAGTAGATTGACTGCCGCCCGGACATCCCGGACCATCTTGCCCATCTTGGACCACGTCGGGTAACGCTGGTAGAAATCGCGCCCTTCCTCAACCCGCTGACCTGCCCCCAGCTGCGTGAACGCCAGCACGGCATACCCTTGCTGGGCAAGGGCGTGGAACACCTGCGCTCCCCCCATATAGGCCCCCGCCGTACCGTAGCTGTGTGAAAACGGGTGCAGCCAAATCACCGGGGTCAGCGGCTCGTCGAGCTCCATGGGGAAAAACAAGTCGCCGGAGATGTACTCGGAGAAGCTCAGCCCAAGATGCCCGATTCCTTCAGGCAGCGGCCCCAGACCAACCATGGCTGCTCGGTGCTCGGGAAGCTTCCCATAGCCCCCGCCCGAGTCTCTGACGCAAGGCGGTCCATCACCGAGAAGCCAGTGGACGCGCTCCTCTGCGGATGCGGATGCAGGCGGAACGGGTTCGCCCTCCGCCGCAGCGCCCGGAGTTGCAGCGCAGGAACGAAAGAACGACGTCTGCGGAAAATCGAACGCCGCGCGCCCGGAAGCAGTGTCAAACCAGTCGAAATAGCGCCCGATCACCTGTGCATCGGTCTCATGGTTTCCCCACCGCCACATCACGGACAGGCGATCATCCTCTCCTAGAAGCCGGTAGACGCGACGCCCTGCATTGACGCTCATCTCCACCCCAAACATGGATCCACACCCATCAGTCATCGCGTCCGAAACCAGACATGCGCGGGGCGCGATGAGCCCGAGCAATGCGTGGGTGTCAATCGGCAACCGGTCCTCGCGTCCCGTGAACAGCCGAATGCGGGGATGGAACCAGTCCTGGGTGGTCGCCTGCCGGGTCATAAACTCAACGCTTTCCTGGAAACAGAACTCGGAGGAACAGCGCCACGGGACGACGCCACCACTTCCGGAGCTGCTTGAGATCACCGCACTGAAGCGCTCGTCCATGGCGGCAGCGATCAATGACTGTTTGCCGTTGCGGCTGTGCCCGGTAATGCCAACGGCTGCGGGGTCCGCAACCGGCAAGGTCAGCACGTAATCCAGGGCCCGGCAGCCGAGCCAGGCACGACGGGCAAGCTGCGACCAGTCATGGTCGGGATAGACGTCCGCCAGCTGTGCGCTCTGATCATCGACATCCGCACCGGGGTAAACACAGCACAGATAGCCGCGGGAAGCTCCGAGGGCGGCCCACCGGCGATGGTTGCTCTGAGTCAGGAACACAGGAAACGGCCCCACCCCATCAGGTACCATTACCTCGAGGTCGAAAGAGAAGTCCGTGGGGCCCGCAAAGGTGAGCTCCACCTGTCGACACGTAACCCCGCCTCCCCGTTCCTCCCTCAATACGCTGACCGCAGTGATCTCAGGGGCAGGCTCAGGCCAAGTCCCGATCAGCCAGTGTTGCACGAGCGCGCGGAGTTCGCCGCGTCGTCGCGGCCAGTCCTCGGCTTGAACGACCCGGGATCCATCCTCGAGGCGTAGAAGATCGGGCAGTTCCGGCCTCGAGGGCAAGGCAGCAAAATCGGGAATGGGCTCACCGGCTCGGGACATCCAATCGTCAAACCACGCCAGAGGGGGGGCCAGCAATCTGTTGTTCATCCAGTCACTCCTCAATTGCGGGGAAAGGTCTCACGAACCTGGCAGCGTCTGTGTCGCACATATCTGAAGGTATGGCTTTGCTGCCGGGTGCCCGAACAGAGACAGACAGACGACGACGTTACACATGAACCTGACCCTCGCCAGCGTTGCCAAATGGCTGCCTCGATCACCGCTGTTCCACAATCAGAGCACGAACCGCGGCAGACGATGCCGCGGAGCAACCCAGTTCCGCCAACAGCTCACGACCAAGATCGAAATTGATGGTGTGCGGCCCCGTTACGGCAGCTGCGGCGACCAGCGCCGCAAGCTCATGGGCCTGCGGAGAGGGAAGCCCGAGTGCGAGACCGGCAAGCAGCCCGGATAGGTGTGCATCCCCTGCCCCCGCGGTCGTGCCGATTGTCACTTCGTGCGCCGGCTGATGAAACAGCTCCCCGCCGACAGTCAGCCAACTGCCAAGCCCGCCACCCGTAACCGAGAGAACGATCGTCGGGTTGACGTTCCGGGCGACCGCCCACGCCCCGGCAAGGACACGCTCCGGAGACTGTTCACCGGAGAGCTCAGCCAACGCAGTAGCTTCATCAAGGTTGATCGCCAAGACATCCACATCGGCCAGCACGTTGTGCGTTCGCACGACCGCCATTTCCTCGCTCAGGAAGGAAGCGGCCCGCAGATCGCCGGGCCGAGCCCCGGAGAGAAGAGCCGTCCGCGCAGCCAATGGCACCTCCGGAACAGCCACAACAACAGCCGGATGGTCGCCGCCCAGACCGTCGATGGCCTCCGTCACCTGTTCGGCACTGACTTGGGCACTGGCAGAATCGTCGACGGTGAAATTGCCTCCCGAACCGTCCGGGTAGATCAGGCATATGCAGCTCAGCGTTGGGTGAGTGAGGTCCTGACGCACGTAGGTCAGGTCGAGTCCTGCTTCTCGCATCTCCTCGAGAAGTCCGGCGCCCTCCCCATCGTCTCCGACGGCCCCCACAGGCAGTACCGTCACGTTAGGCCCAAGCAACACAGCGAGGTAATGGGCGATGATGTGCAGCTTGCAGTAATCACGGCTGTTGGTGAAGCGCCCCGCACGGCTCTCCTCGCGCCCCAGGGTGTGGTTCCCCTGCAAGGCAAACATCCGGCCAGAGCCAATCCCGCCCGTGCCGATGATGTGCCGGTAACGCAAACGAGCCGGGTCGTATGACAGCGGCAGAGGAGTCGTCTTCACGTGGTCAGCCCCAGATCCCATTCGGGGTGTTCGCTGATCGGATGGGTCGCCGTCTCAACGGTCGCTGTGATGAGGGCGTCGGGATGTTCCTGCAGCAAGGTCATGGGGTATTCGGGGTCGGGATCGGCGAAAAGTGCGACACGCAACGCCGTCTGCTTCCACGCCCCTGTGTCACTGAAGAGCCTGATCTTCCGGGCACCGAGACACTGCCGGACCCCGAGGGTCACGGACATCGGAGGGACGAACTGATATGCCGTACCAAAAGTCCGCTGAGCCAACGCAATAATCGTGTCCAAGTTGTTGTCCTGAACACGGACGGTTGAGGACCGGACATCGTCAAGGGTGGCAGGCGAGTATGGATGGCGACGGGCCTGATTGTAGGCGATGTGGCCATCCTGGCCCCAGCCGCCATAGGTGATGTCGACGGGAGCCGCATCAATGAGTGTCTCAATCTCCCGACAGTTCTCCGCGTCAGGCCACACGCGATTGGACTCGAGGACGGCCAACTCTTCCGCAACGGGCGCGTAGAATTCGCGTTCCATGAAACCTCTGAAACTGTAAGGGTGCGCTCTGGGCAGCTCGCGTCCCTGCCAATCCAGGCACTCGTCCATGTGGAACACCACGAGGCTGCGCAGACTGACCCGCTGCTCGTTGACCAAGGCGGTGAAGGGCTCGTACCAACAGCTCGGTCCGCAGGGAATGATCGCGCGAGTCGCTCTCCCAACCGCGTTGTTGGCGGCGATCAACTCGACAAGCTCCTCAGCCATGAGACGCCCCATAGTTGCGGAGTCCGCAACCAGACGAAACGGCACTTTGGTCGCGACAGCGTCAAGTTCTGAAGCGGGTAAGAGACACCAGTCGTGGAGCTGGCGCGTGGTAAAACTGGACATGCCTCGGACTCCTCTGGGAAGCTTCGTGCTCCGGTTCAACTCATCCGGGAACATTAGTCGCATGTCGTCGACCACGCCAGTGGGGAGGCGGGCTCGTGCCAACGCCTCAGTTACAGGGGGGGGAAACCCCAAGATGGCTCGACGGAGTCTCTCCCTCCAGGGATTATCTGGGCCACCTGTGTCCGATGGAGGGCGAGACTCCGTCGAGCCGCCTCACGAGGTTGCGGGGTTACGGCTGGTGTATGCCTCTCCGCGGCTCTACGTTTTGATGCAAGCCCCGGCTCCCACGGTCCGGGCTGTGTCCAGGATGGAAGCAGGACACCCCGTCCCATGATCCTGAGTAGGGACGACATGACTAGATTGGGGCCCGCATGCAAGGGGTTGATGGAGACAGAGAGAATGAACGAGCGACGCCGGTTGCGCTATCTGTTCACGTGCATCTGTCTGGTTGCCATTGCAGCACTGGGCCGGGCAGAGCCGCCAGAGCCCCCTCCTTCGATCACCGCCTCGGAAACCACAGGATCTGTCCTCATTGACGGGAAACTCGATGAGGATGCCTGGACGCAAGGCCGGTGGCACACCGGTTTCCGGCTCTTGGATGCGCCAGGCCGTTCGGCCGTCCTGCAGACGAGCTTCAGCGTGTGTCATGACCAGCAGTATGCCTACATCGGCATACGCCTTGATGAGCCAACGCCACAGGAGATCCAGGCTGTTCAGGCCGAGCGGGACGGCAATGTCTACAGCCGAGACTGCGTCGAAGTTATGCTCGACCCGAATCCGGATGCAGATGTGTACTACCACATCGTGGTCAACTCCCTCGGGGCTCTCTATGATTCGCAGGTCCGCTCGGCGGGAGGGTTATCCGACCGCACCTGGAACGGCCGGCTGACATGGGCAACCCACGTCGGGACACAGGCCTGGTCAGTCGAGTTGGCCATTCCTTTCGCCCAGTTCGAGTTGGGCGCCGAAAGCCCGGGACGATGGCGCTGCAACGTGACGCGCTCACGCCGGACGGCGGAGACCCGCGTCTTGTCGAGTTTCGTCCCCCTTACCGGCTCATTCCACCAGCCCGAGTTGTTCGCTGCTCTGCATTTCGGGGATATCGATCTCAGCCACCACCTCTGGCAGATCGATCCCCCATTCGACGTGCGTGTCACAGCCACGCAGACCGGTCTTCAGCTAGCCTGCAGCATGATGGTTGAGAACGGCACCGACACATTCCGCTTCCTGAGCCTCGATGTCGGTCACGGCTCGGCCTCGCCAGGAACAGAGACGGTTCACATCAAAGGAGGCCTGGACGTCGGGCAGACTCTGAAGTTCGACATCCCGGCCGTCCGGGCCAAGTCGGGGAACGGCCTGCTGACCGTCGTCCTCCGGGACAGGCTGGCTCCGAGGCGTCCGCTCGCCATCAGGTCCTTCCCTCTCAAAGTGCAGTACACGCCGTTGGCCATTGATGTGGTGAAGCCCTTCTATCGTGACAGCATCTACGCAACTGAAGATCTGAGAGAGATCGTTGCGAATATCCGGATCGATCTGCCTGCCGAGAAGATCACCACCTGCGAACTGCGTACGGACCTCATTCCCCAGGGCGCAACCAAGCCGATCGTTTCGGGCAAATGCGCAGCCGCGGAGAGCCGGCAGATTTCGCTCCCAATCCCGGACCTCGCTGTGGGGTCCTATGTGCTCACGGCGGAGCTCGTACAGATAGGGAACGAGACAGACAATGCCATCGCGTCCGCGACACGGACCATCCGAAAGCTGCCGCCCGCCGCTCACGAGTGGCGCATCCGGGAAGACTGTGTGGCGCTGTACAATGGGGAACCGTTCGTTCCCTTCGGCTTCTTCTCAGTCCCGTCGAACCAGTTCCAGGAGGTGGCTGCTGCAGGGCACAACGCCTTGCAGTGGTACTGCGCCCAGTACAAGAGAACGCCTGAAACCCTCTTCGAAGCACTGGCCCCTGTGAGCGATGCCGGGCTGAAAATGATGTTCTATCCCTACCCGAATGATCGCTACTGGCTGGCGCGCTACAAACGCATCCACGAGCCGATGACCGCGAAGGAAGCGGACGCCCTCGCAGACCGAGTGACATCCATCAAGGGCCATCCTGCCATTCTCGGCTACTACCTCTTCGATGAGCCGTCGTGCCACACCGTGCTTCCCGCCCGGGCTCGGCAGTGCTATGAGATCTGTCGGACGGCGGATCCATTCCACCCCTGCATCGTGCTCTGCCAGAACCCCGGAGCCATGTTCACATTCCGTGACGCCTGTGACATCCACATGCCCGACCCCTACCCCGGCTTTGTGTACCGGGGCCTCGCCGCACGCGACATGCGGGTGGTCAAAACCTATATCGAGACGGCAGTGAAGGCATCGCGTGGGCGACAGGCCGTTTGGTTCACCCCGCAGGCTTTCCACTGGCACCGCCCCAACCAACGCGCTCCCAACTTCCGCGAACTCCGCAATATGGTCTGGCAGGGCATCATCTACGGCGCCACCGGCGTGGTAGCGTACAAAGCAGAGCGGTGGGATCCTGACATCAGACTTGGGATGGACTTTCTCGCCGGGGAAGTCAGAGACCTGAGAGACGCCGTCATCGCCGGTGACCGCCAACCCGGAGTGAACGTGGTCGCAGGCGTGCCGGAGCACATCCACTGCTCGGTTCGCCAAACCGGCCAGGAGCTCGTTGTTCTGGCCTGCTCGACGTCAGCCACTCCACAGACAGCGACGCTTACTCTCGCCGGGACAACGCCTCCCAACCGGCTGTATGCCGTCTCCGAAGGACGAACACTCGAACTGAAGGACGGCGCGTTCACCGACTCCTTTTCCACCTATGGCGTTCACCTCTACACCACCATTCCCCAACTCTCAAAGCGCGAGACCGTGACCGACACTCAGAGGCAAATCGACCATCTGCGAGCCCCAAAACCGGGGAACGTCGTCCACGAATCAACCGGAACCGTCGTCACCACCTCAAACGATGCGAGAATGGCGACCGGGGTTATTGACAGCCAGACCGTATTCGTCTCCAACAAGGTCGGCTGGTTGGTGAAGCGCGATTCTCCGGGAGCTGCCCACCTCATCCTCCGTCTGCCACGGCCCGACATCATCGGCCGACTGGTCTTGTACGCCCACGGTGTGCGTGAATGCAGGGCCGACGTCCGCGAAGGCGATGACTGGCACCGAGTGGCGGACGCACAGCCCCTGGATGATGTCCCGTGCACCGTTCAGTTTGCCCAGGTCACCGCCTCCCGGATACGCGTGACCGTGACCAAGTTCGATGGTGATTCCTGCCAGCTCTACGAGATAGAGGGGTATGCACAATGAAAGGACGCTTCTCTGTCGTGTTCATCGCGACGTTCTGCTTGGCCCTGCCGGCCTTACGTGCGGAGTCCGCGGACGAACCACCTCCCCCCCCGTGGCCCACTGGACCTTCGACGACATTCGTGACACCACCGTCCCGGACGCGGCCGGCTCACACCCCGGCACGCTCTGCGGACGTGCATCACGGCCCGAGATCGTGGACGGCATCGCGGGGAAAGCGTTGCGATTCACCCCTGGCTCGGAACACTATGTCCGCGTCGACCAGATGGCCGAGCTTTGCCCCACTCAGCAGATCACGCTCATGGCCTGGGTGTGGATCGACAGCAAGACCGCGATGTGGGGAGACATCCTGGGCTATCAACCCGAGCAGAGCCGCGGGGACAAGGCCCATCCACTCAAGGGCTTCCGCCTCTGGAAGACGTGGGGCTGCAAGTCAATCCGCTTCTACATTGGTGACGGCACGACGCGAGCCTACAAGAACGAAATCAAGTGTGAAGCAAGCGGCCTTCGCCGCCTGCAGAACCACTGGATGCACATCGCCGCGACACACGATGGTCAGGTGATGCGCATGTTCATCAACGCGGTCGAGAAAGGACACAGCGAGGCGACAGCTCAGATCGCCCCAAGCGGCTTCCCCCTTGTCATCGGCAACTACGCCGTCAGCAAGACCGTTTATCCATTCCACGGCGTGATCGACGACGTCCGAATCTACGATGTGGCGCTGACCGAAGACCAGATCCTCGGTGCAGCCGCGACCGCGCTTGCGGAGTAGCCCCCCGGCTGGGAACAGGTGAGACCATGGGAAAACTGACGCAACACCCGAACCGATGGATCTCGTTCGCGATCGTTGTCCTCCGTCATCGATCGGCAACGCTGATGGCCGCGTTCCTGACCGCATCGCCCCTTTCCTGCTGGGGAGAAGCGATATGGCTCTCATCCCTGGACCTGACGTCCATGTCACAGGACTGGGGCAAACCACGGATCGATCTGTCCGTGGGGGGGAAACCGCTCCGGATCGCGGGACAGACGTACGATAAGGGCGTGGGCACACATGCAGAAAGCGCCATCTGGTTCGAGCTGACCGATGCTGTGCTCGCATTCGAAACAGCCGTCGGAGTGGACGATGCGGTCCTGCCCGCCGATGGGAGGAAGCTGCGCGGCAACCTCGGAACTGTGCGGTTCCGAATCATTGGTGACGGAAAGACACTTTGGGAAGCCAATCGAAAAGCCGGCCAGCCTGCAAAAGCAGCCAAAGTCACGCTCGAAGGAATCCGAGAGCTCGGGCTCATCGTCGAGGCGAGCGAAGACGGGGTGCACTGTGATCATGCGAACTGGGCCATGGCCAAGTTCATGACCGAAGGAGGAAGCGTCCGCCCGATCCCACAGCCGGCCGTCGCAACGGTCACAATCAGCCCAGAAACAACACTCGTGCCACGATTCACCGGCTTCGGGCAAGGCAGTCAACAGCAGTTCTACCGAGTACACGGCAACTACTCCCCCACGGTCCAAGAACGCTTTCTGAACCGGCTCTACACCCTCGAAGGCAATGGTCTGGGCCTCGCCGTCGCCCGTATTTACATCGTGGCGGGAGACGATCCCGCGTTCGACCACATGTGGCGACGTCCCTGCGGCAGTAAGAACCCCGTCGGCTATGAACTGGCTGATGGAGCCATCCAGACCAATGGACACGAGGCAACGGTCTGGCACGCTCAGGGGGCCGCGCGACGCGGCGCGTCACTGGTTGCCTTCTGGAACAGTCCACCCTATTGGATGACCGTCAGCGGCACGACGACCGGGTCCGCGGATGGCGTCAGCGATAACCTGCGCCATGAGATGGAGAAGAGCTTCGTAGAACACATGACTCGGGTACTCAGGCTCTTTCGCGATCAATGGCAGATCAACTTCGACGCAGTCTCGCCCATCAATGAATCGGACGCGGCCTGGTGGGTTGCGCGGAAGTCAGGGCAGGAAGGCTGTCATGTCGGCGCGGAACAGGCAATCAGGATCTTCCCCATGCTCCGCCGAGCGCTGCAGGCCAGTGATCTCGCAGTGAAGCTGCACGGACCGGAGTCGGCGTTCGGCAATGGGTGTGGACTGGTTCAACGTCTCCTCCAGGATGACGAGGCCGGGCAGGCCATCGATGTCCTGACCGTTCACCAGTACATCACCAGCCACTGGGCCATGCGCCGTTGGCACAGCCTGGCGAAGAAGCACGGGAAAGAACTGTGGATGAGCGAGTGGGGCAACTGGGAAATCCGCAATGACTCATCTCCAGCTGCGTTTGCGTTGCACGCCCTCTCGTATGCCGACAAGATCCACGAAGCAGTCACCGTGCTCCGAAGCGCGGCCTGGTGCATGTGGGAACCAGCGTTTCTTTTCAACTTGGAAACGTCGGCACCCGTGCCCCGCAAGGCCTTCTACGTTGTCGGGCATTTCACTCGCTCAATCCGACCAGGCATGCGCATTGTTCACAATGAAGACTCATTCCTGAAGACCGTTGCCGCGATGGGAAGAAACGGGCAGTCGCTTGCCTTGATCACAACCAACCGGTACGCGGCCCCCGTGACCGTCACGTACGATCTGAGCAATCTGGTCACCCCCAGCGTCGAGTCAGCCATGCTCACCACCCCTGACAAAGACCTCGACTCTGTACCAGCCGCGCTGGAAGACGGCAGCGTCCGGCTCGTGCTACCGGGCCGTTCTGTAGCCTCTCTGAGCGTGAGGTGCGGAGCCAAGCCTTGATGGGGGAGACACGCCTGCTCCGGGAATAGATCAGCGCGCAAGAAACAGTACGCACGCCCCCCGGGCGGCATCTTGGCTTTGGCGCTGGAGCTCCGGTCATCCCTGACCGGCCGCCTCTGAAAGCACCGGTTTGGGAAAACCGGCCTCCAGAAGACCGGCGATCGGGGGCCGCTCGCCGTACAAGAAAAGAAGGAGGCACTCCATCCCTCTCGTACGCCGCACCGCCCCCCGGGCAATATCTTCTGCCGGTTGCACGCGTCACCGGCTCGCAGTATGCTGGTTCCACCTGTATCTCTCCAGAGCAACCGGACGGAGGCACATTGCCGTGACTACCGCACACAGCAAACGGCGGCCTGCTGCCTTGTTCATCTGCCTGGGAGTCGCGCTCATCACGCTCCCCGCACGCTGTGCGTCTCCTCGCCAGATCACCATCGCAGCCCATGAGTTCGATCAGGGCAACGTCAGGATCAGCCTCGCAGGCCAGCAATATGCATCAACGTACCCCTGCATCTGGAATGGCAACAAATATCCCAACAAGGCGGAGTACGATGTCGAACTGCCGGTCACGGCGACCTACGAACTGAGCGTGCTCTACACGGCCGCATCCTCGCGACCGGTCGACGTGCTGGTAGACGGAAAGGTCGTGCATACCGGACTGCAGAACGTCACCGGGAACTGGGACACGGAAGCCGCTGCCTGGGAAAAGCAGTGCCTGCTGAAATTGGTCTCAGGAGCACACAAGATTGCCCTCCAACGCGCCGAGTGTATGCCTCATATCTGCGCAATCCGCCTGACCTCTTCAGTCGATTTCCCTGACGGCTGGCGCCCCGAGCGTGATCGCTCCAGCGGCATTGAGTGGGGCACACCACCGGCTCAGATCACCATCATGGCCCCGGACTTCGACCGCTCCAATCTGCAGGTGAGCAAGACCGGCACAAGCTACGCCAAACGCTATCCCTGCATCTGGAATGCCCGCAAGTACCCGAACCAGGCCGAATACGAAATCGACTTCCCCGTGACCGCTGACTACGAATTCTCGGCGCTCTACACGGCTCAGGCGTCCCGCCCCGTCGACATCCTGCTGGATGGCAAGAAAGTGCACACGGGGTTCGCTGGAGTCACGGGTAGCTGGGATACGGACAAGGCTGCCTGGGAGAAGCAGTTGACGCTGCGTGTGGAGAAGGGCGTGCACACGGTCATGTTGCAGTGCCAGAGCTGCATGCCGCATATCTGCGGATTCAGGCTCACCTCATCCGAGCCCTTCCCCGTCGGCTGGAAACTCCTTCGTCCGGGCCTTGAGGAACGGCGCCAGCGAGAGGCCATCCAGGCCCGCATTGCTGCCGGCAGAGCAGCGCTCGACCTGATCAATCCCACCGCCATACGCCGGGCCATCGCAGACCTGGCCGCCTCCTTCCCGGAAACCGTCCCTCCGAAAGAAAATCTCCTCTCTCAGTTGGCTCTCCTCAAGACTCAGACGGCGGCGGTCCGCGAGCGTCTCGAAAGTGGCGACGAGAAAGCCCTGGCGGACATCGCAACCTGCCAGTCTCTGCAGCGTGATATCCTGTTGACCAACCCTCTCTTAGGTGTAGGAGAGCTACTGGTCATCAAACGGAGTGTGCGTTCTCCGCACCTCGGACTGCCCCAGAACTGGCAAAGCAACTGCGTCCTTCCCCGCAGTGGATTCAACGACGAGATAGCCCGGCTCTCTCCCCGCGCCCCCGCAGCTGCACTGAAGACTGTCCACAAGCCAGAGCAGACCAGCTTTGTGGGCGACGTCGATCTGGACTTCGATGGCCGCCGCATGCTCTTCTCATCCATCGGCACACACAATCGCTGGCAGATCTTTGAGATCAACACCGACGGCACTGGCCTTCGTCAGGTCACTCCCGGTCGCTATAAGGACGTCGACAACTACGATGCCTGCTACCTGCCGGATGGACGCCTTGTTTTCAGCTCCACACGCCCCTTTGCCAGTGTGCCCTGCGTGAACGGCAGCACCCGGGTCGCTAACCTCTTCATCATGGACCATGACGGGACCAACACCCGCCAACTGTGTTTCGATCAGGAACACAACTGGTGCCCGACGGTCATGCAGGACGGACGCATCCTCTACACGCGCTGGGAGTACACCGATGCCCCACACACCCACAGCCGTCTGCTATTCCGCATGAACCCGGACGGCACACAGCAGATGGAGTACTATGGAAGCAACTCCTACTGGCCTAACGCCATGTTCTACACACGCCCAATTCCGGGGCATCCCACCCGGGTGGTGACCATCGTCGGCGGACACCATGGGGTCCGGCGGATGGGCGAGTTGGTCATCCTTGATCCCGCCATCGGGCGGCATGAAGCGGACGGTGTCGTCCAACGCATCCCGGGCTATGGCCAGAAGGTGGCCCCGCTCATCGAGGACCGACTGGTTGACGACTCGTGGCCCAAATTCCTACATCCCTTTCCCCTCGGAGACCCCGCCCGGCCCGATACCGGCGGCAAGTACTTCCTGGTCGCCTCCCAGCCCTCACCAACATCGCTGTGGGGCATCTACCTCGTGGATGTCTTTGACAACCTCGTCCTGCTTCGGGAAGAGCCCGGCTACGCCCTCCTGGAACCACTTCCCCTGCACCCAACCCCACGACCGCCAGTTGTCCCGGACAAGGTCGACCTGACCAGCACGGACTGCACCGTGCAAATCACCGACATCTATCGCGGGCCGGGCCTCCAGGGCATCCCGCGAGGAGCCGTCAAACGCCTTCGCCTGTTCACCTACACCTACGACTACCCGGGAATGGGGGGACCTCAAGGCGTGGTGGGTATGGAGGGGCCCTGGGACATCCGTCGAATCCTCGGCACGGTCCCCGTCGCAGCAGACGGCTCTGCCAACTTCAGGGCACCGGCCAACACCCCAATCTCTGTGCAGCCTCTCGATGCCGATGGGGCAACTCTCCAGATCATGCGCAGCTGGCTCACCGGCATGCCTGGGGAAGTGGTGTCGTGTGTGGGGTGCCATGAGTCTCAGAACGCGGGCATCCCCAACCAACGGGGTCTGGCCATGCAGCACCCCCCCAAAATAATCACCCCGTGGCGTGGTCCACCCCGGGGATACAGCTTCCAACGTGAGGTCCAGCCCGTCCTCGACCGCTACTGTGTCAGTTGCCACAGCGGATCGGGATCAGCGATCGATACGGCTCAGACGCCCGAGACAACTGGAGGAAACGGCGGGGGACCGCCGCTCTCCAAGAAGACAGGCATCGACCTGCGCGGAACGGTACTCATTGACGACTACGATAGCCGTTATCATCACGGTCGCCACGATGCCGGCAAGTTCTCAATCGCGTACACCAACCTCCAGCGCTTCGTGCGCAGGCCGGGCCTGGAAAGCGACTACCACCTGCTCACCCCCATGGAGTTCCACGTGAGCACGACTCAGCTTTGGCAAATGCTCAGGAAGGGGCACAACGGTGTCACTCTCGATGCTGAAGCATGGGATCGCTTGGCCACCTGGATTGACCTGAATGCCCCCTACCACGGCTCCTGGCTTGCCATCGCTGGAGAGAAACGTGTGACCGCTCCGGCAGCGCGACGGCGGGAGATGCTTAAGCGATACGCCAACGTGGATATCGACATGGAATGGACAGGGCCGGAACGAACGGGGATGACCGTTGCCGCTGTTGCACCGACCTCCCAACTCCCAGATCCGAACACGCCTCCCGGACTCCCGGGCTGGCCACTCACCCGGGATGAGGCCCGGAAGCGGCAGATGCACGCGAATGAAGTAACTCAACGCCACATCGACTTGGCCGACGGCGTAAGCCTCTCCCTCATGCTCATCCCCGGCGGGAAGTTTGTCATGGGAAGTGCCTTCGGAAACGTGGATGAACGACCTGTGTCAGTCGTTGAGATCGCCCCGTTCTGGATGGGATCCCTTGAGATCAGCAATGCGCAGTACGCCCGATTCGATCCTTCACATGACAGCAAGGTTGAAGTCCGCCATGCCATGCAGTTCGGGGTCCGAGGCTGGCCGCTGAACAACCCGGACCAACCGGTTGTTCGGGTGTCCTGGCACGAGGCGATGAACTTCTGTAAGTGGCTCGCTGACAAGACAGGAGAAAGCTTCACGCTGCCGACCGAGGCCGAGTGGGAATATGCCTGCCGGGCCGGGACGGCAGCCGCGTTCCATTTCGGTGAGGAAACGGCTGATTTCACTCCTTTTGCGAACCTCGCTGACGCCACACTCAGGGACGCCGTGAGCCATCCCTACAGAAAGGAAGTCACTCCAATGGCGAATCCAACCAAATACGATGACTGGATTCCACGCCATCCGAGCCTCGACGACGGTCAGCTCGTGACCGCCCCCGGAGGCGGCTACAGCCCGAACGCATGGGGATTGCACGACACACATGGCAACGTCTGGGAATGGACACTGTCGCGGTACCGCCCCTACCCCTACCTTGCGAGCGATGGACGCAACCAAAACGCCGGAAGGGGCGACCGCGTTGCCCGGGGTGGGTCCTGGCGCGATCGCCCGGCACGCGCCACGGCGTCGGTGCGCCTGCGATACCGCCCGTACCAGCGCGTCTACAACGTCGGCTTCCGCGTCTGCTGTCCGGGAAGTAAGCGGAAGTCCCTTCAGTCCCGGGCTGTGCACAGTCCCGGCCATGGCCCAGGCTGAGCCCTTCCACCGGAAAAAAGCGTCGATAGGCCGCCCCAACGTGCCACTTTTTCCTTGCGCGAACGCTGGAAGCGCCTACACTATGTATAGTCAGAGAAAGTCGGGAATCAGTATTCGTCCTGCCTGTCCAGGGCGACCACGTTCAAGGCAAGGAAATAGCACAGACCATGGCTAGGAAACACACAGACAGTGACCGAGGATTCACCCTGATTGAGTTGCTGGTGGTGATTGCGATCATCGCGATCCTGGCCGCCATGCTCCTGCCGGCCCTGCAGAACGCACGGGCCAAGGCGATCTCAATCCAGTGCGCGGGCCGCTCCAAACAGATCGCCCTGGCCACGGCAATGTACGTCAATGACAACAACCAGTATTTCCCCATGATGTACTGGACATCGGGAGGCTCCGGCTGGCAGCCCGGTCCCTACCGCTACCGGCAGGAACTCGATGATTACATCTCGGAAGCAATCATGTGGACATGCCCCGGACGCACGCCGCCAAGCACCATCAGCCCCAACCATTCCTACTACATCTACAACTGCTATCTCAGCAACGGCAGCGCCGGACGCATTATAACCAGTGTCAAACAACCGACCAAGATCGTGATTCTACCGGAAAACCGCTGGACGGGCACAACTGGGGTCGACGGAGACAGGTTTGTCTGGCCCAACGTTCTTGCGGTCAACAGCAACGTCCGGATCAGTTTCCCGCATAACCGCTGGATGAACACCAACTTCGTCGATGGACACGTGTCATCCTATCGTGAAGGCACGATGTTGGCCAGCTACTTCTACCCGCACTGGAATCCGTAGATCTGCCGGCCCTTCTTGTCCGTCCGAGCCGTGACTTACGGGAGCGGTTTCGCTTGTCCGCCCCCCCCTCCCGATGGTCAGGGCTCTGACGGAACCAAGCCGCGACTAACAGGAGCGGTCTTCCCCTGTCCGCTGCCCCCTCCCGGTGGTCAGGGCTCTGACAAGAACCGAGCCGCGACTAACAGGAGCGGTCTTCCCCTGTCCGCTGCCCCCTCCCGGTGGTCAGGGCTCTGACAGAACCGAGCCGCGACTAACAGGAGCGGTCTTCTCTTGCCCCTCCGTTCGTCCGATGCTTGTCCCACCATTCCCCGACCGGTACATTGGTCTTCTGCTCCTCGCACTGTTGTCTTGTCAGAGATGGACCGTCCACCGGGAGAGTCATTCCATGCTTTGCCGCCTTACCACCTGTGTCGCTGCCATGTTCCTGAGCCTTGCGGCACAAGCCGGCATCGTCCTCGACGAAGCGCCGGGGAAGCCTGGCGAATGGGGCCACCGGCCGGCTGAAGGCGCGCTTTCCCAGGTCACTCCCCCCTCCTTTGTATGGCGCCCCCAGAACCGGAAGACTGTAGCGACATACGAGGTGCAGTGCGCCCGGGATGCAGCGTTCTCGAAGGAGCTCTACCATGCAAAGGGGATCACCTACAGCGCTCACTGTCCACCCGGGGTGTTCTCCGCCGGAGAATGGCATTGGCGCTTCCGTTCTCTGAGCGCATCTGGCGAGGCATCACCGTGGAGCAAGGCACGCGCATTCAGCATTGCCGAGAGCGCGACACAGATGCCTCTGCCCCGCCGCAAGGAACTCCTGGACCGCATTCCCAAGGCCCACCCCCGCCTCTTCCTCCGCCCTGAACAACTGCCCGAACTGCGCAAACGAGCCAAGTCTGATCTCAATCCGGCCTACAAGCGCTTGGTCAAAGACTGTGAGCGCCTGCTCAAGACCCCTCCACCCACCGAGGAACCGTCGAAATACCCCAAAGGCATGAAGCGCGGCAGCGATGAATGGCGCAAGATATGGTGGGGCAACCGCACCTACACCAGCCATGCTCTAAACGGCGCCGCAACCCTGGCCTTCACCCCCCTCCTCGATGGCAACGCCGCCTATGCGGACCTCGCCAAGCGCCTGCTGATGGACTGCGCGGAGTGGGCCCCGAAAGGCGCCACCGGCTATCGCTACAACGACGAAGCGGGCATGCCCTACAACTACTACTTCTCCCGGGCATACACGTTTCTGCATGACCAGCTCAGCAAGGAAGAACGGGTCGTCTGTCGGAAGGTAATGAAGATACGAGGCAAAGAGATGTACCACCACCTGTGCCCACGACACCTCTGGCGTCCCTACGCCAGTCACTCGAACCGGGCCTGGCACTTCCTCGGTGAGGTCGGCATCGCGTTTCTGGACGAAATCCCCGAGGCCGGGGAGTGGGCCTGGTTCGCGGCCAACGTCTTTGCGAACGTCTACCCCGCGTGGTGTGATGAAGATGGCGGGTGGCATGAGGGGATGGCTTACTGGAACAGCTACATCAATCGTTTCACGTGGTGGGCCGACGTTATGCAGGCCGCGATGGATGTCAATGCCTTTGACAAACCCTACTTCTCGAAGATCGGCTACTACCCCATGTACATGCAGCCCCCGGGTACGCAGGGTGGAGGCTTCGGCGATCTGACCGCGAGGCGCAAGTCTCGCAGCAACCTGAGCCTCACGGCAATCGTGGCAGCCCAGGCCCGGAACCCCTATTGGCAGTGGTATGTCGAAGAGCACGGCGGCACCGGTTCGGGCAGCGGATACGTTGGTTTTCTGCGCGGAGCTCTACCCAAGGTTGAAGCCAAGCCGCCGCTCGACCTGCCCTCTTCGCGGCTCTTTCGAGGCACGGGGCAAGCCGTCCTCAACACAACCCTGACCGATGCCACAGACAACGTCGAGATCATCCTGAAATCCAGCCCATTCGGGACCCAGAGCCATGGCTACGAGTCACAGAACTCGTTCCTCCTCTATGCGTACGGTGAACGCCTCTTCATACGTACCGGCCGGCGAGACAGTTACGGCAGCAAACACCACAAGGAGTGGATGTGGCAGACAAAGTCGACCAACTGCATAACCGTCAACGGCAAAGGTCAGCAAGGCCACTCCGCAAGCGCCGTCGGGAGGATCACTGAATTCGTGACCGGACCAGTGTTTGATTATGTGGTGGGGGATGCGGCGAAGGCCTACAAAGGCCACCTCACGCGATTTGACCGCAGAATCCTCTTCGTCAAACCGGATGTGGTCGTCCTCTTCGATTCTCTGGAAGCACCCGAGGCCTCGCGTTTCGAATGGCTCCTGCACGCCCCGGTCAAGATGGCAGTCAACGGACAGTATGACGTCCAGGTCGCAACGGGAAAGGCGGCATGTCAAGCGAGCTTCCTCTGGCCCAAAGACCTCACGCTGACTCAAACTGATCAGTTCGACACTCCTCCGCGTCCACGAATCAAACTCGTCGAGTACCACCTCACAGCCAAAACAGCAGGCACGTCCAAACGACAGGACTTCGTGACTTTTCTACGCCCCCATAGAAGCAACACAACGCTCCCTGGGCAACCGACGCTCACCGGTGCGCAGAACGGCTTCGCCTTAAGTGTACCAATGGCTCGGGGAACACTTGAGCTGCTGCTGCGTACGACGGACGAAGGGGCCGTGGATGCACCCGGGCTTCGGGCCACCGGCCCCATCGCGGGAATCGTCAAAGCGGCGGATGGAAGCGTTCTGGAACGCATCGTCATCGGTGACGGAACGCTGAGCGTAGAGTAGCCATCCATGGGCCGGTGCGGGCGCTCTTCGACGACCGGCAGACACGCTGACACACCGCGAAACAGACTGGAGAATGACGATGGACGATAGACTTCGCAAGACAGCCGGCGTGCTATGGGGCTGGTGTGGCTTCATCGCCGGAATGACCATCACCATGATGTGTGCGGGTGGGTGAGGCCTCACGAGGTCTGGCTTCATTGGAGGCGTCGTGGGCGCCGCGGTGGGGTTCAGATTCGGGTCCACGGTGGATCCGGGAAAGGCCAGGAACGTCGCTCTCGCCCTTCAGGGCTGCTTTTTCACGTTTGTCGGGGCCTCGGCCAGCATCGGCGGAGAGCCCGTCTTCGGCGGGCCGGCTCTGCTCACCGGCCTCCTTCAGTTGACCGCCCTGACACTGTTCCTCGCCGGCCGCGGGAAACAAGGCAAGGCATGGTCTGTCGTGCCCATAGGGCTGACCTGGGGAGCAGCAGCAGCGTTCTCCACCGTCTTCATCCTGACCCTCGCCAAGCTGGGGATTGGCTCCTTCGCTTCCGCACTCGCCTTCTCCGGGCCACCGGTGCTCACCGCGATGCTCACGCAGAACGCCGAACCCGTGACGGAAGAGGCCCCGGCCGCACCGCAAATCGACGATGGACCAAACGAGTAAGCAGACGCTCTCCGGCGCCTCTGTCCGGAAATCAGCGCCACCTGAGCCCAAAAACACGACCAAAGGCCGACACAACCGATGCCCACAGTCATCGAGCCAACCCGCCAGACGCTGGTAGCCAAGCAGTACGACGTGATCGTCTGTGGCAGTGGTCCCGCCGGAATCGCGGCAGCCATCTCCGCTGCACGAACCGGGGCACGGACGCTTCTGCTCGAGGTCAACGGCTGTCTCGGCGGAACGTGGACAGCAGGCCTTCTGTGCTGGATCATCGACTCAAAGGGCAAACCCGGAGTCATGCGCGAGATCACCGCGCGCCTCCAATCGGGCAGCGCACTCAGGAGACGGATCGAGAACGGCGCGAACTTCGCATTTGACCCCGAATTCATGAAGCGCTTGCTCGAAGACATGTGCACGGAAGCAGGAGTCCACATCCGCCTGCACACACGCGTGGTCGCTGCCAGCCGTGCCGACCAACGACTGCGCGCCGTCATCACGGAGTCAAAGTCCGGACGCGAAGCATGGGAGGCACACACGTTCGTGGACTGCACCGGGGATGGTGACCTGGGCTGCCACGCCGGGTGCGCGTTCGACGTGGGACACCCTGAGACCGGGAAGTGCCAACCGATGAGCATGGCCTGCCTGGTCACCGGAATACACTTCGCGCAAGTCGAACGCTTCACCGGCGGCAGCCTGGGCGAACCCAAGCAACGCCTCCTCAAGGAAATCCGGGCCGCCGGAGTGGACCCGTCCTACCAACCCCCGGTGCTCATGTGTGTCTATGACGAACTCTTCGTGATGATACCGAACCACGAGTACGACGCGGCAGCAACGGATGCAGATGATGTCACCCGGGCGACCATCTCGGCGCGCAAAGAGATCAACGCCATTGTCAACGCCTTGCGGAAAAAGGGGGCGCCGTGGGAGAACTTGCGCCTGGTTGCCACGGCCGAACACATCGGTGTGCGTGAAGGACGCCGCATCCACGGCCTGCACACGGTCTCTCTGGACGAGATGGTGGCAGGGCGTCGGCACGAAGACGGCATCTGTCGGGTCCGCTTCGGGATCGATGTGCACTCGACCAGCAGATCCCGATCAAAGGGTTTCGACAAGAAGAACCGCGTCGGCACCAAGGCGTACGACATCCCCTACCGCAGCCTGGTCGCCGCCGACATCGACGGCCTGCTCATGGCCGGACGCTGCATCAGTGGAGACTTCCTCGCCCACTCCAGCTATCGCGTTACCGGGAATGCGGTCCCCATGGGCGAAACTGCCGGCGTAGCAGCAGCGCTCTGCAGCCAACGTGGTTGCCCACCTCGCAACCTGCCTTGGAGTGTCCTGGGACCCGTTCTGGAAGCCGCTCGAGGGCGATCCTGACCCCGGGAAACCGGCACATCCGCCGCATCGCCCCCCCACGAGCCGCAACTTGCGGGAGCGGTCTTGCGGCCCGCAGAAGGAGAAGACCGCTTACGGTGTGCGCGGCTCGGTTCGGAGGCGCCGCTGCTCGTCCGAGCCGCGACTAACAGGAGCGGTCCTCCTGTCGCCCCTCTTCCTCTCCCTCAATTCTCGATGCCGTGACGGGCCGGTACACCATCCGCGTAGTAGTGCTTGATCTCACGCATCTCTGTGACCAAATCCGCCCGCTCCATGATGCGGGGATCAGCCCGTCGCCCCGTGATGACCAACTCAACCTGGTTGGGCTTCGCGTCGATGACCCCCAGCAGGTCATCAACCGAGAAAAGACTGAAGTGGGTTGCGATGTTCGCCTCATCGAGGATGACCAAGTCGTAATCCCCACTCACGAGCGCCTGCCGGGCGTCCTCGAGACCAGCCCGGGCCACCGCCTTGTCTTCGGGCGTGGCGTCCCGGCGAATAAAGCAGTCGCGACCGTATTGCCGCAACTCAACCGCTCCCGAGAAACGTCCCATCGCGTCAAGCTCGCTGTAGTGCATGCCTTTGACGAACTGCCCGATGAAGACCTTCAGCCCGGCTCCGACAGCCCGCACGGCCAGGCCGAAGGCAGCCGTTGTCTTCCCTTTGCCGTCCCCGGTATAGACCTGCACATACCCGGTATCCCAGTCACAATGCCCTGCATCCGGCATACAATCGCTCCGCGCCTGCTATGTAGAGAACCCTCTTCACCTTCGCTCAGAGGCCAATACCACACTATGCCGCGACGAACCGCCCCATCCAACCGGCCCAGTCACGTCAACTGGACTTGACAGGCGCTTCGCCACCCTCATGTTCCCTGCGAGACTCACATCACCGCCTGATCAGGAAGGAGCGCACGCACGTGGCTCAATACTGGGAATTCACCGACACCGACACGGCATGCGCCGCCAAGCTGCGTGCGTTGGTCGGTGAACAGATCTTCGACGCGCACGCACATGTTTACGCCCTGCCTGAGGGCTGGTCGGGGACAGGCCTCCTCGCGGGTGGTCCAGCCGAAGCATCTCCCGACGTCTGGCGTCGACACCTTGTCAACACCTTTGGCCCGAAACACCTGACCGGCGCCCTCTTCATGCCGTACCCCGGCTTGGGAGATGTCACCTCAGCCAACGACCTCCTCGCGACCTGGCTGAAGAGCGAGCCAACCAGTCGCGGCCTCATGCTTGCGCCGCCGGACTTGCCTGAAGCGAGTCTGCACGGAACCCTCGCTTCCGACGGAATCGTCGGCTTCAAGCCGTACCATGTCTACAGCCCGAGTAAGCCCACCTTTGACGCCCCCTTATCCGAGTGGCTCGCCGAACGCTTCTGGCGCCTCGCAGATGAAGGCGGTCTGGTTATCACCATCCATCTCGTTCGACCAGGGGCTTTGGCCGATCCCGAGAACCTGGACGAGCTCCTTCGCATGTGCCGGCGATACTCCAACGCCAGGATTGTCCTGGCTCACGCCGCCCGAGGCTTCCACGCCCCCAACACGGTCAATGCCATCAGCAGACTCCGCGGTCTCGAGAACGTGTGGTTTGACTCCGCCGCAATCTGTGAAGCCGAGCCGCTACTTGCAATCTTGGACGAATTCGGTCCTCGGCGACTCCTTTGGGGATCGGACTTCCCGGTCAGTGAGGGGCGCGGTCGCTGCGTGACACTTGGCGATCAATTCACGTGGGTGGCAACAAATGCGGTGGACACGAAAGAGGGCTCGCCCGGATGCCGGCCACTCCCCGTTGGCCTTGAGTCGCTGCGGGCACTGCTAACTGCTACCAAACAGTTCGGGCTCTCGGCGGACGACCTCCGCGATATCTTCCACGACAATGCCCACCGCCTCCTCGACCTCCCCCTGCCGGCCAAGCCAGACGTTCAGGAGCTCTATGCTCGGGCCAGGAAGCGCATGCCCGGTGGGACACAGCTTCTCAGCAAACGACCCGAGATGTTCGCCCCGAAACAATGGCCGGCCTACTTCCGAGAGGCTCGGGGCTGCGAAGTCTGGGACACCGATGGGCACCACTTCTACGATTTCTCCTACAACGGCATCGGGTCCTGCCTGCTCGGGTTCCGTGATCCCGATGTAACGGCGGCCGTTCGGCGACGGATCAACCTGGGAAGCATGTGTACTCTCAACCCTTCTGAGGAACTTGAGCTCGCCGACCTGCTCTGCGAACTTCACCCTTGGGCAGAATGCGCTCGTTTCGCCCGAACAGGTGGCGAGATTGCAGCCGTGGCCGTCCGGATTGCCCGAGCCACCACTGGGCGAGACCACATCGCCGTCTGTGGCTACCATGGCTGGCATGACTGGTACCTGGCGGCGAACCTTGGAAACAGCGAGACGCTGGCCGAGCTCCTGCTGCCCGGCCTTGATCCCGACGGTGTTCCCGCCGCGCTGAACGGAACCACGCTGACGTTCCCCTTTGATGATATACAGGCCTTCGACCGCGTCCTGGCTGAGCGTGGTGACGAACTGGCTGCCATCGTGATGGAACCATGCCGCCACCATGCCCCCGCACCTGGCTTTCTCGAACACATCCGCACGGAGACAGCCAAACGGGGAATCCTCCTGATCTTCGATGAAATCACCATCGGCTGGCGCCTCGCCATCGGTGGAGCCCACATGATCCTCGACGTCCAGCCAGACCTCGCGATCTTCGCAAAGGCGTTGGGCAATGGCCATCCAATTGCAGCGGTGATCGGCACGGCCCCCGCGATGGAAGGAGCCCAGCATTCCTTCATCAGCAGTACCTATTGGACTGAAAGCGTCGGCCCCGCTGCCGCGTTGGCCACTATCGCCAAGATGCAGCGCGTGAGTCTGCCGGAACACCTGGCCCACGTCGGCCGACGCATCAAGAGCAGTTGGCAGACACACGCTCAAGCCCATGCTGTCCCCATTGAGATCGAGGCCGGATTCGACTGCATGTCGCACATTCGCTTCGTCCATGAACAGGCCAATGAGCTGCGCACGCTCTACACACAGCTGTTGCTGGGGCGAGGCTTTCTGGCCTCAGCCGGGGTCTATCCCACGCTGGCCCTCACCGACGATATCCTCGACCGCTTCGATGACGCTCTGGACCCGGTTTTCAAGGAACTGGGAGAAGCCATTCGGCAGGATAACATCGTAGAGCGGCTGCGCGGACCGGCCGCCCACACCGGGTTCCGTCGCCTCGTGGATTGAGAGATTGAGTGTCCGTCATGCCGCCGTGCTTCCCGTCTTTCTGGAGGGCGTGTCGTCCCCGACCGCCGTGGGCTTTGCTTCCGGGCGTGAGGCACGGTCGCTGTGGACATCGACCCTCCAGAGACGCTCCGCTTGGCCACCGTCTTCTGGAGGGCGTGTCGTCCCCGACCGCCGTGCTTCCCGTCTTCCTGAACGGCGTGTCTGTCCATCATCCCTCCTGGGGCAAGGGACGGTGGTCGCCCCCATTGATCCCCCCTCGGCACCGTTTACATTAGGCCGTCCCGTTCGCCCCACCGAACTTGTGGGCCCGGACGCTGTCCAAGACAGACACGAAACACGAGTCGGTGACGGCAAAAACAGCCGCCCTGAGATGCATGCCCCCCGGGAAACAGCTATGAACACCAAGGTCCTCTTTGCCAGTTTCGCTCTTGTCTTCCTCGCCGAACTGGGGGACAAAACACAGCTCACCGCCCTCGCGTTCGCCGCCTCCAGCAAAAGTCCATGGGCCGTATTTTTCGGCACCAGCCTGGCGCTGATAACGACTACAGCTCTGGCTGTCATCTTCGGTGAAATGCTGTCACGTGTCCTGCCTGAACGCGTCCTGCACATCGGTTCAGGGGTCATGTTCGTTCTGGTCGGGCTGGTCCTGCTGGTGAATGAAGCACGCAAAGTGCCTGCCGTGGCACCAATGCCCGAACCGGCGGAGACATCCATGGTCCAGCCTGCGGGATTCTTGTCGAGGATGGTCCTGCGGCATGCCATCCTGTTCGAAACAGAAATGGTGGACGCTCTGGAAAGCGCTACCGAAGTCTGCGATGACGCAGCGTTGCGGCAGGGATTGGAGGAGGTGACCAAAGAGGACCATGTCCACATTGAGTCGCTCAAAGAGCTGGTGACCGGGATCCCCCAAGCTGACGACGAACCGGACACAGGAGCTTCTGAGAAGCCCGAGACAGTCTCACCGCCCGCACCGGTCGCCGACGCTCTCGCCGCAATGGAGGGAATCGAGGCTGACGAAGCCGACAGCCCGTTCCACAAGCTGATTCAGAAGCAGGAAGCGATTGCCGAGTTCTACATCGCTCTCGCCCGGATGTCTCACCTTCACGATGCCCGTGACACGCTGCGCTGGCTGGCCATGGAAGAAATCCGTCACGCCCAGCACTTGTGCTCCCTGATCAACCACGACGATCAGCCGGCGTAAGTCCCCAAGCGCAGTCCCTCGTCCACGAAGAAGCGGTACGTCTCGTAGTCACACTGATCCGGAATTGAGTGGTCAGAGTGAAGGATGTACCCCGAGTCCTTCATCAACACGGGGACCTTCTCGACGAGCTCAGCGTGGATCGCGTCCCGATCGTTGGCCACCAGGTTGCGTGCATCCATCCCGCCGCAGAGAACGATCTCGTCCCCGAAATCACGCTTGATCTGGAGTACATCCATCCCGGCTTTGATCTCGATCACCTGAAGACAGTCAATCCCCGCCTTCACCATCCCTGGCAGGAGGGGCTCAATGAAGCCGCAGGAGTGCATGATTACCGGTAGGCCTCGGGCGTGACAGAAGTCGATCGTCTTGGCGTGGGCCGGAAGGATGATCTCCTCGTACATGTCGGGTGACATGAACGGGCGCTGCTTGAATCCCATATCCTCGTAGAACCAGATCCCGTCCGGCTCCCCTTCCTTCTCGAACAGGATCTCCATCAGCCCAATCGTCAGATCCGAATAGGTCTCGACCATATCCTTGATCCAGTCTGGATCGAGAGCCATCCCCATCAGCATATACTCATGGCCGCATACGGGATGCATCTGTTCAAACACGTTCACCCCGGCCCAGCAGAAGAAGCGCTCCGCCGCTTCGGCCTGCTCCTTGGCAGCCCGATACGCGTCGACGTTGATTCGGCGCTCGACGGGGGCCAGGCGGGGCTTGATCAACTCCTCCCAGGCGTTGCGTTCCTGTACCGTGAAATCAACGTGCTCAGGGGTGGCGTTGTGCAGCTTGTGCTGACGCAGGAAGGCCCCGTTGCCGTCTTTCTTCAGCACGGTCTCCTCAGTCTCTTCGATGACCACCGGCTCGAAGTCCAGGTCGGCAACACAGTTGAAGCACCAACTGGTCTGCATGTCGAACCCGAAGTGCCTCGAGAGATCCTCCCCGGGCTGCAGGTGTCCTCCCGCCGTCCACTTCTTGTGCGTATCTCCCCAGAAGTGTTCGAACAACCCAATCCGGTCCACAGGCTCACGCTTCAGAATCCGCGAAATCCGCTCACGACCAGTCAATGACATGGCACCATATCTCCTTGGCAGTTTGGGGCTGCGTTGAAACCTCGACAGAGCACCTGATAAGGTAGGCGAGACGAGGCCCGGTTCAACCGCAAGTGAAGCAGGGACGGCCTCAGACACACCATAGGGGGAAATGGCGTTGAGTTGGGCAGGAAGAACGGCACACCGCTGCGCTACGTGCCTTACTACAAACGGCGCGATTCTGGTGACCGGATTCGTTCGTAGTTAGCCACGTAGGCCTTGCCGGAGTGGCGTCCTTCGCCCCTCACAGACCGCACGTCCAAAGTACTGACTTAGCGCCATTCCACCGTAGTGGGCCACCCTCGGCTTCCGCCGCCTTCTTGCGTCATGAGCCACTCCGCGATAGGTTCGTTGTCAATGACTCAGTCCAAGCCCGCGTCAACTCCGGTCATTGAAAGGTGGCTGCGATGAGAGCACACCTTCCCCCAATTGACACCACGCCCGACGACCATGTGGGCAGAGCGTTCCCGGCCATCAGAAGCACAACCGTCGTGCTCCTTGCAGCATGTGCTCTGTCCCTGATCGGGATGGCTCAGGAGGCCCCCCAACCCTCGAATGAGGACATCGTGCGATGGGTACGCGAGCTGCGGACCGGGAACAAAGAGAAACGGAAGAAGGCAAGGAAGAAGCTTGCCGCTGCCGGCCCCCTGGCTGCGGGGCTTCTGGTCGAAGAACTCGACGGAGGGGCGACCCGCCTCCGAAGGGAAATAGTCAGGACGCTGGCGCGTATCGACAGTGTGGATGCAGACTGGGCGCTTGCCGACCGGGCCGTCCTCGATCGCGATGCAGAAGTGAGCGGCCGGGCCCTGGCGGCTCTGAAAAAGGGACGAGGAAATTCCGCCAGGGACCGCTTGATTGAGCTCGTGCAGGGCCAGTCGCCGCGCGCCCGCCGGAAAGCTGTTGAGATTACCCGATCGGTCTGTGCTGCGGAGGCGATCGATGAACTCATCCGAAGGCTTGCAGCCGCGCCTCCCCTGCCGGACTCGAAGGCGACTCTACACATCCGTGCCACGAACACCGACCTCAGGGGGTATGACGACTTCTCAACAACCCACCGTGTACCGGTCGGAGGAGGGAAAACGCGCACGGTCACTCAGAAACACCTGATGCCTGTGATCGGGAGCACGACCGTTGAGACAACAGTCGTGGTCGGCTTGTCAAAAGCGCTCAAGGAGATCACCGGCTGCTCGTTCGGCAACGATGTAAACAAGTGGCGGCTCTGGCGGCACATGAACCGAAAAGCCCTTGACCGCCGGAAAGCCGACGAGCCGACCAAACCGAGGAAGTGAACCGTGAGTACGTCACGGCCAACGCTTGATGACCTTACCCGCCGCGTCACGGAGTTGGAGCCCCTCAATCCTTGCCTTGCCGGGGCCGGCACAGACATCGAGACGCAACGCGTGAAGCCGCTTCGACTGCTCGATGGCAAGCGTCACAGTCTGCCACTGCCCGTCGTGGGTCACCGGGAAAGTCAGATGTCCGCCCCTCGGCAGCTTCGTCTTCTCGTCTGTCGTCCAGTAGATCTCACCGTCACCCGCCGCCTCACTCTTGAGTCGAAACGTGAGCCTATAGGGCCCTGCATCGGACATCGGAGGCAGGACGTCGAAAGCGAGTCCTGGATCGGCTCCGGTGCACCGGAGGACGAGATGCCGGCCTTCTGTCTTCAGCTTCGTCCCAATCCGAGCGCGGATGCGCTTCTTTTTGCGCGGCTTCCGCCGCTTACTGCTGGCCTCGGGAGAGCTGAAGTCGGTCCATTCTGGGTGGATGTGCACACCTGCCTCCGTTCCCACCGCCCCTGTCTCCCGCGCGGGTGCCATCAACACATTGGTCGCCATCTCATGCCACTGGGCTGACATCCTCTTGACCACGTCGGAGTGTTGGGCGGCCAGGTTGTGAATCTCCGCCCGATCTTCAGCAATGTTGTATAACTCCCACGGTTGGCGTCGGAAGCTCACCAGCTTCCAGTCGCCGTCCCGCAGCCCCCTGTCTCTGCTGAACAACAGGTGAATCGGCGGACGCTCAGGGAGCTCGCGGCCGGCAAGCAATGGCGTCAGCGACACCCCTGCCAATGCGGTCAGTTCGCGTTCCGGCCACTCGTTCGGGACCGAAACGCCGGCTGCTTCTGCGAGGGTTGGCAACACATCCACCAGATGAGCCGGCGTGTGGGTCAGGGCCCCGGGCTTCACGCTCATTCCTGCAGGCCAATGAACGATTGCCGGCGTCGCGATGCCCCCCTCGAACTGGTTCTGTTTGTAATACCTGAATGGGCAGTTGCGCGCCCAGGCCCAGCCCGTACTGTCACTCCAACTGACATCGGGCTCGTACGGTTGTCGGTCCATGCCGGTGCTCCGTCGATCATACGGACACGCCCCGTTATCGGACAGAAACACAATGATCGTGTTGTCCAGCTCGCCATTGCGGCGCAGGTCGGCAAGCAACCGCCCGATCTCCTGATCGATCCGGTCGATCATCCCGGCGTAGGCCGCCATGCGACGGCTCTCCCAATCCCTCATCTCAGGAGACAGCGCGTCCCACGCCGGAACGTGAGGTGGGCGAGGACTGGGAGTGACGGCCTGTCCGAACAACCCGGATAGGCGCTGCTTCTCAGCCCGCGCAGTCCGCACCGCATCCCATCCCTTCTCGTAGCTGGTTCGGTACCGGCGATAGTCTTCCTCCAGAGGCTGAAGCGGCGCGTGGGGAGCGTTGAACGCAACGTAGAGGAACCACGGCTGCGCCGCTGTCCGTGCCTCGCCAAGGAATTGCAGAGCAAAGTCAACGTTGGCGACCGTCGTGTAGAAGCCGTCCTTCGGAACCGTCCACGGTTTGCCGTTGAGCCGGAACGTCTTGTCTCCCCGGTAGTAGTTGCAGGCACCGGAGAGATGACCAAAGTAGCGCTGGAACCCGAAGTCGGTGGGCTCCTTCTTGAGGTGCCACTTCCCAGTCATAGCCGTGAAGTAACCGCCTTCCCGCAGGACTTCTGCGATAGTCGTAGCCCGGCTCAGACCGACATCTCCCGCCTGCCGGCACCAGCGTCCACTGAGAAGACTGACCCGGGAGGAATGGCATTTGGCCGTGTTGTAGAACTGACTGAATCGCAGACCATCCTGTGCCAAGCGATCCAAGTTGGGCGTGGCAATCTCGGACCCATAGCAGCCCAAGTCAGAGAAGCCCAAATCATCGGTGAGGATAAGGAGGATATTCGGGCGACCAACCGGGGCGGCGTGCACAACACACGTGAGGACAAGAGCAACGCCGACCAACAGGAGAGTGAGACCACGAGAGTACATGATGAACGGTTCCCCCCTACTTCTCGCCCCGGATCCAGTCGATCTTGACCTGGCCCGTGTCGGCCCCGGACATCGGGTCAAGGCGGATCGCAGTGATGGTATTGCCACGCCACTGCGGATGCGCCCCGACGTCGAAAACAGTCTCATGGAACTGTCCGTCGGCGACGAGAGTCCCGTCCACGCGTCGGTCTTCGGACATGCCGGGATTCTCCGCTGTGCCCCAGAAGAACTGCGTGCCGCTACCTGCGGAAGCCGACATGCGCACGCGGATGTGGGACACGGAATCCCCATCAACTGCACAGTTGCCACGCACCATATACGGGTCGCCGCCGATGACGTCCACATCCAGCATGCCGTTGCGCACCGCAAATACGGTGATGTGGTTCGCCCGGGTCCACCCTTGTGCGGTCTGCGCAAACTCGAAAGCGATGCGTTTGCACTCACCCGGGCTCAGTCCGTTTGCCACAGAGCGAACACCGACAAGCCGCAACTCGCCCTTCGTCACGGGACGCGGGAAGGCCACCAATGCTCTGACGTCCACGCTATAGGTCCAGGTACCTGGCAACTCAGTGTGCTCCGCCCGGTCCAGAGGGCGCCCATTGCACGACACTCTTTTCGGCTCGGTCACACCGACAATCACAACTCGACCGTTCAATGGGGCCCCATCCTCAAACACCACCGATACGGTCTGCTTCTCGGAGTCGTACCCACCATCCACAAAGCGCGCACAGCCGTTCACAATGATCGGCGGAGCCCCATCCCCCGCCTCCAGCCGCAGCGTCCGCGGCTCGGGAGTGTACCCAAGAAATTTCTGGATCAGGTCCACCATGCGCCGCGGAGCGAAATTCCACTCCACCCGGTTCCCGGTAACCGCGTTGTAGACATCCGGCCAAAGCGCATAATTCTCCTCGTTCTCCGGATCAAAGCCCTGCTGGTACAGCCCTGAGATGAGAATGCCCTTTGCGACGGTTTCCCAGGGGAATGAATCGTCGTGTTCCGCCAGCTGCAGCAGCGCGTTGGCATACCGCATGCCGTTCCACTGAACAGGACGCCCAAACCACGTACACGTCCACCAGGTGGAGCCGAAAATAGGAATGGAGCCGTAGCGTAGCCAGGGGTATCCATCCACACCCCACTGGTAGACGAACGACAGTCCGGCCCAGCCCCAGTAGATGGCCCGCTCCAAGTGAGCCTTGTCGCCCGTCGCTCCGTAGGCCTCCAAGTACGCTTCGCAGGCATCGGCTGCAGCCAGAATGTCCGGGGCATGGCCGATGACCTCCCATACCTGAGCCGCCCGGGGAACCCGGAATTTCTCCATGTAGGTCAGTGCTTTGAGGCCCGCTGCCAGCAACTTCGGCTCGCCGCTCAGGCGGTAGCCGCGCAACAGAGACCAGGCTTTGCGGGCAACCAGCCCATTGGCCTCGAAACCATCGTGGGCAAGCCCCGCATAGTCGCGCCCTTTGAACGTTCCCCCCTGCTCAATGCGCGTCTTGTAGCACCACCCTCCATCCTCGCCCTGGCTGCGAAGAAGGCCCACGAGTTGACTGTCAAGACCACGGAAGCGGGCGAGAGGATCGGCGTAAAGACAGCCGAAATCCAGAGCCGTCGGCAGGGGGCCGTTGTGTGCCTTCACTACTGCCTCGGCCTGGGCCTCAAGCGCCCGTTTCAGGACGGGGTCATCGGTGAGTTTCGCGGTGGTGACAACGTCGTAGAGAAAGTTCGGGTAGGCCCCCTCTCGGCGCTTGATCGGCGGCCCGCCGTGGTGAATCCGCCATTCCTTCATCTCGTCATCCCAAAGCGTCTTAAGGTAGCCCTGCATCGACCACTCAAGCTCGTCGATCCATTGCTCACGGCTGGGCTCGAGCCATGTGCCTGCGGTGTTCGCAGCAACCGCCCAAGCGGGTAGCTCCCCGCCTCGGAAGCCGGACTGGGCACGAGCAAACGAACGGGACGCCTTCATCTGTGGCAGATCTCGAGGTGGCGCAACGCCATACACCTGGAACCAGGCTTTGAGCGCCGCCAGTGCGGAGTCCGCACCGGTCTCGACGTAGAACGCATAGCTCAGATCGATCCGGCCCACCTTGACGCCCGGCGCGGGCCAGCCGGTATCAATCGCGATCTGGTTGGGTTTGGCGTACGTCCCCACCGATGGCACGCTCAGTCCCATCGCAGCACTGGCGTGACCGGAGAAGCGATCAGGAGCGGCGAACACCGGGGTTGGGCGATCGATATCGCTCTCATCGGGCTCGAGGTCCGCTCGGGAAACGCCGTCGTTCCAGCGAGCCCGTGGGTGCCACAGCAACGCAGCAACAAGATCGTCCTTTCGCACACTCATCATCGGGACGGTGACGAGATGCGGGTGCTGACGCCAACGCAGACGGTGCGGGTGGGTGTGGGAGATCACATTGTTGTTGGAGGAGTCCTCGTCGTCCAGAATCCACTCCATTCCGGGAACAAGTGCCTCGCTTTTCCCCCGGAACGCACCTTCACCGGGACAGAACACCGGTCCATCGAGCGCGAGGAGTTGCCCCTCGGGCGGAGCAGTGGCGGTCACGCGACATGTGACTAAACGCCCGGCCACACCGGTCACGGACTCGCCGGTCGTGAACTCGATCGCCATCTGGCCCGGGAAGGCGGCTTTGGCGAGGGTGTCTGAGGACAACTCGAAGCGCAGTCCTGCACCACGACTCGCCCCGATGGTCGTTTTGTTGAAGGTCCGTTCTGCCGCGGGAGCGTAGAGGGGCACACCGCCAAGCGGCCCGCCCTTCATCGTCACACGCCCCAAGTTGGGAATGACCCCGACCGGACGGAAATCAGGTTTTGCGTAGACCCAGCCGATGCCGTACCCGAACGCGTTCTTCGGGAAGAGAACCGTGAAAGAACCGCAGGCCACTCGCGGCACTGAGCCGCTGGCCCGGTCCGGCTCGGTACCAACCACAATCTCCGTCTTGAGCTCCCCATCTCGCGAAGCAGGAATGCGCCACGTGCCGGTCAAGAACGCAGAGGGCGTCTGTTTGCGTGCCCGAATCTTGAAGGAGACCCGGGCCTTTCCGAAGGGAGGCACATCGGTCAGCACGGTCGGCAAACGGCCAACGGCGTCGACCTCGGGGGGAAGAGCGATGTCGAGATCCACCCGAGCCAACTGAGCGTCGCCGCGATTGAAGGCAACCACGTCCACCGTCGTCTCCTGTCCCGGCCAAAGCACAAAGCGTTCGGTCTGGAACTGAACCCAGTCAAGAGCAGGCTGGAAGTCGCATGTTGCTTCAGCAGACATATCGCCGCTGACGAAGCGTGCCGTCATCGTGCTCCCCGCCTTGCGGACACCGCGCAGACGCCATGCCGCCACCGCGTAAGCTCCGGGTGCCAGCCGGGAAACCGGGCGCGCTCCCGCGTCGCCGACCGTCTCAACCCCGGCCGGCATTGCTATGGAGGCCATCCCCGCCTGCAACCAAGCGTCTCCCATGTTCTTCATCACACAACGGATCTGGCAGTCCCCATCGGGAAGCTCGTAGCTCTTCAGAGACAGGATAGAAGGCAGTGCGCCCACACTCTCAACCCAGCGAATGTCATCAATGATCCACTCAGCACCGGCGGCGCCGATCACCCGCGGCGACACCTGGAGCCAGCGGAAACGATCGTTATCCGTGTAATCGAAGGCCAACAGTCCCTCATGCCATTGTCCATCGCCGAAGTGCGACTGCGGGACCTGGTAGAACGTCCGCGGCACGCCGCAGCCTTCCAGTGGGACATCATTCATGGCGATAACGTTCATGCGCAGTGCCATGCCCGGTTCAGCCTTGGGCACGGTGTACCAGAAGCGCAGTCCCCCTTTGGGGGTATCCAGCATCTTCCCCTGCTCTCCGGACTTGATCTGCCACGTCCGGTTCAGCCCAGTTTCCCGATATGTCTCGGCGATCTCGGGGGTCCGCCTCAGCAGGACGGCTCGCCTACCGTCGTGGGCCGCCGCAACCACCGCGGCTTCGGTACCAACGGTCTCCCAATCCACAGGAGTTCCATCCTCACCAATCTTCTCGAAGCTCCCATTCGTGACCGGATTGGGGGTCTGCCCCCACGTCATTGTGGCGACCAGCGCAGCAAAAGCGAATGCCAACGTTCTCACAGCAAACTCCTTCCGGAAACAACAACGTGAAGGGGGAGGAACGCCAAAGGAGAGCGGACCTCGCCTGACGTCAATACCACCGGCCCCGACCATACGCAAGGAGGAATGCCGACTTTTCGCCCCCAAAGGAAGTCGTGTTGTCCCCAACCCGGCGCCCCTCGGTCCTGGGGTCATATGGTCCCACGATAGGGCCCCAGCGACGTTGGCTTCGCCCGTCTCGCAAGCTCGGCTGTGTCGTTGGTGAATGAGACTGTTGCCCCAGACTATGCCCGGGTGATCCCATCCCCCTCCGCCGCAGGGGTGGAGCACGCCCCTGCGGCGGAGGGGGATGGGTAGTCAGGTCATCACTGTCGACAAAAGCATGGTCTCTGGCTCCAACGGTACGAGACCGTTGGGGGCCCAAGGTTCACTCCCAGACGCTTGCGTTAACGACACGTTTCCCGGAGAATCATCTCCTGCTCTTCGGTCAAGGGCGGAAGTGACTGCGCTGCCTCAAGCACAGCCGCGCCAGAGTACTTGGGGGGCACTATGCGGAGAACAACTCTGGAGAACGAATCCCGCGGCGTCTCCTTCCACATGAGGAGACGCTGATACGCTTCTTCGGTTAAGCTAATCGTCTTCATGCTAACACAACCACACGAGTCACGCAATTCTGCTTGCTCAGGGACGGTAACGCCTCAGTTAGGTGGGGGAGAACTTCAAAACGGCTCGACGGAGTCTCTCCCTCCAGGGGTTCCTTGGGCCATCTGTGTCCGATGGAGGGAGAGACT
>JABHEG010000354.1 GCA_018676675.1 Lentisphaerota bacterium
AAGCAGGGGATGCCGTCATCGTGACCCGCCTGGTCAACCCCCTGGAAGGAACGAAGCTCGAAGCCGTGCCAGCCGGGGGCGAGGAGACACCCGAATGAGGACGCTTCTCGCTGCTTTCGCGCGGAACACCGTTTTCGCCAACATCCTGCTCGCGATCATCTTCCTGGCGGGGGCCCTGGCCGCCCTCAATATGAGGCGCGAGGCGTTTCCTCAGTTCTCGCTGGACATCATCACGGTCACCATCCCCTACCCCGGTGCTGATCCTGAGGAAACAGAGGAAGGGATCTGCCGAAAACTCGAAGACGCGATTGAGGGGCTCGAGGGCGTCAAACAGTTCAACACAATCGCCCGTGAAGGTGTCGGCTCGGCCTGGATCGAGGTGCAGGAAGACTACGACATCGCGGAGGTGCTCGACCGCGTCAGAAGCCGCATCGACGCAATCTCATCCTTCCCCGTAGATGCTGAGAAGCCCATCACCGCGGAGCTGCTGTTGCGCGACATCGTGCTCGTGGTCTCGCTCTCAGGCAACATGGACGAAGCACGCTTGCGCGAATGGTCGCAGGACATGAAGGACGACGTCCAGCAGATCCCGACCGTGTCACAGGTCGAGATAACCGGCATTCGCGACTACGAAATCGGCATCGAGGTCTCGGAAGCTCGTCTCCGTGAGCACGGCCTCACGTTCCGGGAAGTGGCCAATGCCGTGCGCAGAAGCAATCTGAACATGGGCGGGGGGACTATCCGAACGGAAGGCGAGGAGATCCGTGTCCGCACACTTGGCAGGAAATACACGGGTGCGGAGTTCGCTAAGATCGTGGTTCTGGCGAAGCCCACCGGAGAGCTGGTGACACTCGACCGCATCGCCCGGATCGAAGACGGCTTCACGCAGGACCCGCTCCGAGCCACGGTTGACGGCGAACGCGCAGCATTGTTGATCATCTTCAAGACCGCCGAGGAGGACGCCCTGAAGATCTCCAACGCTGTGCGCGGCTTTCTCAAGCGCAAACAGCCGCAGTTGCCCGAAGGCGCCCATGCTGCACTCCTCTACGATATCTCAGCCGAAATGCTGCGTGACCGGATCAACCTGCTTGTCCGGAATGGGGCGATTGGCCTGACCGTAGTCTTCCTTCTGTTGTGGCTGTTCCTCGACCTGCGCCTCAGTTTCTGGGCAGGGATGGGCATGCCCATCAGTGTGGCCGGAGCGCTGGGACTGCTCTGGGCTGGCGGAGGAACGATCAATATGATCTCCCTTTTTGGGTTGATCATGGTCCTTGGCATCATCGTCGATGACGCCATCGTGGTGGGTGAGGCAATCTATGTGCAACGCCGCAATGGTGCCCCGCCCTTGCGTGCTGCCGTGGACGGTGTCTGCGAGGTCGGCATGCCCGTGTTCGCCGCGGTTACAACCACAATCGTTGCGTTCATCCCACTCGCGTTCGTCGGCGGAATCATGGGCAAATTTATCCGTATCCTGCCGATCGTTGTGATTGCTTGCCTCCTCATTTCGCTGCTCGAGTGCCTACTCATGCTCCCAGCGCACCTGAGCCATCTTCCCGACTTCACCGACAAGCCCAGGCGTTCCGGATTCTTCAGCCGGATCGGAGCCGTTTTCCACCGTTTCACCAGTGGTGGTCTGGAGTGGTTCGTCGAACACATCTACGCGCCCTTCCTCATGAAGTCGTTGTCGTGGTGCTATGTCTCGCTCTTTGCGGCGATCACGATTCTGCTCCTGACCGTCGGCATGATCCGCGGCGGGATCTTGAAGTTCGAGGTGTTCAACAAGCTTGACGGCTTCATCCTCACGTCGACCGTTGAATTCCCGCCAGGAACACCTTCAGACCGAGTTGGCGACGCCCTGGGCCGGATCGAGGACGCCTTCAAGCGCGTGGCAGACCGGAATCCCACGCTCAGCGGCGCCCCTTTGGTGAAATATTCCCTCTCGCTGGTCGGGGCAACGCTGGACGAGGCGCGCAAGACGGGACCACACCTCGGCTCCGCGCAGGTTGTGCTGCTCGAAGCGGAGCAACGCGGCGTGCATGCGCAGGATTTGATGGTTGCCTGGGAGGAAGAGGTAGGGACTATTCCCGGCGTGGAGTCTCTCACCTTCAGCGGCATGGCCGCGGGACCGCCAGGCGCACCGATCGAGGTCTGGGTCCAGGGCCGGAACATGGAGGACATTCTGGCGGCGACCGATGAACTGAAAAACCGACTGCGCCGCTTCGATGGCGTCTATCAGATTCAGTCTGACTTCCGCCCCGGCAAGAACGAGATGCGTCTCTCGCTCAAACCGGAAGCGCGAGGCCTGGGACTCACCGTCGGGGATCTCGGCGAACAGATGCATGCAGCGTTCTACGGGGCGGAAGCGTTGCGTCTGCAGCGTGGCCGTGACGACATTCGCGTCAGGGTCCGTTACACCGAAAGCGAACGACGCACTGTGGAAGCGCTGGACAACGCCCGCATCCGCACGCCGAGTGGCGCTGAAGTCCCGCTCAGATCCGTGGCAAACATCAGTTTCGAGCCCGGCTACTCGACCATCACGCGCACGGATGGGCTACGCCGTGTGAGCGTGACCGCGGAAGTCGACACCAAACGAGCAAACGCAAACGAGATCTTCGCTCAATTGGCAGGGGGGTACTTCCAGGAGCTGGGCAGGCGCTTTCCGGGAATTTACATCTCAGCCCAGGGGGAGAAGAAGAAGATGCGCGAATCCCTCACCAGCCTTCAGGTTGGGTTCCCCCTGGCACTCCTGGGCATCTTCATCATCATCGCGACGGTCTTCCGGTCCTACCTCCAGCCGATGGTCATCATGTTCACGGTCCCCTTCGGCATCATCGGAGCCTGCTTCGGCCACCTCCTCATGGGGTACCAGATCTCCATGTTGAGCCTGTTCGGCATCGTCGCTCTCTCCGGGGTCGTGGTTAACGACGCCATTGTCCTGATCGAGGCCATCAACACCAATCTCTCCCGTGGCCTGCCCTTCTTCGACGCAATCCGCAACGGAGGCGTCCGCCGTTTCCGGGCCGTTTTCCTGACCACGATCAGCACCATCGGTGGGTTGCTGCCGCTAATCTTGGAGAAAGACATGCAGGCGAAGTTTCTCATCCCCATGGCACTGTCAATCGCAGCGGGGGTCGCCTTCGCCACTGTCCTGACTCTGGTCCTGATCCCGAGTCTGCTCGTGATCCTGAACGACGTGCGACGCATTGCACGCCTCATAGGTACAGGCACGTGGCCAACCCGGGAAGGCGTCGAACCCGCCAGCACCCGCGGCATAGATCTTCTCGACGCCGAAGGTTGAGTTGGAAACAAACAGTGGTGCCCGATTCGGAGGACAAACCGTCCCCGTCAGCAACCATGAACCACTGAACCGTGAACTTGGGACCGCCTTCGCGGGCCTTCCGCGAAGGCTCACGCCAGGTCTTGCGCGTATGTTCCGTTGAAACACCCCCTCAGAATGCGCTCGAAATTGGCCCCGAAGATGAGTCGCTTTGCCGTCTCCGGGAGCCGGGTGAACACGACCCAGGCCGCCTGCGGTCGCGGGTCTCGCATCGGTGCGTCGGTCCCAAACAGAACGCGCTCCGCTCCGACGGTCTCCACGAAGTACTCAATAACGCCGTTCGTGACCAGCGTGTAGTTGAGCTGCGCGTAGACTTGTGGGAAGCGTTGGACCATCTCCGCCGCCCACTTGGCATAGGGCCAGGAACGGGCGCAGTGGTCGAGATGCAGCGACATGCCGGGGTAGCGCGAGGTGAGATGTTCCACCATGGGCGTGCCGGCCGGCCCGGACGTGAGGTAGTCGAAGACCATGTAAAGGCGGTTGTCGCTTGCGAATCTGAACCAGCCGTCGAACCCCGGATCGTCGAAATCCTGCGTGATGCGGGGGAACGGCTTGAGCCCCGGGAAACGGCGATCGACGTGATACGTACCTATGGTGGCGGCGACCTCTGCCGGTGTCTGCAATTCCGGACGCACCGTCGCGACGCCGACAAATTCAGCCGGATAGCGGTCCACGGCGTTCGCCACGATCGTGTTGCCGCGGTCAACGTCACCGCTCAAGGGTCCTACCCAGGACATGATCGCCGTACAGTCGACCCCGATCCGGCGCGTGAGCTCCACCATACCGTCCACCCCGCCGTCGACCATGACCCGCTCCCTACCGGCACAACAACCACCGTCATGCAAGACGTGACAATGATCGTCGACCACCCGGCACGGCAACGGCCTGCCCTGGCGCGCCGCGGCCGTCAGCTGGTCGCTCCACGGTCCCGGGGTCGGCACATCCGTCGGGCCACGCCCTCCCAGCAGGCGCACCAGATTCATGCCCGCGACCTTCGCGACATCGGCATCAGGCAGCAGAGACCAGTCTATGAAGCCACGTGCCGCCCCCGGTGCCTTCCGTGGCAAGCCCGTGCCGAACAGGCACCGTTCCGCACCGTATCGATCGACGCAGTATTCCACCGCGCGGTTGGCCTGGAAGCCTGAGAATTCGAGGTGCAACTGGGAGTGCTTGTTCATGAGATGCATGACGTTGCGCCACTGAGACCAGACAGCGTTCAGCAGCAACACAGGGCTGCCGGCGAATATGCTCAGAAACCGATCCAGCGCGGCAAAATCACCCCCAAAGCCCTCATCGGTGGACGTGATAACGAGCATGTTCTCGTCCCGCAACGCGTCCCGCAGTTCGGCCCAGAGCGTCTCGTCCAGCGGCAAGCCGAACACCTGCGGTTCGAGCCGCACGGCACGCACGTCGTGATCACGCGCCGCGGCTACGAAGTCGGGGACGTCGGGGAAATCGCCACTGAGCGCCGGCAGGGCCATCCAGCACGGGAAGAGCCGCTCGCGATGCGCTGCAATCTGCTCGATGAGCTCGAGATTTGCGAGCATCGGGTCGTAGTGCAATGTCTGCGCATGCAGCACAAGCGCACCAGCGATTCCCGCTAGGTCAAGATCATCCAGAAGTTCGTCGCGACGCCAACGTTCCTCGACGTACGTAGCCACCTTCGGGCCAAACGACGCATTGCAGTCAAATAGAAGATGCTCAGCCATCAGTCTTGCCTCGCGTAGGCGGTTGTGGTTGGGATTCGGAAGGTGTCTCCGGGACCGATGTCGCTGATCCAATAGACCCGGCGCCCATCTCCGTCAACATCAGGAAACACCTTGTCGAGTTCGTCACCGGGCGCGGCCAGCGTGAAGGCCCTGCCCTCAACTCCCTGTATCCGGAAGCCCTCCGACATATTCTCGTTGTAGAGCCAGCGCCCCTGATGCCGACCGCCGTCGATTTTCCCGACACCCGTGAGGGCCCTGTCCGCCCGCACCACCCCGTCCTCTGCATCCACGCCGGCTACCGCGCCCATACCAACGACGTACAGGACGTCGCCAAAGGAAAGCGTGGTCCCGCCGCCAGCCGCTGCCTTGGCTGTCACGATCGTGTAGTTGGTCTGGTGCAGTTCGTTGCCGAGGATGACCACCGACCCCCGCAATGCCCCGGGATCCGCGATCTCCGCATCGATGGTTATCGCATTCTGTTCGAAGTCAACGGAGGTTACAGCACCTGCGGGAGGGGGGGCGGCTTCCAGCGAGAAGTCACCATGCCGCACCAATGTCCCGTTTACCAGGACGGCCCGTTCCACTCCGGTGTCACTGACGGTTACAACTGCGAACTCCGCTGCCACGACGAGGGGCTGGCCGGCTCCCCGCCAACGGCAGACAACGTTCGGATCCAGTGAACTGTGGATGAGATCAACGACCCCGCCCTCACGGCGAACGATGACTCCCACGGTCTCTGGAGCAACACCGTCCGCCCGAAGGTGCTCCACGCTCTGGACACTCGCAGCGCCACGGTGTGGCTCGATGGCCGCGACGTAGGCAGACAGCAGATCCTCGTCTGCATCCCCGCCGACCCCACCACCCAACGCGCGACGCGCAAGGACATACTGGATCGTGTCGGGATTTCCCGGCTGGAGTTCGGGGGACGCGTCTGCCACGATGACCTCCCGGGCTCCACCCACAGGCATGGTCATGCTCAGAGACAAGTCTTCGTCCGCGTTGTGCCACTTGGCTGCCCAACTGCCTTGGGGCTCCATCCGCCGCACGTTGTAAAGTCCGTGATATCCGCTCGTTAGGCCCGAAAGTCTCGGAGGTTTATCGGAGCCGGTATCCTTGCCGATGGCGAGGGCATCAGGCTGGATGTACGTCTGCCCTACCCGTTCAGCCGTCAGCACGACATCCTTCGATGCAGCGGCAAGGGCGACCTCCCCCGACACCCAGATGTATCCTCGGGCCCCCGAAGGCTCGTGGGTCAGCCGAGCTTCCGCATCCCCGATCGTCACGACGATGTCGTTTGTCCCCTTGTTGTAGTCATACACATGCAGGTACACGCGGTAACGCCCCGGCGGCAGCACCCGTGGCGCCGTCATCCGGATCTGGCTGCCGTCTTTGCGGGTGAGGGCACCCTCACCGTAACGCGCCCATCCCTGTCGCGAGAGTTCGCGATACGGGCCGTCCTCGAGCAGTCCTTCCGCTGCCTGCAAGTCCACGTAGACGCCGCCTTCAACCCGCGGCACGGGTTTCTTGCCGAACGCTGTGTCAACGCCAGCCAGAGTTCCGCGCGTCTGCGCCGCTCCAAGAGTCCCACCGTTCACGGCTAAGTCGAAGAAGGCGGGCCCGTGGAGGCACCAGTCATGCTGTGAGCCGCCGCGAACACGGAAAATATCGAGCGCATAGGATCTCACGTCATCGATATCGATCAGCGCAGTTGTCCGCCGGTACAGCGATGCCATCTCGGGGTAAGCGGCCTCGGCGGATGCGTCTGCCAACTGCACAAAAGGTCCGGACGCCAAGGTGTTCAGGTGTCCCGCGGCCTGGGTCGTCTGGGTGGTTTCGTCGACGACGACGCAGTAGTGCTTGACCGTATCGGTGTTGCGCCAGCGCCAGAAATCGGGTCGTGTGAAGGGGAACGGATAGCCATCCTCAGGCAGCATGGCTTTGCCAAGGGCCCACATCTGGATGTTGAGCCGGTCACGGTGCCCGTGCCCGCCACCTGCGTAACCATAGTACATGGTGATGGCGCGCCGGTGGTCGCCGGCCCCGCTCTCCAGCACGGCCAGACCATACCCCCCAAGACTGCGTGTCCCTTGCTCGATTTCACTGCCTTGTTCAGCGACCAGACGAGCCACCGCGTCTTCGTCAAACGTGCTCTCGAAGAGATCGCGGGACGTGGCCTTGATCCTGGCCAGGACCTTGGCATGACGCGGATCCCCATACTTGCTGAACGCCCGGCCCTGGAGCCCCGCTGACAGGGCGATGGAGCCCGATCCCCTGATCCCACCACTGTCACCAATGTCTGGTGAGAAACGACCGGCAACAGTCATGTCAATGCCGATGTCAGCCATCTTCTTCAGCTTCGGATTTCCCCAGATATCGACGCCGAGCTTGGGGAGGAGCGCTGCCAGTTCATAGAAGTTCCGGCACCAGCTGGAGGAGTAACTTGGGGAGCTTTCGCTGCCGAGGCCGTCGCGCCAAAAGCCGTTCCACAGGAGGTCCTCAACCCGGCCGGGACCTTTCATAAGCCAGTCCCGCATCCCTGCCGTGGTGGGGCCGGCTTCAGGGGCGTCGTTGTCCAGGACGATAGCCAGGGAGGCAAGTGCTTTCTGATGCATCCCCATATTGCCGGCCACATAGCCGCGCAGGATATCGCCGGCCATCACGTTGAGCATCCCCTTCTCAATCACCTGACGTGGGGAAGCGATGCCTTGGGAACGGAGAAACGCCAGCAGCTCCGAATTGTCGAATATGGGGTAGATGGCGTCGTAGGCGAGTGCGATCTTCGTGTTGTCGCCGGTGGACCAGATACGGTCGGAGATACGCCCGTTGACATTGAAGCGTCCTTCGTGGTAGCACTGCACCCGGTAGTCGAGTCGTTCGTACTGACTGGCGACCTTGGTCATGATCACAGCGCATTTTCGGGCGTAGACTGAATCCTCGGTCAGCAAGTAGGCGCGGCTGAGCGTCTCCATGCCGTCAATGATGTCGCTAACCCAGCGCTGCCAAAAGATGTAGTACGGCACGAAGTAGTAGCGCCTGTCGTCCGGCCCGATCCAGCCGAGCCCGTTATCGATGATGCGTTTGCCATCCTCGGGCTTGCCATCGAGCCCCTCCGTGTTCCAAGACTCAAAGTCGTTCTCGGGGAACTGCCGTTCGCACACCGGACACTCAAGCTTGAACGGCTTATCCCGGTTCATCCGCCACGGGTAGTGCCCGGCTTTGCGGGTGATCTCGTCCCCGCAGAACGGACAGTCATGCGCAATGCACACGTTGATGGCTCTGAGTTGCTCAGGTGGCGGCACGAACTCCCACAATTCCCGGTCGGACTTGTCCACATACCAGGCTGAACGCGCGCGAGCCGCCTCGACCTGTTGCTTTGCCCAGGTGTGTTGGCCAATCCTGACCTTGACCTGCGCCATTGTCTCAGCGTCGTAGTAAGTACGACCATTCTTGCCGGCAAGAGCAACCCCCGAAAGCAGAAAACCAAGCCCAGCCATCATGAGCACCGCCTCCTGAAAGGGCCGTCCAGAACTCTGAAGATACATGGAATCACCACCCTTGCGGGAGCTCGAGGGTCCACACCTCGCTGTTGAGGGGTTCGGCGTGGCCGCCGGCGACCCACATCTTGTCTTTGAAAACGTAGGCGGAGTGTTCATGGCGGCTCTTCCAGGTGACCTGGGCTTTGAGCTCCGTCCAGTCCTTGCCGTCGCTGGAGTACCAGACATCCCCGAAGTTACCGTGCTCTTTTGACCACCCGCCGAGGACCCACAACCTGTCCCGGTAGACCACGGTCGAGAACCACAGGCGCGGATCCCATGGCGCGGCGCTCGTGACCTCGGTCCAGTTGATGCCGTCTTCCGAGCACCACACGTCGTTCGTGGCGACGTGTTCCGGGTGCCAGAGTCCTCCGCCCATAATCCACAGCTTGTTGTCGAACACGACGGCTTGTGCATGCGCTCGTTTGGACCACGGCGCGCTCTCGACCTCCCGCCGCCACTCCTTGCCGTCAGCCGAGGACCAAACGTCGTTCTTGACCATCGCGGCGCTGTGATCGTAGAAGCTCTCCGTGCCCGCCAGCACCCACATCCGATCTCGGAACACCTCGAACGAAGGCGCTACCCGCGCGCACCAGCCGGGATCATCGGTCTCCAGTGTCCATTCGGCCCCATCCATAGAGGACCAAACCTTGCTGCTGTTTTCGGCCCCCGGCAGCTTGCGCCCACCCATGAACCACATCTTGTTCTTGAAGACCAGTGCAACCGACAGATCGCTGTGCTCCCAGGGCGCGACCTCGACCGTGCGAATCCACTCCTTGCCGTCCGGCGACTTCCACACATCACGCGGGTTGGGGATCTGCGGCGTGAACCACCCGCCCAAAACCCAGAGGTGGTCGTTGTACACGAACTCGCCCTGCGAATCGCGAGCCTGCCAGTCCGCCTTTTCGTTCACACACACCCAATCCGGACCTTGTTCTGCCTGACTCATGATCGCCACTCCTCCAATCAGGATCAAACTCAAAACGCCACATCGTCGTTGCATCTGCAAATCTACTCCTCCAGGCTAATCCGCCACCATCCATTGCCGAGAACAGCGGGATCGAGATCAATCACAGCGGCTTCGCCCTCCCGCCTAAAGGACACGGCACGGCTCTCCGCCTGCTCGCTGCTGACGGTGACTGCTTTGGCCGCGATGCCTTTGAGTGCCAGCGAGACAACTCCGGAAGCACGGAGGCGCAGATTGATCACCTGACCATTCTCCTCACGCCAGCGCACATTGGCCCACCGAGGCAAATCGACGTAGGCAACACCGCGCCACCCGCGACGCATGGGGAAATGGGTCTCGTTGAGCACCCCCTTATCATCGTCGTACGTGAATCCTGGAGCCCGACCGAGCACAAGCCTCCCCTGCCCTCTCCCGCTGTCCTCAATCCGCTCCAGAGGCAACCAACGGTTGACATGTCCCTCCTGCCGCCAACACACGAAACCACCCGCTTGCGGCTGAGCCGTGGGGTCGGCGGGGTAAACTGACAAATCGCCCCTGACAGCAATCGTGTGAACGCCACCTTCCTGAGCAACGCCGGACACGGGCAGGGACGGGATAGGCCGCAACGTCACGGTAACGGGACCAACGGCTGCACTCATTCCGTCGATCAGATCGAGGGTACACTCTGTGGCGCCGCGGCGCAACACAGTGTAGCGAGCGTCACTGACCAGATCGGCCGCCCGCAGCGATGAGTCGCTCTCGGGACGCCGGTAGAGGACAACAGCCATGTCCTCGCCACGTCTGATCCGCACCCCAATGCCATCCTTCTCAGGGATCTCGGGTAGCTGCACAACCGACTGGAGCCACGGTCTGTCTGCAAAGGGCTCCCAAACGGCAACAAACGTGCTGTCCAAGTCCCGACCATCACGCCGGACGATCACCTTGTGCATCATGTTCCTGCTGAAGGCCTCTGACGCGTCCTTCTTGTGGAGCAGTTCGCTGCTGTAGCGACAGCGGGGAGCCCGGGCCAGAATGGCAGTCGCACTGGCCGGGGCTACCCAATGCAGGCGCAGGCCAGGCTTCCGCCCCGTCTCAATAGCCCGAGGGCCGGCCCCGGGAGTTCCCGGAGGGACGGGGTCCTTTGCGGCGAACGTGGCCTGCCAGGGCCGGTTGGGGTGAGCGACCCGAGCGTTCCGGAATGTTCCCCAGAACGGACTCGGTTTGTCGGCCTGTGCAACCGGTTCGTTGCGACCGATCGATGTAACAGCCAGGCCATCAAGCGCAAGGTTGTCCAGCACCTCGGTCGGTTGGAGGTCCGTGCTGAGATCCTGCTCATAGTCGGCACAACCATTGGCCAGCCACTCGTGACGCTGCCCTCCGGCCGCTTCGAAAATGTCAACCACAACGTCAGGACCTCCATCGAAAGGCACGAGCACGATTCCACGCCTGTAACGGGTTGCGGCGTCGTAGACCTGAGGGCCCTCCGCCTGCACCGCATGCGCCGCGTCCGGCTGGGTATGCAGCGCCAGTATGCTGCCGGCGTGGCCGCGCCGCTGGGGCTTACTGTCGATGATCACCGTATTGTGTGAAATGGCCCCACGAGCGTAGAGCCCTACGTGGGTGTAGCCGAGGTCACTGACCAACTCGTCACCATAGGCCCACAGAGTGAAATTGAGCATGTCGAGGTGGCCATGGTTGTAGAAACCGCTGAAGTGCAGGTGAGGTGCAATGGCCTCAGTTTGTGCCCCCCAGCCGAGCCCCACGTGACCGAAATCCGGAATGACCAGTGGAGAACAAGACTCAAGTGGGTGCTTGGGGCGAACGTGCGTCGTGTGCGACCACGTGTCGTGAATGGTCAACGGCGCCCCGTCCGGGAAGCGCAACCGGCCCAAGAGGGCCCGGGAACGAGCGTAGAGAGCCCCGTCCGCCGCAGCCTCGAACCTGTCAAACCGTCCACCGTCGAGTACGGAGATGAAGCCGGGCGGGTCGGAATATCCCTCCATGAGCCCGAAAACACTGCTGTTCTGGCTCATGACCTGTCCCATATAGCTTGTGCTCTCAGGGAACATCCCGTCAGCCATAAAGGTGGCACGCAAAATGGCCAGGGTCTTGCGGACACCATAGTGGACCAGATCCGGGCAGCCGATGGCCATGCCGATCTCGATCATAGTGACTGACTGGTAGTTCGCCACGTTATGGTAGAAATGCAGTGGGCTGACCCTCCGGCTGGCGTCCTTCATCAACGACACCTTTGCCGCAAAGAGGAGTCCGTCGGCCACATCCTGACGGGAGTCGCGGCCCGTGATGCGGTCCAGATCGGCCCAAATCTCGGGCGAGTCCCGCAACAGGTCGAACGTGCGTGCCACCGGAGCAAAGAAGCGCATTGCAGGCGAATGCCAGGTGCCAATAATGAAGGTGCGTCCCTGCTCGTAGTTGTCCGGCGGCCAAAAGGTGTTCCAGGGCCATCGCGAGGTAGACGAACCGTACATGGGATAGTCGGGGATCCGGCGGGCCAGGGCCCAGAGCATGGCAGCAGCGCGGATGCCGGCGCCCTCCTTCTCTCTGGCGCGGTGAAGAATCGATAGGAAGTAGGCGTTGCGCGTCATCTCTGTGACCCGAGCCGCCGTCATGAATCGATCCCAGTAGACCCGCGGGTTCGACTGCTTCCACACGCGCTTGACCGGGGCCCCCTCAGGATGGTGATAGGGAGTCTTGATGGTCTTTCCACTGGGCGCCACAACGTCCTGGAAGCCGGTCAACGGATATTCATCCCTGTAGTTGCACACGCTGCCGTCGCCGTTGTAGCAGACATCAGGTTCAAGCGGGTTCCAGAGCGGACGCGTGGCCCGGCCGTTCCGGCGTTGGGCATCCGTCACGCGCGTGCCGATGGGGCGCCTCGCGGGCATCAGCTCAATCAGCCGCTTAGGAGACACCTGCAGATAGGGAACAGTTTCGCTCTCGATCTTCTGCCATTCAGAAGACAGAATGGCGATCTTCCGGCCGCCTCCCCACCACATGCTCCTCCCCTCTTCCACAAGTTTGACAAGAGTCGGTCGGCCAGCCAAGCTGGGGTCCGCCTGCAATGACCGGATCCACGGAACGTACGGCGCAGCAGGCACGGGCGGTTGTTCCGGGAAGCCACCAGGCACCAGATGGATGTTCCGCAACTGTGCCGACTCGCCGCTGGACAGCCTGAAGGTGAGTTCCACTCCAGTCGTTCCAGCTTTGAGCAGGAATTCGCACGTTCCCTTCCGCCACTCCGGCGTCGCGTAAAACCTGAGCAGGCCATAGTCGGGGCCGAACGTCTGATAGGTCGTCCGCGTCTTGCCCCTGAACAAAAGGCAACGACGCGGCGATAGCACGGCTCGCTCCTCGGCGCGGTACTCAAACGAGACGCCGTAAACGCGGTGCTCAGACGCAGACACTTCAATCCGGGGAGCGGGGGCGTCTTCCCCTTTCATCAGGATAAGGGGCTTCACTCCGCGAAGGGAGCCCGGTGCAGCGTGCAAGGCCCCGGCACACGCGCCCAGGATGAAGGGAACTATCATGGCAATCCGTGTCATCTTCTCACCTTAACACTACCTGCGCTCCCTTGCAGCGAAAGGCCCCATGCTCGCACCTCAACAACACCTGCCCTGCCGGAGGAACCCGAGGGACTCCAGCCGCGCTGGGCGGCCAGGCCCCCTCCCCTCAATGAGCATTGCGGACGAGGATCTCTGTTCCGTCGCGGTAAAACCGCAGCACTTGGTCCGGAGCGCCCCCAACAACTCGCGGCACGCCGTCCTCGAACGCGATCTCCGCAAGCTCGGAAGCGCTCGCCCCCGCCACGACCTTGACGCCGCCAAACTCAATGAAACTGCCATTGCAGAAGACCAGACGCTCAGGGGTGCCATCCGGAAATCGACAGATGAGGCAGAACTCCGCGTCTGTCCGCACGCCCCAGTCGGCCTGCACCATGGCCCTATCGTCCGGGAATGATGGCGTGGATTCCACCGCGTTCTCCACGTCCGCAGCAAGCACCAGGTGAGCGCTTCCATCCGCGAGATCCAGTTCCACAGCCACGCCGGTGTCACCATAGGGTGTCCCATCCGCGCCGGCAACGGACAGGCGTCGAACACCGGCGATATTCGGACTGTCCGTGTAGGGTTCGACGACCGCCACAAAGGTAGACGCCAACGGTGCACTTGCCCCGGTTCGCCGGGTGATTACGCGCGGTATCCACGCCTCCTCGTTCGTGTCATAGCCACCCGCGGCAACCCACCCTTCGGCTGTGTAGGCCTGCGCTTCAGCGGTCAGATCCGTGTAACGCAAGTGCACATCTGCCTCGTGGGGGAGCAGTTTGTAGCGGTCTTCTATGTCCCAATCCACCCACCAACCTGGCTTTGGCGCGGCATCAACTGCAACGCGGCGCATCTGCATCCCGGCCCCATAGGACGTTGTTGGCACCAAAGCGAGACCGTTGGTGGTGATTCGGCCAAAATGGCTATGCATGAACTTGGCGTGATCCATTCCTCCGACCACGCGGAAGACATCGATCATGTAGAAGTCGTTGGAGGCGCAGCCGACGGTTGCCACGGTCCGCTCAAACTGCTTGGCACCCGCCACGATGGCAGCTCCTGAGGCTCGCACGCACTGCAGGCTCTCGCCAATAGCCCAAAGGGTAGTCCTGCCGGCGGCGTTGCCATGGTTCGCACCATCGATCACCACCGTGTTGTGGGCCGCGCTCTGCTTGTACCAGGTCGCTTTGGCGGATCCCCAGCCGCCGAACTGAACGGGAGGATAGCCGAAATCGGGCATGAGATCCAGTCCGTAAGCGAACAGCCCCACGTTCATACCGTCCTGATGGCTGTGTCCCCCGCCGGAGTCGTAATCCAGCCAGGCGGCGCGGCCATGAGAGTCGGTTCCCGATCGCAGAATCGCGAGATGCCACCGTTGCTTATCGATGCTCGTCGTTCCCGGCGCAGCTCCCTCGCGCCTGATCACTTCGCGAACAGCTTCCTGCAGCGCTTCGTGACCATCGGCAAACACGTCATGGGGAAGTCCCTCCACAGAGTAATCGTTAGCCATGTAGAGGGCTTGAACAAACGCCGCATCTCCGGTGAGCTCATAGAGCCGCCACATGAAGGTGAACATGGAGGGGGAGATTGCGGCATCCTTGTGGCTGTAATCACTCTCCAGACCAAAGCGCTGAAAGCGAACGCCCTGGTACTGATCTATCCGTTTGGCAAACCACCCCGTGTCGCCCGAGAGCGGATAGTAGCTGTTCAGACACCAGGTGTCGATGTGGAAACGGAACATGCTGTGAAGGGCAGGATTCCGCCTCACTATGTCGTCCAGGAAGCCGGGAATGGCACGGTCCCAGTCCGCCAGGAACAGGGCAATGCTCTGCAGACCGAATGCGGAGTAATTGGCGAGCCCTTTCTCTCCCGTTACGCCGTCCACCGCGGTTGAGCGCTTCAGAAACGCGTCGATGAGCTTGAGGACCTCGTCCCGACTCCGCGGCCAGTCCAGTACGGCTTTGGTGACGGCCACAGCGATCGGGGTGCGCGGGTAGTTGGAGGCAATCTTGTGCTGGTTGGCCAACGCGTCGCGCAGAATACGGCCCTCGATGTTGTTCTGAACGTCTGCAAAGGACCTCTTGGGGTTCTCAAGCTTGAACTCCTTTGCCTTCCCCGCAAGGAAGTGAATCAGGACGTTGTCCCCGCGCAATCCCTCAAAGACCTGGTCGTAGGCGAGGGCCAATTCGCGAGTCTCTTCACAAGCATCGTGCCAGACCGAAACATAACCGTTGCTGCCAAGCCTCTTCTCGTAGACAAGCGCCTGGGTCTTGTAGTCGAAGGTTGGGTATAAGTCCGCAACACGGTCGAGCAGGATCCCCGCCTTGTGGGCATAGGCCGTGTCCCCGGTCACGACGTAAGCTTCGGCAAGACGCTTGATCCCACCGAGGACGGCCTGCTTCCATTGCCCATAGATGAGGTAGGCACCAATGAAGCGCCATCGATCTTTCCCCGCCACATATCCCTCCCCATCGTCGACACCAAAACCGTGTAACGGATGCGCGGGATCGGGATGCTCTGCATTGAACAACAGGGCGCGGTCAGCCTTTTTCGGTTGGAACACATTGTGCTCGTCAAGCCCTGAACGGTAGAAGCTCCGAAAGTCGTTCTTGGGGAAGAACTCATCGCATTGCGGGCAGCGCACTTTCCAGGGATGCACCAAGGGGTCCGTCTCCCACTCGTACATGGGGACGTTCTTGCTGCAACTGGGGCAGTGCCCGTTGGACCACACCATCCACGAACGCGTTATGTTCGGCCCGAACATGAGGTGCCACAGTGCATCGTCGGACAGCGCCACCCAGGGCTGGGCGTCGGCAATCAACTGGTCCCTCAAACGAGCTTCCCGGGGATGGACTTCAGCGTTCCGGCGCGCCCGATCCAGCAGATTCTGAGGGAAAAAGACGCTGTGCTGTTTGGTGTCAGCCGGTGCTGTGGCGCCACACACCAAAAGCGCGGTGGAAAGCAGTGATATCGTGTTCCATTCTGCCATCCCGACATCCTCCTTTCCTCCGGCTCAGACGTCCCGTTCGTCGGTGACGTTTCTCACATCGCAGCCTATGCACGCCATTATGGCCGGGGAGGTCCGAACTTGAGGTCATCGGTAACGAGAAGAGCTTTGAGCAAGGCACCCGTCTCACGGTGTTTGATGCGCACGGTGTGCTGCCCGGCGGCCAACGCTTTGCGCCAGACGCGCCTCCACAACCACGTATCCTGCACACCGGTCGACCATCCTGTGTACGCGCTCAGAGCCTCGCTGTCGAGGGAAAAGTAGAACGAGTCGGACGAGCCGTCTGCTCCCTGAGCCAGGGCCCACAGCGCATATTCACCGGCCTGCGGTGCCCTGAAGACATATCGCGCCACGCCCTCTTCGACAGGCCCCGTCGTGGGAGATCCGGCGTTCGGAGGAACGATCAGAATCGGGGGCCCATCGCCTCTCTCCTGCTCAAGGGCCAGTGGTGACTGGACCTCAAGGGCAGATCCCGCAGGCAGGTAGGCATACAGTGCCTCCTCCCCGGAGTGCCGCACCCGCGTGCTGATGCTCTCCGAAGTCCGGCCCAGCACATTTCGCGCCTGCACGCTGTAGTAAAGCGCCTCGCCGGGGGGGGGATCAAAGTCATCGTACCCTCCACCGGAGACCCGCTCGGCCACACAATTCGCCGCGCTCGGAATAAAGCCGGCACGCGTGTCCCGATACACATCGTAGATGCAGTTGACTGGTCCCTCTCCCCCGTGACGCCAGCGCAACGCAATCCTCGCGCCTCCTTTCCGTTGTGCGGTCAGTTCTTCCGGTGCCGGAGGGGCTTTGGCTCCACAGTCGTAGTGCCACACATGCATGTTGCGCCACACCCCCTCGCTCGTCTGGGCGATCTCCAGATCTGGTCCGCCGTGGGCTGTCCCCCGGTCCTGCCAAACGATGACCGGGACGACCGGGACCATCGTCGACGATGTCCGGCCGGCGTGGCCCAACCAGATTGTCCGGCCATGTTTGATGAGAAGAAACCGGTACCACGTTTCCGCCGGCGTCTCCGGGCGTTCAGGCATCCGGGTCTTGTTATAGGTCATCCGGTGGTGAACAATATCAGCCCCGTCGGACACGGGATACCCCAATGCGTTCTTGCGCAACGTGATAACACCAAGCGGACGCCCGTCCTCATCGACGCCCCCCCAGGATAGCGTATAGCCTTCTCCGCCCTCGCCTGCCGAAAAGGTCACGGACGCCTGGGAGAGCCACTGCTTCGGTAAGTACTCCCAGCTCGTAACGAAATCGCCGGGAAGCGAAGGCGTGACCTTCAGCGTGGTGTCCGTGAGTCCGAACTCAAGCGTGTTGCCAACCGCAAATGCGTAGTCTCCCTTGTGCAGGTCCGGCATCAGGAGCGGCGGCGGGGGGACCTCAGGAAGGCTGTCGAACGGGCGCTTCCCAGCACCGACCTCGTCGGCACCGAAATCGGGGGCTCGACCGACCGGTCTGGACCGCCCCCAACGGTCAAGCGTGACCGTATCCACCTCTCGTCCGGCATCGACAGCAGGACTCCCTGCTCCCGGGCGGATGGCAACCCCGTTTCCCTCAAGCAACGGATCAGCCAGCAGCACGTCCTGGCCGCGTTGGCCGGTCCGCGCGTGTCCAGTAGGCCACATCAGGTTCCCGCGGACGTTGACCCCCTTGGCCGCGGACAGATCAACCAGTTGCCCCTCATGCCCGGTCATCAGATTGTTCAGAACCGTGACACCACTCACGCTGATCGGGGTGGCTGGGTTCTCACGTTCCGCGCCAATTGCCGCAATGGGGCAGTCCACGAACGTGTTGTTGGCAATGAGCGTATTGGTCCCGGCAGTGCAGTAGCGCACGTTGGTGGTCCCCGCCTGTAGCGTCACCGCGCTATCAAGCAGGTTGAGAAACAGGTTATTGACAATGGCATGGTTCTCCCCGAAAACAAGGACGCCACCCCCGCTGTTGATCATGACGTTCCCTTCGAATCTGACCCCATTCCCCGAACGAATAGTGAAGGCAGAAAACAGGCAGTTCGCAGCCACGTTGTAGCGGATGGTGTTGCTTGACGACTTGTTGGAGATGGTCTCGCTATCTCCCCAGGCGTTGTCAAAGAGACAGTACTCGACCAACGTGCGCACGGTCGCCTCAGGCGGAGTGCAGCCTGAGGGCCCACCAAGCTGAATGTTCTCCTGCCCGTTGCCCCAGTACCTGAAGACATCACGAAAGACGTTGTGATCAACGCGATTGTCGCGCGGCATATCCTCAAGGCCGAAAATGCGCAACCCCACGCTCATGCACTTGCTGAGGGTGAAGTAGCAGTGGTCGATGCGGCTGCGACGGCAATTGCGTGTCATCCGCACGATATGACTAAAGGTACGCCCCGGGTCGCCGCAACTGGTGAACTGGCACTGCGTGACACGCATGTGTTCACCGTTGATCATGTACAGGACATGAGCCGGGCCCGCGTGGTCGAACCGGAATCCTCTGAACACGATGTGTCGACCTGTAAGACGAAAATGCGTCCGGCCACGAAAGATGACCCCGCCCGGGGTCTCGGGGCGAATGGTCACCGGCTGGTCGGCTGTGCCGTTGCCCTCAACCAAGGCGGTGGACCAGCCCGTGTACACACCGTTCTTCACGATCAGTTCGCCACCAGGCTGAAGTGCCTTGGCTCGCTCGTTGAACGTATCGATGCTGCTCACGGCGAGAGAACGGGGCTCGGCAAGCGCCGGGAAATCGAGAGACGCGGCGTTTTCCGATGCCACAACCTCCACATCGTGGATCCCCTTGGTCAGACGCACTTGGACCAGGTTGGGGGCCCGTCGGAGAATGGGAAGGCTCTCGCCATCGACGAGCACCTGCTCGACCCCGGGGTAGTGGAAGAAGGTCAGCCCGCCACCGGCCACGCGCCCGCGGGTGTCAGTGAAGTAGATCCGCATATCGGCATCGGTCAGGAAGGGCCGGCGGAAGCAGGTGGCGATGACGTCCCGGTACGTACGCCCATCGATCTCAATGAAGCCATTTTCTGCAGCGACAGCGACGCTCCCGAAATGACATACGCACGCGAACGTCAGCACAGCAGCGACAAGACCGAAACGTCTGCGCTCAGGCATTGCTCATACTCCCAGAGCTCTACGGCATGATGCCCTTGAGGGAATTGGCCACCGCTTCGGCCCGCGCCCGGCGTTCCAGATCGTTGAGGCGTTGGCAGAATGGCTCCGGCGACACGGGGCCGTCGTACCCGATCTCTTTCAGCACGCCCATGAAGGTCGGCAGGTCAATCACGCCAGTCTCCCCGGGCAGATCGCGAACATTGTCCAACTGCTCATCGATCTCAATACCGGCTGGAGCGTCATTGACGTGCACAAGCACGATGTCATCGTTGGTCAGCTGTCGAAGCTCTTCGACTGTCCCATGCGATGTGTACCAGTGCCACGCGTCCAGCAGGAGGCCAACGTTGTCGCCGCCAATTGCAGCACACAGCTCAAGAACTTGAGTCAACGTGTGAACGAACTCGTGAGCTTTGCCACCGCGTAAACTGGGAGTCCCGACGAACTCCAATCCCAGCCGAATCCCATGGGCGGCGAACAACTGGGCAGCCGGTTTGAGCCGGCGGACGTGCAGGTCGAAGTTCTCTTGATAGGTCAACTCATCTGAAAAGGGGAGCAACCACGTCGCGCAGCGGGTCGCGCCTACGCCCTGCATCCTTCCCGCGAAGTCGACCAACCCCGCCATTCCCTGCTCATACTTGCACTCTTCGCCGCGGAAATCGACTGGCAAGCCCGCCGTTCCCACACGCAACCCAAGCTCCTCGTACAGAGCCCGAGTCTCCTCAACGGGTTCACCGAGATTCGGATCCACGCCCTCGAAACCAACCGCTTTGGCCAACGACAACACATCTGCCATCGGGCCGCCGAGCCCTACTGCACCAGGACAGAGATTGCTGAACATAGATAAACACTCCTATTGCTGGTAACCGGTAACCAATCAACCCATCTACCGGCTAAGCACGACTTCCTCCTTGAACGACGTGAATCGCCACTTCTCCTCGACCTTGCGAAGCCCGCAGATCATCTCACGCGTCTCGACTCTGGGTTTGCCTTCCTTATGGCGCACTCGCGCCTGGGCCGTGAAAAGCGCGGTTGCTTCGGTCTCACTCGCAAGCTCCGCCGTGATGTCATAGAACCTAAGTTCGAGCTCCGCCAGAGCTCCACGTGCACGTGCCACGTTGCTAGTCATCACCGTACTGGTGTAATCGCCATTGAAAGGGAACTCGACCAGAGCAACGGTAAACTCGTCCGCAAACAGTCCCGGAAGCACGTTCATTTTCAGCGCCATAACGCTGTTTGTTTCACCGGGACGCTTTGAGACGACTTCAGCCAGCCGTTCCACCTGTTTTGCGACCTGACGTTCGTCACTTGGGTTCAGTCGCCACCAGAGAAAACCAGCTACTGCGGCGATCACCAGAGCCAGAGCAAACTTCTTCTTGCCTCTCACCAGAGCGCTCTCCCAACCACGCGGCGAACAGCCGCCTTCCCAAAATGGTGCTGTTCCATCGGCATACCACGATTATCACCGACCACATAGACATGCCCCGGGGGCACGTCACGTTGTCCCAGATTCCAGTTACAGGGCGTTTGGACGTAGGGCTCCTCGAGCGCTTCGCCATCCACATGAAGCACCCCATCACGAAACGCCACCGTCTGCCCGGTCAACGCAACAACTCGTTTGAGGAACATCACCCGTCGTCCCGCCAGCCGCACCATCACCACATCGCCGCGCTGGGGTTTGCCGAACCAATAGCTGGGACACCAACAGAGCAGGTAAGCACCGTTCCGATATGTGGGGACCATACTCTCGCCACGGGCCACAGCCGGGATACAGACATGCCCGAAGAAAACGTACGCGACCGCAGCGACAGCCGCCAGGCGCAAAAAGAACCGGCGGTCCGTGCGTGGGCACAGGAAACGAACCCAGAATGGGGGCCGCGGATCATCACAGGCGGATTGTTCTGGCGTTGTGGCAGACACAGTAATCACTCAGATCTTCACCAACGAGAACATGCAATGACAGGCACTGTACCGCGCTCCGCCTACGGCACAAGTGCTGAGCGCTCACCGCATCACAACTCCCGGACGACGTCCCCGGCACCGTGGTTTTTGCATCCCACGCCCTCCAGAGCTAGTTTTGCTTGTATTGCCATAATGTCGGCTGCCGCTCTCTCGGGGAACGTTTGGGTGCAGATCGCATTCCGCGTGCATCATCCCCGGGTGACACTCGCCATTCGGCTGGAAGGAACTCGACCGCCCATGCCCTCGCCCCGTGGAGAACAACCGAATCCGGCTGCAATGTCCGATCACTTCCTCACCACGCACTGGAGTCTTGTTTCAGCAGCAGGAAAGGACGATACCAAGGCAGCTCTTGACGCACTGGAGGCGCTCTGCCGAGCCTACTGGTATCCCCTGTATGCCTACGTCCGACGCCGCGGCCATGCCGCACCGGATGCCCAGGATCTCACCCAGGGCTTCTTCGCCAAACTCCTGAGCAGCGATGGGCTCTCCCATCTCGACCGCCGAAAGGGGCGCTTCCGTGCGTTCCTTCTCGCTTCCCTGAAGCACTATCTGACCAACCAGTGGGACCACGCGACCGCCCAAAAGCGCGGCGGCGGAACCGAGACAATCGCCTTGGACGCCGTGTCGGCCGAAAACCGCTACGACCTCGAACCCGTGGACGAATTCAGCCCCGAACGCCTCTATGAGCGACGTTGGGCCCTGACCGTCATCGACCAGGTTCTCGCCGCTCTCACGCAGGAATATGCGACCCTGGGGAATGCCACTCTCTTCACTCAGCTCAGACCAACACTGCCCGGCGGAACAAAAGCCCCGAAGTACGCGGACATTGCCGCCCGCACAGGGATGAGTGAAGGCGCAGTCAAAGTTGCAGTGCACCGATTGCGCCAGCGTTTCCGTCGCCTCCTGCAGGAGCAAATTGCCGCAACTGTCGCAGCCCCCGAGGACGTCGAAGATGAAGTTCGACACCTCTTGAAAGCCCTGACCTAGCCAAACAAAGCTACGTTGCCCGTGTAACCATTCCGGCGTTTCCCTTTTGTTAGGGGTAGAAGCGCGGAACGGAACAGGATCTGAAAGGGCATAGACGATGGACACACAACCGATGTGCGGCACCTGCGGAGCGAAGCTGCCCGAAGACGCTTCCGAAGGCCAATGCCCCCAGTGCATGATGAAAGCCGCCCTCGAACCCGGAACAAAATTGACCGATGCGGCAGGCCCTCTTGACAACCGCATCCCAGCCCCGCAAGAGCTGGCTCCGCTGTTCCCGAGCCTGGACGTCCTTGAGTTCCTCGGTCGTGGAGGCATGGGCCTGGTCTACAGAGCACGCCAGACCGATTTGGACCGGGATGTCGCGCTCAAGATCCTCACACCTTCGCCGGAACAGGCATCGGACTTCAGCGAACGCTTCAACCGGGAAGCCAAAGTACTCGCCAAGCTCAATCACCCGAATATCGTGACCGTCTATGACTTCGGCCGAACGGAAAGCGGGCTCTGCTATCTCCTGATGGAATTCGTCGATGGTCCCAATCTTCGCGGCATTGTCCAGGTGGGCGACCTCCAACCGACAGACGCCCTGGCGATTGTCCCCCAGATCTGCGATGCCCTGCAGTACGCTCACGAGCTCGGAGTCGTGCACCGTGACATCAAGCCGGAGAACATCCTCCTCAACCGCGAGGGACACGTGAAGATCGCGGACTTCGGGATCGCCAAGCTCCTGGGTAAGGAAACGGAAGTCCCCGTACTTACCCGCAGCCAGCAGGTGATGGGGACCCCCAGATATATGGCTCCGGAACAGATCCAGAGCCCAGGCAATGTGGACCATCGCGCCGATATCTACTCTCTCGGTGTTGTCTTCTATGAGATGCTCACCGGTGAGCCGCCGATGGGGCGTTTCCCCCCACCGTCACGAAAGGTCCAGATGGATGTGCGTCTGGACGACATCGTCCTCCGGGCCCTCGACCGTGAGCCAGACCGGCGCTACCAACACGCCGCAGAGGTCAAAACAGCCATTGAGACAATCCAGCACGACGGCCCCCGAGGCGGTGCCCCAACCCCACCACCCGTAGCCACAGAGACTCCCCCCACTCCTCCCGGGGGAAAAAACTACGCCCTCCTGATAATGGGATGTCTCCTGGTCGCCCCCGTGGGCATACTCTGTCTCGTGTGCCTCGCCGGCATCGCGATTGGCTTTTACCGTCACCTCAGTTTCGAGAACGAGTCAGCAACGCTGGCTGCCTCTCCCCCACTCGTGAGCGTCGATGGAGCGTTGGACTCGGGAGACTGGGGAGGGAATCTTCTGCTGAATGCCGGTTTCGAGGAAGCAGCGAATACGTCTGGCACGGAAGCAGCGTATTGGGTCAGTGCCCCGACAACGATGGTACAGGAAGCACCGGCCGACTGCCAACGGGTGACTGGAAATGCAAGCCATGGCGACGCATGTCTGAAGATCACAAAGCGCCACTCCGAACACCATGGAGCCGAGGCTGGATTCATGCAGAATCTCACCCAACTCCCGCCCGGCGAACGAATTCTGGTGAGCGGTCTTATCCGTACGACCAACGTCAACGGATCCGCTTCGATCAAACTCCGCCTGAGCGACACCGACGGAGCCTATCGCGGTATGTGCACGACACCCCAGGTGAAGGGAACGACCAGTTGGCGTCGCCATGCCGCCACCGTCACCGTTCCACCGGGCGCCATCGGTGTCCTGGCACTGGTGCTGCAGGGAACTGGGGACGTCTGGTTCGATGACGTTCAGGTCCAGGTTCATGCAGGCAGTGCGGCCGTTGTCCCAAAGGAAGGCCCCGCCCCGACCGTGGCAGCTCGCGACGTGCCTCCGGACACCGATTTCCTCACCGATGGAGGATTCGAGGAGCTGATCAAAGGGCAGCCGACGGGTTGGGTGGCGATCGGTAAGGGAAATCCTGGACTGGAGCTCGCCGCCGACACGCAGATCAAACGCAGCGGGGCAGCGTCCGCGACAGTGCTGAACACAGCTGCAGACACGCAGCAGCCGTGGAACTGGCGGCAAGAGATCACCGCCGCGTCAGGCCACGGAGTCCCAGTCGGGCGCACGGTTGAGCTCACCGGTTGGGTCCGCACCAACGACGCCACGGCGGCAATGGTGGGTGTTCAGCTTCTCGATGCCAATGGCCACTTCATTGCCTTCCATACAACCCAAACCGAGAAAGTGTTCAGTGGAACTGTCGATTGGACCGGTTTCGCCCTGAGCTTCCCGGTGCCGGTAAAGACAGCGCGTATCGCCGTTCTTGCCATGCATCAGGGCCGAGGCCAGGTCTGGTTCGACGACTTCCGTATGGTGCTTGCGGCAGGCAAATCTGCCAAACCGAACAACGACTGATCCCTGACGTACACCGAACGGCCCCCGGGCGACATCTTCCCCTTGTACGCCGAACGGCTCTGGGGGACATCTTCGCCTGGCGATCGGAGGGCCGCTCGCCGTACAAAGCAAGGATCGGCATCTTCCGCTTGTACGCCGAACGGCCCCCGGGCGGCAACTTCCGCTGGCGATCGGAGGACCGCTCGCCGTACAAAGCAAGGATCGGCATCTTCCGCTTGTACGCCGCACGGCTCTGGGGGACATCTTCGCCTGGCGATCGGAGGGCCGCTCGCCGTACAAAGCAAGGATCGGCATCTTCCCCTGGCAATCGGAGGGCCGCTCGCCGTAAAGGACAGTGAGGCGGCAGGATCCCTCCCCACCTTGACAGATCCCTTCGGGAATTGACATTAGCCCGACAAGAGTGACACTCAACCATGGCGACACAACCACGCTGGCCGCTAATCAGCCGCCCAAGGAGCCCGCACTCACGATGGAAGTCATTATCCGCCCCACCACCGAAGAGGCCTGTTTGCTGACCGCGCGGGTCATAGCCAGAGAACTGAGGGACAAACCGTCTCTCGTCCTTGGTCTCGCAACCGGCGGGACTATGGAACGAGTCTACGCACACCTCGCCCAGATGCACCGCGAAGACGGACTCGACTTCTCGCTCTGCCGCACCTTCAATCTGGATGAGTACATCGGGCTCACCCCGGAGGACACTCACTCCTATCGACACTACATGAACACACACCTGTTCGATCACGTGAATATTGACATCCGCAACACACACCTGCCTCACGGCACGGCCGAGGACCTCAATGCAGAATGCCAACGCTATGAGGCCCTGATCCGGGAGTGTGGGGGTATCGATCTACAGCTCCTCGGCATTGGTCAGGACGGGCACATCGGCTTCAACGAGCCCCTTTCGGCTCTGTTCTCACGGACCCGGCAAAAGGCCCTGACCCCAACAACCATCACCCAGAATGCCTGCTACTTCGGCGGGGATCCGGAACAGGTTCCCCGACGTGCCATCACCATGGGGGTCGGCACGATCCTCGAGTGCGATCGGTGCCTTGTCCTCGTCACCGGAGATCGCAAGGCCGACATCCTGGCCAAAGCTGTTGAGGGCCCGGCCACCGCAATGGTCACCGCCACCGCCACTCAATTCCACGCCCACTGCTCCGTCATCGTCGATGAGGGAGCCGCCACCAGCCTTCGCGAGAAAGAGTACTACCGCTGGCTCTACGACAATGAGCCGGAATGGGCTGTATTCCGTGAAGGCCGCGCCTGAGACAAGAAAACCACGGCTTCTTTGGGGACCCACAACATGCCTGCATCCGACATCGGCGACTGTCCAGTTCTATCACTGTTCTCCGAACTCCTTGAGATCCCCTCGCCACCCGGGCGTGAGGAGAGAATTGTCGACTACCTCAGAACCAAGCTGATAGGCTGGGGATATGCCCCGGTCATCGATCCCGCAGGCAACGTCATGGTGCGTCTTCCGGGACGAATGAGTGACGGCCCCACCGTCTGCCTGGCAGCCCACATGGACGAGATCGCCGTGGTTGTCACGCTGGTGGAGCCAAACGGCGACCTACGCGTCATCAACTCCGGGGGCCTTATCCCGCCGAAAATCGGCGAACGTCCTGTTGTCCTCCTCGGGGACCAGGCAGATGTCCCGGCCATCGTCTCCTTCGGTTCAACTCATCGGCCCGGGACACAGGGCATTGGGACCGATTGGCACGACGCCCGACTGGTGACCGGATTGTCTGTTGCCGAACTTGCAGCCGCCGGAGTCCGGCCGGGGACGCCGGCCGTGCCAACCCGAGACGGACGCGGCCCGATCGTCCTGGGAAATGGACCAGACCCACTCGTGGCGGCATGGACATTCGACGATCGAGCCGGAGTCGCCGCCCTGCTCAACAGTCTCCGCGAATTCCATGAGAAGAGCCTGCAACCTGCTTTGCCCACGATGGTGGCGTTCACTGTCCACGAGGAAGGCGGCTGCCACGGCGCCAAAGTGCTTGCTCACCGGGAACGCCCCGACGTGTTCATCGCGATCGACGGCTGTCCGGTGCTGCCGGATGGACCGCTTGAGCTGGATGGCCGCCCCGGGATCTGGAGCAAGGACCAGGAAACAAACTACGACCAAGCCCTTTTCCGCGATCTCCGCAGGCTTGCCAAAGAAGCAGGGACGGAATTGCAGCCTGTCGTGTATGAACGCGCCGCCAGCGATGCCGGCCGCGTCTACGCATCCGGTGCGGCTCCGCGCGTTGGCTTCTTCGGCCAGGTCCGGCGTAACAGTCACGGCTTCGAAATCGCCCGGAAGTCCGTGTTTGCCAATGTGTCCCGAGTCATCACGGCCTTCATGACCCAGTGGACAGGCTGAGGGGGACTATCCTCAACGTGGGAGGAGCCGCCGTGCTCCGATCGACTGTCTTGACACAAAACATCGCGGGATGGCACCCGCTCCCACATTGGCAGGCCCATGCGGGCTGGGACTGTCCTCAACGTGGGAGGAACCGCCGTGCTCCGATCGACTGTCGTGACACAAAACATCGCGGGATGGCACCCGCTCCCACATTGGCAAGCCCATGCGAGTTGAGACTGTCTTCAACGTGGGAGGAGCCGCCGTGCTCCGATCGACTGTCGTGACACAAAACATCGCCGCCTACTACTCCCCCACCGGTCGCAGAACAAACACATCCACGTTCTGGGAGCCGGCAACGAACTCCCAGCGGAGCGTGTGTTTCCCTGCCGCCAGTTGGATCAAGCCCCGTTTGCCTTTCGGGCCGACCACACGGTTCCAGGCCCAGTCATCCGTTTCGCGACACCATCCGTTCGTCCCCTTCATCTGGATGGCACTCCCCTCGACCGGGAACGGCCGCGTATCAATGGTGCTTTCGCGCTCGATCAACTCGTGTTCGCTTGCCCCTCGGACCAGCAACTCGTAGGTCCCCGCCTGGGTCGTGTCAAAGCTCCACTCGGCCCACTGGATGGGCCCATCTATGCAGCAAAACGCCTTCCCACCGGTGGACGCGACCTTGCTCATCACCTTGCCCTTCCGGTCAGATTGCGCCACGGGGCCGGGAGCATCGGTATCGATCACGATGTCCCCGTCGCGAATCGCGGTGTCTGCAGGCATCGGGACAGTTGGGATGATCGCGTAGTTCCGAGGACTCACACTGACCTGATCAAACGTGCCCCGACCGGTAATGGCCAGACACGCCTGCCCCGCCGGCAATGCGGCCAAAAACGACTCGGCGGCATGGGTGCGGCCATTCACGCGGATGTGTGGCGGACGCGCACCCGTCCACCCGTGCACGACGATATCTGACCGACAACGCTCGTTCGTGTCGAGCGTCGCCCACCAGGTCGAGATGTCGCCGTCCGGCAAAGAGTGGCGTCGCCCCTCCAGGCGCAGATCGCCGGTCGTAGTCTTGAGTTTCGCGTTCAGAAGGGCCGGAGAGCGCCCTTCATCCAACGCCCAGGACCGGGGCGTGTCGCTGGCAAAAAGCTCTTTGCCACTGACGTACAGACGTGTCGCCGAGAGCGCGAGGGCGTTGACGACATCCCCATTCTTCCCGACCAACACAACGGCTCCGTCACCATCAGTCTCGACTCCCTCAGCGCTCAAAGGCCCCGTGCCATCCTGTTTGCGCAGCAGAACGGTGTAGGTCCCGTAAGCGGCCACGAGTTCGCAGCCAATGGCATTGGCTGCCTCGATTCGCCGTACCGTGGCCGGAGCCGCCGTTGTCACTGTCCGCTGCACCTCCATGACGGCGCAAAACTCCTCCTTCTGGCGCGACGTTTCCGGGGTGGCAGTCAGCGTCCATTCCGGTTGCACCTCATCCCATGGGAGAAACACGCTCTTGCGCGGCATCTGCGGAGGGATGTCAAAGCTCTTGGTCACCGTGAGTGCCAGGTCGCTCGGGGCGAGGAAATGCCCGTTCAACCGAGCCGTCTTCCTTTCGAGAGTAAACGTGCCAGCCGCTGTGTCTGCCGGAAACGCCTCATCCGTATGTGCGTGCAGCAACCAGTCCAGTTTGGCCGGCCCATCGGATGCTTCGACCAGATCATGCACGATCACAAAACCCGGTTTGAGGAAAAGCAGTCGTCGGTCAAAGCGTTTCAGTCGCCCTTCATAGACAGCCGGGTTTGTGCCTGCGTCTCCCACGGCGTAGCCGAATCCGGGGGACTCAAATTGCGCGGAGATTCGACCATCCGTTCCGCGCTTCTGGCCCTGGTCATTCACCAACAGCGTGTTGTGCGCCAGGGTCTTGATCGAGTACGCTTTAAAGTGGGGGCTGCCATACCAGTCGTAGTACCCGCCGTCCACTGCGAGTTTGTCACCATAGGCATGGATCGCGAAGCCGTTGTTGTCATCATGCTGGTGGCCTGCATGATATGCTCCGGATCGCATGCCCACGCCAACGTTCTCCAGTCCGTCACTGAGACAGGTATTGAAGAGCACATACCCGATGTAGGGATAGTAGGCTGATTGAGGGATATCGGCGGGGGGTCTGGCCTCAACAGTCGGGCTTTGGCGATTCGCGTACCAGATGGCGTAGGGATCCTGCGCGCGTTCACCCAGAAGCCCGACCAACCTGGTTCCATACACTCCTTTGATCGACGCGTTTCCGCGGGAGGAGTTGTCGGCAAAGCTGATCGCATAGGCATCGGGAGGCGCGCAGTACAGCGGGAATCGGCACGTTTGGCGCAGCCAGGGATGGTCATAGAGATCGACACCTGCCATGAAGCGCATCAGATCCGCGAAGTTCGCAAGCATGTTCACCCCGTAACTCCAGTAGCTGATGCCTTCCTGATTTTCCCCCTGGAACCCCATGCTCGGAAGAATGCGCAGGGCGTAGCACTGAAGGGCTACATCGAGCCACTCCTCCGCCTCCGGGAACACCCCCATCAGCACCAGAGCGGACTCCGCAACAATGGCCGTCTTCTTCCAGGGGTGGTTCTGGGCCGGGTTGATACGGAACGGATTGATCTTGACGTAGAACTGCAGGATGCGCTCTTTGAGGATGTTGTGCACCAGAGCCCGTTCCTCCTCTGTCAGCGTCGCCTCGCACGCATCGTAAGCCCAGACCATGCCCTTCAGCAGCGAAGCCGCCTGCAGGTCCCCGTACCGGGCTGCGCTGCCACCTTTCGGATCCCAGGAACAGACATCGACGAGAAGTGACTTGGCGGCGGCGATCGCTTCGGCATCCCCTGTCAGAATGGCCGCCTCAGCGACTCCCCTGATGCGGCTCCCAGTGCGTGAGGTCACCTTGCCGGCCACGTCTCCATACCAGTCAATCCACTGGGGCCAGCGGGGATCATCCTTCTTGTAAGGACCAGGGTGTTCAGGGATGCCCGGCTTGAGTCCGTTGCGGGCCTGTTTGATCCGACTGACGCGCCCCGAATCCGACAGGAGCTCGCCGTCGGGCCGGATGCGAGGCAACAAGCGCGGATGCGGACGGCTGGCCAACTCAGCCGCATTGACCGTCGGGACAGCATAGTTATGGGTCCGTTCGGGGATGATCAGCTTCTGGCTCGGCGTCCAGCCATCGTAAAGCTCAGATTCTGTCCGGCGACGGAAGTACCACGTGCCCGGGAGCACCGGCGCCGACGGGACGTAATAGGGCCGAGGCGAAGACAGGACTACCGAGTGTGTGGCACCCTCCGGGAAAGCAGGATCCATGGAGTACTGCAACTCCGTGCCGGTGCCGGCCGGCCCGCGCCAGTCCAGCAGAGGCGGGTTGTTGTGGCACGTGTAGGTTCCTCCCGAAACACTCGTCTGCCGCAACTCCCCCACATGAATCCGGATATTGTCCAGCCAGACTTTCATGTTGCAGGGATTGTCGCCACGTTCACGCTGATCCTTGGAGCGCCCATAGAGCTGGATGCGGTCGAGCACCAGCCCAAGCTCCATACCGATCCCGAAGCGCCCCTCGAGCTGTGGCAGCGAGACCTCAACATGGCGCCACTCCGGGCCAAACGTGTCTGACTGCCAGAAGCCCTGCTTGCCGCCACTGAAGAAGCTCATCCCCATGTAGGCCCCCTCTTTGCCGGGATCGATCTCTTCGCGATGATCGAAGGACAGAATGAGGTTGCGCTCTATCGTCACGGGAACAACAATGTCGAGTGAACAGAATGTCGCCGGAGCTCTGGTTGCCAACTCCAGACACATTCCTTTGCCGGGAGCCCGTTCCACCAGCCGGCCATCCACGCGGGCGAACGTGATTCCCTCTATCTCCGTGACGGAGGCCTTCCCCTCGAAATCGCACTGCCAGATGTCCTTCGTCTTGACGGGAGCACCGTGCGTAGAAACCACCAGGAAGCCGAGAAGGAAGCCGACCTGACCAAACGTGCGTGCGAACTGCATGACGTACCCTTTGGATTGACACCTGTACTCGGCGCAGCACCAACTCGGGCGCCGGCCTCCTTCAGCCGATAGGCGAAAATAGCAGAGCCCAACCGATAACGCCAGTTCCTCAGAGGGCCTGTTAGCACGTCCTCCAACGCTACGGTAAGCCTACCGGGGAGCGGTGACGATCGGACGAGTAGAGAATGCCGGAGCGTGTTCGGACCGGTGGGCAATCGCTTTGCGTCTGCCAACTCAGGTATCTTGACCCGAGAACGGTCTCGTGCCTCCACGGTTGATATTAGGGAACGCCAGCCTATGATCCTGCGTTGCTGCATCTAAACGGCCAAACCGCCAATCCGCCGTTCAAAGGAGTGCGAGGCTCAAAGGTCTCGCAGACGCCATATGCCCAAACCAGCACTAAGCGGCGGTCCCAGGACCGTGACCACAGCCGCTCCCCAATCGCCCATCGTCAGCGAGCGCGAAATCCAGGCCGTTGTCGAACTGATGCGCAAAGGGGAGATCTCCGTCTCGCCATTGGTCAGTGAGTTTGAAGAGGAGTTTGCCTCATACATCGGGTGCGAGTTCGGCCTCGCATCCAACAGCGGCACATCGTCGCTTCATGAGGGGCTGGCCGGGGTCGGCTTGCCTCCTGGCGGGGAAGTCATTGTGCCTTCGTACACCTTCGGGCCGGGTGCAGCCACGATCCTTGCTGCACGCGGCGTGCCTGTGTTCTGCGAGGTCGACACTGAGACACACTGCATCGACCCCGAGGATGTGCGGCGCAAGATCACCCCCAACACTCATGCGATCATGGTCGTCCACGTCTGGGGCAACCCCTGTGATATGGGCCCGATCCTCGACATCGCACGCAAGCACGATCTTGCGATCGTCGAAGATTGCTCCCACGCGCACGGCGCGACCTGGCACGGTCGGAAGATCGGCTCGATCGGCGACGTCGGCTGTTTCAGTCTCCAGGGCTCCAAGCTCGTCAAAGCCGGCGAAGGAGGCGTGTTAACCACAAACTCACGCGATGTCTACGAGCGGGCGGCAGCCACAGGCCGAACCGAGAAGATCAGCACATTTCCCGCGGACTCAATCTTCAAGCAATGCCCTCCGTTGGGATCCGGGTTCAAGCACCGACCTCATCCCTTGGGAATGGCGTTGGCTCGCGAACAGCTCCGCGACCTGGATGAACGCAACGAGATTCGAGACACACAAGGGACGCGTCTGGACGCAGCCCTGGCCGGGATGCCGGGGATCACCCCGCAACTGGTGTTGCCGGACTGTCGACGTGTCTATGCCTACCACTTCTCCGGCTATGATGAAACGGCGCTCGGTGGGCTCACGCTCGAGGTGTTTCTACGCGCCCTCAAGGCCGAGGGGGTACGCTGCAGTCGTATCGGTTACGGCCGACTCCACAATGTGCCCCTGTTCGAGCCAGGAAGTCCGTACCAGGAAGGCTGCCTGGGAACGTGCCCGCATATCACGGCCACCAAAGCACTCGCCTGCGGACCTCTGCCCCAGACCGAGTATCTCCGAACCCACAGTTTCGGGGTGGCCCCCCGATTCGAGGTCGACTGCCCCGAGCTGATCGACCAGTACATCAGAGCCTACCACAACGTCACATCGTCCGTCGATGAGCTTCTGCGCTGGCAGGTAGAGAACACTGACAAAGTCCAGCCCGTCGAAGTCAGCGGACGGAGCCTCAACCCCGTGTGACCTCAGCTTCAGGAGAAACCCGATGCACCCAAAGTTCACATCTTGCGTCGTAAGTCTGCTCGTGCTGGGGCACGGCGCGGTCGCAGCCGAGCCGCTGAAACCGATCGTCGACATAGAGGAAACAGCCTATACGTACGAGCTTCGAGCGCAGAATTCGGTTGGATTCCGTAACCTGCTTGCCGCGTGGTCATAGGAACTTCTCCTTGTCGATACCACGCTCGTCTGGCGCACTATAGTTGCGTGCGATCTCTGCTTTTTCCAGCTTTTCGCTCTTTTCC
>JABHEG010000276.1 GCA_018676675.1 Lentisphaerota bacterium
ACTTTCGCGAGGGTGGGGTCGTCGCCGGAAAACGGAAGAATCGTCGGTACGTAAACGGTACGAGATCAACAAGATAGTGGTGATTTGGGATGGGCTTTGAGCACGGGAAGCGGCGGGGATCGTCCCCGACCGCCGTGCCTTCTGCCCCCGGCCTGTGAGACGGTCGCTGTGGACATCGACCCTCCAAAGACGCTCCGCTCGGGCACCGTTCGCTGGAAGGCGTGTCGTCCCCGACCGCCGGATCCCCTGGGGCCGCCGAGAGCAACTCACTTCATCGTTGGGATGATGATGCCGCGGAGAATGATCTTCTGACAGAAGAGAAAGACGATCAAGGTCGGGATGGAAGCCAACACAAAGGCGGCCATGACCATGTAGGGGAATGCCTGCGCCGTCTGCTGGTACTGGTAGATCCACACCATCACCGTCCACATCCGTGAGTCCTGGCAGACAAGAAATGCCCACATGAACCCGCCGTACGTCGCGATGAAGGTCAGGAGGGCCTGGTACGCAAGAATGGGTTTGCAGAGCGGCAGGGTGATCCGCGAGAACATGACGAACTCCCCTGCCCCATCGATCGTCGCTGCTTCATAGAGCTCGGCCGGGAGGCTGTCGAAGAACCCCTTGAGCAGGAAAATCCCGAATCCGTTGGCCAGCCTCGGCAGGACAAGTGCCGCGTACGTATTCAGCAACCCGAACTCACGCAACAGAAGAAAGTTCGGGATCATCGATACCTCGTGTGGAAAGGCCATCGTGGCAAGCAGGAAGAGCAGGATCTTCTGCGTCTGACGCATGTGGAACCGACTCAGTGCATAGGCAGCCAGAGGATTCACCGTCAGACACGTCAGTATGCTCAGGCCGACCAGAATTGCGGTGTTGAGCAGGGCTCGCCCCTGGACAGCCATGTATCGGAACACCTGGTGCAGATTGAAGGTGAGAAACGTCCTCATCACCCAGCCCTCCTGCGCGAGGAACTGTGCGTAGTCGATATCCGCAACGGGGATCTGCACGGAAGCAAACTCGGTGGCGTCCCAGCCGTAGGCGCGATTCAAATGTCCCACGTCCCCGTAGCGCGTCTGCAAGAACTCCCGGTACGACATCTCAGGGGACACGCGGTAGTTTGCCAGTTCCGCTGGGGGCAGTTGCAGCAAGTAGTCCCGCCAGAAATTGCGAGCGAGTGGAGCGCGCGGCGGGCGCCCGGTCCAGGGGACACTCTCCCAATCCGCGTGATCAGCTTTGACCATCCGGTTGTAGCGCTCAATGCTGCCCGTTCGTTCACGTAGATAGGCGCGGTAGCCTGAAGCCCGTTCAGGTGGAAGCTCAACCATCCAGATCGGCCACTTCTCTTGAACAAACGTCTGCCAGAGCTGCTGGAGGCGGGGATTGGTCGGCTCCGTCTCCGGAAAAGGCACGTCGTGGAGACCTGACACGTTCAGCCCGGTCCGCGCTCTGAACGCGTCCAGATCGCTGACGGCATTCTCAAGGAACCGCAGCCAGAGATGCTGTGCCGTGATTGGTGTTTTCCATTCCGCCGGCAACTCGCGCACGAACCGGCAATAGTCTTGCCAGCGCTTCTCATCCAGCGGGGGCAGCCAGGAGCGCAAGTGGTATGGGTACGAACCCTCGACCATCAACTCCAGGAAGAAGAAGTGTTTGAACTTCGCTTCCTGCCAGCGATCGGCCAACACCGCGAGTCCGCCCTCCTCGAGGGCTCGCCCGGAGAGAGCGGCTCGGTCGAGGCCCTCCCGCGCCAAATACTCACGCTCGTAGAACTCGCGCATGGTGGTCTGATAGCGAACACGCGTGAAACGGGCAAACATGGGCAACGTGAGCAGTGGACGATCATACTGTGTGAGCCAATCACGGTAGTCCGCAAGCTGGGTCTCAAGCTGTTTCTGGCGGCCGTTCTCCGAGCCGAAACAGAAGGGCGGCGTCTCGAAAAACGCCTCATCTTCCCGCATGTTCCGAAACGATTGCCATTCAGACCTCGGGTGATACGCGGCAGAGAAGAGGCGGAAGTCGCGGGAGACGCGGACGCGCGGAGCCGCGATGTCCAGGTACTTCTCGGCCAGGAACTTCATGTATCGTTCTTCACGATTCCACAGATACGTCGGGAGCGGGTGGAACTGTTCGTAGTCCCAGGAATTGGAGACGGCACTGGTGAGCATGATCAGGAAGGGAACGACCATCGAGATCCCCCCCGCCGTGAGCACCAGATAGCTGAACGTCAGAAACGTAGCCACCGGCCAGCTCTGCCTGCCGACTTTTGTTACAACCGCCATCAGTTCTCCAATGCTCGCCGGAACTCAACTTTCTTGAGAATCTGCAACTGCCACACCGTGAACCCGATAAGCATGCTCCCGAGCACCCAGGCCGTTGCGGTCGCCGGGCCGAACTTCAGATCCGCGTAGGCCGTGAGCCAGATGTGCAAGCTGAGTACACGTGTCCCGGATCCCCCGCCAGTCATCACAAAAATGTTCTGCATCTGGTGGAACGTCCCGATGAAGGCGCCAACAAAGTTGATGACAATGAGCGGGTAGAGCGTTGGTATGGTGATGGACCGTATCTTCTGCCAGAGCCCGGCCCCGTCCAGGTCCGCCGCCTCGTACAGGTCATCCGGAACGCTCTTCAGGGCGGCAAGGTAGATCAAACTCCCCATTCCTGCACCAGCCCAGAGCCCGGGCAACACCACGCAAATCGGCGCCCAGAACGTGCTTCCCAACCAGTCGATCGGCTGCATATCGACCCCAATCAGACCAGCCGCACGGAGCAGAATCTGGTTGAGATAGCCACGCGCACTGCCCTCATACATCTGTTTCCACAGTAACATGATGACAACCCCGGAACAGACTTGGGGAAGAAAGAAGAGCGTGCGGTAGCTCTGCTTGAACCAGGGAATCTCGTTGAGCAGTATGGCCAGCACGATCGGGACGAGGAAGGTCATGCTCAAGGCCACAACAACGTACCGCAGTGTCGCCAACACCGACTGCTGGAACTGGTGGTCAAGGAAGACATTGATGAAATTGTCGATCCCAACCCATGTCCTCTCGCCCATCAGACGGTAGTCCATGAACGCCATTGCCGTCCCGCGGATCAGCGGGTAATAAGCCCACAATGTGATCGAGAGAAGGGCTGGGGCAAGCAACACCCAAGGCAGCCAACGGCGATGCACGCTGTGTGTCGTACCGACACCCCCGACCTCCCGTATGGATGCCGCCGCCTTTTCGCGCAGCGCCCGAACGAACAGTGTGACAAAGACCGACACCACGAGAATTGCCCCTCCTAAGACGAGCCAGGCAGTCCGCCGGTATCGGCGCATGTCGGCTTCCGGGCGAGAACTCATGATGTAGGTGTTGGCCCGGCGCTCAACCGCGTTCAGCGCCAATCGGTAGTCGAACTCCGGGTCCTGCGCCAACTCATCGAAGACGGCAGCGAGATCATTGCGCGCTACCTGCAGCCAGTTCGCATTGAACGGCTCAAACCGGCGGAACTGGAAAAGCCGGGCATATTCGCGACGCCAGTGTTCCGGAATCTCCTCGATGTACTCCTCGAGGCCGGCCAGTTTGAGTTTCTCCGGCGTCATGAACATCGCCATGCCCTGCTGCACCATGTACTGGATGTACATCCGTTTCCCCAGGTCACTGCCGAGGCTGGAGGCTATCTTCCAGGCTTTCCCCCGTCTTATCTGCCCCTTGTCGCCGGCGAGGGATGGGCTCAACCCCAGCCAATGCGAGCTGATATACAGATTAGGTGAAAGCTCGGACGAGCGAGGGGGAACGGCCCAGAATCCCATCTGATCCGGACGCATCTCAAGCTTGCTGGTCGCGTCCTCAGTCCCCACACTCGATTGGAAACAGGCGACCTCTCCACGCTCGAACAACTCCTGCTTCCCAGCATTGTCCTCAGAGGAATACGTTCGGGCGACGCCACGGATGATGTCGCCGGGAACAAAGCGGACAACGCCGCCGCCAGGGCGCTGGACGGCTCCGACGGCAATATCCTCCGCAGTCACGTCCAATGGCAGCTGTGTTTCGGGGTCACGAATCCACGGCCCGTGCAGGAGTTTCCAGAGAAAGTCATAAGCAGCGAGGACTTCGGGGGTGTTGAGGGTCACCTTCCAGCGACTCGGCTGCGCGGCCAGGCTCTCGCCCGTCTCGGGATCTGCGAACGCCAATTCCTCCTTCGGCCACCAGTGAACGTCGCCCGTTCGCGGGTTCGTTTTCCCCTCCAGAACGAAATTCCCTCCGCTGGCCCAAACCCACGGATAGAGGTAGATATGGTAGCGATGGAGGTAGAGGCCATGCCGGCCGAAGTGTTTACGTGCCCCGGGGATCTTGATCTCGGGCCGGGTCAGAATCTGCATCCGACGCCAGAACTCCTGCCAATCGGCTGGAGGCGTCTCGGGGATACCGCTCTCACGCAGAAGGTCCTTGCGGTACACGAGCCCGACGTAGTCACTGCGGCGCGCCGGGATGGTGTAGACGACCCCATCATGCGTGGCAATCTTGCGCACGATCGGGTCTAGCTGCTTCCAGTACTCCCACGTCGCCTCGTCATCGTCGATCCGGCCATTGCGATCCGGACTCCCGTCAGGACGCTGTTTTGCCGTACCATCCGCAAGTACGCCATCAGCGCCGACAAACTCGGTCAGCGGGAGCAGGAAGCCCTGTTCAACGTAGCTGGCAATCTCGTACGTCCACATGTTGAACACATCGGGCCCGGCCCCCGTGGCAAAGGCCATGATCTTCCCCGACTGGTACCCCATCCCCCCCTGCACCTTAAGAGGAGAGAACTCCGTGCAGAGAATCGAGGGATCCTGCCGCATCACCTCGAAGCAGACCAGGGGGATGTCCCAGCGCCCGTTGGGACTGTACCACTCAACCCGGATCTCGTGAACTCCCCCAGGCGGACCGGTCGAGACGGATGCATCGCACAGCAAGTCTCCACTCAGCATCCCCAGGAGTAATGTCAGCAGGGCCGTTCTCACGGCAGATCTCCGCATGGGTGGTGGCCGTACCAAAACCACAGTGGGCTCATAGCCCAAGGCTGCTTCACCGACAGTCACAATAGCGGCACAAGAGGAGGCCGCGAGCGCAACGGCAGACGTTACAGAGGACTCGAGAACCGCTCTGCGGAGGGCCCCGATGACCTCGCCTTGTCTGTTGATAAAATCCTCCTCAATAGCCTGTGCCAAAAGCCAGGCAACTCCGCCCAGAGGACGGCTGTCTCGTCTCGCCTGAAACCAAAGAAGATGTACTCTGAAGCGCTGCTGTTATGTTGAGCGCAGGAATGGAGAAGACCGGACAGACATCACGGAGACAACACATATGTTGACGACAATTCGAAGTGGCGCGAGCCGACACCGAGTCTGCACGCCACGATGTGGTGCGATGGGAGCATGGCTTGGGGCGCTTACCGTAGCGTTTCTCGGCCTCTGCAGGCAATGCCCGTCGGCCCGGTGTGAAGAACCCGCTGCAGACGGAGGAAAGAAGCCGATGGACGTGGTCCGATATGAGACATTCGGAGCTCGGGGTGATGGTGAGACGGACGACATCGACGCCATTGCCAAGGCCCATGAGTTTGCTAACGAACACGGTCTCCCTGTGAGGGCCGATGACGGAGCAACATACGTGATCGGCGGCAAGAAGAGGACCGCCGTCATACAGACCGACACCGATTTCGGCTCAGCCAAGTTCATCATTGACGACACTGATGTCGAAAACCACAGGACGAACATCTTCGAGGTCCGATCGGAGCTGAAATCGTTCAAACTGCAGGGCATTTCCACCCTCAAGCGGAATCAGCCGAAGATCAGTGTCTTGCTGTCTCACACGTGCCTGATCAGCGTCACGAATTCCCACATCAAGCACTACATCAGGTACGGCGCGAACCAGAACAAGGGCTCCGCACAGACAGACATCTTCATTGCTGACAACGATGGCAATGTCGACATGAATGCGCCGATCATCTGGGATTTCGACCAGATCACTGACATCACCGCCCAACCCATGGATAGGGCACGGTTGACCATCACCGGAGGACGTTTCTCCACCATCGCCAACGCCGCTGAATCGCGGTACGCTTACTACGGGCGCGGAATCGCCATACGCCGCTCCAATGTCGTGATTGACGGACTGCAGCATCGCATCACCGGGGAGGGAGACCACGGCGCGCCCTACAGTGGGTTCATCAACATCGCCAACTGCGCCAATGTGACGGTGAAGAACACAATCCTGACGGGACACAAGACATACAGGACCATCGGCTCGGCAGGGAGACCCGTTTCCATGGGCACCTACGACATCTCAATCGGCCGGGCCTTGAACGTGTCGTTCGTGAACTGCAGCCAGACCAATGACATCAAGAATGGCAAGTACTGGGGGATCATGGGCTCGAACTACTGCAAGAATCTTCTTCTCGACACGTGTACGTTCTCGCGGTTCGATGCCCACAAAGGGGTTGCCAATGCCACGATCCGCAATTCGACGCTGGGGCATGCGGGAATCAACGCCATCGGCAGCGGAACGTTTACCGTGGAGAACACCACTGTCTATGGCAGGACCTTCATCAACCTGCGGCCGGATTACGGCAGTACCTGGCAGGGCGAGTTCGTCTTCCGGAACTGCGTTTTTGTGCCTGCGTGCGGAAGACCGGTCAGCGCCAGTCTGATCGGCGGCTCCTATTCCGGGCAGCACGATTTCGGCTACCCCTGCTACATGCCGGAATGCATCACCGTTGACACACTCCGCATCGACGACACAAGGCACCCTGACGGCTACCGTGGTCCCGCCATCTTCGCGAACTTCAACCGGCGTTTCGACGACGATTCCTACGTGGAGAAATACCCATACACCAAGACCAGGGAAGTCGTCTTGAAAAACGTAACCGCCGCCAGCGGCAAGCCCCTGCGGCTGAGCGACAATCCCGTCATGTTCAGAGACGTGAACGTGATATCCGGCAGCGATTAGCCCGCATTTCTCATGGACCTGGGGTGCGTCGAGCCTTGTTTTCGCAAGCGGGTGCTGTGGTGACCACTGCCCCGTGCGGTGAGAGCGAGGCTCGGCGTGCCCCAGGTTCACCCAACGGGTGGGCATTGCCTTCTGGTCTCGGAAACACAGTGTCTCGCCCGAGGACCGACCACTGATTCTCAATGGTCTCTGCCAAAGCGAGAAACAAACGCCACAATGTCCTGCCCATGAGAAATGCGGGGTAGTGAGCTGCTCCCTGCGGCAGGGCCTGCGGACCTTCACGCAAGATTGGCATTGCTCAAGGAGACAGCATTTTGAGGAAACTGCTTCCGCGCGGCTTCGGTACCATCGGTCTGACCGTCGTGTTCTGCTTCGGGACGTGCTCCGCCCGAGGCGACGTGTCGGGATTGACCAAATCCAAGCACATCGCCATCGACATCGGCGTGCATGGTTCACCGGTGCAACCGGGGTGGATCGCGTGGGCAGTGTCAGCTGGAAAGCACTGGAACCGCCGCGGCCCGTTCCGGCTTGCATTGGGAGGAACGTCTTTCGACCCGGACGGCTTCCAGGTTGAGCTTGGGCCCGACGAGGGCCTGGGATTCCGTTCGGGACCGCCCTGCACGGGGGGCTACGCTTCGGTGATCACTGAGAACCTGTTCTCCTGGTCAGACCGCCCCATGACCGTGGCGCTATCTGGACTGGCAGCCGGACGGTACCGTGTGATCACCTGGCACAACGATTCGCGTGGGTATGTGCGCCCAGACCTGGCCTTGCTGGTCACAGATGCAGCAGGAGCCGACCGCGAGGCCGTTGCCGCGCATCCCCAGACGGGTGCCGCGGACTCCGCTCAAGCTTCACGCGTCGCGTTCGAGGTCGAATCTGACGGTCTGGCAGACATCGTGATCACGGCCCGTGTTCCCGTGGCGGATCATGTTTACGTGTCCTTGAACGGCATCGAGATCACGCCGGTGTCCCATGCATCGGCGGCATTCCACCCCGTGCCCGCCATCGGCACGGACGATCTGCCGCATAATGTGACTGTTTCGTGGGAGGCCCCGGCAAAGGTGAAGGCGTTCCACGTCTACACCGGCCCGGACGCCGATGCTCTCCGCCTCGTTGCACGCAACGTCACGGGACGTTCATACAGGCTTGAGTCACTGCCTTTCTCCCGAACGTCCCATTGGTGTGTGGAATCGGTGACCGGAGCCGGAATCGTCCGAAGCGATGTGTGGAACTTCCGGGTTCGGGATGGGGCGACTTCATTCCCCTGGCCGTGGGACGGCGCGAAGGAAGTCCGCCTGCCCGCGCTCCTTTCGTGGGCAGGGGTGCCTGGCGCGGACAGTTATCGGCTCTACATCGGCGACTCCCCGGAATCGCTGGTACGGGTGGAAACCGAGGAGGCGGACGGCGAATGGCTCGCCGAGAATCTCTCCCTCGCGACGACATACCACTGGCGTGTGGATTCGGTACACGGTCACGATATCGTGCCCGGAAAGCTCTGGCGCTTCACGACAGCCTCCGGTCGGGCGCGGGAACCCGGGCCGGTTCGATTTGCGAGGAGAATTCCCTTGGAGACGAACCTGCTCTGGAGTCCAGGTGCTCAAGGCGCCTCACACACTGTGTTGCTCGGAACGTCTCCTGAGTCGCTCACCGTTCGCGCACATGATCTCGCCCCGTCGCGGTTCCCGATTGGCCCCCTGGCTCGCGGCCGCCGATACTACTGGAGGATAGACGAGACGTACGGCGAACAGACGGTCACCGGCGAAACATGGGCATTCACAACGGTGGGAGCAAAGGACACCGACGGCCTGGAAACGGACGACATCCTGAAGATCGCAGGTGTGAAGGTTGGGCCCCGTGCGACGCAGTTGGACACATCCGAAATCGAGGCGGACGCCCAGGAGGAACTCCACTGCGACGTGTGTGTGGTCGGCGGCGGCAGCGGCGGAATCGGTGCAGCGGTGGCAGCGGCCCGTGCCGGGGTAAGCGTGATTTTGGTCGAACGTGAAGACCGACTTGGGGGCACCAGCACGTCGGGGGGCGTCAGTAGCTGGGAACCCGGACCGGGCTGTGCGATTGCCCGCGAGATTGTCGAACGTCTGCAGAGGATCCCGGGCGGAGTGTCGCCGAACGTTGTATACGAAAAGACTCTCACACGAGCAATGGGGCGCGGCGTTCCCTACGACCCCGAGGTATTCAGCAAGGTGGTCACGGCGATGCTGAGCGAGACGGGACGGTGCCGTGTCATGCTGCAAACCAGTTTCGTCGCCGCTTCGGTCGATCGCGTGGGCGGGCGTGTGGACTCGATTCGGGCAGTCTCGGACAGCGGAGGCACGTACCCCATTCGGGCGGGTGTGTTCATCGACTCCACAGGCGGCGGCTACCTCTGCCAGGCGGCAGGCTGCGAGACCATGCTGGGAGCCGAACCACGGGAGCATTTCAACGAACCGTCGGCGCCGGAGAACCCCGCGGAAATTCTGAATGCGCTCGAGATCATCTATCGCATCCGCCGTGCTGAGTCGCCGACGCCGCAGGCGCTGCCCGAAGGCATGGCGGCGCGCCGAGGCGGTTACGCGTGTGGGCTTCCGAACGGGGACCGGTTTGTCAACAGCTGTGGCGGACTGATGCCCGGTTGGAAACTGCTTGCCCTCGGGTACGACGGGGCGATGGCAGAGGCGAAACGCCGGGCGCTGGCACATTGGCACACGATGCAAAAGACGCGATACAAGGAGTTTGAGTTCGACCGTTTCTCACCGATGCTCGCCATTCGGGAGAGTTACCGGATCGCTGGTGAGTACGTGCTGACCGAACGTGACCTGGCCATCAACGTCTCCGAGCGGAAGCACCCGGACATCATCGCGATCGCCGATCACCCGATGGATACGCATGGCTCGGGAGGGGGGCTGAGTGAGGTCGCGACTCCCTACGGTATTCCGTACCGGTGCCTGGTCCCGAAGGGCGGCTGGCGCAACCTGCTTGTGGCCTGTCGTGGCGCCAGTTTCAGCCACCTTGCGGCCTCAAGTTGCCGTTTACAGCGAACGATGATTCAGATCGGGCACGCGGCAGGTCTTGCGGCAGCGCAGGCTGTACATTGCCGTCGCGATGTGGACCAGGTCGACGTGGTCCAGCTTCAGGAGCAGCTCGGCCTGCCGTCGCGCTCGGCAACGGACTGCCGGAACGGACGGTAACATTTCATCACAAAGACAAGGAGTACGCTGGTGAGTGGTAAGAAGGCATTGGTGCTTGGCGGTACAGGGGCGATGGGCGTATATCTCGTGCCAGAGCTCGCCAGTCTGGGATACGACGTCCAAGTGGTGTCCCTGGACGATGTTGTGTCTGACCATCCGGGCATTTCCTACGTAAAGGCGGATGCGAAGAACATTGACTACCTGACAGAGCTCCTGAAGAAGCGGTTCGATGTCATCGTCGACTTCATGCTCTACTCAACGGAGCAGTTCAGGGAGAGACATGACCTACTGCTCCGGAACACCGACCACTACATCTTCCTCTCATCCTATCGCGTCTATGACGGGGGAGATGTTCCGATCACGGAGAACTCCCCAAGATTGCTGGACGCGTCCCCGAATCAGGAGTTCCTGGCAACCGAGGACTATTCCCTGACAAAGGCCCGCCAGGAGGACATCGTTCAGAGCTCGGGATATGACAATTGGACGATTGTCAGACCGGCCATCACCTACTCAAAACGCCGTTTCCAGCTCGTGACGTTGGAGGCGCACATTGTGGTGGCCAGAGCTTTGAAGGGGCTGCCTGTCGTTCTTCCAAGAGAAGCGCTTTCCGTACAGGCTACCATGAGCTGGGCGGGTGACGTGGCCAAACTGTTCTCCGGTCTCATCCTGAATCCAGCCGCCTACCAGGAGCGCTTTACGCTGGCCACTGCCGAACACCGGACGTGGGGCGAAATAGCCGAATACTACAAAGAGATCATCGGCCTGGAGTATCTGCCCGCGGATACCGAGGACTACCTGCAGATCATGGGCGGATCCGCTGGAGCGGGGTACCAGCTCGCCTATGACCGGCTCTTTGAGCGAGTCGTCGACAACTCAAAAGTCCTGCAGGTGACGGGGCTTAAGCAAGCCGGCTTCATGCCGCTTCGATCCGGTCTGAAGAAGGAACTGTCGGCGCTGCCAAAGGACACTGCCTGGCGTGACGCAGGCGCAATCTGGGATCGAATGGACGAGTATGCGAAGCGGGTGCTCTGATAGCGACGTCAGAACCGTGTCCAGCAACAAGAAGTGCTCCGCGTCAGCGACATCGACGTCCCCTGGATATAGGAGCTGCTCTTCTACACTCTGGTTCAGGCGTGTCAGGAAGGCACCGTTCGGTAGAAGCACACGAGATCAAGTACAGTTGCGTCGATAGTTCCACCCTCAACAGAGGGTGCACGTTGGGGGCTCGGAGTCAACGCTACGCGGACGCTCGATCTCACTGGTCACTCGACCTCGACAAGGATGCCCTCCCCTGGCGGGAGTGTGAGATGGTAGAATCCACGGGCGTCGGGTGTCAGCACGGTGCGTTCGCCGCGAGGCCAGGCGACAACCTTCGAGCCGACGAGGTCCAGCTTGACATGGGTCGTCTTGACTGCTTCCAACTCGCTCATATTGACGACGGTGAACGCGCTTCCGGAGCCCTCGTCATCTGCGAAGCAGCCGATCAGCAGCGGGTCGTCGCACTGGATCTGCCGGATCGTTGGAAAGGTCCGGACCGGATTGCTGAACTTCAGATACGGCGTATCGTCCGTGCAGTTGTGGGCCAACGCCCCCAGATTCCTGTACCGGATGATAGCGTCAGACAGATTGCGTATCTCCTTGAACACCGTTGCGGCATCGTACCAGGCATTGGTCCGTTTCCCATCAATCGCTATCAGGGACGGACTCTCAGGCTTGAGTCCCGCGTACGTCCAGCAAAGCAGTCCTCTGCAGCCGAACGACAGCATGCAGTACGACTGCCAACGGAACTCCGATTCCGTTGGAGTGCGTTTACTGGGCGTCCAGGCGAACGTCTGGATACAGCACCAGAACACCTTTTCGTGTTGCCGGGCGGATGCCGCAATAACATTGATCGACTCGCAGTAGTCCTTGTACGTGACCCGCTTGCCGTGGCGCCAGTTGAGAGGATAGATGTCGGTGCAGATATAGGGCGCATCGAACTCACGACAGAAGGCGTCGCAGTATTTCCTGTACAGGTCTGGGTCGGCATCGTAGTACTCAATCGCGGCGGCCCCGGCCCCATACCTCAACTGTGCCGCATTGGCGTACATCGGCAGTAGGTTGATGTATGGCAGCTTGCCATCGGTCTCCCGGTAGTACGTATTACAGATCCCGGCCAGTTTGCCGTACTGGTCTGTTCCCGGTTCATCGGTGACATACGTCCCGGCGAAGCAAGGATGGTCAAAATATCCCGCGGTTGCCACGGCAGGATCCGCGTATGCACCATCCCCCAGAATCAGTTCAACGCCGTGCCGGTCGCAGTCCCGCAACAGCATGTCCCTGTAATCGCCCGCCAAAGCACCATTGGCAATGATCCAGTCGAACCCGGCGGAGCTATACGTCTCAATGAAATCCTCTCCGATTGCCTCTCGACGCGCGTTAACCCACGCCCCGATGCGAATTCGGTCCCGAGTCAAATGGTCACTCGTGTGCGGGGAGTCGATGGCAGCCCCTAGCGCGACCTGAATGGCCGTCTTCAGCACAGCAGCTGCTTCGGCGCGGGTTGCGGGCTTGGTACGCGCCGTCAGATCGATGTCGCAATGGCCAAGCTTCTCGACCGCCTCTTGCCAGTGAGCGTCCAGGAGCCGGTCGCCGGGGCGGAACATCCGGGCTTCAGCGCCGCCGAGCAGCTCCCGTGCCGCGACGAACTGAACCGCCAGCCGGGCTCTCGCACCGAGACCGGCGAGGTCGTCCAGAAGGAAGGGCGCATTGACGAGGCTGTAGTTCCCGGGCTTCTTCGCGATGAAGCGGGTGAACCCGCGCCCATTCGTCTCGCAGACGGGGACAACGGTTCCCTCGCCCGGGTCCCCTTGGGGCTGGAACCGGACGACGGTCACGTGCGACGGACTGTCGATGCCCGTTGACCGAAGCACAAAGTCGCCTCGATCGAAGCCATCGAACAGACACCCCCCGGGTACCAACACCCGCTGCAATGGGGCGATGAAGTGTGTCGGTTCCGAGTAATCGGGGGCATCGACGGCGGTATCCAGAAAGCGTTGCGCCTCCACCTCCGATGGAAAGAAGCCAAATCGCGAAACCTGGTACGTGGAGTCCCTGTCGCTCGGATTCGTTGGGTCGAACCGGAACGACGTGATCATGCCTGCCCAATTCCGGTGGTCGAACGCACGCATGTCGACGATCGTTGTCCGCCACGTATTGTCGCCGACCACGGGAAACGCCGAGTAACTCTTGTCTGAAAGCTTCGTCAGGACATCGGTCGTGAAGAACAGGCCTGCACGGTTGATGGTCGTCTTGTACCTGTAGCGGACACCAAAGAACGGACGCTCGTTGGCGGGGAAAGCATCATCGGCGCCCATCGGGACGGTCAGGGTCAAGTCGGTTCCGGTCGGCAGTAACCGCGTAAGTCCGACCTCGCGACAGAGCTGTCCCTGGCCGAGGGAAATCAGCTTCCCGTCCGGGCCATTGTTAAAGACCCAGACGGGGTCGCGCGCGAACGCGGAACCGGCAGACAGAGCGACGATAGCGGATATAAGGAACTGCTTCATTTGGGGCCTCCACGCATGCTGAGCCCGGAATCACTCCAGGCGTGATGTGTCCCGTACCTTAGCACCATAACCATCTCGACCTCACTGTCGTGATCGCCCCAGGCGCCACAGTCGGGTCTGTCCGGTGTCAAGCATCACACGTACCTTGCCGTCCTCAACGGGAAGGTGAGTTCCGTCGAAAACTTCGCGCAACTCCCGGACACCATCCGGTAATCGCAGGACACGCTCTCCGGCATGGCCTGTGTGAATCGCGAGGAAGCCCTGCGAAGCATAAATCGTGTCCCCTCCTTCCCCATGCAGGTGCACGCCTGCACCACGGGCCACCGAACGCAGCAGTTCAGCAGGCAGACAGGGCACGGCGCAGAACACGGACGTCCAGTTCCCGAAGCGACGTGCCGCCAGGCCAACTTCGCGCCGCTGAACCTGAGCGCCCCAGCCACGTTCGTTCAAAGGAAAACGCATGACCATCCGACCGAGCTCGGTTGCCTCGGGGTCATCCACGTAGACGACCGGGTCGACGCGCGCCGGCGCAACGTGCCGAAAAGCGGGACTCACGCCTTGAGTCCAAGGTGTGTCGAAGGTGGTCAAACGCAAATCCGGCAGCGCGGAGACTTCCGCCTGGCGCAGCTGAATTCCGGTGAGTTCGGTCGCCGCCTCGTCGGAGAGCCCCGCGTCGGTCCACAGCCCTGGTGCGTAGATCCACAGAGCGGTTCGCCCATCGCAGCGCAAGATGCGTTTCAGCATCTGCTTCTCCTCCGTCGACACGTAGAAGGCATCCGGGAGAATGTAGAGCCGGTACGGCGGCAGACGCTCGAGGTCGGAGAGCATGGCGATGTCGAAGGGCGCCCCAATGCGGCTGCACTCCTCGAGAAGCTGTCGATAGACAAGCGGTTCGGAAAACGCAGGATTGCGCAACAGCCGCAGGTAGGTCTGTTCCTGCAGGAGTACGACAATCTGGGCTGCTGACGTCCTATCCCGTGGGGTGGCCCCAGCCATGGTCCGAGCAAACTGCTTGTAGAGAGAGAGCAACGGGGGGTGGGCAAACCAGCGGTTCCCGAAATCCAGCCACCAGTCCCCTCCCCCTTTGGTCAATGCGTAAGCAAACGTGCGCTTCATCACCTCTTCAGTAGCGGAGAGCGTGGCAATGCGCCAGCGAATCCCTTCTCGCGAATAGACCGTGCGGGAGTCGTCCTCGATCCAGAAGAGCTTCCCATTAGCCCGGACGGATGCGGGTGCCAACTGGGGCAGCGTCGTCCCTCCGGCGTCCCGCTGATCGTAGTTCAGGGGGCACGCCACGATGTCCACCAAAGGAGACGCCAGGAAGTGGGCTATGTCACTGTGCCCCTTGTTGTGGATAGACCCCGTAGTCGGCACGTGATATCCATAGTACACGCCAACCACCCGCTTCTGCTCACTCGCCGACTTCAGGACCCCGGCCGCGAGGAGAATCGTGGTGGTGATCGCCCGGTTGTGGAACCGTTTGTAGTCCAACAACGCTTGATCCCTGCCGGGGTCCAGAAAGACTCGATTGGTGCGGTGAGAAGGAGGCCTTGCCGGGGATCGGCTCGAGAACTCCGGCCAAACGGCCCGATGGACCCGCGCAGCAGGAAGCGGGATCTCGGCATTGTCAATCGTGAGATCGGGGTCCTCCCAGGCCGCCCGGAGAGCGGCATCCGTCGTATAACGCTCCCGCAACCACACCCGGAACTCACGTTGTTGAGCTGGCGAGTAGTCGTGGAAGATGACACGGTTGAAACCGTAGACCCACTCCCCACCATCAGCCGCCATGACCTGGAAGCCGATCAGGCGCCCGGCCCAGTCCTCCCTGTCAATCTGTCGGACCAGTTCCGCCAACACGCGCTTGAGATCGGTCCGCCAAACGGACGATGCGAAGTTCACCCAGCGGTGAGGCCCCCAGTCGCTCCCGTCCAGATTCTTGGCTTGAACTCGCTCGCCGGGGTGTGCCTTGTCCCAGAAAGGCGGCGGATTAAGACGGAGTCGAACAATGATGTGCGCTTGGGGATCGGCCTCCAGGGCCGCGCGCATGCGTCCGACGAACATGCTGAGGTCGAAGCGATCGGGTCCCCTCCAGAACTCCGGCAGGTGGAGCCCGACCTGGAACAGATGAATGCCGTTCTCAGCAGCCTTGATCAACAGATCACGGTCAGAGCCGGCTCGGGCATTCCAGAGAGGCAGGGCCGGATCCGCGAATGTCTCCTCAAGAATGACCATCCCGTCGGACTGAGTCACTCGAATGCGCCGACAACGGCCTTCGCCACGGTAGCAGCCGATCCGCAGACACCGTGGCTGGGAATCGGCCGGGCTTTCCTCGCTCTTCACCAGCTTGCCCTCCACGAATGCCTTGACGGAACGTCCGCGGACCTCGAGGCGGACTCGGTAAAACCGGCCCGATTCCCAGTCCAACGGCTCATCCCAACGGATCAATCCTCGCCCAGCCGCATTCCGGTCCCAGAATTTCAGCCGATTCCGTTCCGGATAGTGGGCCAGATTGCAGGTAAACTCGCCGCCGCCACGTTTGAAGGCAAAACCGAAACTGGCGTCGCCACCCACCTGGCTGTCAAATGCGAGCTCCGCCTCAATATCACAGTCAGCCGGGAGATTCTGCAGCGTCTCAATGCCGATGCCGGCATAGAGCGAGTTCGAGCCCATGTGCAGAGCGCCATCCCGCACGACGGAATAGGCACTCGGATCCACCGTCACACACAAGAGTGGAGGAACAGCCTCGCCATCCAGGCACAATGCGGGTAGACCACCCACATCACGGACCTCTGCATCCACGGCGAACAGCGACTGGACTAGGAGCAGGCTGAACAGGAGACAAGAACGGATTGGCATTGACAGAACGCCCTTTGCTATAATGACTGCAGGATGGATGGACTATAGCGCCAATCTCGCTCAGTGGATCGGGGCGTGTGCCGCGCCGTAGGTTTGGCGGAGGCGGGGCCCGCACCGACATAACACGGCAGCGAGTCCCCGCGCGCCGAACCAGGAACTGCGGAAGGAGTTGATCCCATGGCCAAGAGCAAAGATCCACACACCGTTCGGATCAACAGCATTCGTATCTCGCTGGGCAAACAGGCCGCCAACTTGGTCATGTTGACCGGCGAGCAGCAGCGATCGTTCTTCGTCGGCGTCTCGGAGGACGAAGCGCTCGTGCTTGACCCGTTCTACCGGCGCGGTGTCGAGGCCCTCGAGCCACTGGACATCCGCCGGGTTCTCACCCAGACACTCTCCCTGTTCGGATGCCGGATCGTGGAAGCCATCATACATGGCCATAGAGGAGTGGAATTCATAACCACAATGGACGTGACCGGCCTGAATGGCACGGTTTCAATCAGCTGCAATATCGACGACGCAGTCCCTCTCGCCGTCGCCTCCGGTGCTACGTTGAGAATCGACGAAGAACTCATCACGGCCATGATGATCCGGCGCAAGGATGATGAACCCTGTACTCCACGCGGTGCCTGGCGAAGTGTGCGGAGACACTCGCGCGAAACCGAGGCCCGTGACAGCCGAACGTTCGCCACACTCGACGACGTATTCCAGGCCATCGAGGCCGAGCCGGGAAACACAGAAGCCCGTTCAGCCCTTCGGCAGGCAGCCTGGCCACCGGACGTGGGTCTCCCGGCACGAATGGTCACCGTCAAGGACCGCAGCGGAGGCATGGCGGCCGTCAAGGCATGGGTAGAGCGTTGCCGAGGAACCGAACATGAACTCACCGCAACGGCGCTCGCTGGAGCCGTATTTCTCTGGAGCGACCAGCCTGAAGAGGCCCTTCCCTACCTCGAGCAAGCCTGCGAGCTCACCCCGGAGTACGTCCGCCCCGCAACGGATCTTGCCCGAGCCTACGCGCTGACCGGCCGGAAGGACGACGCTTTCCGGTTGCTCCGAAACCACCCCAAACTGAAAACCTGCTCTTACATCACGAACTACGGCAATCTCCGCGACCTCTGGGACGATCCCAGATACGAAGAGATCGTTGGCAAGCCAAACGAGCACATGCGCTATGTCTTGGACCTACCCCAGTTCTTGACAATCCTGTTCGGTAGCAGTCATCAAGAGGACGGCTCCTCCCCCGAAGACCCCTTCATCGTGGAGCTGACCACGCCCGCTCCACAGAGCATCAACATCGTCGCTTCCGCCTTGCCTACACACGAGTTCGTCTGTGCCAAACGTCTGCGCTTCGCCAGCCGGATCACATCCCGGTTGGAGACCCTTCAGGTGGAAACATCGGCCGGGGCGGTGTCCCTCCCAATCTCTGTCTCGAACAGTGACACGATGCTGTGGCCAGGAGTCGGTTTGATCGAGGAACCGGAAGGCTCCCTTCCGGGGACGGTTGGGGATGCTCTGGAGGCGGCTGGACTCAACCTCGTTGCCGCCGTCCTTCCCAACCCACACGGAGACGGGGAACGGGAGACCGGGGCACTGGTCATCCACGCCGAGGATCGAACTGAGCTTGTTCGCGTCCACACAATGCACGCGATTGCCATCGCCGCTGCAGCCAAACGCCCTCTCTTCGTCAGCTTGGACAGCGTCCTCAAGATCGGCTGACCTCCCTCCGGGACGGGTTGCCGTCGCGGTGTTCACGGTCCATAATTGGTGTCGTCCACAGGATTTCACCACGACCAGGGAAACACCGCGATGGCTTACCCCAATGTTCTCTTCATTATCTCCGATCAGCACAACGCCAAAGTCCTAGGCTGCAAGGGGCACCCGGATGTCCAGACCCCCAACCTGGACCGTTTGGCCGCGTCCGGAGTCAGGTTCGAGAACGCCATCACGCAGAACCCCATCTGCACACCGAGCCGGGTGAGCTATCTCTCCGGCCAATACTGCCACAACCACGGGTACTACGGACTCAGCGGCCCGCGCCCGGCCAATCTTCCCACGCTGTTCGGACACCTCCGACGACATGGCTATGCATCCGCAGCCATCGGCAAGATCCACTGTCCAGAGTACTGGGTCGAGGATGATTGCGATGTCTTCCACGAAACCTGCGAGTGCAGCATTGGTGGACGCTCCACAGCATACGCGGACTTCCTGCGAGACCGTGGGAAGCTGGAGCTCGAAGACCATGGCCGAATGGCCGAGTTCGGCAAACGGGGTCAGCAGAGCATGGAGGGACGGCCCTCTCCGCTTACCTACGAGGAGTCCCAGGAAGGCTGGATCGCCGCAACCGCAATCGAGTTCATGCAGGACAGCGTCAGGGAGGGCAAGCCCTTTGTCGTACAGACGAGCCTCCCGCGTCCGCATCAGTGTACGGCCCCCAGCGAGCCGTTCTGGTCCATGTACGACGGCAAGGACCTCACCATGCCACCGAACGCCGATCACGACCTGGCCGGCAAGGCGCCACATATGAGAAACAGTGCAATCCGGTGGCGCAAAGGTGAATGGACGCTGATAGAGCCGCACAGTTTCGAGGCAGGACGGAAGCGGAAGATGCAGGGCTACCTGGGGGCAATCAGTCAGGTCGATCATGCCGTCGGGCAGATGGTGGACTGGCTGGAAGCGAACGGGCTGGCCGAGACCACGATCGTGATCTACACCGCCGACCATGGCGACTATGCCTGCGAGCACGGCATCATGGAAAAGGCACCCGGAATCTGCAGTGATGCCATCACCCGCATCCCGCATATTTGGCGCTGGCCGGGGCACATCTGCGAGGGACACGTTGCCGACGAGTTGGTCGAAGCAATAGACCTGCCAACCACCGTCTGCGCGCTGGCTGGCGCCCCGGCGATGGCCACCTCCGACGGCAAAGACATTTCGCATCTACTCAGGGGAGAATCAGGTAACGTTCGAACCGTTGCGGTGACCGAGTTCGCCTGGAGTCGCAGCGTCCGCAAAGGCAAATACCGCCTGGTGAGCTACCCCAAAGGAATGTTCGAAGACGAATATCCGCAAGGCTTTGGTGAGCTCTACGACCTGGAAACAGATCCCTGGGAGATGACCAATCTCTACTTCAGCCCGGACCACCAAGGCGTCGTTGCCGAGATGACCAAGGACCTGCTGGACTGGCTCGTCACCACCACCCGCCCCGTGACCACGCTCGGACTCAAGGACCAGCCCAAGGACGCCCAGCACACCACACGCTACAAATGCACGGTCGCCCAAGACGGTAAACTCAACCCGGAGCGTCTCCACAGCATCAACGGGAAAAACTACCTATAGCCCGAATGAAGCGAAACTGAAGAAGCGTGGCGTCAACGAGACGGTTGCCTCGAGGTGGCACCGGGCATCCCTGCCCGGTGATTCAGTGGGAGGCAGCCGCCTTCGCGAAGGCTCTCCTGAAACAAGCAGGCCGGTTACGGAAAACCGGCTCCTCCAGGGAGGTCTTTTCTTTAGGCGGACACGCAATGGAGGCGCCGCATCTCCGCATGCGGCCGGTTTCTCGTCCTGTTGGGACCGGGAGGCGCCCCTGGAGAATCGCTACGGCGTGCCACGGGGATACCTCCGAATGCCCCGAAGCTCAGGCCAAGTTGAGGACGTGTTGGCGGTCTCAGGGCCAGCGTCGAACTCATCCAGCCAGTCCAGTCACCTCTGTTCCGAGCTCACGGAAACAGCATCCAGAAACGTGCCTTCATCCACGCCCGCCGCAACCACATAGAGCGGCGACCACGTCAGAGCGATGGTCCGCTGGTCCAAGCGATTCCCCATCATATCATGTCCATTCAGAGCATTGCTACCCAGTAACACCTGCGTGTCCTTCCCCGATCGGTTCCAAGCCGCAAGGACATGCGTAGATCCATCGCGAAAGAGATAGGCCCAGACACCATCCCCAAGCTCCAGCTTCCGTCGGAACACAGCCCCGGCCGGGAGTATGTGCGTCAACCCCGCGGCGGCGGCGTAGATCTGTCTCGGGGCGCCACCGTACTCAAGAAAGATCCCCTCGGCGTTGTCCTGGTTCAACCGTGTACAACGGCCTGAGTGGAAGAACACCCGCTCGACACCATTGGCCAACTGCACGATGACGGAACGCATCGCGTAGGCAGCATGCAAGGCCTCGTTAGGGAGGGGAACCAGATGCTTGCTGTCCTTCCTGGGGAGGACTTCCGGGTCATCGTCACAGTAGTACCCGTGTTCGGTCATCAGGATCGGCTTCTTCCCTCCGTGCCTATCCATCAAGCCAAGGATGGCCTGCAAGTGCTTCTCGTTCTCTTCGGGAGGCGTAACGCGCGGGTAGCTGTGAACGGTAACCGCATCGCACCACGCCAACGCGCCCTCCGCAAAGATCCCCTCGAACTCCTTGATGATCCGTGGCCCAAGCCCGGCAAAACCGATCAGCACCCGGCACCCCGGGTCGGTCGCCTTCGCCACGTCCCACGCTTCGTGAAGCCAGTACGCGTAGTCCTTGGACTCGTAGCCATGCTCACGCGGCAATGAGTAACTCGTCGTGAGCGGTTCATTGAAGATCTGCCAGGTGGAAACACGGCCCTTGTAGTGGGCGATCGTCTCTCTGACGTACGCCCGGAACTCCGCCTTCTCCCGAGGCGCGAAGGCCACTCTCAGGCGCTGTTTCATGTAGCTGTTGTCGGCCGCGAGATCAACTGGAGCAGTCGTGTTCCGCTCGTTTGAGGGAAACGGCAACATGGCCAACACATTGACGTCCTCGGCGAGAATCCGGTCGATCTCACGGTCCGTGCGCGAGAAGTCCCAGCGCCCGGGTTCAGGCTCTACATCACGCCACTTCAACGACCAGTCTCTGAACCACGTCAGCCCCGCTACGCGACACAGCTTGAGGATGTGCGGGCGGCCATGGGCATGGTTGACACCAAGAAAAGAGTCGGAGGCCGAGAATCCGGGAATAACTGCCATACGCAAGGTACGCTCAAGCGTCGTCTCTCCCGTCACGAGCGTCGCCTGAAGCCGGAAGAACCCCAAGCGCCCAGGATCGACGTCAATGGACTCATGCAGTGTGTCCCCTGCTTCCACTCGCCGCGAAAGGCTCTTTCGAACCACTTCCACGTCCCGAAAATCGGTGAGGATGACCGCAATCTGCAGATCGACAGGTGTCAATCCGACGTTGGCGACGTGAGCATTCAGCGTCACCGAATCGCCCTGCGTGAACACATTCCCAACCCGGCCTGTGTCGACACCTAACTCAACAGGCCGTCCAGACACGTAATCACCAGCTACCGTACCTTCCTCGAGCTGAACCGCATCCACCCAGAGGACGCACGAGTCGGTGCCCCCCTCCCTGAGATCAGGCCCGACCACGACGTACCCGTAGTGAGAATTGGGCGTAATCGTGACAGTGCGCCGCTCCCACGAGGAACGCGCAGAAACCAACTCCGTTCGGAAACGTCCGCTGGGGAACTCACACAACCCCAGCCGCACAGGCGTCCCATCGTCTCCGGCCTTGACGTAAACCGACAGCGTGTGTGGGCGTCCCCGCTTGAGAGCGACCCAACCACGCGAACCTGCCAACGGCGCCTTGACAACCGCGTGTGTGATGTCGAAGTAGTCGAAATCGTAGACAGGGAATGTCTCCGGACTGAGGCTGATCCTGAGGCTGCTTTTCCCGTGGTAGGCCTGCTTCTGGTCAATCGTCCCGACCAGTTCATCAATACCACCCCAGGGCAGACGCGTGGGCGACACCGACCCCCACTGATCGCCGCCGCACTCAAAGCTGCTGTTGGGAACCAGGTTGCTCTCCGCCTCCGTCGTCACCAGGTTCCCGGGTCTGTAGACCATCCCGTCCATTTTCACCAACGTCACGTCATCGATCCACAGCGTCCCAACCTGAGCGTGCCAGAACTGCAGGCGACTCGTCTCCGAGCAATCGCGAGTCGCACTGAACAGGAAGGAAAACGATTGCCACTCCTCTCCCAAATCAGCCACCAAAGAGAACATTCCGCTGAGTCCACAGTCGTGCCAGCCGTTGGTGTCCCTCAACGCAATCGAGACGACCGGACTGCGGAGTCCGCGCTGCCGAGCCCAGAAAGTCAATCGGTAGGTCTTCCCCCGCTGCACGGCCACTTTGCCCATTTGGCAGAGCATGACGTGGGGGGCACCACCATCAGGAGCGAATTCGGAGCAGTGGATGCGAGCACTTCTCCCACCGTCACGCCCAACGTCCAGAGACAGTTCCTGGAGGACTCCCTTGCCCCCGGAAACCTGCCAATCGTCTGGAACCCCGTTCCCGTCCACATCCAACCCGAACTCCCCGTTGCTTACCAAATTGGGGGCGGGGGCACCCGACACACTCAACGCCACGACGAAAAGGACGACAACCAGCATCGACATCCCGGTTTGGATCCGGCAGATCACCATCTTCAAACTCCTGCTCACAATCGAGACCATTGTCGAGGCGCAGCTCCAAATGGGAACGTAGAGCGCCTCCCCCTTCCGGACAAGCTCTCCGGTGGGGGGTGAGAATCCCTTGAGCCCATTCGCAAAAGTTACGTGGGGGAGAACATAAGCCGCCTCACGAGACTGAGGCGTTACGCCCGCTCCTCGTTAACCTGGTGCCAGCCCTCACTCCATCAGTTGCCCCTTCCCCCTTCCAACGCTATCGTCATTCACACTTCAGGAGACAGACGCGATGATAAGCCGAAGAGAGTTCGTGAAACTGACGGCGGCCGGGGCATTGGGAACGGCCATGCCCAGGGGGAACGCCCAGGAGAAATCCATGCCAGGTGGTGATCCCGCACCAAATGTGATCTATGTGTTCAGCGACACTCACCGCTGGTGCAGCATGAGCTTCACCGAGACCCCGTTGGCCATCACCCCCAATATGGCGGCCATGCGCGAAGGGGGCGTCTCCTTCTCGAACTGCTACAGCACGCTCCCAATCTGCTCCCCGTACCGTGCCATCCTGATGACCGGTCGGTGGCCCTGGCAGCAGGGCTTCATTGCCAACCACATGTCCCTCGAGCATCGTCCGGACGTGACGACGGCCAAGCACACGACGCTGGGCTGGATGTTCAGGGATGCGGGCTACGCAACTCACTACGTCGGCAAGTGGCACCTCGGCAATGGCCAACGGGCGTTGGACTACGGGTTCGGGACCGCAACACTGTGGAACAATGAGAACCACAGCAGCCTCGACTACAGACCAGTCGGCTCAGCCAACCCGTTTGCCCGCGGCAAAAAGCCCTGGGACAAGGACCCACGCTATACCGGCGTGCCCGGACACCCCACGTTCCCTTACAAAATCGTCGGGGAAACAGACCACGCTCTAATGCTGATCGACGGCCACACGAAAACGGCCCCCAAGCAACCCCTCTTCCTCATGCTGTCACTGCAGAATCCGCACGGCCCATTGCGCAAGAAAGGCAAGCCGCTCGCCCCACCCCACATCCGTGCAAAGTACGCAGCACAGCCACGCATCCCACTCCGCGACAACGATCGCCGCAAAGACACCAATTTCATGCAGGACTACCATGAGTCCGTCACTGCCGTGGACGAACAACTCGGGCGCATTCGTGCCAAGCTTCAGGAATTGGGAATCGCTGACAACACGATTCTGGTCTACTCGTCCGACCACGGGGGACTTGGCGGGGCTCAAGGACAGGCTGGCGGTCAGAAGCGCTGGCCCCACGATGAATCGACCCGCGTCCCTTTCCTGGTCGAGTGGCAAGGCATCCCTCAGGCAAAGCGTGCCCGGGATGTCCAGACCTTGTTCTCAACGATCGATATCTTCCCGACCGTCTGTCATCTGGCCGCCTTGGCACCCCGGCTCAAGAACCGCGACGCCGACGCCAGCCTGAACTACCTCACTGCATGTCCAGGTGTGGACCATAGTCGCAACGTAACCGGGGCAGAGGACGCACCCGATCCCGCATCCGTCTTCGTCTGCCACCCGTCTAACATGAACAACAAGTCACCCGCGTGCCCCGTCCAGCGCACGGTGATCACCAAGCGCTACATGTACTCAGTCAAGGGCAAGACACACATCGGCAACCGTGACGCCTGGAAGCACTGGGACAAGGAAGGCGAACGCGAGTGGTGTCTCTACGACCGCCAGAGGGATCCCCACCAACTGCATAACCTGATCGGAGAAGAGGGGCTCGAGGACGTGAAGCGCGACCTGCGACTGAAATTGGCCAAGTGGCTGGCCGAAGCCGAAGCGCCGTTCGTCAAACGTTGGTTCGCAACGCACCCACACGCAAAAAAGTGGCGCGTCGAGCATGACGGGAGGGGCATCGAAGACGCCTTTGACCTCTGGAGTTATGTGCCGCGCCCCGACTGAGACGCTCCTGCCTGTCAGAGCCGCGACGAACGGGAGGGGTCTTCCTCCCCCAACGTGGGAGGCGCCTCCGTGCGGCGACTGATTTCGCTTGTACGGCGAGCGGCCCTCCGATCGCCAAGAGAAGATGCCGCCCGGGGGGCCGTGCGGCGTACAAAGGCGCCTCCGTCACGCGAGTACAAAGTCCCCCTCTACTCGTGGTAGGCCCGGATTTCAAAGACTCGCGCCGACTTCTCGCCGTTGGTCCGTTTTACAGTGAGTCGGACCTTCCTGGCCTTCACCGTATCGAACCGGTGGATCCGGCGCCTCAGCCAGTTCCCCTTGGCCGTGGCGACCGTCTTCCATTTGGCCCCGTCCAAGTAGGAAACCTCATAGTCTGCAACACACTCGGGAGGACGAGCCGCCGTGGGGATACGGGGAGCCATATTCGTATCGAACGTCAGATAGACTGAACTCACATCCTTCGCAGCCCCGAAATCGAGCTCAATCCACTGTGGGAAGGGCTCGCGTGGATCCGATGCCCACATGTTGGTCTCCCCATCCCACATCCGGATCTTCCCATTGACCACATTGTCGGCGTGGTAGGTGGTCGGTGTCTGCAGTGGGGGATCGGCGGCAAACGCGTAGAACTCGCCGTTACGCAGCGTCCACGTGTTGGAGGAAGCCGCACCATACATCCGGCTGGTTCCATGGGGTGCCCCGGTCATCAGACGCCAGGAGATCCCTTCGGTCTTGGGTAGCCAAAACCACAGACAGGGACTCGCCACTGTCTTGCCGACGGAGAACGTAACCCATGTTTCGCCACGGGCGGGAACGGATGCCGTCGCCGTTACCAGGTCAGTGGTCGACGACGTGTTCTCCTTGTCTTTGGCTCCACGCACGTGAAGCGTGATCTCGGTTGCTTTGGGGTTCGTTGAGCCCAGTAGAACGCGGATCTCGCTCAGCATTCCGGGAGTCGCACGGAAGATCATCCCGCGATCATGATCCATCGGATGAGAGCGGTCCTTGCGGACGTTCTTCTGAGAAAAGTACCGAAACGCTGCCGTACTGGAAGCACTGACCGTCGCAGTTCGGGCCAAATCCGCCGCGTCCTCATTCACAATCCCCGGGATCGTCTGGTCGTCTTTCAACAGCTTCTGCTGAAACGCCTTCATGTAGCGCTCGTAGATCTCTCGCGGGGTGATGCTCTTCCGGGCGCACCACGCAGCGGCCGTTCCCGCCGCCTGCCCCATCGTCGCCAGGGTACTCTCGACCCGAATCGTGCCCAGAGCGATGTGCGTCACACTTGCGCAACGCCCGGCGAACAGAAGGTTGTCAATATTCTTCGAGTACAGCGACCGATAGGGGATGGTGTAGATGGGAACGTGCTTATTGCAGTCAAAGGAGCCCTCACTCCCGGAGAACATACCTTTGGGGTGGTGCACATCCATCGGCCAACCGCCGTAGGAAATAGCGTCCTTGAAGACACGGCCGTTCTCGCAATCGTTCTGGTTGAGCAGGTAATCACCTTCCAGGCGACGCGACTCGCGTTTGGCGTCCATGTGCGGAATATGGATCAACCCGTAAGTCGATGCTTCCGCCTGAAAACGGGACTTGTTCTTGATGTAATCCCAGTAACCGAAAATGATCCGAATGAGCTCATCCCGGGCCATCTCAGCTTCCCAGATGTCGTCAATTGTTCCGGGGTGTTCATTCCACCACTCGCCCCCGGTGATCCGGCGCACACGCCGCCCAAAACCATCCAGTTTGGGGATATCATGGGCCCACGGAGGACGCGTAAAAGGCATTTCCCTGCCCATGCCGGCCGCTCGGAAACCCAGACCATTCCCCATCAGACACCCGCTCATGGTGATACCGTCAGCTTTGGCTGGAGCCAGGCTCTCACCAAACTCCGAACTGGCCTCTCGCCCTTTCCGGAACGTCGCTTTGGCGAAGTAACCGACCCATCCATCCCCGGTGCAGTCGACAAACTGCTTCGCGCGATAGACCGTGATGCCCCCGGTCAGGGTGTCGACGGCCTTCGCCGTAGCAATCGTGGAGGCATCCTTCATCTCAACATCAAACACATGCTGATTCAGAAAGACCGTCAGGTTCGGCTCTGCTTTGCACAAGACAGCAAACGGCTCGCTGTAAGCCCGGGCGCCGTAAAACGCTTTGGTCCGATGGACATCCTCGGGGATGCCGGTCTCCCTGGCGTTCGGGTGGTGGCTGGCGGCCCCATTCATGGGCACACCACACTCGTCAGAGGCATTGCCGCCCAGAACCGGGCGGTTCTGTATAAGTGCGGTCTTCGCACCGGTACGAGCTGCCGCGATGGCGGCCGGACATCCCCCGGTGCCGGCCCCCACAACGATCACGTCAAACTCGCCCGCAAACTCGGGAGTCAGGGAGAGCCCGGTCAAACGCGCCCGTTCGGCGCAGATCTCAGCCCGCTCCGCAGGAGGGACATAGGTCTTGTCTGTCGTCAAGACAATGGCGTCGCAGCGACCGTAGTAACCGGTCGTGTCACGCAATGCCAGGGACACCTTCCCCGCCGCCAACGCCACGTCACCAGCACTCTCCCACACCCACTTGTCCGACTCTGCAGCCCCGAACTCCTTCTCCAGGCCACGACCGTTGACCACGATCCGGAACCGTCCGGGGGCATGCTCCTTCACCCAGTTCCGGCCCCGCACCCACACACGGTAAGTGCCGCTCTTCTTGAGCTCAAACTCTGTGGTCGCGTCGTCGACCGGCGTCCCGACCCCTGTGGCAAGCAGGTATCCGGATCCCATCAGGTGGACGAACTGCGTGTCCAGAGTCCACCCGCCGTACGAGGCAAAATCCTCCGCATCGATCCAAACGAATCCCGGCTTGACCATCCCAACCGGACGAAGAGGCTTCCGGAACTCTGCGTTGCTCCGGCCGAGCTTCCGGGGTTCCACAGTCAGGTTGGCCTGTTCGGTCATCGCCTGAATCCCTGCTCTGTGAGATGCCCGGACTTCGGCCGGTGTGATCGCCCGACTGTAGACACGGACCTCATCAATCGCTCCCGTGAATGCATACCGGCCGCGGCAAGAGCCGATGCCGATCGGGGAACCGCCATCCGAAACAAATCCCTCCTGTGCCAACGGCGAACGTGGGTCCTCTTCGCCGTTCACGAAGAGCCGCATCTGCTTCCCGTCGTACGTGCCAACTGCGTGATACCAGGCAGATGTATCCCACTCCGAGACCTCCGTATGGACATACTTTGGCGCCCCCTTAACCCAAACGAGAAAACCGAGTTTACCGAGCTCACCGAAACGCAAGGCATACGCGCCTTCCTTCCGGGCGATCGCGGCGAAGCCAGATGGACGCGCGACCCCAGGGCGAAACCACACCTCGACGGTTAGGCCCTCATCCACCGGGAACATGTCCGTCGACATCCCCCAACCACCTCTGAGGTCGAAACTCATCGCCGCCCCGGAAACGCCTTTCACCACCTCGATGTTGTTCACTTTCATGACATTGCCGCACTCAGAGCCATCTGGAGTCGTGAGTTCCTCATCGTCAAACTCGTCGAACGACCACGACGCGAGAAGCCCGTCGCGCGAAACAGGTTGAGCCACACTCACCAATGCGAACACCGCAAGCCCCAGAACGAGCACGCGTGAAGCCATCGCAGGAAGGCTCGGCCATGGCAAAGAAGGTGTTGGGTTCATCATTTTCTCCCAAATAGAGGATGCAAACATGGATGCATATCTCCGAGGACGGAGTATCTCGAGTCAAAAAGAGAATATACCCCGCCCTGATCCTCCCCGCGATTCAGCGAAGCGGCTGTCCGTCAGAGCCCTGATCAACGCGAGAGGGGCGTTCACGATGTGCCCGGCTCAGCTCGAGCGGGTCCTATCCGGCGAGCAACGACAGTGCACCACCGTGGGTATGCATGTTCGGTTTCCACTGCTAAATTCCAAATCGACCGTCATGGAGAGTAACGTCAACCCCAGGAGGACAGGGACTATGATCACCGCGATCGTGACGCTGAGCTGTGAGGTAGGGAAGGTACACACCGTCGCCGAGGAACTTGTTGCCTGCCCCGGCATCGCCGAAGTCTACTCCATCTCAGGAGAGTTCGACATCATGGCCATGGTTCGAGTCAAGGAATACGACGACCTGGCAACAACCGTTACCGAGGGAATTGCCGCCATTGACGGCATCACCAGCACACGCACAAACATGGCGTTTCGATGCTACTGCAAGCAGAACATGGAACGCGTCTGGGGCGAGTTCATTGGGGATGGTGAGTAACTGTGTCTTCGTCTTTTGCTGAAGCCATTCGCAACGCTCGAACGCATGGGTGTCTGCCGGTTATTGCCGACATAAAACCCGTCTCGCCGCGTGACGGCTCGTTACTCAGAGGGCGCGCACCGGCGGACCTGGCGCGAACGCTTGAGTCGGCTGGCGCGTGCGCGCTCTCCGTCGTGACGGCACAGGAACACTTCGGAGGAAATCTGGCCGTACTCCGTGAGGTCGCCGATGCGGTGGATTTGCCAATTCTCAGGAAAGACTTTTTCAGCCACCCAGATCAGGTCAACGAGTCAGTCTCGGCCGGAGCACGTGCCGTTCTGCTGACCCTCTGTACCCTCTCGCCTGATCTGACGACCAAGCTGTACGAGCGCGTGTGCGCCCTGGGCATCGACGCAGTGGTCGAGATCCACACTCAGGAAGAGCTGAAGCGTGCCCTGGCTCTCAAACCAGCCATTGTCGGCATTAACAACCGGGATCTGCTGCAGCTGGAGACCGACGACGGCGATGTGGCTGTGACCGAAGGTCTGGCCCCACTCGTGCCGCCCGGAATCCTCACCATCTCAGAAAGCTCCCTGCTTGCCCCCGCAGACGTTGCCCGGGCTCTGGGAGCGGGAGCAGACGCCGTTCTCGTCGGAACCGCATTGCTGCAGGCCCCCGACCCCAGCGCCCGAATCCGAGAACTTGTGGGCGCGACCGGCCAGCCCCACCCGGGAGAAACATCCTCATGACCCGGGTAAAGATCTGTGGACTCATGAACCCAAGTGACGTGGCCATGGCTGTTGGGGCCGGTGCGGACGCCTTGGGCTTTGTCACCGAGTACCCAATCCCAGTGCCGTGGAATCTGGACCAGGACGTGTCTCGCCACCTGATCGCACAGGCCCCACCGTTCGTCACGACCACGGCCGTTGTCGGGGGAAGTGTGGCCAACATGGTGGCCATCGCCCGACATGTGCGCCCGGATGTCCTTCAGTTGCACGGGGACGAAACGGTCGACGAAGTGCGTGAAGTGTGCGCAGCTTTGGTCCCGGATGGGATAAAGGTGATCAAAGCACTACGAATCGACATCGACACAGGGCTGGCGCAGTTCAGCGACCCGGATCCCGTCGGAGCGGCTTCCGCCCTGGCCACGGCCGGGATAGCAGCATTGGTGATTGACTCAAAGACGTCCACACGGCCGGCAGGCACCGGAGTTCCACTGGACCGGGACCTCGTCCTGCGTGTGGCGGAAACTCTCGCCATCCCCTTCATCCTGGCAGGTGGCCTCAATCCGGCAAACGTCGGTGACGCCGTGGAACAGGTTCGCCCGTTCGCGGTGGACGTGATCAGCGGTATCGAGGAACGGGCGGGGGTCAAGGACGCCTGCCTCATGAACGCCTTTGTCGCCGCCGTTCGCGGAGCCCAATCAGGAGGCAGCGCAGCGTGAGTCGCCCTTACACCATCATGCTCGTTGCTGTTAGCCTTGACGGCAAGATCTCGCCTCGTCGACAACCGGGCCAAACGAATCCCATAGGCCCCGAGCTGATCGCCCCGGAGATCATGGAACTCCACAATGCCCAGCGCGCCGGTGTCGACGGAATCATGGTCGGGCTCAACTGCATCCTGCTGGACGACTCGAGACTCACCCTGAGAGCCGGTGCCGGAACCAACCCTACCCGAGTTGTGCTCGACGGTCTTGCGGAAATGCCTCCCTCTGCACGCATCCTGGACTGCAGCAACACACCGACGGTTGTGGCAGTGACAGAACAGGCCCCCGCTGATCGAGTTGCTGAACTGCGTCAACGCGGAGCTGACATTGTTGTTGCCGGCGACAACGGCCGTTTTGTCGACCTCACACTCCTCATGGCGACACTCAGAGAGGATTTCGGGATCAAGCGGCTCATAGTCGAGGGCGGGGGAATGGTCCACCGATCGATGATCGCGGATCAACTCTACGACGAACTGCAGCTCATCATCTGTCCGTTCGTCATCGGCGGAGCTGAGTCAGTGACACCGGTTCAGCGAGGAGCATTTTGGCCAGGAGGAGCGGTCCCGACGTTCGCGTTGACTGATTCAGAGGTGGTCGGCGATTACCTCTATGTGACATACCAACCACGTGAAAAACTGAGGCATGGGCCGTGACCCTACGCAGCGCGCCCCAAAGGCCGTGTGCTGACATCAAAACGATGAACCGACGGTAGTGAAACAGACCTGTATGCAAAGGGAGACAATGACATGATCGATCAGGAAACACGCTGGCGGGAGTTTGGCGCGATTGTGGCGCGACTGACGCGTGGTGAAGACATTACTCGTGAAGAGGCATGTGAGTGCTGGCGCCAGGTCTGTGAAGAGGAACAGTCCGACCTGCAACAGGGAGCATTCATCGGGGCCCTCAAATCGAAGCCGGAAACGCCGGAAGAGGTGGCGGGGACTTTTGAAGCCCTCTACGAGCACGATACGCTCAAGGTCACCGTCAACACCCCAAAACCGCTGATTGATAACTGCGGTACGGGCGCGGACACCCTGAAGACATTCAACATCAGCACGGGCGCGGCAATCGTCGCAGCCGCACTGGGCCTGTACGTCGTTCGGCACGCAGCACGCGCCATATCCTCCAATTGCGGGGCAATCGATGTGGTGGAAGCCCTCGGTGTGAACGTTGAGTCCGCCCCGGAATTGCCCAAGAAGAGCATTGAGAATGCCGGCATCTGCGCCTGGAATGCGTTCCTCCCGACCGTCCACCCCAAGACCTTGGCACGAGTCTTGTCCCAGATCCGTTTTGGCTCGGCAATCAATCTGGTCGGACCACTGCTCAACCCAACCAAGCCGACCTTCAAAGTGATGGGCGTCCCCAGCCCCGCCTTCATCGACATCGAGGTCAAAACACTGCGAGAGCTCGGCTTCGAACGGGCATTCGTTATGCATGGTCTGGACGATAGCAGCGACAAGGGTATGGACGAAATCTCACTCCTCGGCCCAACCGAGGTCGCCGAACTGGACGCATCAGGTAACATCGAGACCTACACCATTACCCCCGAAGACTTTGGTCTGTCACGCACGACCTACGACCAGATCGCCTCGACCCGGGACGTGCAGCATGATGCCATTGCCCTACTGCGTGTACTGCTCGGCCTGGATGAGGGTCCGCGCCGGGACATCGTCTGCATGAATGCAGCGCCTCTCATGTACGTCACCGGCGACGCGGAGAACCTCCAGGACGGATTCAACATGGCCAGGGAAGCCCTGGCAGACGGCCGAGCCTATGCAAAACTCAAAGACTGGGTGGTCTGGCAGAACGAAACGCCGGATGTCGGCATCCCAGTCCTGGAGCAGATGACTGCCCTGGCCAAGGCATAGCCCCTCCGCGAAAACACGACAAGCATTCCTGCTCAATCTGCAAACGGGAAGGCAGCGGCCCCGTCCCGTAGGCAGGTCTTCGACTGCAAGGCCGCACATGGCAAGCCCGTGGCCTCCCTAATCTCTACCCATGAGGTCAGCCCAAGGTGGACGTCAAACACGCCAGCTGTTATTTCTGCACCAGCAAAGGCTGCGCCATGAAGGTGCACGTCGAGAACGATCAGGTGCAGCGTGTCGTGGTTGATACAGATGCGCCGGTGGGCCCGGGCACCTTCTGTGTTCGCCCGACACTGGCAAAAGAGTACCAAGAGCACCCGTTCCGCCTGAGCTTCCCGATGAAACGCCGTGGGCCACGCGGCGCTGACCAATGGGAACAGATCAGTTGGGATCAAGCGCTGAACGAGATCTCTGCCAAGCTGGCCGCCATCCGGGAGGAATACGGTCCCGAGGCGGTGGCGACAAGTTCCGGAACAGGTCGTGGCGCCGCAGAGTTCGCGAAGACACGATTCATGAACCTGTTCGGGAGCCCGAATAGGTTCGGCGTGATCAGCATCTGCTACGCGCCGCGGGCGATGGTCTGGTTCGCCACCTTTGGGGGCCACCTTGTTCCTGATGTCCGGCCTGGGACGACCAAGCTGAACGTGCAGTGGGGCCGCAACGCCCACGAAGGTGGACGCTCGAGTTGGAACAGCTTTCTGAAGGCAAAAGCTGCCGGCATGCGTACCATGGTCGTGGACCCGCGCTGTTCAGAGCCGGCCCGACAGGCAGATTGCTGGGTGCAGCTCCGGCCCGGATCAGACCTGCTCCTGGCGATGACCATGATGCAGGTCATCGTTGAGGAAGATCTGTACGACAAGGCGTTCATCGAGTCGCATACAGTGGGTTTTGAGCAGCTACGCTCACGTCTGCTGCAATTCACGCCCGAAGCCGTCAGCGAGAGAATCGGTCTGAGTCCCACCCGTCTTCGGGAGGTCGCCCGTTTCTTCGCGGCAAACCAACCCTCCACAACCGTGATCGGGGTCGCCACCGAGCATTCGGCCCCCAACGGCATACAGGCGGTGCGAGCCATCAATCTGCTCCGGGCGATCTGCGGGACAGTCGATGTGCCGGGAGGTGACCTGATCAGCAGCCCCTGCCCCGGGTTCCTTCCGGACGTTGTCCTGGAGGCCAACGAACTCCTGACCGCGGAACAACGGGCCAAACAGCTCGGAAGTGACCGATTCCGGTTCCTTGGTTACCCGGGCTGGGAGCTGATCGAGAAGAACATGCGACGGAAGTGGGGTGAACGACATTCGGCAGCCGTCAATCTGCACTCTTGTGCCCATGCCCCGACCGTCTTCCGGGCGATGCTGACCGGAAAGCCCTATCCGATCAAAGCAGCATTGGTGTCATGCAGCAATCCACTGCTCTCCTATGCGAACACGCACCTTGTCCATGACGCCCTGATGGCGACCGACCTGCTGGTGACTTTCGACATTACATGGACGCCGACGGCGCAAATCTCGGACTATGTCCTGCCGGCAGCCTGCTGGATGGAACGCCCGGACATGGGCAACTTCGCCAGCGTCGGGGGATACCCTCTGGTGCAACTCGGAGAAGCCGCCGTCCCAGCCGTTGTGCCGGGACGCTACGAACGGCTCAACGACTATGACTTCTGGCGCGCCCTCGGCCTGCGCCTCGGACAGGCCGACCACTGGCCTTGGGAGACATTCGAGGACCTGTGGGAATACCGAATCCAGGAGATTCTCGACGAGTGCGGATACGACAGCTTCGAGGAATTCATAGAGAAACGTCGCTGGGTGGTGCATCCGCCGACTCCCGGCCATTGTGCAGCCAAAGGGGGTCTTGGAACGCCGAGCGGAAAGATCGAGCTGTGGTCCTCGATCCTGGAAGATCTGGGGTACGACCCTCTCCCCAACTATGTGGAGCCGGATATCCCCGCCGAGGTGTCGCGGAAGTACCCCCTCCTCAACATCTCCGGGGTCCGGGTAATGCCCTATCATCACAGTGAGTTCCGACACGTCGAAGGATTCCGTCGGCAGCAGCGCGACCCGATCGTCGAGCTGCATGTCGATCTGGCGCGGCGCAAAGGCATCAACGACGGAGACTGGGTATGGATCGAGAGCCCTCGTGGACGTGTCCGTCAACGGGCCCGATTGAGCACGGCTTTCGACCCGAAATGCGTCGTCACCCAACATGCATGGTGGTTCCCCGAGCAGGACGGCGCCGCTCCCTGTCTACACGGGCTGTGGCAGTCCAATATCAACGTCACGACGGACGATGATCCAGACATGTGCGACCCGCTCTCCGGCGGCTGGCCGCTCAAGGGCGAATACCTGCGCTGCACTGTCTCCAAGGCGCCCTCTCCGACAGAGACGCCCGAGTGACGTCCTCTGAATGGGCCCTATGAAACACGCGAAAGACACCGCAGCAATCGTCCTGGCGGGGGGAAGGAGCGGGCGCATGGGGAGTGACAAGGCGCTGCTCCCGGTGAACGGCATCCCGCTCCTCCAGCACATTCTGGAACAGCTTCGTTTGGTGTTGCCCCGGGTCATTGTCAGTGCCAACGACCCCGACCGCTACCCCTTCCTCGACTGTCAGATCGTTCCGGACCGCGTCCCCGACCGTGGCCCCCTCATGGGCATCGCTTCCGCGATCACAGCCTCCGGATGTCGGCATAACCTCGTCGTGGCCTGTGACATCCCGGTCATTGACCATCCATTCATCGCCACCATGCTCTCCGAATCGGACGACTACGATTGCGTCGTTCCCCGAACCGCTGATGGCTACCTGGAGCCGCTGTTTGCGGTATACCGCGACACGGCGTTGCCCATCGCCAATGGCCTCCTGGCCCGAGGCGTCAGGCGAGCCTCGGCACTGTGCGACCACTGCCGGGCCCGGCAAGTGCCACTCCCGCCCAGTCTGCAGCTGCACAACCTCAACACAAGCACCGACTACGACGCCTTTGTCGCGGAACTGAGTCGGTGATAAACGCTTAGTGAGAAGACGTTTGGTGCCAGCTAGTTGGCCCGCCTGGGAACGCCGAGTTCCAGCTCGGCACATTCTCCCCCTGCGCCCAAAGTAGCTGGGAACGTCACGCTCTCTACCGGGGATAGGGAACACTGAACGTGTTGTTCAGTTCGCTCTCTTCCTCGGTCTCATCCCCGGTGTCCAGAAAGATGGTCACGCGTTCCGGGTGCGCCCCGGCTGTCAGCTGCGGAAAAGTGGCAGTCTGGCTCTCACCAACCTGCAACGTCCTCAACCGGAACCAACCCTCACTGACCCCACCCCCGGAGCCCGTCTGGACCCCGATCCAGCCGGGAGCCAATGGCTTGCGCCCCATGTTCTTGACCTGAACGTAGGCGGTGAACGTGCTGCCCGGGGCGGGACGCCGCGGATCCAGGATGATCCGACGAACCACGAAATCCGGCTCCTCGAACGCCCCGGGCTGATCCTCGTACGTACATTCGAGGGCCCCCATGTCCACCGTTCCATTGATGATGCGATCTTCGCCCAGCAGGTCGATCTCGCCCGTCATCCAGCCCTGGTTGGAGCCGACGTCCAGACACGGTGACAGGTGGAGCGACACATCCCAGTACTCGAGCGTATAGTCGCCGGCAGCCCGGAAATACGGTTCCTCGCTGACATTCGTTGCTCCGGCAACGGCCGGTGTGGTGCAGCTGTAAGAGTAGGTTGGTGCCCCGGCATGGACGTAGTTCTCACCGACGACGGCCTCATTGTAGTAGATGATCGAGTTAAGGACCATCCCTGCGCCAGCCAGGTACACGCCGCCGCCATAGGTCGTCGTGTAGTAAACGCCCGAGTTACCCACGATCGTGCAGCTCTCGATCAGTCCCTGGTCGAGCATGTAGACGCCGCCTCCAGCAGAGGTGGCCACGTTTGCCTCAAAGAGACAGTTTCGGAGCGTCCCACCATCCTCCAGATACACGCCGCCACCTTGGGTGGCCGTGCTGCTGTAAATGTTGCAGAAGAAAATCGAGCCGCCCTCATCGGAGTAGATCGCCCCGCCGGGACCAGCGACACCATCGTCAGCCCAGCAATCCTG